>CAZQRP010000014.1:0-97786 GCA_964596125.1 uncultured Dehalococcoidales bacterium | reverse complement strand
AGCGCTATGAGGATGCACTCACAGCCTACGATGAAGCGCTGAAGCTTAAGCCTGACGATGCGGATGCATTGGTTAACAAAGGAGTCGCTCTAGGAAGCCTGGAGCGTCATGAGGATGAACTCGCAGCCTACGATGAAGTGCTGAAACTTAAGCCTGACCATGCTGAGGCATTGGTTAATAAAGGAAGCGCTCTAGGAAGCCTGGAGCGCTATGAAGATGCACTCGCAGCCTACGATGAAGCGCTGAAGCTTAAGCCTGACGATGCGGATGCATGGTTTAACAAAGGAGTCGCTCTAGGAAGATTAGAGCATTATAAGGATGTACTCGCAGCCTACGATGAAGTGCTGAAACTTAAGCCTGACGATGCTGAGGCATTGGTTAACAAAGGAAGCGCTCTAGGAAGACTGGAGCGCTATGAAGATGCACTCACAGCCTTCGATGAAGCGCTGAAGCTTAAGCCTGATTATGCTGAGGCATGGTTTAACAAAGGAATCACTCTAGAAGAAATTGAGCGCTATGAAGAAGCACTCGCAGCCTTCGATGAAGCGCTGAAGCTTAAGCCTGACGATGCTAAGGCATGGTTTAACAAAGGAGTCGCTCTAGTAAGCCTGGAGCGCTATGAAGATGCACTCGCAGCTTTCGATGAAGCATTGAAGCTCAAGACTGACTACGCGGTAGCATGGTTTAGCAAAGGAGTTGCTCTAGGAAAAATTGAGCGCCATAAGGATGCACTCGCAGCCTACGATGAAGCGCTGAAACTTAAGCCTGACGACGCAGATGCATGGAATAATAAAGGCAATATTCTCTTATGTATTGAAAATTTTGAAGATGCTTTGAAAGCCTATAATAAAGCAACGAGCGTCAGATATAAATTCGCACGAGCTTGGTACAACAAAGCACTTGCTCTCCATAAATTGGGCAGAGACAAGGAAGCTGAAGATGCAAATGAGAAGGCATTATCTTTTGAACCTAAATTTAATGAGGCGCGGGATGCCCGTAGGATACTTAAAACAGAAAGAGTTGGCTGGTGGGAATGGTGGTTTGGGTGGTATTGGGAGAGAAGGTTAGTGGGTGCATTTCTTCTTATTATCTTAGCAGCATGTGTAATATTTCCTCTACTTAAAAAAAATATTTGTCCTATCATAAACACTGGTAAAACATGGGAATATTATGTTATTCCAGCCTTTATTTGCCTCACCATCTTAATCTCACCATCGATAAAATGGCTTAGGTGGGGGTCTATACATGTAGAACTCAGTCCAAGTTCAGAGCCGTATAAGCCGGAGTTGCAGCCACTGCCAAGCGTTTTCCGGTAATAACGAAATAAATATATCTTATTTACGTTTTAACGGTACAATATAGTTTATGTTTTATCAATGACTAATTTAAGTGCCACTTATCACAGCTTTATTAATAACGCCGAAAATACATAGGAGGGAAAATTGGTAATAGATATAAAAAACTCCAACACTCATAACCGGTTGGTCGCAGGTTCGAATCCTGCCGAGCCCACCATCTCTTTAACTAACTAGCCTTGCCGCTCTATTGCTTTATTCCAGCAGGGTCTTTTTCTTTGCCTCGAACTCTCTCTTGCTGATCTCGCCGCTGGCATACCTGTTCTCCAGTATCTCCAGTGCTTCGCCTCTTCTGCTTGAAGTCACCCTTGCACTTTGGGTGCCTCCCAGACCGCGAACCAGCGATACAACCACCCATATGACCAACGCTATAAATGCCACCCAGAATAGAGGAACCAGCCACCAGAAGCCCAGTCCACCCATCATATTTGAGCTCGATGGACTCCAACAGCCCATATTCCATCCAACCTGTGAGCCAAGCGCCAGGGGCAATATAATTAGCAGGATTATTGCAATTCCA
This sequence comes from uncultured Dehalococcoidales bacterium, assembly GCA_964596125.1. GTDB lineage: Bacteria > Chloroflexota > Dehalococcoidia > GIF9 > UBA5629 > CAZQRP01. The sequence goes on along the minus strand of CAZQRP010000014.1, from coordinate 95,911 downwards.
CCGGCTATCAGTCCTGTTTTCAACGTTTTATTCATAATCACACCTCACTATTTCTATTGTCTAAATTATAAGCCCTTTCCCAGCCTGCGTATGTGATTTTTATCGCACCTGTATTAAAACGATGCCATACGCAGGTTCGAATCCTTCCGAGCCCACTAATGGATACTACCTCTCTTTATACCTGATAAACTTTTCGCCTGATAATCTGGGTCAGTATACCGATTGTAATGACCGTTAGTCCGATTATTGATATCCCTATTACGGCTTGGTCCGGTGTGGTATCGACAGCAAGCCGCTTCAGCAGGATACCGAGTAACGCCCAGTCGACAACCAGACAGTAAAATATATCCTTCCTTGTAATAAGCATATTCAGTGCAATCGCAATACCCACGATAATTACCAGTACCGCCCAGAACTGCTCGCCCAGACCAAACGTGTTCCATCCAGCATCAACCAGTAAAGCGGTGACATTGGCAATTGTTGCTATAGTAATCCAGCCGAGATAGACACTGAAAGGAAGATGCACCAGATATTTTTCCATTTTTATTGACTCTGAATTGCCAATACGTAATCGTAAATAGATCGCTATCAGGCACGCCAATAGTATAAGCATGAGAACGAGCGATAGGGGGAGGATTTCATAATGCCATGAAAATATCCAGCCTATATTGGCAATGCAGGTTATAAAGAATAAAACTCCAATTTTTTCAGTGAAGGAGTAACTATTTACTTCTTTTCTGAGAACATTGACCAACTGGTATAGTACAAAAATGGCAAGCAGGATATAGATTACGCCCCAAATTGAAAAAGTCAGCCCGGCCGGCACGAACAGGTTTGGATATTGGTCCGATAATTCACCGGTTGTTTTATTATTGAGAGGAAGGGCATTAGCGAGTCCGTTGACGATGAGTGTGCCCAGGAACCCAAATACATTTAGAACAGAGAGAACTGTATATGACCAGGTTTTTCGCATAATTGCTTCCCCCACTATCCCTTGTTAATTATTCATTATATAACAATCAGCGGGGTGCCGATTGGTCGCAGGTCCGAATCCCGCCGAGCTCACCACTATGGCTGACTTTACTAAAAGGTCGCATGGTCGTCTGATTTTGCTTCGCAGGGACAAGATGCTGAAGTGATTCTCCTGTGGTTTGAAGAAAGATGCCTCCGGATTTGTAGCAGCTCGAAGCTATTTCCATAATACTCGCACAGGGTTTGTTAAATATTGACGCAATTGTGTCGCTTTGACATAATTCAGTCACACAGTACAAGAAGAGTATTAGAATAGATACCGACATAAGAAAGAGAATAAAGAATGCGTCAAGAGAATTCACAGTCCGGACTATTTCATATAATATTTGCTACGGTAATAAAGTCATTTGAAGATAAGGAGGTTCAGGAAATATGGTACTGAAGAAGGGGATAGCCAGAGCATCAGATGCCCAATTCCCGTCCGGTATTCACACCGATATCAAACCGGAACCGGAGGCAAAAGGTTGGGGCAAAGAGGACTATCCGTTCCCAGTAGGCCCCGCATTCATTGAGTGCGATGATATGAAATGCGTCGGCTGCGGGATCTGCCAGATGGCCTGCTCCATGATGCATTATGGGGTAATCAACAAGGAGCTGGCTAGAATACAGGTCAGGAAGTATCTCCTGCCATTACCCAAGGCAATACAGGTAACCTGTGTTCAATGCCCGGACAAAGAGAGGGAATGTGAAAAAGCCTGCCCTGCGAATCCATCAGCAATCTACTTTGATCAAAATTCGCTCCATATGATGATTGCCGAAGAGAGATGTCTGGGACATGAATGCTTACTATGTCAGCAGGCATGTTCAGCCAAAGCTATAAGAAACTACTATCCGGTATCCCCCACACCCTTTGTCTGTGACCTGTGCGATACCAAAAACATTGGGAAAAGAAATCCTCAATGCGTTAATGTATGCCCCTATGGGGCTCTCTACTTTGTCGGCAGTCAAGACCATCGTTTCGCCTACTCGGTACAGGACACTACCCGGAAGCATGCAGACGAAAAGGCTGATCTCATCGCCAGAAGACTGTATCCACTAACCAAAGAAAGTATGAGTTACCCGGGATGGAGGCATAAAGATGACTGAAATCAAATTCAGTTTGCTAGAAGTTGATTTAACCAGAGAGACCCATCGCGTCCTGGATGTTACAGAAGATGTCGGGAAATACCTTGGTGGGAGGGGACTAGGCAACAGGCTACTATGGGACATGGTACCACAGGGAGCAGACCCTCTCGGACCTGACAATATCCTGCACATCGGCGTTGGGCCATTGACCGGTCTCATTGGAACGAAAACAGTCTTGAGTTTCAAATCGCCGCTGACTGGCTGGGCTGGTAGAAGCTCAATTTCCAGCTACATTGGCGAAGAGATTATGAAAGCACAGTACAATGCTGGCATAGTAATCAGGGGCAGGTCTAAGAAACCGGTCTACCTTTATATCTATGATGACAGGGTAGAGCTCCGTGATGCCTCGGAATTGTGGGGCAGGTGGAAACAGGATACCGAAGTTACCCTGAGAGAACAGTTAAATCAAGAGACCGGAGAAATATTTGGCGTCCTTTGCATAGGCCCAGCCGGCGAGAACCTGGTGAGATTTGCCAATGTATCTGCAGAGTTTGTCCACAGTGCTTCCAAGTGGGGATGCGGTGCGGTGATGGGTTCCAAGAATCTCAAGGCTATTACCGTAAGGGGAACTAAAGGCCCATTGTATGCTGACCACACGAAAGTCTGGCAGCTTTTCAGGACATATGCTCTCAGCTCAAAGACAGCCGTGCGTAAGCTTAGAGAAAGTCGCTGGGGACATACAGATGCACCAACTCATTTGCTCCGTTACGCAGCGGAAGGAATCAAGAACAACCATCTGGGTTATCACGAAATCGTCGAAAAGACCGATCACTATGAACATCACTTGAAATACTATGCCTGGACAGACGGATGTCCCGGGTGCGCTGCTGCCTGTTTTGTCCCCTTCTTCAAGAACAGCAAGAGGGGAGCCTTCGGCGGTGAGCTCAGGCACGATGACGTAGGAGGTTTTAATGCTAATGTAATGCTTGGCTATGAAGAGATGACTGAGATCAACGGACTGATAGACGAGCTCGGGATGGATAGCGAAGAGCTGGGAGGACTGGTAGCCTGGGCCATGGACCTCTATGAGCATGGTATTATTACCAGAGAAGATCTCAATGGAGTTGATCTGCAATGGGGTAGTTTGGAGGCAACCTGTGAACTCCTGGAGAAAATTGCCTATAAACAAGGCTGTGCGCCGACTGCTCTTGCCGAGGGCTTCCGGCGTGCCTATGAAGTATTCGGAGAGTCATCCAGATGGTATGCCTTTGAGGTTCACGGATGTGCAGCTCCAACATATGATGTAAGGAATAAGCACGTTGGTTTCGGGCTTCCTTTTGCCACCAGCCATAATGGAGCACGTATGGGTACCAATATAATTTCCGGGCTGGAGGAAGCTGCAACAATCTGTCGCTTTGCTATTCCCCCATTCGTCCAGATATGGGGCTCCGAAGAAGATGCTGTCAGGGTGTTCCTGAATGCTGTTTGCGGCTGGGATTTCAGTGTAGATGATATCAAGAACATAGCCCTGAGAAATTATTACTTCAACAGATGTGTAAGCCTGAGAGAAGGATATCACCCCTCGAAGGATGATAACTTGCCACCACGAGCTTTTGATGAGCCCATTATTGATAAATATGGCACTGAATGGGTCTGGGACAGAGCTGAGTTTGAATCAGCGAAAAAAAATTACTACAGGGACACACTGAGGCTCACAGAGGATGGGTTACCACCGCAGGAGGATTTGAAGCGGCTCGGACTCGGCTTCGTTGTTCCGGTACTGGGACCTATGGGATCGATTGGTTAGCTTCACTCTAACCGTATGTAGCTGAGATCGTTAATATGACAGGACTGCTATTACGTAGGGAAGTATATGCAGGACAATTGCTCTTTAAGCCTCGTGTACGTACTGCAAGAGTACTCTGCACGATAGTCGAACCGGGCTTGTTTCAGGTAATGTTGCCAAGGGAGTCGATCCATGATTGACAATCCACGTATTTGAATGGAATTTTAACAGGAATTTATATGTATGGTGCGTCTGGAATTTTTATCGTGGCTTACGGAGATGTTGGGCATTGAAGCAGCAAGCGAGGCTATCGTCGAACAGAAAATCGAGCAGGATGAAACAGTTAAACATCTCTTTAACCAACTTGCCGTTACATACCATGCATTCGGGCAGATTGTATTCGATGTAGAAGCCCAGAAGCTGACCGGTAGGGCGGTTATCCTTTTGAATGGTCGCCAGTTGGAGCTTGTGGGCGGGCTGGAGACCAAGCTGAGCGACGGAGATACTCTCACTTTCATACCACCGATAGAAGGCGGATAAATCAGGGTTTATTACCTTTAGTGGTTCTGGTAAATCAAACCGGCAATGAGGCTTAATTTTCATCTATTCCACCCTTTCACGTAAGCGTACAATTTGTTTGATTTTACATCGCAGAAACGTGAAAATGACTGGCGACAGAAGTTAATCGGAAATCCAAGTTCTAGTATAGAAGCTAGAGAGCAAATATCATTACCTGATGCCGATCAAGACTGCAATGACCTTCCACCGTACTATAATTGACAAAAGAGGACACATGATATATTATTTTTAACTTGATTTAAAAAATGAAACGCCGACACTACTCGGGGCTGCAGCCTCTGGCTATGGCTCTTATTTTTACCCCTGAGCCTCTCACGACAATAGCAGGCATCGGTCTACTTGGTTATGCGGCATATGCAAGGCGACAGGCAGAAAAAAAGCGACATCGCTTGAAATTAGCTTTTAAGAACTTCTATACCTATAAAATAAACAAGGTGAATGACTCAACTATTACTTACCAGATATTTACTACCAGACAGGGACAATTACCCTTGATCTGGCCTGATATGGTCAAGTTATACTGTAAACCTCAGTCGTGAAAACCGTACCACCCTCACTATACCCTGGCTGGCTGAAAACATTGCAAACTCCCCATAACAACAGCAGCAATAAAGGCAACACCGGTTCGCCACCCTGGAATATGCTTGAGTGGTCATATTTTCCGTATCTAATCGTCAAGGATCACGAAAAGGAAGGGATGCTCCAAAATCTCAATGATTAAACGGCTTTTATTTACTCTCCTTTTCAGACCTCATGGACTTAATCCAGCGATCTAGCTGGTCACGAGCAACTTCGCGCCCACCAAGACCGAAGGCGAGAGCTACTGCCACAGCAACGGCACCCAACATCAGCCCGAAGCCAAGCATGACAATATCGTTGGCAAAACCCATCGTACGAAGTGCTATTGCTATAACGAGCACCATAATGAAGGCCTTCACAATTGATGCCAGAACCTGTGGCTGACCACTGGCCTTCATAGTTCTGGCAACCAGGTCTGCCAGAAAGATACCGATACCAAGGATGATGACTGCCAGGATTACTTGAGCGAAGAACTCCGTGAACTTAGATATTAATACGTTCACTATAGTAAAGTCCAGCAGCTCCGCAGCCATCATCAGGGCGAAGAGCATAAGCAGCACCAGAACCAGGTATCCCACAATACTTGACGGCGTCCACCTTCCCTCAACTGGATGTTTAGCCAGCCCCAGCTTAACTGGAAGTTCATTGAAGTGGACAGATGTAAGTAACCTGGTAATTGATCCCGCCAAAAGCCGACCCAAGAAATAGAAAATAGCCAGCACTATGGCAGCCCCAATTATGTTCGGGACCGCTGAAAGGATTTTTTCAAATATCATCACCACGGAATTCAGCATCCCCTTCATGCCCAGGATCTCTAATATAGCCAGCAAAAAGAAAATCCATACCAGCCAGTACACCGCCGTGCCGGCTCCATGAGCCATAGGAAACTGCTTTCCTTCTTCGGCCTCTGCTCCCTTGCCAAACCTATCATCTATCCTGGCAGTTCGCAGGATTTTTCGAACAATGGTCCTCAGCACCTTGGCTAGAATCCATGCGATTATCAGTAAGATGAGTGCACCCACTATATTGGGCAGGTAGGCAAAGACCACTGCCAGCAGGTCCTTTAAAGGATCAATAATGATATTCCAGTCCATCGTTCAATTCACCTCCTTTTTTAATTTATCCATTACTATATTGGAGCATCCCCATCCAATGTTACATTCGGAGTACAGGGTTTTACCTCAGGCCAGCATAGCATATCAGAGCGAAAGTGAGAATGCATATGTCTATAAGTCACCTGCCATTATCGGCACAACTCGACATTGAATTACCGTTATGTTGCCAACGATGCCAAGAGAAATGCTTTCTAAGTATTTAAGTTGCCTGGTTCTACAGCCAATCAGCCTGCTGTGTCGTGCACATTACCTGTGTGATTGATTCAACGGAGGTAGCATGATTCTAATTCCGGTAGCAGGTTCTGTCAATACTTATTTATAGGTAAATCAAAAATAAATTATTACCCGTGCCGTCACCGGTTAAAGCTATGAGAAACGAATGTGTGCTATCAGATATTTACGCTTTTATTATTGTTACTTTCTAGAGAAGTTAATCGTAAAATACGCTTGTTTGCCTCATTGCGGAGTATCTTTCTTTCCTTTACCATATGCCTGGAAAAAGCCGATACTTCACTTTCTTAGTATAGTCGGCGTATCCTATCAATTCCTGTTGTAATGTCGTGTCCTCCAGGTAGGTCCGGATAATAAGCAGAATCACCACAACGCCAGCGGGGATAAGAGCCCACAGTGAACCAAGAACCAAAGAAACACTTATCGCCATTAGAATTCCCGCCACATATCCGGGATGTCTGATAAAACGGTAGGGACCATCTTGCACTACTTTCTGCCCTCTATCCGTTTGGATACGGACCGCGCTGGAAAAGAAACTATTTATCCACATTGCCCATGAATAAATAAAAAGCGAAAGTACAAAGGCTATACACCCTGGTATATAAACGGACAAAGGTAAATACGATGTCCATCCAAAACGTCCCGCATCTATAATGGCAACGATAACACCAGCAAAAAACATCGGTATATACGCAGCAAAAAACACCTTATCCCACCATTTAGTACCGGGCCCAGGTTTCATCCGCTCTTTGACAAGCTCGGTTTTACCGGCAAACAGTAAAGACTGGACTAAAACTCCGAAAATTGCTATCCCGCTAAAGACCCATCCCTGCCAATACGTTATACGCCCGGCAAGTATAAACATTAAAACGATTATCAACAGTAAGGAGAAAATACCCTGAACCACCAGTTTGAAATACATTTTACTTTCACTTCTTTTACTCTTATTGCCCGACATCTTTTACTCCTCGAAGCCATATGAATTAAGTCTATCTGATGGTATCAACTGTAATTTGATGAACAGGTTCGTGTGAGAGCTGTTCGTGATAGTATCAACGTTGACTTTTTAACAGTGTTTAATGCTTTTGGTTTTCAACAAGATAAGGCTTCTTGTTACACAGCCGGACTGCTTAAAGTTTTATTACGACCTGGAATGATGTTGTTGAGCTCTCATATGTACAGGCTATAGACTGACTACCTCACAACCGAGCATGGATTCAATAGACTTAACCATTGTTGTCGGTCGGCCAACTGCCAGCTTGTCCATTAAGTCCAGGTATTCAAGGCAAGTTGTGCATGCTAAAATCTCGACTCCCTGTTCCTCCAGTTGTTTCAGATAGTCTAGAACCTGGGAGGTTTCACACACGAGGCGTACTCCCGTGTTCCAGAACACCAGACTACCCGGCTTAGTATCACTTTCCACCAGCAGTCGTATAAAATTGGCCATGAGCAACTTACCCAGACGTTCGTCCCCTCTCCCCAATCCCTCAGATTGCACAAGAAGTACTTTAGATTTCATAGGTAACCTCCGTTCATCTACTATAGCACTAGATTGAGTATTGTACAGCAGAATTAAGAAAAGTAACAGACTATATCCATTCAAAGCGTACCAGCGGAATAAGTTGACATAATGTGTCTATCCATTTGAGCTATGCAAACAACGGGTAATCGCAGTCCCCCTCCGCTACCGTCCCGTAGTAACCACGAACGGGTAGGGCATTCAGTGTCCAGAACAGGTACCGGGATTTGACAAAGTCAAATAAAAATCATATATATTAACGAGGAATGAGAATAGTATACTATGCAGCTTTAGTTTCAATTCTGGCTATAAGTGTACTACCCGCAAAAGTAGCAGCCGGAGGCTGAGGTGGCGGCGGTGATTGCAGTGTCAGTTTGGCACCGATTTCGGGTAAGGTAGGCACAACAGCAACCCTTACCATAGTCAGCAATGTCTTCCCGGTAGATGGGGATTACATGATACGCTGGAGTTCAACGTCAACGTTTGACGAGGACAAAACCGTTGTACTGACTAAGGGAAATGTACCCAGAGGCGGCTACAACGTAACAGCCAGATTTACCATCCCGGAGGCAAAATACGGTATAGCCTATGTCCAGTTTAGGCGCATTGCTCGTGACGAGCCTCTCAATATCCAGTTCAATGTGAAACCGGGGCTTACAATCAATCCGTCACCGGCTACACCTGGCACTACCGTGACCATCAACGGTACCGGTTTCCCTGCCAATGATACCGGCACGCTTACCTTTGATGGTAAATCAACCACTGTTGACATAGTGACCAATAAGGTGGGCAGCTTCAGTGCAAAGTACACGGTTCCCGATATTAGCACCGGTGCGCACAAGTTAGTCATAGACACACCGCGCTTGTATACCGAAACCGCTACTGCTACTCTGGAGGTCGTGACCAGTATAAACCATTCCTCAAATGTTCCCGAGGACAGAGACGAGGTTATGATCGACACCGATAGAGCCAGTAACAGTTCTACCACAGGCCCGTCTCAGGATAACAAGCCGCCAAAGCAGCCGGTGATATTAGCGCCCAAGGGGCAAAGAGTAGGATTGCTTGGTACCAAACCTGTCACCTTTAGCTGGACCAAGGTGTCCGATCCCAGCGGCATCACCTACACTATGGAGATTTCCGACAACATCAAGTTCACTCCCATTAAACCAGGCATGCGGAAGTCAGATTTAACGCAGGCCAGTAGCACTGTAAGAATTGCACCCGGAACATATTACTGGCGGGTCAAGGCTATTGACGGTGCTGGCAATGAAAGCCAATGGGTCTACTCGCCTTACGCGTTTAAAGTCGGGCTAGTTCCTCCCCTAATCCTTATTGTCAGCGGTCTCATTTTTCTGCTCATTTTCATTTTACTGGTACGGGCCTTTTCACGCCGCCTTAATGAGTACTATTATTGATATCCGGAAGCTCAGAAAAGGATCTAGCATCTTGCATCCATTGTTTACCTACAATGCCCAGCCGTGAGTCCACTCTATATACCTGAAACGATATTGAATTAAGACAAAGGTGATAATCAAGGACTGGCAAGCTAAAGGTGTGCAAACTGTCTTCTAAATGTCTACCCGATAAAGCAATCGGGTAGCGAGAATTCTTTACAGGTGCTCGTTTATATATTTGAAGGCAGCCATAGCAGCGGTCGCACCATCGCCAACTGCGGTGGTTACCTGGCGGGCCGAATTTTTACGAATGTCACCTATTGCATATATGCCGGGAACCGAAGTAGCCATAAGCATATCGGTTTCAATAAGTCCTGCTTCATCTACTTTCACTGTGTTGGCAAAGCGCTGGCTGTTTGGCTTGAGTCCCACAGCAACGAAGATACCAGCCACTGGTAGGGTAGTCCGTTCACCGCTCTTCACATTAAGCAGCTTTAGATTAGTAACAGTTTCTTCGCCAGCAATCTCTTCCACAACTGTGTTCCAGACATATTCCAGCTTTGGTTGAGCGAAGGCCCGCTGTTGAAGAACCTGTCCAGCTCGAAGCTGATCACGACGGTGAATAACATATACTCTAGATGCATGCTGACTCAGTTCCAAAGCGTCGGTGATGGCAGTATCACCACCTCCGATAACCGCTACATCACGGTCTCGAAAAAGGAAACCATCACAGGTAGCACAATAGGAAACACCGCGCCCTATCAACTTGTCTTCGCCCGCAACACCCAGTTTGTTATACTCCGAACCCGCAGCGATAATTATTGATCCGGTCTCAAAGCAACTATCATCGGTATATACAAGGTGAGGCTTCCCTGATTCGATTCCCGTAACATCGGTATTCACTATTTCCAGTCCATACTTTATGGCCTGCTGATGCATATGCGACGCCAGGTCAAAGCCGGAGATGCCATCGGGAAAACCAGGATAATTCTCGACTCTCTGAGCATTAACTATCTGTCCTCCAAACATGGCCCGTTCCAACAATAACGTCTTGAGGCCAGCCCGGGATGAATATAAACCAGCTGTTAGACCAGCCGGACCACCACCGACGATAATCACTTCATATCTGTTCATAATCTAAATCCTTCATTTACCAATGTCGATAGCAATCAATCATATTAAATGACTAGCTGGACTCGACGGTAACAGTATGCTTCAAAAAATCGACATGTTTTATAGTGGCTGTTAACAACTTTTCTTCCCCCAAGAGCGTAGTCAGCAAGATACCGGAGCCTTCAGATTCTATAGATACCACGTCCTGCATAACCTTTTCGATCTCACCAGAATCGTTAATATAAACAGTTGCTATACACATAATCACCACCTCAATTTAATAGTAAAATCGCATGGATTCAATCTTTATCTCAGCATCACCGGAGGGCCGGCATAACTTTTGGGTGCCTGGCATATTCTGCATATATCCACCAGGAGAACGCTATTTCATGAACCTCAATCTATATATACAATTATACCAGAATATAGCCCCTTCCTTTTGGCATCATTAAACAGCGCCCACCTTCATTATGAATACTATGAAAAACCATATGAACTACAACACCTTAGCCTTCTTCCTGGCATGAGTCGAACAGCCGATTCTGACCAAGTCACAAGCAGTTTATAGGAGCCAGTATTTAACAGAACGACATAAAAATAATCTAAGGTGTATCAGTAAATACACTTGACATAATATTTACTTCATCCCGACTTCCTACTATGAAAGGCCTGGTGAACATCTTTCAGGTGTCTATTGGTGACATGGGTGTAGACCTGGGTGGTTCGAATACTCTCATGTCCCAGCATTTCCTGAACAGAACGAAGATCAGCTCCGCTTATTAATAAGTCTGTGGCAAAGGAGTGCCTCAATGTATGCGGGCTTACCTTAAGGGGCAGACCACATCTTTTGGCATATTTCGCTACAATGTTTTGCATGGATCGCGCTGTAAGGCGCATCTTTTTACCATCTTTTTGAGTATCCTTTGAACCACTATAGCGTATAAACAGTGGTTTAAAATTATCACGGCGTGCTTCTAAATAGCGTTGAATCCAGTGGGCTGCTGTATCCGATAGAAAAACTACCCGCAGCTTGTTACCTTTACCTCTGACACCAAATTCCCTGCGTTCCAGGTTTATCTTATCACGGTCCAGCATCACCAATTCCGATACCCGCAATCCCGTGCTGAATAACGTTTCTAGAATAGCTCTATCCCTCAGACCCGCCTCATCCGAAATACGAGGGCTTGTTAATAGTCTCTCCACCTGGTCCATGTTCAAGAAATCAACAGAACGAGGTTTCTGTTTAGGAAGTTCTATTTTATCAGGGGACAGTGTATCTATGTCACGCTGCACCACGAGATAACGTAGAAACGATCTCAAGGCAATAATATAATAGCTCTGAGTTACCCGTTTTAATTGAAACCCATCTCGATTTCGCAATTGTGCCAAATATAATCTGTACTTCCTCACAATTTCCAGGTTAAGGTCCTCAGGTTTAACAGAACCATAATTTTCAGTAAGCCAGTTATAGAAATGCATTAAATAATGCCTGTACTCATGGATAGTTAGAGCAGAATAGCCTTTTTCGATTTCGAGGTATTCCATAAACTCGATAATTAATGATTTCACGTCCATTTATACATTCCTTTCGATATTATTACTTCGTAAAACTATCATTTTACGAAGTAATTTTATGTTAACAATTTTATTACTTCTTGTCAAGCATATGCGTCTATTTTATTCCATATTGCTCCCCTGTATTCGTCAGCTTATCATTATCAAGGTTGTGGTGGTACGATGTTGTGCTCAAACATAATTACGCAACAGGTCAAAACATGGCTATAAAAAGTGAAATCACAAGAGGCTTCCTACTACAGGGATTTACTGGATATACAGCTATAACACCGTATAATGTTCTCGGAATTCATCTTGTTGAGGATTAGCAATCGATTATACCTGGAGAATATAGCTTTGTCTCCATCCACCTGGGTACAATTTAGAGACTTACCCGTTTCTACTATTCTTAGCCGCTACTGCCAGTTCAGGAGCCTGATCTAGATAAGACATAATTTTATCGGAGAGCCTGTTCAATCCCCAACCATTTGAAGCAGAAACTGGTATCATTGATTCGGTAGGCAAATTAAGATGAATTGTTAAAGCCGTTAAATCAGCTAAATTTTTCACAACTAAATCAACTTTATTGAGAACTGTAATCCGGGGTTTGTTAAAGAGATTAAGGTCGCGAAGGATGTTCTCAACGGTCTGGCATTGCTCTGCAGCATTGTGGTGTGTTATGTCAACAACATGTAATAGTAAATCGGCTTCCGAAAGTTCCTCAAGTGTGGCCCTAAAGGCAGCGACAATAGACGGCGGCAGTTTATGTATAAAACCAACGGTATCGGTAAGAAGGAATCGCTGGTTGTTAGGCAAGACCATATAGCGGGTGACCGGATCGAGTGTACAGAAGAGTTTATCCTCTGCCGGCACATCAGCATGACTGAGAACGTTCAGTAAAGTACTTTTACCAGCATTGGTATAACCAACAAGAGCAACTATAGGGATATTGCTTCTCTTCCGTTTTTCTCTATAGAGTTTCCGATGTCGCCTTACAGCTTCTATCTGGGCTCTCAGACGGTGTATTCGCTTGCGTATAATACGCCGGTCGGTTTCAAGCTGTGATTCTCCCGGACCTCTGGTGCCTATACCACCACCTAACCGTTCCAGATGGCTCCACTGTCCGGCAAGCCGTGGTAAAAGGTAATTGTGCTGGGCTAATTCGACCTGTAGCTGACCCTCGCGGGTTTGTGCCCGCCTGGAAAAGATATCCAATATAAGGGCGGTGCGGTCTATCACCTTTACTTTGAGAGCTTCCTCAAGATTTCTCTGCTGTCTCGCCGACAATTCATCGTTGAAGATAGTTACAGTATATGGGCACCGCTCTTTTAGATTAATTAATTCCTCAAGCTTTCCCCTGCCCAGATAGTGAGTAGAGGAAGGCATTGCTAACTTTTGAATCAATTTTCCAACTACCTCAGCACCCGCTGCCTGAGCCAGAGCGGACAATTCCTCTAAAGAACTGTCAATAGGCCAGGTACTGGCAGAATCATTTGTCTCAACTCCTACCAGAAAAGCTAATTCAGCCTCGGTTCGGGTGGTAATGAAAGTTTTTCGCATAACGTTTCACTCTACGAGATTACGTTATTATTATCCTTATGCCACAGTAATAACCGTTTTATCCCTTCCTCCAGTTGATCGTCAGGCAGTGTAATTGATAGCCGGATGTATCCTTCACCGGCACTACCGTAGCCGACACCAGGTGTGACTGCTACACCGGTTTTATCCAGCAACTCCTTGGTGAATCCAATAGAGGTAAAGCCGTTTGGAACCTTTGCCCAAATATAAAAGCCTGCCTTTGGAGCCACTGCAGGTACACCTATCCTGTTAAGTGCCTCGACTAACCTGTCCCGACGTTGCTGGTAAATAGTATTACGCTCTGTAATATACTCCTGTGAGCCAGTCAATGCCTCTATAGCTGCCATCTGGATCGCCTGGGGAATACCAGAGTCTAAATTCGACTTGAATCGAAACAGGGCGTCAACCACCCTGGCATTTCCAACCGCCATACCAATCCTCCAACCTGTCATGTTATAGGTTTTTGACAGTGAATGGAATTCGATCCCAATGTCTTTTGCTCCGGGAGCTTGCAGAAAGCTTGGTGCGCTATAGCTATCGAATGATACCTCGGTATAAGGTGCATCATGACACACAACCAGGTCATTTCTTTTAGCGAAATCCACCACTTTCATAAAAAAATCAAGCTCAGCTACTGCCCCTGTAGGATTATTAGGATAATTAATCCATAAAATCTGAGCTTTCCTGGCTATATCTGCCGGGATAGCATCAAGATCCGGTAAGAAATCATTCGATTCGGCTAGTCTGACAAAATAAGGTTCTCCACCAGCCAACAAGGTGCTTATGGAATATACCGGATATCCCGGATCGGTCACCAGGGCTATGTCACCGGGATCAATAAAACAAAAGGATATATGCCCGATGCCCTCCTTAGAGCCAATAAGAGGTAATACTTCTTTGTCCGGATCGAGGACTACACTGAACCTGTTTTTATACCACCGGGAAATTGCCTGTCTCAAAGCCGGTAAGCCATCAGACTCTGGATAACGGTGATTAACAGGATTACGTGATTCCTGGCATAATGTATCGATTATATGCTCCGGTGTTGGCATATCTGGGTCGCCGATGGCAAAGCTAATTACCTCCTCACCTCTTGCCTTTTTTTCGGCAATTTTTCGATTTATTTCTACAAAAAGGTAAGGGTGGAGTTTATCAATACGGCTCGAAACCTTCATATTTTCATCTCCTGATACTTACAAGCGCTACAGATCCTGACAATTTATACGGCAATCCGGCTTTCCAATTTTCGCTTTTTAATTTTAGTAAGCTGTGTCTTCTGTATTTAATCAACGCAATCACCAAATAAGTTTTTACTATACATTCTGATAATTTTCACACTCTTATTTCAGCCACTCACCAATGAAAACTTCTTCCGTCGGCCCAGCCAGGTAAACCTCCCCTTCTCCATCCCAGGTTATTGTTAACTTGCCACCTGGTAATATTATGTCAACTTGCTGGCCGATATAACCTTTCAACCTGGCGATTACAGCCACAGCACATGCCCCACTACCACAGGCAAGAGTTTCACCAACACCCCGCTCCCAGACCCTTACTTCTATTTTACTTCGGCCAATAACTCTGGCTACCTCGAAATTAATCCGCTCCGGGAAAATACTATGATTTTCCACTTCTGGTCCTATTCCAGAAAGTGGAAAATCAGCCAGTGCCTCCGACATAAAGCATACAGCGTGAGGATTGCCCAAAGAAACAAATGAGAGCGCTAAATCCTTTCCCAGTACATTCAAAGAGTAATCAAGTATTGGTATTATGTCAACTTTCCCGCTTTTCTTTCTACGGTCATCAATGACTACAGGTATATCTTCAGGTTTAAAGCGTGGTGTTCCCATATTCACTTTAGCCCTACTGACTTTACCCTCAGATATAACTGCTTCAACTGTTCTAATTCCTGCTAGAGTCGATACTTTCAAGTATGTTCCAGAAAACATGCCATTATCAATGACATATTTCGCAAAACACCGTAAGCCATTGCCACATATTTCAGCTTCAGAACCATCAGAGTTTAGTATCCTCATTTCAAAATCAGCAACTTTTGAAGCTGAAACAAGAATCAAACCATCTGCACCTACGCCAAAATGACGATGGCACATATCTCGAGCCAGCTTTGACCAATCCCGTTCCTTATCTCGAGCATCTATTAATATAAAATCGTTCCCCGTAGCCTGAAGTTTAGTGAATTTCATAGTTAGACTCTCCCTTACTAAGACTGGCGAGGAAAGCCTCCACCAGGTTATTTACGCTGATAAGTATCTTATCACTGATATTAAACCATTGAATCCTCTCGTCATTCAAGTGAAACCAGGTATATTGACGGCGAGCCAATTTATGTGTCTCCTGTTTTATCTGCCTTATTGCATCGGCTAAGTCCAATTCTCCTCGTATGAACAAGCACATCTGGCGATAGCCGATTCCAGACATCGAAGGCAAATCGAGACTATAGCCTTTTGCCAATAAATTGTTTACTTCACTGACCAGACCCTGTTCTACCATCTTTTCTATACGAGTGTCAATCATCCGATATAATGTACTCCTGTCTGTAGTTAGACCGATAGTAAGAACAGGAAACGGTGGAGCTATCTTCTGCCATAATTGAGAAGCAGGATGTCCCGTTGCCTGATATATTTCCAGCGCTCTTATTACTCGCCGTACATTTCCCGGCATAATCTTAGCAGCCGCTACGGGATCCACCGTTTGAAGTTCTTGAAAAAGAGCTTCATAGCCTCTCTCTTTGGCTATGGTTTCAAGTCTCTGCCTGAATGCAGAATCAGGAGTCACTCGCGGTATTACCCAGCCTTCTATCACCGACCAGACATAAAGCCCACTACCGCCAACCAGAAGAGGAAGTTTACCACGTCGCTGAATATCCTCTATTTTCTCATAAGCTTGTCTTTGATAAACTGCTACACTAAAAGGCTCATCCGGGTCAATAATATCAATCAGATGGTGTGGAATTATTGCCTGGTCAGCACGATCAGGTTTAGCTGTGCCGACATCCATGAAGCGGTAAACTTGACGGCTGTCCGCGTTTATTATCTCGCCGTTAAAGTGCTGAGCCAGATGCAAGGCAAGTTTAGTTTTACCTATCGCTGTTGGCCCGATAACGGCAATAAGGCCTCTCATTTGGCCGCTTTGATGGTCGCAGTTTGTCGTACTATGCTTAAAAAGTCATCAGCTTTTAAACTGGCACCGCCAACTAAAGCACCGTCGATTTCCGGTTCTACAATGAATTCAGCGATATTAGTACCAATAACGCTGCCACCGTATAATATGCGGATTGCTTGAGCCACCGTATTACCCCAGATACTGGCAATAATGTTACGGATACTGGCTATAGTAGCATTCGCCTGTCTCCCTGTAGCAGCTTTGCCGGTGCCTATAGCCCATACAGGCTCATAAGCAACTACCAATTCACTGCTGGAGTTTATCCCTGCTAATCCTGTTTGAACTTGCCTGGTAATTATTTCATCAGTTCTATTTGCCTCATTATCCTCAAGGCTTTCACCAATACATAAAATAGGTTTGAGTCCTATTTCCAAGGCTGCCTGCACCTTTCTATTGACGATCTCATCTTTCTCTGCGAAATATTGCCTGCGTTCAGAATGACCCAGGATAACGAAGTCGCATACATTAATAATCATACGTGGAGAGATCTCACCAGTAAATGCACCGTGACTCTCAAAATGCATATTCTGAGCACCGAGTCTGATAGACGTGCTTTTAATTAACTCGCTTACCGCACTTAAAGATATGAAGGGTGGACAAAGCACCTTCTCCACTCCTGATATCCTCTCTAATTCAGGCAGCATTGTGCGGACGAGATCGATAGCCTCCGTAATGTCGGTATTCATTTTCCAGTTACCAGCGATTAAAGGTTTTCGCATTATCAAGCCCCAAATTTTATTAATTTTAATGCGTTGGCCATAGCCATAGGCATGATATCCAGGGCTGAAAATCTGCCTAAGGCCCCCAAAGCACAGGCTGATTCGGAGAATTCCTTTACCCTATCGAACCTGCAATACCTGGAATACAGCAAATACGGAACCGGATGCCAGCTATGGCTTTTCAATACGGCTGGAGTAGAATGGTCTCCGGTAACCACGATAACATCCGGTTTTAAATCTAACAACAGAGGAATTGAGGAATCAATTTCTTCAATTACTGTAACCTTCCTCGCAAAATCGCCATCCTCACCGGCACTATCTGTTTCCTTAACATGAATAAAGAAAAAATCGTGCTCTTTGAAACATTCTGCCAGAATCTTAAACTCCTCTTCAATACCTCCCTCGGCATTAAAAACTTTCATTCCTATTAATCGGGCAAGCCCTTTGTACATGGGATAACGAGCTATTGCCGCTGGTGTCAGCTTGTATATTTCACCCATAGTCGATATCTGAGGTAGCTTGGAGAAGCCTCGAAGCAGAATCATATTGGCTGGTCGATTCTGAGCGAGGATCTCGGCGGCTCCAAGCAGAAAGCCATTAACAACATCGGCCGTATGTTTTGCCCTTGCTTCTGTGTACAACAATTTGTTTGGCGGAACTCCGGTCATCTGAGGATCAGTATCATTGAGATCTGCAGCCAATCCCTCACCACGCAGCACCAAAAGGAACCGATGGTCTCTAACCGGTTGGATAAAAAGTTCGACTCCATCCAACTTTATCTGGCTCAGTATGGTACACAGTTCAGCACATTTGTCCGTTGTAATACGTCCGGCTCGCCGGTCAGTGATAATCCCATGATCATCAATCGTACAAAAATTGCCCCGAGCAGCAACATCAGTGCCCTTGAGATCAAAACCTATACCCAGTGCCGCCAAAACTCCTCGACCTATTGTATATTCAAACGGATTATAACCAAAAAGCGTCAGATGTCCCGGACCACTTCCCGGAGTGATCCCCGGGCTCACAGGGACACTCAGCCCGCATATACTATTTTGGGCTAAATAGTTAAGATTTGGAGTAACTGCTGTTTCCAATTCTGTCATTCCTGTTTCTGGATGAGGTAGTCCTCCCAGGCCATCAATAACCAGCATTACGATTTTAGAATCCGAAATTTGACTGATTTGCTTTATATTGTCCAGGGCGATCACTTTTATTTATCCTGCAGTACGGCAACCCCGGGTAATGTTTCCCCTCCCAGAAACTTTAAACTGGCGCCACCACCCGTGGAAACATGAGTTATCTTATTTGCCAGATTCATTTCTTCCACTATTTCAGCCGTTGAACCACCACCAACAATGGTTGTTGCCGTAATATCGGCCAGAAGCTGTGCCATGGCTTCAGTTCCATTGGCGAATTGAGATATCTCATAGACTCCCATAGGACCATTCCAAAAAACCGTCAGGCATCTTTTCAAATGTTTAGAAAAGAGTTCAATGGTGTTGGGCCCGATATCGACAATATGTTTATTTGAATGTACCTCCGCTACCGGTACAATTTCAGCTACAGCTTGGTCGCTGATACTGTCTGACACTACTACATCGACAGGAAGTATTAAGGACACCTTACGCTGTGCAACAGTCTTAATTAATTGACTAACCAAATCTTGCTTATCCACCTCGATTTTGGAGCATCCAGTCTCATAACCCTGGACCTTCAAAAAATTAGCCGCCATGCCACCTCCAATGAGCAAAAGGTCAACTTTATCTAAAATATTCTCTATCAGCCCAATCTTATCACTGACCTTGCCCCCTCCCAGCAAAGCGGCAAAAGGACGTTCCGGATTACTCAGGACTTTACCAAGTATCTCCAACTCCTTTTCCATTAGAAACCCAGAAAATGCAGGTAGAAGTTTTGCCACGCCGACAGTGGACGCATGTGTCCTGTGAGCCGTTCCAAAGGCATCATCCACATAAATATCAGCCAGTTCAGCCAACTTGCTAACAAACTTAGGATCGTTCTCTTCTTCCTCCTGATGAAAACGAAGGTTTTCTAGAAGTAAAATCTGACCGTCGTCCAGGTTTTTTACCATTTTTTCCACTTCACTACCGATACAGTCAGAGACAGTTAGTACCGGTAACTTAATGAGCTGCGAGAGTAGCTGTGCCACAGGAGCCATACGTAAACTTTCAACCACCTTCCCTTCAGGACGCCCCATGTGGGAACATAAAATAACTTTTGCCCGATGGTCAATTAAATACTTAATCGTGGGTAACGCAGCCACAATCCGGCTGGCTTCTGTAATAGTACCGCTCTCAATGTCCAAAGGGACATTGAAATCGACTCGAACTAAAACCCGCTTCCCTTTAACTTCCGTTTCTCGGATGGTCTTTTTAGCCACTTATCCTCTTTGAATTACTTCTTCCAACCTATTCTTTATTTCCTTAGCTTCAGCTACTGCTTTTGGAGCCGTATCAAAAACGCTTTTCCCCAATCTATCAGCCTCAGCTATCTCTGGAATGTAATGCATAAAACCCAGTATTTCAAAGTCAGACAAATTATCAATAATAAACTGACGGTCATCGTCGTTTCGAATTTTAGAGCCTACAATAAAACATTTATTAACGCCTAAGTCTCTGGCCAAATCCCGAATAGCACGAGCTGTCTGAAAACTTCTCTGTCCCGGCTCGACTATGATAATAAAAGCATCTACTGCCTTGGCAGTGCCTCTGCCCAAATTCTCTACTCCGGCATCCATATCCATGATAACCACTTCAGACCTGCTTAGTACCAGGTGGCTAAGCAGGCTCTTGAGCAGAGAGCCCTCAGGGCACAGACAACCACTTCCTCCCTTCTTAACAGTACCCATAACCAGCAGTTTTATTCCATCCTTCTGGATCGAAAATTGTTCAGGAATATCATCGACCTTTGGATTGACTTTAAAGAAAGCACCAAAGCTGCCAGGTTTGGCTCCCGTGCGCTCCTGAATTAAGTCTTTAAGTTGAGCGATGGGAGTAATCTGTTGGGCTTCATCGATATCTATCCCTAAGGCCGTTGCCAGGTTGGCATCAGGATTAGCATCGATAGCGATTACTTTATTGCCTTCGGCAGCATATAGCTTGGCTAAAAGGCTTGAAGTTGTGGTCTTGCCAACACCACCTTTGCCAGTTATAGCTAATTTCATAGATTTAGGTAAATCCTTTAAAACCAAGATATGCTTCTTGGATAAGCCTGGAAATAAAGCAACCTTCCACTTAGTATTTTATCAAGGAGTATAACTAATGTTTTGACCAAAATCAAGATAGCTTTCCCCTACTCTAGGTTGAGCTTGTTGCGAAACTTTTAAATTAGGGAGGATTTGATATTATGACAATTAAAGGATTAGATAATGATATAATTCCCTCAAAAACAGAGGGGGAAGAAGAAATGACTACTATACACTTGGACTGCACAAAGCCACATGCACGTAAGCCTGCATTTGTATTAGAGTGCCACACTGGTTATACACTTCGTGGCATTATTACGTGCACGGAACACAAAAACTCGTTCCCAATAGTTGTAGAAGAGGGTGTATTACGTGAATTAAGTAGAGAGCTTCCAACAGTCTACTATAAACGGTTAAGTGAAAATATTAAAGATGATGTGAGAGAAGATATTAAAGAAGCTGAAATAGCAAATTATAACCAATGTTATAAGGCAAGTGTAACTATGTGTCGGAGGGCATTGCAATTAGGTCTAATAGACAGAGGTATAAAGGATGGTCGTCTGGATAATATGCTTAAGGTTGCTCATACTAGTAAATTATTAACAGATGATACTTATACCTTTGCTACATCGGTAAAGGGTTTTGGTGATATTGGTGCTCATCGAAGGGAGTATATAGAACCAGATGAGGTTATTCTTGTCATCCGTACGGCAGTGAGGATACTTAATGAATTGTTTCCATGATTGCTTTTATACAATAGCATTAACACACTGTCGAACATTGGAGGTTTGATTATTAATAGCACTATACAAAGCTTGTGCTTGGACAACAATGAGAGATAAGAAACAATGAACGGTTACTTTACGAATACGGCGAACAGTAATATTGTTCAGCCTTCTATGTCCTTTGAGTCTACTGAAAACACGCTCGATAGACGTTCGCCTATTATAAATAGCTTGCCATTCCTTTGTTTCAACAAACAAGGCTTTCTTATGCCTTGGATTTACCTTAATGATTGGCTCTGCTCTGTATTGGCGTTTAATATGTTTTCTCAATTTATCACTGCTATAGCCGGCATCACAAATAACATGCTTTGGATGAAATTTGCTATAAGCGTATCTAGCCTGACTAAGAACACGACTGGCAACACGAACATCATGAATGGAAGCAGTTGTGAGATTAGCAGCAATAGGGAGCTCGTATTCGGTATCAGCCACAATGTGAAGTTTGTAACCAAAGTAGTGTTTCATTTTACCAGACGTATCAGGCTTCACAGCCCAAGTTGCATCTTTATCAGAAACAGGCTTCTTAGCTCCATTAGACCATGCTTTAAGGTCAGTACTATCAATTGCCACACTTTTACCGAATTCAGGCAATTCTTGATAAAGGCTTCTTGTCAAGCTTCGCTGAATATTTTTAACCATAGTAACGTATCTAGGTTGAGAGAGCTTATACATAAAACGAGAGTATGCGAATTTAGTAGGGATACCTTCATAGCTGGTTATTCCACAAGCAAGGGCAATCAGGGGATTGTTTTCAAGTGTTCTAATGAGACTGGTGAATGTAGACAGATTAAGAACGACCATAGCTACATAGGTTCTCCAGAGTATTTTAGGTGTGTATCCTGGCCTACCTGTAGGAGCTTTCAAATCGGCAAGCAAAGTCTCATCAGGTATCGAGTCAAAGATAGCGTGAAGCTGTCTGACAATTGGGACAGACTTGACAAATCTTCCATTTTCGCTACTATAATAAGTAGTCATGGGGTTGGTCAGACCTCCTTGACAATGGGTGCTAGTTCAGTTAACGCTGATGCTAGTACCCTGAATATTCTATTGCTGGGGGCGAGGGGATTTGAACCCCTACGGTTTCAGGCCACCCGATTGGCAGTCGGGCCTGTATACCAATTCCAGCACGCCCCCACCGATAATAAAAGAGGAGTGGTGTTTACCCCCCACTCCTCGCTTCTATGTTTCTCCATGCTCTTTATAGGTTGCAACAACTTTCCCATCTTTGCTTACGCCGATATACATTTCTGCGTAAGTTTGAATATTCTCCGTGGGATTCCAATCCGATTTTTTAAACCTGCGAAATTGATAAGACTCTTTTTCTCCGATGTACTTACCCTTGTCCCAAATTTCGACATAATCAATCTTACCTGTTTTGCTAATAGCCATAGCACGAGTAAATTCCATTTCTGGAATCGGGTATGGTTCCAAAATAATTTTTTCAATGTGATGGCCGAGGAATTTCTCCAAGGCATTCCACATTCTGGGGATAAAGCGAATAGCGTCTCCAACAAGCATAAGAGAGTAAACCTCCCCCTTTTTTATAAGCTTCTCTCTACCTACCCTTTCAGCAGAAAGTTTACCGTCTACCAACCATCGAGAGATTGTCTTGCGAGTAACTCCCAATTCCTTAGCAGCTTGACTTACTGTGAAATAGGAATCCATCAAAGGCATTTTATGTGTGACTTCCTTTACCCAATATGTAACCGTAATGTCTCTTATTATAATAACACTGGTGTTAGATTTTGTCAATACACGAGGAGGTGATTTCCGTGGAAATTTCTAATTTTTTCTATACAGAGGGTGGAGCAGCAGAAGCTTTAGGCGTTAGGCGAGAGACAATATGGAGATGGATAAAGCAGGGAAGGTTTAATGTACAACGATTCGGAAGTGTAGTGTTTATTCCTAAAAGGGAGATCGAGATTATTAAAATGAAAAGGGGTAAAAGAAATGCCTGATATTACTGAAGTACTTATGGTTTATAAGGAACTTATGATGGGAGTACTTATAGCCTCAACTGCATTTTGTGGATTAACAGGTGTTGTAATTGGTCAAATCAAGGAAAGTAACTTGGGAATATTTAGAAAAAAACCGATGAGATTATTTCTATTAGCTTCTTTTGTCCTTGGAGTTGTCACAGTAGTTTTTACAATAACTTGGTTTTCGGCACCTTTCCAATCAACATCATGGCATTCACCTACTGTATTGTGTCCTTGGCTCCTTTTTGTGCAAATAATACTGTTTATAACAATTATTGTCGATTTTTGGCTTTTAGAATAATGAGTTTCGCAACAAGCTCTAGGTTATCTAGCCAATGAAAACAATGCTATAATAATACGCAATGCGTGTTGTTATTATTGGTCTAGGGCTTATTGGAGGCTCCATAGGTCTGGCCCTGAAACAGGCTAACTGGCAAAAGGCACAAATTGTTGGTTTTATACGCCGCTCTGAGGTAGGTCAAGCAGCCCTGAATATGGGCGCAGTCGATGAAGTTGAAACGAGCATGGAAAAGGCAGTTCACAATTCTGACCTTATTATCATCGCTACTCCTGTTTTAACCATTAAAGATATAATGGTTCAGATAGCTCCTCACTTGTCGCATGATTGCATTATCACCGATGCTGCCAGCACCAAACTACAAGTGATGCAGTGGGCACAGGAATTGCTACCACCAACAACATGCTTCATCGGCGGTCACCCAATGGCAGGTAAAGAAACATCCGGCATTAAAGCCGCCGAGGCCGATTTGTTCAGCAATGCCACCTACTGTCTTGTACCTGGGCCACAAGCCACACAGAAGGCGATACAGACGATAACAGACATGGTGGAGAAATTAGGAGCCACACCTTTTTCAATTAGCGCCTGGGAACATGACCATCTTGTAGCTGGAATCAGTCACCTGCCACTAGTACTGTCCGTAGCTCTGATATCGGCAACTACGGGAAATTCCAGTTGGGAGCAAATGTCTCAACTGGCATCAAGCGGCTATCGCGACCTTACTCGTTTGGCTTCAGGAAGCCCTGAGGTCAACTCGCATATCCTTCTCAGTAATCAATCCGCTATAGTTACATGGATTGATGAATACATTAAAGAACTCCAGAGATTACGTAAGCTGATTAATACCAGTGATTATGAAATGCAAAATGTCCTGGCCCACGCTTCCGAGGCAAGAGAGAAGTGGTTAGCAAAGCGCTTCCAACAAAAATCGCCCTAGCCAAACAGCTAGCTGGCGAAATAACTGTCCCCGGCGATAAGTCCATCTCACACCGGGCAGCTATCCTTTGCAGCCTTGCCTCAGGCACAAGCAAAATCAATAACTTCTCACCCGGAAACGATTGCCGGTCTACCATAAATTGTTTGAAAGCTTTAGGAACGAGATTTCAATCGTCAGTCAATGATCCATTAAGCTTACTCATTCGTGGAGCTGGTAACAATGGCTTCACTGAGCCGGCGAATGTTCTTAACGCTGGTAATAGTGCCACGACAATGCGCCTTCTCAGTGGTGTTCTCGCTGCTCAGCCCTTTCTCTCCATAATTAATGGGGATGTCTCTCTTCGTGCCCGGCCTATGAAACGACTTATCGAGCCGCTACGACTAATGAAGGCTGAAATCTATGGGCGGTGTGAAGATTCATTTGCCCCCCTGGTCATTAAAGGAAAAAGACTCCAAGGTATAACCTATTCTCTGCCAGTACCGAGCGCTCAAATTAAATCAGCGCTATTATTGGCAGGTCTCTTTGCTATGGGAAAAACCACTGTAGAACAGCCTCAGGTATCTCGCGACCACACGGAAAGACTACTCAAACAAATGGGAGCGAAGATAGAAAATGATGATACTCATATCTCGTTAACACCCACCTCAACTCCCCTAACCCCCCTGAATCTGAGGGTACCGGGCGATATCAGCTCAGCAGCCTACTGGCTTATTGCCGGTGCTATTCACCCTAATGCCAGTGTTACAATAACAAACTGCGGCATCAATCCGACGCGAACCGGTATTATCGATGTCCTCCAGGCAATGGGAGCAAAACTCAAAGTACAGAACCAACGTCTAGAAGGTAATGAACCGGTAGCCGACCTGCATATAGAGTCCAGCCGATTGAAAGCGGTAGAAATTAACAAGGAGATAGTCGCCAGAGTTATCGACGAACTGCCAGTGCTGGCTGTAGCTGCTTGTTTCGCTAGAGGCAAAACCCTGATAAAGGATGCCAGTGAGCTGCGCGTTAAAGAATCAGATAGAATAGCCACTACAGTCTGCGAGCTTTCCCGCCTCGGCGCTAGGATCGAAGCACTACCCGACGGTATGATTATTCACGGCGGCTATTCCCTGCTTGGCACCGAGACTACGAGCCACTCCGACCACAGACTAGCAATGAGTCTGGCTGTCGCTGGACTGGTTGCCAAAGGAGAGACTACTATTCTCAACGCCCAGGTTGTACAAATATCTTATCCAACTTTCTGGAAAGAACTAGAAACGATTGCTAAATACTAATAAAAGACCGGGAGGGTAGCTATGCATACAGAGCCAGTTCATATAGGTTTCGATAATATTGTTTCCATGAATAGGGTTATCATCATGTTGTCCCCAAAACAACAACCAATTCGACGTTTAATACAAGAAGCAAAAAATAAAGGAATGCTCATCGACGCCACGCATGCGAGAAAAGTTAAATCAGCTATAATCCTGGACACCGGACATATAGTATTGGCAGCTATCTCACCGGAAGCCATAGCCAGAAGACTTGCTACTACGCGAGAAGAAGACAGTCTTAAATCAGCAACAGATGGAGAATGACATTGCGTTTAAAAAAGCCAAATTCTGATGTTAATCCATTATTCATTGTCCTTTCAGGACCTTCCGGGGTAGGGAAAGATGCTACTCTGATAAAAATGAGAGAACTGGGTTTTCAGTTCCACTATGTCGTTACTGCTACTACACGTCCAAAACGGCAGAGTGAGATAGATGATATAGACTACCACTTTATATCCGAGGAGCAATTCCATAAAATGGTAAAAGCAGGACAGTTCCTGGAATGGGCTAACGTGTATGGCAATTACTATGGTGTTCCTAAGGAAGAGGTCAGTAACGCTCTGAAAAAGGGGCAGGATGTAATCGTTAAAGTCGATGTCCAGGGAGCGGCTACGATTAAGAGAGTCCTCCCCGATGCGGTATTTATCTTCCTGACACCACCGTCCACAGAAGAACTGGCCAATCGTCTGAAACAACGCAACAGCCAATCGTCATCTGACCTAAACCTGCGGTTAGGCAAGGCAAGTGAAGAAATGAAAAGCTTACCACTTTTCGATTATGTCATAGAAAGCCAGAAAGACAATCTTGAATTCACAGTATCCCAGATAAACGCTATAGTCACCGCTGAAAAATGCCGGGTTAATCGGGTTGCAATTAAACTATAAATAATGGCTCAGCTCCCTTCCACTATTATTTATAACAGATTAAGGTAATGCTCTAAATATCTTTTTACTTCACTAGCTGGCTGATAGATACCAAAATGCCCTTCGCATAAAACATCGGCTTTGATATCAATAAGTTTCTGTAAAGAAACGACTGCATGTTTCGGATTTGCTCCCCAGGCTACTTCATACGGTCCATGTATATCCTGTCCAAAGAGTATCCTCTTACCTGCTATGTCTATATATACAACAATGCTGCCTGGAGTATGCCCCGGAACATGCAGTATATTAAACGCGTACTTGCCTATACGTAGGTTCTGTTTATTTTCTTTTATAGTACTATCCACATGGCATGGTTGGTAAGTAACTCCATAAAATTCGGCTCCAATCCCTTTTCCCGATTCAATAGCCTCAGCATCCAGTTTATGCGCTATTATTCTCATATTATATTCATGTTTGAACTTTGCCAGAGCACCTATATGATCAATATGAGCATGAGTAACTATTAATGAACTCAACTTTTCTGGTGTGAGACCTAGAGCCAGTATATTATCGGTCAATCGGCTAAAGCTTTCACCAGCACCAGCGTCTATGAGAACCAGTTCTCCGGCATCAACCAAATAAATACAACAATCGTAGGGATGGGATATATCAGAGCTACCGATCATATAAATATCCCTGTATATTCGATAAGGCTGCATCATTCCACATCCTTACGGGAACTTAGTTTCTTCATAATCTCCCTTTCCTTCGTCATCATAGACTGTTCTTCCTCGGGTAACTTATGATCATAGCCCAAAAGATGAAGGACACCATGAATAATTAACGTTGTTAATTCCTGTGCGATTTCATGCCTCTGCTGTTCTGCCTGTTGGATTGCCTCAGGATATGAAATGATGATCTCCCCCAGGTGATGAACACCATCAGGTGGGATGACAAATCCCGGTTCATTTTCCTGGCTGAACCGGGAAAGCATCGGGAAAGCAAGAACGTCGGTCGGCTCATCTATGTCTCGATATGTCTTATTGAGTTGCTGAATAGTTGCGCTGTCGGTAATTACCAATCCTAACTCTGCTGGCGTTGCAACGCAAAGAGCAGTAAGAATCTCTAAAATTATGCTTTTAAACCGTGCCTCTTTGACGTCGCATGTAAGCCCAGGTTCGATCTCTATATTTATCTCATGTTCGTCCATAGCTTTACCCAATTTATGTATCATAGCATCAAAAAAAGCTTCCTTCAATAAGAGTTAGTCAGGTAGTAAGAGCTCTAGCAATCTTAACCCCTGTTAGTATGAATCTAGGATGTAGCAACCGGCTATCGTTCGATACTTCCCGCTGCTCATGGATATTTCATCGGTAATAACAGGCCATCGATAAGCATTGCCTGTTCTTGCTCAAAAGAGATGAAATAATTATAATAATCGGGCAAATGCAGCATTCTCCCGGAATGGTTGGAGGGATCGCATAGTGGACTAGTGCGGCCGCCTGCTAAGCGGTTACCCCAGCAATGGGGTCATGGGTTCGAATCCCATTCCCTCCGCCATCTTTTAAATCAAACAATTGTTATCGCTTGTTCTCCTTGCTGATGTGGGCTATACTGAAACCATAGCTATCGATACCAGTTCGACAGGTATACTGAGCTAGGCAATCAGGCATAAATTATGCACAAATATTATATCTGGACTATCGGCTGTCAAATGAATAAGGCCGAATCACAACGGATAATAGAATATCTGGGGCTATATGGCTATCATTCTACTGACACGCCTCAAAATGCCGATTTAATAATACTAAACACCTGTATTGTTCGCCAGAGCGCTGAAGATAAGGTCATTGGAACTCTTGGCCTCTTGAAAAGAATTAAAAGGGACAATCCTCTTTCATCCATTTTGGTTACCGGCTGCTTTGTCGATTCAAAAACAGGAGACCTTGAAAGACGATTTCCTCATGTCGACCTTTTCTTCAAACCTGGAGACTATCATGAGCTGCTCAACTGGTTCCAAAAAGGCAAAATCGTATTGTCCAATGCAACCAGAAATCTGACCTCACGGAAACGCATGGCACCAACCGCCCTTGTTCCTATTATTCAAGGATGTGATAATTTTTGTTCCTATTGCGTTGTCCCCTACCGACGAGGAAGAGAAAAAAGCCGTCCTATGATAGAGATTATCCATGAAGTTATGGATCTGGCAAAGAACGGAGTGAAAGAAATTACACTTTTAGGCCAAAATGTGAACTCGTATGGCCATGACTTGCTGCTGCGACCTGACCTGAGCGATCTGCTTACCGACTTGAGTTATATTGACGGGCTAGCCAGGATCCGTTTTCTTACCAATCATCCTAAAGATATGAGCCATAAGCTCATTAAAAACATCGCTTCGCTGGACAAAGTGTGTGAACATATAAACCTTCCTGTTCAATCAGGAGACAATGCCATTTTAAAAGCCATGAGGAGAGACTATACTATCCAACAGTACCGTGATCTCATTGGTACCATCCGCAGCCATATCCCGGAGATCGCACTAAGTACAGATGTGATCGTTGGTTTTCCCGGTGAAACCTATGAACAGTTTAAACGAACTGAAGATTTACTTGAAGAAATTAAGTTCGATACCGTCCACGTTGCTGCCTATTCGCCACGGCCGGATACAATAGCCTCAAGAGAAAATGAAGATAGTGTTCCATCGGTTGTGAAAAAGGAGCGACTCGACAGTATTGAAAGGCTTCATACTGAAATAGCGGGTGAAATCAATTCTCGGCTGCAGGGGAAGACAGTGGAAATATTAGTTGAAGGAAAGAAAAAAGAGAAATGGTTTGGTCGCACCAGAAGTAACAAACTAGTTTTTTTTGATAATAAAGGTGACTACCTGGGACAACTGGTAACAATCACAGTCAACAAGACCAGCCCCTGGGCACTTCAGGGACAAATTACGATTGACGATCCTTATGAAGAAAGTATGAAAGACAATTATATTTATTCCTGATATCAGGGTAATGCATGGCTAACGACACAAGATTGTCCAACTGCCAGTCCTAAAGAGCCTTATTAGAATATAGAAATAATATAACTACTAACTACGGAAGATATAAACTAACTTTTGAATTTGGCTTACAAACTTAATTATCTCAATAGAATAATTTAAAAGGTAGATTACCATACTCTATTATAAAATGAACTGAAAAGATAAATTATATGAGCTACTATGACTATATTATAATCGGCAGCGGCATCGCCGGACTTTATACAGCTCTTTTAGCCAAAGAGGCTGGTAGTGTCCTTATCCTGACCAAAGGTAGCATTGATGATTGCAATACAAAGTATGCCCAGGGAGGGATTGCTGCTCCTCTGGGTAAAAATGACTCTCCGGAACTACATTTCCAGGACACAATGGCAGCAGGTAACGGACTATGTGATCCCGATGCAGTACGGATTCTCAGCAACGAAGCTCCCGATCGCATCGCCGACCTTATTACGTTCGGTGTCTATTTTGACACTGTTAATGGTGAGGTTGCGCTAACCAGAGAGGCAGCGCACAGCGTGCCCAGAATTCTTCACGCTGGCGGCGATGCTACCGGTGAACATATTGAAGTCGCTTTAAGTCGTCAGGTACGTATGTCATCGATTAAAGTCCTTGAATATTGTCTGGCAACGCAAATCATGGTAGAAAATAATAAAGTAAATGGTATAAGAGCACTTGATTGCGGTACCGGCCAAATTGTTGATTACGAATGCCGGTTTGTTATTTTAGCCACAGGAGGTGCTGGACGACTATTTAAATATACTACCAACTCGAATGTGGCTACCGGTGATGGTAATGCCCTTGCTTTCCAGGCCGGCGCTGAAGTTACCGATATGGAATTTTTCCAGTTCCATCCTACCGCCATTAGACTACCCGGCATTCCACCTTTTCTTATATCTGAAGCTGTACGGGGGGAAGGCGGTATTCTGCGCGATGTTGAAGGGATCCGTTTCATGCCTGACTATACACCGGAAGCTGACTTAGCTCCGAGAGATGTAGTAGCCCGAAGTATTCTTAACCAAATGATAAAAACCGGAAGTGACAACGTATTTTTAGATGTTACTCACATCGCACCCCGTCTTATAACCACTCGCTTCCCTAATATTTACCGTTTCTGTCTCGATCACGGATTAGACATCACTAAGGACCTTATTCCCGTTTCACCGGCAGCTCACTACTTCATGGGAGGTGTTAAGGTCAATATTTGGGGAGAAACAGATATCAGTGGGCTCTTTGCCGCCGGTGAAACCGCCTGTACTGGCGTTCATGGCGCCAACAGGTTAGCATCAAACTCACTGCTGGAAGTAGTCGTTTTCAGCAAACGAATCGTGGATAGAACTAATGAAATTAAAAAAAGCTCCTCGACTTCAGGCGCGATACAGGTTGAGCACTATCCAATCAACCAACGAAGAGCTTTGAACAACGTACCTCCTCTCAACCTGCCAAATCTTCAATCTCTACTCTGGAAAAAACTGGGTATTGTGCGCTCCGGTGAAAATATGGTTGAGGCAGCCGATATTTTATCTGCCTGGCAACACTCTCTACCCCAACCTACAGACCGCCCTTCATATGAGCTGAACAACATGATTTTAAATGCTCGCCTCATGACTGAAGCAGCGCTCCTTCGCGAAGAAAGCCGCGGCGCTCATTTTCGCACCGATTTTCCCGAATCATCACCAGATTGGCAAAAACACATAGTTTTCAAAGCAGCCGATTTTCATTAAGCAATCCCCTACTGACCTGTTATACCCGACCTACCGTCTATCGTTTTCGATCCCTTAACTTCTCGGAGAAACGTACCCTTTTACGATAGCAGCTATCAAATCTATCCCAAAGAAATGTGCAGTGCCAATTGCTTCAGTTCCACATGTTAAAACAAAATTTGCTCGAAATTTCAGCGGAGGTATTGACAAAGGGTAGAATATCTTGTACACTTGTTTGTAGAACGTTAGTTTGTAAAACACATGTTTCATATAACAGGGAGGCAATATGAAAAAACCTGGCATTAGTCAAACCAGGCAAACGATACTTAAGTTTATACGCGATTTTGTCGAAGACAGGGGTTATGCACCAACAGTACGTGATATCCTCAAGGGGTGCTCGTTAAGTTCTACTGCGGTGGTCCAGCATCATCTTAACATATTGGAAAGAGAAGGTGTCATTCACCGGGACCCTGAAGTATTTAGAAGTATTCAACTCCTTGACAGAAAGAATATAGTTCGAGTACCTCTGTTAGGTACTATTGCTGCCGGTGAACCAATAGCAGTGCCCAATTCAGACACCTGGGAAGTCGAAGCTATAGAAACACTGGAGCTCACCGATGAACTGACACAGGGAAAAGAAGTCTATGCATTAAAGGTAAAAGGTACTTCAATGATAGACGCACTCATCGATGATGGCGACATTGTTTTAATGCATCCCTCAAATACTGCCGATGATGGTGATATGGTTGCCGCCTGGATCAAAGATAAGCAGGAGGTAACGTTAAAACGATTATTCCGTGGCGTCAAAGAAATTCGTCTCCAGCCTGCTAATAGTCAAATGGAAGCTATATATGTTAATCCTGAGAACATAGAGGTACAAGGAAAAGTTGTTGGTGTTATCAGAAAATTGTAAGTTCCTGAACCTGATGGCTTTCTCAAGGATAAAAGGCAAGAGCTCATATCAACATCATGGAGGTTAAAATGACCCGCTTACTGGAAAAACCAGAGGAATTAAAGGTCAGCGCAAACATTGAAGGTACACCCTTAACCATCACCAGAAACGGCAAAACTGAGCGTATATCAAGGATTTATCAGAAGTGGTGTGCTTCCGAGGAATTAGGGGGAGAGGTGATTCCGAAGAATTATTTTACGGTTAGAACAAGTAAAGGTTTTATTTACGATATTTATCGCAACACAAAGTCTAATATGTGGTATCTCGGCAAGATACACAATTAGAGGTGAATAAATAGGATAACGTAGGATATCACACAGGATAAACGCTGAACTTGATAGTAGTAACGAAGAAGGAGCCAGTTAGATCATGCAAATTGTAAATAAGACTCACCGGTGTTCCAAATGTGGCTGTATAGCTTTTCCTGATGCAATACGATGTCCCAAATGCGATACCATTTATAACGACAATAAGGCTGGCGGCAGCTCTAAAGCGATATTCAGTACCATGGACTATAGCTCGAACTCAAGGCCGGCGTATACGGACATGCGAACGATATGGGCACATAATGAACCAGTCCATCCCCTTCCTGATACTATTGGTATTAACGTAACAATAATTGTCCCTACCACAGCAGCCCCTTCCGTTAATAAGGATGGGCTCTGACAAAATTCGTATTATGCTCATATCTTCACCTGTAAGAGCATGAAGGCTACTACTGCCATTTCGAAGCTATGGTCGGGGTGAGAGGATTTGAACCTCCGACCTCATGGTCCCAAACCATGCGCGCTAGCCCCTGCGCTACACCCCGTAGTGAAAAAAAGTATAGTTTATTAGCTAAAACGAGTCAAGGAATGAGCAGAAGGCTTTTGGCCGATGGATTACTTACAATTGGGGCAAATATCGAAGAAATTTGCAGGCAAATTCCATTTTTTGCTGATATAATCCAATTGTTTTTCCGGTGCCCAGTAATTACCACACACATTACATTTCTTTAGTTTAAATTCGATTTTCCAGTTGTGTATTATTCTGGTGTCCCCTCTATCTTCCATCTTGATAGCACCAGTCGGACAAATATAATAGCAGGAACCACAGCCAATGCAATCATCAGCTGACTCAAAGAAAGGAGCGGCCGGCTCTTTCGTTATCCCACGATTAACCAGGCTAATCGCACTGGCACCAACAACCTGTCCACAAGCTCTGACGCATAGACCGCAGACGATACAATCTTCGTCTTCAAGATATTCGGGTTTAAATGGTGGTTGCTCAATGCCAATCTTAGAGGCTAATTCCCTGATTACCTTATTGTTGGGACACCGGGCTAACAGCAACTCCAGTATCACTTTACGGTTACTTAACACTTTTGGCGAGTTAGTTTTTACCTCTAAGCCGTTCTCTATGGGATAAAGACAGGAGGCTACAATTCTGGAACGTCCTCCTTTAGTAATTTCAACGATACATAACCTGCAGGCACCATACGGCTCAATCGCTTCATGATGGCAAAGAGTAGGTATCTCAATACCATTCTCTCCTGCTACCTGGAGTATTGTTTGCTCTTTTTCAGCTTGTAATTCACGACCGTCAATCTTTAAGGTTATCATCTTACTCAATACCTACAGCTCCCAAATTA
Source organism: uncultured Dehalococcoidales bacterium (assembly GCA_964596125.1). Taxonomy (GTDB): domain Bacteria; phylum Chloroflexota; class Dehalococcoidia; order GIF9; family UBA5629; genus CAZQRP01. The sequence goes on along the minus strand of CAZQRP010000014.1, from coordinate 61,765 downwards.
CAGACATCATAACAAGCGCCACATCTAATGCATTTTGATTCATCAAGAATTACCGGCTTTTTCTTTTCCACGAAGGTTATAGCTTCCACCGGACAGGCTTTGACACAAAGTCCACAGCCGGGACATTTCTCTTCGATTATATAATAGCGAATTAAAGCCTTACATACACCGGCAGGACATTTCTTCTCTTTTATATGAGCCTCATATTCATCTCTGAAATAACGTATAGTGGTTAAGACAGGATTGGGTGCAGTAGCGCCCAAAGCACAAAGCGAACTATCCATCAAGGAATCAGAAAGCTGTTCCAGTAATCCAATATCAGTCTCCTCACCTTTACCATCAGTAATATCATTTAATATTTCTCTCATCCTCTTTATTCCTTCTCGACAAGGAACGCACTTGCCGCAGGACTCTTCTTCGAGGAACGTAAGGAAATACTTGGCCACGTCCACCATACAGTTATCCTCATCCATAACAATCATGCCGCCAGAGCCCATCATCGAGCCCGCTTTAGTCAGCTCGTCAAAATCCACCGGCAGGTCAAGCAGACTCTCAGGTAGACAGCCGCCCGAAGGTCCTCCGGTCTGCACAGCTTTAAATTTCTTACCACCGCGTATACCGCCGCCAATATCATAAATAATCTCCCTGAGCGTCATCCCCATAGGTACTTCCACCAAACCTGTGTTGTTAACTTTACCGGTCAAAGAAAAGATTTTGGTCCCCTTGCTACCATCACTGCCTATGGTACGGTACCACTCGGCACCCTTATTGATTATTAAGGGCACATTTGCCCAGGTCTCTACGTTGTTCAGATCGGTAGGTCTATCCCACAGTCCCTTTTCAGCCGTGTGAACATATTTGGCTCTCGGCTCCCCAACCTCGCCTTCCAGAGAGGCCATTAATGCAGTGGACTCACCACAGACAAAAGCACCACCACCCCTATTTATGCGGACACTGAAATGAAAGCCTGATCCTAAGATATTTTCGCCGATAAGCCCCAGTTGTGTTGCCTGTTCTATGGCTATCTTTACATCCTCCACCGCCAACGGGTATTCATGCCGAACATAAATATATCCTTCATGAGAACCGATAGCGTAAGCACCGATAATCAGTCCTTCGAGAACGCTATGTGGATTCCCTTCAAGAAGACTCCTGTTAGCATAAGCTCCGGGATCACCTTCGTCGGCATTCACGATGACATACCGGCTATCTCCCGTTGCGTTCCGGCAAGACTCCCATTTTATTCCAGTGGGGAAACCACCACCACCCCGCCCCCTCAGCCCGGAGCGTTTGACTTCATCAACTATCTGCTCCGGCTTCATTTCAAAGATAGCCTTGGCCAGAGCTGCATAGCCACCAATGGCAATGTAATCTTCTATATTAGTCGGGTCTATTTCGCCGTTACTCCCGAAAATAATCCTTTCCTGCTTTTGATAAAATGGTACCTCATGTTGATGAGTAATTTTATTACCGGTAACGGGGTCAGTATAGAATAATCTTTCTATACTTTCGCCCCTGGCAATTGTTTTTTCTACCACCTCGGGTACGTCCTGGACCTTTACCTGCTGATAAAAAATGTTCTTCGGACGAATAACGACAATGGGCCCTTTCTCGCATAAGCCATGACAACCTGTCGTTTTTATTTCAACTTTATCTTTCAGTCCTTGCCTGGTTATTTCAGCCTTAAAGGCATCAGTAATCTTGTCACATCCATAGGCATGGCAACCTGTACCGCTACAAATGGTAACCTGTGGTTTGTCCGGCTGCTGTTTATTTAGTAACTCATTTCGCAGAGCTTCTAAATCCTGTCTTGATTTAAGCTTTTTTACCATTTTATTGTGTTTGCTATAGGTATTTATTATTCAAATTTGGTCAACAATGGATCGACCTTGTCAGTACTCATTTGTCCGAAATACTCGCCGTCAATTTTCACGACCGGTCCCAGAGCGCAAGCCCCCACACAGTTGACCGTCTCCAGCGTAAATTTATTATCTTCAGTGGTTTCACCCCGATTAAGACCTAAATTACGTTCGATACTTTCCAGCACTCTGCCTGCACCCCTGACATGGCATGCGGTGCCCAGACAAACATTGATGAGGTGACGACCCCTGGGTTTAAGAGAGAAAGCCCTGAAGAAAGTGGCCAGACTATATATCTGGCTTAGAGGAACAATCATGGTTTCGCTCACCTGGACCAGGACTTCCTTGGGCAGGTAATAATATTCAGACTGGATATCCTGGAGTATAGAAACCAATTGACTCTTATCCCTGTTATATTTATTGATAATGGTAGTTACTTTATCATCCATTATTAAGAACTCCGGAGGGCTTTATCTTTAAGTTTGGCATATTCCGTCCTTACCTTTTCCTGAATTTGAGCTACTACTTCTTTAGGAAGGTGTCGAAATCTACCTTGCAGCTTGAAGTAGTCCTCGATTGGTCGAAGCTGAGGGAAATCAAAGTTTAGCGTATACTTGCCTTCTTCCACTTCATAGAGAGGGAAAATACCTGTCTCTACGGCTAAGCGACCCAATCGAATACCCAGGTTTGTCGGTGCCCGCCAGCCCGTAGGGCAGACAGACAGGACATGAATATAGGCAGGGCCGTTTACTTCCTTGGCCTTATTTATTTTGTTTATCAGGTCGAAAGGATAGCTGGGGCACGCGGTAGCCACATACGGTATATCATGAGCTGCAACAATGGCAGGCATATTTTTCTTCCATCTCGTCTGCCCGATACTTACCTTTCCTGCAGGTGAAGTCGTAGTAGCAGCCCCAAAAGGAGTAGAGCTCGAACGTTGAATTCCGGTATTCATATAGGCTTCGTTATCAAAGCATACATAGATAAAGTTATGTCCTCTCTCCAATGCACCGGACAATGCTTGAATACCAATATCGGCAGTCCCCCCATCGCCTGCCATAGCCACTACTTTGGCTTTCGCGTCATATCTACCCTTACGACTCAAAGCCTTTATCCCGGACTCTATTCCAGAAGCTACAGCAGCGGTATTCTCAAATAAAGTATGAATCCAGGGTACTTCCCAGGATGTTTGAGGAATTTGTGAGGCAACAATTTCCATGCAGCCCGTAGCACTTACAACGATTACATTTCTGCCTAAGGCCTTTGCCACAAGCCTCACAGCCAGGGCTTCAACACATCCCGAACAGGCACGATGTCCCGGGACAAAATATTCTCTGGTGGTCACCAAACGTGGTACATATAAAGCCAGACTTTCCACTATTCTCTCACCTCAATCATTTCCAGTTCATCGAGCTGTCCTTGCTTCTCTTTTTCAATGCCACGGCGTATTAAATTTCCAAATATTCCAGCAGACATATCTCTACCCCCGAGACCACCCACAAAGCTAACGATCTTTGGTCTTTTCTCTAATGGATATAGGGCTGCCTGAATCTCAGAGCAAACTGGTCCTGTAGGTCCGCCGAGAGATAGTGCCCGATCAAGGGTAATAAGCAGCTTGGCGTTTCCTATAGCCTGCCGCAATTCATCAAAGGGAAATGGCCGCCACAAACGCAGCCTTATTAGTCCCACTTTCTGTCCATCATTTTGCATGTTATCTATAGCCATCATAGCAGTCTCGCTGAAGCTGCCAATAGTGAATAATAACACCTCAGCATTCTCTGCCTTATAGCTTTCCACTGGAGAATAGTAACGTCCTGTGAGTTGACCAAATTTTTTCCATACCTGAAGGATTACCTTCTTGGAAGCTCTCAACTCAACGTCTTGAGGTTTCTTGGCTTCAGTATAGATATTGGGTGGGCCAAAGGCACCCATAGTCACTGGCTTATTCGGATTAAGAGCATATGGATGGTGATATTTAGGTAGAAATCCATTTACCTCCTCCTGGGTAACGAGATAAAGAGGTTCTATCATATGAGAAAGATGAAAGCCATCGATATGTACCATTGTTGGGAACAGAACTGTTTGGTCCTCAGCAATATGGAACGCACATAGAACTTGATCAAAGGCTTGCTGGACATTTTCAGCAAATATCTGAATCCAGCCACAGTCACGAGTAGCCATAGCATCGGAGTGGTCGCCCCATACGCTTAAAGGTCCGGAAAGCGCACGATTTGCCACAACCATAACTATCGGTAGACGTGATGAGGAAGCTACGTATAATACTTCGTGCATCAGCTCTAGTCCTTGCCCGGCAGTAGCCGTAAATGTCCTGGCACCGACAGCCGAGGAACCAAGACAGGCACTCATTGCTGAATGCTCCGATTCTACAGGGACATATTCAGCATTTAATTCGCCGTTAGCTACTAGGTCAGCCAGACGCTCCACTATATGAGTCTGGGGAGTAATAGGATAAGCAGCAACAACATCAACATCGGCCAGCTTAGCCGCTTCAGCTATAGCAATGCTACCCTCCATACCTATTCTTTTCGTTGCCACGGCTATTCTTCCTCCACTATTGTAATAGCTTCCGTCCAGCACTCGCGGGCACAAATACCGCATCCCTTACAATAATACATATTCGCTTCAAAGTAACCTTCTTCATTTTGACCAATACAACCTTCGGGACAGAATAAGAAACAAATACCGCACTTTATGCACTTCTGATGATTCCATACTGGACGCTGCGATTTCCAGTCCCCTGTCCGGTACTGCTTGGCGCTTCCCGGTTCGGTAACTACACAGCCAGGTCGTAAATCCCGCCATGAAAGCAATGCTTCTGCCTGAAATGCCATCTTCGATTTTTTGCTTACAACACCAAGTTCGACAACCTCCACCTCATCATATGCTTTCTGGCAGGCATCGATATTATTCTGAGCTCTGGCCCCGAAACGTTCCTTTATGGGCTCTTTAAGAGACTCTATGCTGACAATATTAGTAGCTTTCGCCAGCGCTCCCAGCATAGTAGTATTGACAATCGGGACACCAAGCTTCTCACGAGCAATGGCAGTAGCATTAACAACTGCCAGCTTCCAAGGACCGCTTATCTCTGACTTTATGTCAACCAACTTCTTAGGTGAATTAATCACCAGTACACCGTCTTTTTTCAGCCCGGATGTGACGTCAATGATATCAAGTAACCCAGGATCTAAAACAACTACCACATCAGGCTCAGTTACAGCAGCTCGTACCCGAATCGGATTTCTGGTATCAATACGATTAAAAGCAAGAACAGGAGCCCCCCTCCTCTCAGGGCCAAAACTTGGAAACGCTTGAGCAAACCTCCCATCATTTATGGCTGCAAGAGCTACCATCTCAGCAGATGTAACCGCTCCTTGGCCACCCCGCCCATGCCAGCGAATTTCAATTGTTGTCTCTTTTCCCATCAATTAACTCGAACTTGCGTTAGCAAATCAGTAATGCAACTTGAATGGCGATTCCCACAACCAGGCGCTTTATACGAAATCTACACTGAAGTCTAGTTTTTAAACATCTTAAAAGTGAGAGGATCTGACTCTCCGACCTCACATTCCCAGACCATGCCTACAAGACACCGCACTACAATCCCAAAAAAAATATCAGTTAGTATACCCTATCTTATTAACTTAGTCAAATAAATATGGCAGATTCCGAAGATACTATGCAGTTTTTAAGCGCGGGGTATCACTGCACTAATCTCATCATGTTTGTTTTATGTAGAGCTTGCGGGACGAATTGGGCACAAAACTTTTAAAAAGCTCCACGGCAGATGTGGCCTCTGCATCAACACCGGTAAGACCCATAGATTTTTGCATGGAGTCCATGTCTGAAAACCACATCTCCTTTATAAAGGCATCCTCACCATCAGCTTGCCAGACATCATACGACTGACAACCATGCGATTCCCAGAACGTTTTTATCTTTTCCTTTGTAGCCTTAAGATATTCAGCCTGTTTCTCTCCAGGAACATTAAATGAAAAGACCATTTTTACCATCATGTCCTCCTTTTTTGCTCGACATACATTCGAGCAAATTCAAACGTCCTAATATTACCTTTTTCATCCTACGTTAACAACCATATGCCGTTCACCACCACAGCCTGCAAAATCTCTTGTAGAGGACTTGACTGAAATCGAGGGTACTGACAGTTTAAGACTGTTTGCTATCTCGAAGACGTACAAAGGTTTCTTATATAATTTTTATAAACATATATCGCAAAACAAACAACTCCCTTCAGTTTTAATAAAATTATCTCCTCATTCCTCTTCTTGACAGAGCATTAACAATGTATATACAGTAAAAGCACCACAGCCGGAAATTGTAGTAGCTATGTAATACCTGTGGCGATAGGCCGAAGATACACTGCACGATTGGCATTGAAAATTCCAATAATAAATGCTTTACGGGAGGCAGCCATGACAGAATCTCAATTACTTCGAAAGGTCGGCCGACAGGAAGCCGACAAGGAAGAAATCGCGGATAACGTCATCAAGAAACCTGAACTTCTTCCGGAGATAATGGAAGGACTAAATTCCGATGCTGCCCGCATAAAATATGGCTGTGCTAAAGTCCTTCACGTAATAAGTGAAAAACGACCTGAAATCCTTTACCCCAGATTCGACTTTTTTATAGCACTCATTGACAGCAACAATACATTTCTCAAGTGGGCTGCTATTCTTATTATCGCCAATCTGACCGTCGTGGATACAGATAATAAATTCGAAAAGGTCTTTGACAAGTACTTTGCACCCATCTCCGGTCCAGTGATGATCACGGCTGCTAATGTAGTCAAAGGGGCAGCTAAGATAGCCCTGTCAAAGCTAGGCCTAGCCGAAAAGATCAGCAAAGAACTGCTAAAGGTTGAGAAGGCCAAATATCAGACAACAGAGTGTCACAATATTGCCCTCGGACATGCCATAAAAGCATTTGACCAGTTTTTTAATCAGATTAAAGATCAGGAACCGGTAATTACCCTTGTCAAAAAGCAGCTAAAAAATACCAGAAACGGGACCAGGAAGAAAGCCGAAATTTTTATTAAGAAACATAAACTTATTCCCTGATACATAGGAGCCGTTACTGGCTACTCCTGCATATCAAGCAGCCCTGGTAAACGAACTTGAATACCGGCTAGTTTTTTCAGGTGTATTCAGCGTAGCAGGGTTACAGTTAGTACCCCTGGAGGGACTCGAACCCTCGCACACGGCTCCGGAGGCCGACGCTCTATCCTCTGAGCTACAGGGGCCCAAATCAATGAAGCAAAGCTATTATATAAAATATCGACCTACTTTAAAAGAACAAGGTTAGTGCGAGCTTCCGGCAGGTATACGGCTTTCGGAAAACCAAGGTGGTAACTATGCTAAACAACGGAAATAAGCCGCATAACCGGGATACACTTTATACCGGCAGTAATTTACTGGTAACCTGTCCACATCCCCTGTCTTTAAAATATGCTTTTACAGAAGACTTTATACAGCTAAGCCAGATTGATATTCTGTAGGTCTTTGCGACGGGAGGATAGAAAGGTATTAGCCCAGCATACCGAGGAATGTACCAGCGGCTACCGCTGTACCGATAACACCGGCTACATTCGGTCCCATTGCATGCATTAGGAGGTAGTTCCGGGGATTTGCCTGTTGTCCCATTTTTTGTACGACGCGAGCTGACATGGGCACCGCTGAGACTCCGGCAGCACCTATCATCGGATTAATCGGATCCTTGGAAACAGCGTTCATCAGCTTGCCCAGAAGTGTACCGCCAGCGGTGGCAACTGCAAAAGCAATTACACCCAGGAAGAATATAAACAAGGTCTGAGGCTGGAGAAACAGGGCAGCCGGCATTGATGCCCCGACAGATATACCGAGGAGTATGGTCAGAATATCTATAAATGACTCACCGGCGGTCTTAGCCAATCTATCAGTGACCCCGCTGACCATTAAAAGATTGCCGAACATGAACATACCGATCAATGGTGCGGACTTGGGTACGAGCAGAATTATGACTATAGCCCCGATCATCGGGAATAAAATCCTTTCGGTGTTGGATACTTCCCGTAACTGGGGCTTCATGTAAATTGCCCGTTCTTTTTTCGTGGTCAGAAGTTTTATAACAGGTGGCTGGATAATTGGCACCAGAGCCATGTAGGAATATGCGGCTACAGCAATCGGACCAAGCAAATGGGGGGCCAGCTTAGCGGACAGGTAAATACTGGTCGGTCCGTCAGCTCCACCGATTATTCCAATGGAGCAAGCCTCGTAGATATCAAAACCAAAAACAAGCGCGATGAATAGCACAAAGTAGACTCCGAACTGGGCAGCAGCACCAAGGAGCAATGTTTTAGGATTGGCAATAAGAGGGCCAAAGTCGGTCATAGCCCCCAGGCCAAGAAATATAAGCGGTGGAATTATTTCTCCGGCAATCAAATAAACGAAGACCTTAGAAAGCAATCCTTCGGGCTCTCCTTCAGCGCTATAGAGAAACAGGTCACCAAGTGGTAAATTCACCAGAAGCATGCCAAAGCCTATCGGTACCAGCAATAAAGGCTCCATTTTCTTGGCAATGCCAAGATAAATGAAACCACAAGCAATGAGCCACATTATTATGTGGCCCCAATAGAGCGATCCAAGTCCAGTTTCAATAAGTTCCATTAAACCTATTCTGCTTTCTTAGTAGCTTCTTCTGCTTTGCTTTTCCCTATGGTCTTGAAAATAATCAGGCTGACCAGCCAAAGGACAAAAGATAAAATAGCAAGAACCATAAAGACCGTGAGGAAACCTATACCGGCAATCTGTGTAGCAAAGACCCAGTCAGTCATCGTCATATTTTCCTTATTGACACGGGAGTTAAATTATAGCATCTTGTCATTCCCAGCGCAATATGTAATGCTGCCTTTCGCACCCTGCTGACTTTTGTCAGCAAATACAGCATGTTATAATTGCACCTGACCGGAGAGGTGACCGAGTGGATGATGGTGCCGCTCTCGAAATTTGCAATCAGTTGTCCAACCAGTCTTTTTACGTTCAAACAGAGCGTTTGTTTTATGTCCAGTAAAGGCGTTTTGAAGCTAGTAAAAATTATGACTTTAATCCATTATTAGCAAAATCTCAGCTCAGCTTTATGTGTGGATTACCATAGCCGACATAGTTAATCATACTCCTTGTTATTCTCATACGACAGAAGTATAATTCGTAATATAACTACATGGGAAGGAGGTGACCAATGCCTAAACCCAGTTTGGAAAAAGAAACTAAAAAAGCAATCTTGGAAGCTCGAGGTATGATAGAAGCTATTGCCAAAGCAGATAGTGGTGAGGCTGAAACACGCAAACGTATAGACCATATCTTTCAAGTACTTATGGGATACGACCGTTTCAAACATATGACAGAGGAATTCGCAATTCATGGAGCTGGTGATACCACACATTGTGATATTGCAATTCAACTCAGTCATGAAGAATCATCAAAACCTGAAATGCTTGTTGAATGTAAAAGGGTAAATATTAATCTTACTCCAAAGCATATAGGGCAAGCTGCATCCTATGCTATTAATTACGGCTGTGAATGGGTACTATTAACCAATAGTAAAGATTGGAAACTTTACCACATTACATTCACGAAACCTCCCCAAACTAAATTGATTGAATCATGGAATTTACTTAATGATGATCCACTTGTCTTAGCTAAAAAGTTTGAGATAGTTAGCTATAAGAATGTTAAAAAACAAGGCTTGGGCAAATTATGGGAAAAGCGTAATGTATTAACCATCACCAATATGCTCAAAGCTATCTTATCGGAAGAGGCAATAAAGCTATACCTGAAAAGGCTAAAAAAGGCTACAGATGTAACAATATCACCGGAAGATATTGTTAGCCAGTTCCGACACTTATTGAACGAGTCAGCGCTATCTGAAATGGATAAAATTAAAATATCCCTACCGGCAAAGCAACAGAATGCTAAGTCTCCAAAAACTTCAAAAAGCAAGTCAACCTTAATAGAACAAGAAGCCGAGGCTATATTAGCGGAAAAACAGGCAAAAGACCTAGAAGGATAGGAGGATAAGTTTATGGGACTGCGAAGTTCTTTATACAAAATAGCTAGGCTAATGGGTGACGTGAACGCTGTTAAAAAAGGTAAGGTAGGTAAGCGGGTCGTTAGACGGGCAGCCGGTAAGGTTACGGGGCGCAGCCTGGGCAAACTCTTTAAATAAGTTAAAGTTTACCCTGCATTACTTGGAGTATCATTGCTCTATAAGGGTATACTTGATATTAATGTCTACTATGGAAGCTACAGTGTACCTCTCTTAAGTGTTTATTGGTGACATGGGTATATATCTGGGTTGTGACGATACTATCATGTCTCATCATTTCCTGAACAGAGCAAAGGTCAGCGCCATTTATCATTGAATCAGTGGCAAAGGAATGTCTCATCGTATGCGGTGTTACCCTTATCGATAATCCGCATCGTCTGGCATATGTAGCTACAATATTCTGTACAGACCTCTGCGAAAGGCGCATTGTTTCATCAGTGGCCTTGCCAAAAACCTGATTTTGCCTGATAAATAACGGCTTGAAACGGTCACTACGGGTATGCAGATAACGCTTGACACCTATAGTCACATTCTGCCCGGGCTCCAAGAAGCAGCAGCTCAGTTTGATAAACTGATATCCCCAAAGTATAATGACGCTGCCATAAAAAATGAAGCTATTGAAAATCATTATTAGCGATTTATTAGCAAAACGTAGTTATGTCTAATAGAAAGTTTCCTTAAAAACTCAATTTTAGCTTCAAAAATATGGCTCGGAGAGGTGACCGAGTGGATGATGGTGCCGCTCTCGAAAAGCGGTGGGCGATGAGCCCCGTGGGTTCGAATCCCACCCTCTCCGCCATACTACGGAGAGGTGCTGGAGTGGACGATCAGGCGCGCCTGGAGAGCGCGTGTCGCCTTGGCGACCGTGGGTTCGAATCCCACCCTCTCCGCCAGGTTAAACTATATGACAACATGTTTTCAGGCAGACTGGCAAGATAATCACACAAATGAAACTCTTCAGACCTAAAGTTCCCAAGATCGGCATAGCCCTGGGTAGTGGTGCAGCCCGTGGATTAGCCCACATCGGAGTCTTGAAAGCCCTACAGGAGGCTGAAATTCCTGTAGACATGATCGCCGGGACCAGTATGGGCGCAATCGTAGGTGCTTGCTTCGCCAGGCACGGTGATATATCGGCAGTGGAAGAAATAGCTCTCAATACAGACAGGAAGCTACTGGCGCGCCTGCTGGACCTTAATTTAAGATCGCTGAGAAAAGGTTTTATTCAGGGTCACAGGATTGAAGAGCTTTTATGTTCCCTGATCGGAGACGTGGATTTTACTGACTTAAAAATACCGTTCGCAGCAGTAGCCACGAACGTCTATACCGGGCAAGAGGTAGTAATCAATAAAGGCTCGGTAATTGAAGCAGTGCGGGCCAGTTTTTCAATACCAGCTATATTCGTACCGGTGAGGTCCGAAGACAGGTGTCTGGTTGACGGTGGTTTAACCAATCCGGTGCCTTCGAATATTCTCCGGGACATGGGAGCAAAATTTACTATCGCCGTAAACGTCCTCATTGAGCCACACAAAAGAAAACCGGTTAACCTGTCTCAAAAAGACATGAGGCCTGACATGCCGGACATATTCAATACCGTAATACAATCGATTTACATCATGGAATACGAGATAATTAAGGCGAGGATAGTAAAAGCTGACCTTATTATCAGTCCCGAGGTCGGTCGTATTGAGGCATATGAGTTCTATAAAGCGGAATCAGCTATATTGGCAGGGTACAAAGCAGCCCTGAATGCCCTCCCCAGGCTACAGAAAGTCGCCGGAAAACACTGAACAGCAAAACCAGGACCCGGACCCTCCTGCGCCTGGCTGAGTTAATTTTGTCTCCGAACATTGTCCTGCATGTATACCTGTGCTAGAATGTTCCAACTTTGGTGTTTGCTATGAGTGAGCTGAAATATTGGGTTGGCTTTTCCAAAATACCTGGCATTGGTAAAGTGAAAATCTCACAACTAGTGGAGTACTTTACCACGCTGGAAAATGCCTGGAAAGCTCCGGCTGGCGAGTTAAAAAAAGCCGGTCTTGATTCAAAATCAGCAGCAACTATTACAAATATAAGGCCAAGAATCTCCGTCGACGCCGAGATGGAGAACCTGAAAAAGTATAAAGTAAAAGCCATCCCTTTTAATTCACCTTCTTACCCACCGAGATTAAAGGAAATCTATGATTATCCACCGCTCATTTATATCAGAGGTAACCTCCTGCCTGAAGACGAGTGCTGTTTAGCTGTAGTTGGTACCCGTCGGGCTACGGTTTACGGACGGCAGGTAACGGAAGAAATCGTCAGCGAACTGACCCGCAACAAAATTACTATTGTGAGCGGTCTGGCCAAGGGAATTGATTCCATAGCTCACCGCGCTGTGTTAGAAGCCAGGGGCAGGACCATTGCTGTTTTTGCCAGCGGGCTTGATATCGTTTACCCCGCCGAGAATGCCAGCCTGGCCCGAGAGATTATGGAACATGGTGCCCTGATCAGTGAATACCCCCTGGGAGCACGACCCAAAGCTGATAATTTCCCCAGGCGTAACCGAATTATGAGCGGATTGAGCCTCGGAGTGCTGGTCGTAGAAGCTGGAGAAAGAAGTGGGGCTTTAATTACCGCCGAGCAGGCACTACAACAAAACCGGGATGTGTTTGCCATCCCCGGCAGTATATTTTCTCCGACGAGCAAAGGGACCAACCAACTCCTGCAACAAGGGGCAAAGTTAGTCCGGCACCATGTCGATATAATGGAAGAGCTAAACCTGGCTTTGGTAGGCCAACAACTGGAGATGAAGGAACTTCTTCCCACAGATGAGACTGAAGCTTTACTGCTAAGTAAGCTGAAACAACTGGGCGGCGAGCCCGCTCACATTGATGAGGTATGCCGGCAAAGCGGCCTTACATCGGCCGTAGTAAGCAGTACCCTGACTATGATGGAGCTTAAAGGAATGGTAAAGCAGGTCGGCAATATGAACTATGTAATAGCAAGAGAAATAAGAGAGGAATACGAGGCTACGGTACACTGATTATGGGTAGTAAACTGGTCATCGTCGAATCTCCGGCTAAAGCGAGAACGCTGAGCAGGATTTTAAGCAGTGATTTTGTTATCAAGGCCTCCCTGGGACATGTGCGTGACCTGCCAAGGGGAGAGCTGGGTATTGATATTGAGAATGGCTTTGCGCCGAAATATGTTATTCCTTCACAGAGAAGAAAGATAACCAGTGAGCTAAAGAAGTCAGTCGATGATGCTTCGGCGATTTATCTGGCTACCGATCCAGATCGGGAAGGCGAAGCTATTTCATGGCACCTGCTGGAGGCGGTAAAACCGAAAAAAGGCAAAGTGCCTGTCCATCGCGTCGCTTTCCATGAAATAACGAAGGAAGCCGTCGAAACAGCCTTCAGGCATCCCCGTGTTATCGATATGAACCTGGTCGATGCCCAACAAGCCCGCCGCCTTCTGGACAGGCTGGTTGGCTATAAACTGAGTCCGTTACTATGGCGTAAAGTGCAAAAAGGGCTTTCTGCCGGGAGGGTGCAGTCTGCAGCCGTAAGAATAATCGTCGACCGGGAACGTGAGATCCAGGATTTCGTCCCGGTAGAATACTGGACTATCGAGGCGGAACTGGCCAGTAAAACGCCCAAATCTCCAAAATCCGGTTTTCGGGCACTGCTGGTAGGTCTAACGGATGGAAAGAAAATTGAGATATCGAATGAGCGCGAAGCGGAAGAGCTGAAAACTGAGCTGGAGAAAGCCGATTACACTGTTGGCACAGTGCAAATTAAAACAGTACCCCGTCAACCTGCGCCGCCTTTCACCACGAGTACACTGCAGCAGGAAGCCTGGCGCAGACTGCGTTTTACTGCCAAACGGACTATGGTTATCGCCCAGCAACTTTACGAAGGTATATCCATCGGTGAAGAGGGTTCCGTAGGACTCATTACCTATATGCGTACTGACTCCACTCAGGTAGCCGCCAGCGCCATAGCTGAAACACGGGACTTCATCAATAAAAAATATGGCAGTAATTTCCTGCCGGCCCACGCTCGCTCTTTCGGCAAAAAAGGTAAATGGGCTCAAGAAGCTCATGAAGCTATCCGGCCGACAAAGATTTATAGAGAACCTGATTCGCTTCGCCCTTATCTTAAAGCAGAGCAAATCAAGCTATACGAGCTGATCTGGAAACGAATGGTAGCAAGTCAGATGTCAGAGGCACTGTTCGATACTGCGACAGTCGAAGTTAAAGCGAAATGTCCGGGATCCCGAAATGAATACTTATTAAAAGCAACCAGCTCGGTGGTCAAGTTCCCGGGCTTCATGTCTATCTACAGCGAGGGAAAAGATGAAGACGGCGGAGCAGAGGGTAAAGGAGAAAAGGAGGAAAAGCAAAAGTCTCACCTCCTCCTGAAACTGAAAACAGGTGATGAACTGGTATTGCTGGGTCTTTTTTCGGAACAGTACTTTACGGAACCACTACCCCGATATACTGAAGCCACCCTGATAAAAGCGCTGGAGCAAAAAGGCATTGGACGCCCCAGTACCTATGCTCCAATCATATCCACAATTCAGGAAAGAGAATATGTACATAAGGTAAACGGCAGATTTCATCCCAATGAGATAGGGATTATTGTCAATGACCTGTTAACCAAGCACTTTTCCAGTATCGTTGATCTTAGCTTTACTGCACGGATGGAAAAGGACCTGGACAGGATTGCCCAGGGCGAGAAAGAGTGGGTATCCGTTTTAAAAAGGTTCTATACACCTTTCGATAAAACACTAAACAAGGCTCTTAACACGATAGAAAAAATAAAAATCGTTCAGCAGACCGATGAAACCTGTCCTGATTGCGGTAAACCTATAGTAATCAAGACAGGACGATACGGGAAATTTCTTGCCTGCAGCGGCTATCCGGAATGCAAAAAAACAATGCGTTTAGTGGTCAAAACCGGCGTTCCCTGCCCCGAATGCGGTGAAAAGGAAAATGGTGAACTGGTGGAACGGATAAGCAAGAAGAAGCGCCGCTTCTACGGCTGCAGCCGTTATCCAAAGTGTCGTTTCACTATCAGACAAAGACCGGTCCCACAGCCCTGTCCTCAGTGTAATAAACTTCTGGTGAACTATCGAAACGGTCTGGTAAAATGTACATCCTGTAAGTATAAAGGAGAACTGGTTGAGCAAGAAACTGGAGTGGGAGCATGATGAAGATTTTAATTATTAACGGACCAAACCTTAACCTGTTGAAAAAGCGTGACACGTCTATCTATGGAGAGAAATCATTGTCCGAGGTCAATACCATGCTGAAAAAGGAGGGAGAGAGTCTGGGAGTAGAGATGCTCTTCTTCCAATCCAACATTGAGGGGAAGCTTATCGACTTTATCCAGAAGTATGCTCCCCAGGCACATGGTATAATCATCAATCCCGGTGCGCTTACTCATTACGGCCTGTCTTTGCGGGATGCACTTGTCGACAGCAGGTTGCCGGTAATCGAAGTGCACCTGTCCAATATTTATGCCCGTGAACACTGGAGAGAGAAATCGGTAACTGCTTCTATTGCCAGAGGGCAAATTACCGGTCTCGGCTGGCGTGGATATCTTGCTGCACTGCGGATCATGGTCGGAGAATTAAGGGGAGAGAGTTGAGGGTAAGTAGACTTCAAAGGCTGCGAAAAAGTCTCGAACAGCACGAACTAGATGCCCTGTTGATTTCTCAGCCGGTAAACCGGAGATATCTTTCCGGGTTCACCGGCTCAGCAGGCTGGCTGCTCTTATCAGCCGATAAAGCAGTCCTGGCTGTCGACTTCCGTTATATCGAGCAAGCTAAAATTGAAGCACCCGAGTTCGAGATCGTCCACACCAGGGGCGAGATAGCAAACTGGTTGCCCCAACTGTCCTCGGAATTCAGGTTTCAAAAACTGGGCTTTGAAGCTAACGATATTTCATTCAGTGTCTACCGTCTGCTGTATGATATACTTGACGGTGATAAGTATCGGATAAAACTTGTTCCGACAACCGACCTGGTGGAATCCGTTCGTATCATCAAAGAACCGGAGGAACTGGAATGTATCACTAGGGCGGCGGGACTGGCTGATTTCGCCTTTGAACAGGTAAAATCAATAGTCGCTCCCGGCATGACGGAGGAGGAGATAGCCTGGGAGCTAGAAAAAATTCTTAGAGAAAAAGGCAGTGAAACAATGCCATTCGAAATTATCGTGGCCTCAGGTTCCAACTCAGCTCTCCCTCATGCCCGGCCATCCGGGCGGGTAATTCAGCGTAATGAACCCATACAATTCGATATGGGAGCTAAAGTGAACGGCTATTGTAGTGACCTGAGCCGTACGTTGTATCTCGGCAAGAGCGATAAGACCTTCGCCAGAATCCATGATATTGTACTGGGTGCTCAGTTGACTGCTCTGGCTACGATCGAAGCCGGTATGAACGGCGATCAGGCAGACAAGTTAGCCCGAACGGTTATCGACCAGGCAAACTACAGCGATTCCTTTGGCCACAGTCTTGGACACGGCATCGGCATGGCAGCCCATGAAGCTCCCAGACTCGGCCCGGACTCTTCAGATTTGCTTGTTGACGGGATGGTCTTTACCGTAGAGCCCGGAGTTTATGTGTCAGGCTGGGGTGGAGTAAGAATAGAAGATACGGTAGTACTGGAGAATGGGAAGGTAAGAACACTTGCCACTGCAAGCAAAACCGCAAGTATCTAGTCAGGAGGTAATGTTATTTTATGATCGACGCCGGAGAATTAAAAAAGGGGATCACTATAGAGCTGGATGGTCAACTGTTTCAAGTCCTCGACTACCAGCATATCAAAATGGGCCGGGGCTCTGCTCAGGTCCGTTTAAAGCTCCGTGACATTCGTGGAGGCCATACCACCGAACGCTCTTTCCAGGCAAGTGAAAAATTTACCAGGGCATTTCTGGAACGCCGCCCGGTCCAATATCTCTATAACGATGGCAATCTCTACTACTTCATGGACACGGAGACATTCGAACAGGTGACGCTTGACGAAGGTAAAGTAAGCGACGCGCTGGGCTATTTAAAAGAAGGACTGAACCTTGAAATGGCAATGCACGAAGGCAGTACGTTAGGACTGGAACTCCCTGTTGCAGTAGAATTGCAGGTTGCCGAAACAGGGCCCGGCTTTAAAGGCAATACCGCTTCTGCCGGAAGCAAGCCGGCTACAATGGAGACAGGAATTACCATACAGGTCCCCTTCTTTATCAACACGGGAGATACCATCAAAGTAGACACCCGCACAGGAGAGTACCTGGAAAGGGTGGGTTAAATCCTTGTTGAAAGCTGATCTTCATGTTCATACCGAATACTCCATGGACTGCGCTACGCCTCTGGAGCAGGTGATCGCACGCTGTCTCGACATCGGTATTAATTGTCTGGCAATTGCCGACCACGGGACAATTTCCGGGGCCATCAAAATGAAGGAAATAGCACCATTCCATATCATCGTCGCCGAGGAAATTCTGACTCCCTTCGGCGAAATCATGGGACTGTTCCTTAAAGAGGAGATACCGAGCAGACTATCCGTCGAAGAAACTCTCAACCGCATCAAAGCCCAGGATGGGCTTATCTGTATTCCCCACCCCTATGACAATTTCCGTCTATCGGCATTTAACGGTAAAGCTCTAAAATCGATACTGCCTTCTGTCGATATTATCGAGGTCTTTAATGCCCGCAGTCTTTCTCCAGGCAGTAA
Organism: uncultured Dehalococcoidales bacterium; assembly: GCA_964596125.1. Lineage (GTDB taxonomy): Bacteria > Chloroflexota > Dehalococcoidia > GIF9 > UBA5629 > CAZQRP01. Next base: position 44,072 of record CAZQRP010000014.1, on the reverse strand, counting down.
TGGCAGAGCGCAGCGGTTAGCGCGAAAATTCGGCAAGCACTCCAGTGCAGGCAGCGACGCCCATACACCCGCTGAGATCGGCAATGCCTATATTGAGATGCCCGAATTCAACGGGAAAAATGAATTTCTGACCTCGTTAGCTCAAGGCAGGGTTGTCGGGCACAAGTCGAATCCGCTCGTTCACTTTACCAGCACCCGGAATAAACTGAAAAATCACTTCACCAGGAGAGATTGATCTTGCTAACAAAATGCACTATTCCGGCTTATTCGTCAGCAGGGACTGGCCAGGGAGTTTCCACTCAGCATGGTACCGCTGAAGGCTCTCTGTAAAAAGAAGTCAAGATACAGGTAGTAAAGTAGTGAACGCTATGGGAGAACCGATAGACAGATACAACCTCAGGAACGAAATAAACAGGATGGTAGGTAGAAAATGAACGTTGTTTGCTTTAACGTCGAAGGCCCCTTGTCTCCGCAGGACAGCGCCTGTAACCTCATGAAGCTCTTCCCCAACGGAGACAAGGTTTTTGAGATAATCAGCCGCTATGACGGACTGTTAACATCGGAGGGCAGACCGGACTACGAACCCGGGGACACTCCGGCGCTTATCGCCCCGTTCCTGGTCTATCATGAAATAAAGGAAGAAGATATCACTGCCCTGGCCAGAAAAGCAACACTGACCGGAGGATCTGTCGAGCTTATTTCTAAACTGTACAACGATGACTGGGGGATTTTTTGCATAAGCACCAGCTATAAACAATATACCCTGCTCGTTACGCGAAAGCTGAATATCTATGCCCACAATATTGCCTGCACCATATTCCCGCTCGACGAAATTGCAGCAACATTATGTAAAGAAGATTTCGATGTAGTACAAAAGATAGAAACGGATATTTTAAATGCCTACCCGGCAGATGACGACTGGATAAAGAAAAAACTGGACAACTTTTACCGGAAGGAGCTTTCCGGGACCGGCGTAGGCCCCCTACTGAAACAGGTCAGACCTGTAGGTGGCCAACATAAAGTGGAGGCCCTGGAAAGCTTTGCCAAAGCTCACGACAAGCCTTTATCGCAGTGGGTCGCCATCGGGGACAGCATCACCGACGTTAAAATGCTTCAAGCGGTAGATACGGCAGGTGGTCTGGCAATCGCATTCAATGCAGACGAATATGCGCTCCCCTCTTCCACCATGGGCCTGGCATCGACGCACCTGGATGACCTGTGGCCGGCTTTCGAAGCCTGGAAACGAGGCGGACGTCCGGAAGTCGAAAAGCTGGTAAAAAGATTGGAAAGAGCCGGAGGAAAAGGCGACAGGGGCTTCTTTCAATGGCTGGCGGGAGCCGAGGACAGGAAAGCTTCGCTGGAAATTCACCGGAGAATCGGCCAGATCGTACGGGAAGAGGCAGTCGAGACAGGCTGACGTATTCAGGTGATATCGGGGCGGACGAGGCCTACCCGATATAGCTCAGCTATCCCGGACATATCTTGAATGCTCCGGACAATAGCTATAACTCTATTTCTTTGCTTTTGGCTCTTTAGCCGGTGGTCCGGCCAGAATCTCATCAACCAGGCCATACTCCACTGCCTGCTGTGAGTTGAGATAAAAATCTCTATCGGTATCGTGAGTTATTTTTTCCATTGTCTGGCCGGTATGTTTTACCAGGATGCTACGGATCAGGTCCTGCATTCTCATGATTTCACGGGCGGCGATCTCAATATCGGCAGCCTGCCCCTGGGCACCACCCACCGCCTGATGAAGATGAATCGTGGAGTTGGGTAAGGCGAACCTCTTTCCCTTCGCTCCGGCGCAGAGAATCACCGTTCCCATGCTGGCAGCCATTCCCACACAGATTGTGGAGACATCCGGACGGATGATCTGTATCGTGTCATAAATAGCCAGGCCGGCGCTGATTATACCGCCCGGGCAGTGTACGTAAAGGTTTATGTCTTTATCAGGGTCTTCACGCTCCAGAAAAAGGAGCTGTGCAATAATGAGATTGGCTATCTGGTCATTGATAGGTGTTCCCAGAAAGACAATGCGTTCCTTCAATAGTAGAGAGTAGATATCAAAAGCTCTCTCCCCCCTGGCGCCGCTCTCGATCACCATCGGAATGATATTTTGTGGTATGCTGTTCATAGTTCTATCTCCTTTCTACTCTGTAACCGGTTCCTCTGAGCCGCTGACTATTTGCTTCAACCGCTCCATGGTCTTTCGACTGATAAGAACCTGCTCTATCGATGTGCGTGCCTGCGGCAGGTTGAAAAACTGACGCATTTCATCAGCCCGTTCACCGGCATTACCCACCATTTTATCTATCTCACCATCGATTTCCGGGGCATCGACTTCAATCTTTTCTTCTTCGGCAATCTTCCCCAGAACAAGGGACCGGATAACACGCTTATCGGCAATGGGACGTAACTCGTCCCGGTGCTGGTCCATGGTCTTGTTAATGCTGTTCAGATAGCCCTCAAGCCCCCTCACTCCTTCGGTAAATCCTCTCGCCTCCTCATTTAATAACCGGTCGATCTCGCTTTCAACCAGCACTGGTGGATACTCCACCTCGCTGGCCTCAACAACCGTATCGACCAGTCTCTGCTCGAACTCCATGCGAGCTCTCTCGCCGGCTCTCGTTTTCAAATCATCTGATATCTTCTCCCGAAGAGCGGCCAGGTCAGTGCTGTCGACAGACTGGGCAAATTCGTCATTGAGCTCGGGGAGCTCCTTCTCTTTAATCTCGGTTACCTTCACTTTAAAAGAGAAGTCCTTGCCCGCCAGTTCCCCCATTTTATAGTCCTGAGGATACGAGAGGGTGAAGCTCGTCTCCTCTCCTTTCTTGATGCCTTCCATTTTTTCGGCGAATCCTGGTAGAGGCAGCGGAGACTCCTGGAATAGCTCGTAGACCAGGTCTTTCTGTATTTGAAAGGGCTTACCACCGCTTTCGCCTTCGATATCCATGGTTACGGTATCACCGAGCTTTACCGGACGGTCTACCGGCAGCAGGACAGCATTTTGATTGCGGAGCTGCTCGAGAGCGGTGTTCACATCATCCTCACCGATTTCAACCGGGTCAGGTTCCATTCTCACCGCTTTATAGTCGCCAAGCTTCACTTCCGGCCGGACCGGCACAATAGCCTTGAAAATGACCGGCTCCTCCTGGATAAGCTGTATTTCCGGTTGAGCAATAGGGTCGACTTCCTGCTCTTCCAGTGCTTTTTGATAGGCTTCCGGTATCATGTGCTCCAGCGCCTCTTTTAAGAAGGCGTCCTTTCCTACATGGCGTTCCAGGACGGCCCTCGGCGTTTTACCCTTTCGAAAGCCGGGGACGGATACCCTGCCTACCAGATGGTTGTATGCCTTCCCCATGTACTCATCCAGCTCAACATCCTCCATTTCCACATTAAGCGAGACCTGGCTGTTTTCAATTTTTTCTTTTGTTACTTTCATACTGACAACCCGTTCATTATTATAACATTTATTCGGCACATTTTATTTTTTTACTCAGGTCGTGCCAGCCCCATCGTCTTTCAGCCTCAGGTGCAGCTCACCGAGCTGCTCTTCGGAGACCGGCGACGGAGCATCGTTCATGACATCCACGGCGTTCTGGTTTTTGGGAAAAGCAATGACCTCCCTGATGCTCTTTTCCCCTGCCAGCAGCATCACCAGGCGGTCAATACCGGGTGCGATACCGCCATGCGGCGGCGCTCCATAATCAAATGCCTCCAAAAGATGGCCGAAGCGCTTCTCGGTCTCTTCGCTGGAATAGCCCAGGAGACCGAATATCTTTTCCTGAAGCCGGCGGTTGTGGACCCTGATACTGCCGCTGGACAGCTCATAGCCGTTGCACACAATGTCATAGTGGCGTGAACGGACCCTGGACGGGTCGGTATCCAGCAGAGGGATATCCTCTTCACGGGGAGCTGTGAAGGGATGGTGCATCGATTCCCAGTGACCCGACTCATCGTTCCATTCCAGCAACGGGTAATCGACGACAAACAGGAAAGCCAGCAGGTTAGGGTCTATCAGGTCAAGGCGATATCCCATTTCCTGGCGCAGCCCGCCCAGTACCTTATCTACCATCCCGGCATCTCCGGCTACAATTAAAATAAGGTCGCCGGGTCCCGCCCCGAGTCTCGCCGCCATTTCCTTTATCTGCTCCACCGTCAGGTACTTGGCAGCTACCGACCTGATGCTCTCCGGCGTGAGAGACTCAAGATCACAGTCCGGGGACAGGGCCAGTGTTATCAGGCCTTTAGCGCCGAGACCCCTTGCCAGCTCGGTCAGCTCTTCAAGCTGCTTTTTGGTATAGCCGGCGCAGCCGGGTAGAGAGATACCTTTGACCCTGCCGGTGCCCTGGACGGCGGCACGGAAGACGCCGAACTCCGAGCCAGCAGCGATATCAGACAGGTCCTTCAACTCGAGCCCGAAGCGGATATCAGGTTTATCGCTGCCGAACCGCTCCATGGACTCGGCAAAGGACAGCCGCGGGAACGGGGTCAGCACCCGCATCTCCGGTTTCACCTGCTCCACCAGAGCGGTAAACAGCTCTTCCAGAAGGTTGAGTATATCCTCTTCGTCCACAAAGCTCATCTCCAGGTCAAGCTGGGTAAACTCAGGCTGGCGGTCTGCCCGCGAGTCTTCATCGCGGAAGCAGCGGGCTATCTGATAGTACTTTTCGAAGCCGGCAACCATCAGGAGCTGTTTAAGCTGCTGCGGCGACTGCGGCAGCGCATAAAACTTGCCGGGCTGGATCCGGCTGGGCACCAGGTAGTCCCTGGCCCCTTCGGGAGTGCTCTTGATCAAAATCGGCGTCTCGATCTCAATAAAGCCCTTCGCATCGAGGAAACTGCGCATAAACCGTATCACCTTATGGCGGAGCATGATATTGTCCCTCATCTTGGACCGCCTCAAATACAGGTAACGGTACTTTAAAAAGAGGTTTTCATCGACTTCCACGTCCTCGTTGATATAGAACGGCGGCGTTTTTGATGTATTCAGGATTCTGGTGTCCCTGGCTATAACCTCGATCTCACCCGTCGCCAGCTTCTTATTCTCGGTACCGGAAGGGCGCTGAGCGACTTCGCCTGAAACCTCGATCACATACTCGCTGCGCAGCTCATCAGCTACTTCGTGTGCTTTTTTAGCTTCATCAGGATTGAAGACTACCTGGGTAATCCCCTCCCTGTCTCTCAGGTCAATAAAAACCAGGCCGCCGTGGTCCCGGCGCCGGTGGACCCAGCCGGCCAGGGTGACCTCACGTCCGATATGTTCTTTTCTCAGTTCTCCGCAGCTATGGGTCTTGAGCACAGGCACCTCCAGCGTTATCCAAAGATTATAACGTTTTACAGGCCCCTAATTCAAAATTATGCCGGGACTGAGGGATAAAGGGGGTTGGACCTGTGGTTTTCAGCGCTCTCTCAGACAGGACAACCTGTGATAATGTAAATAATATTTGACATTTTGTATATGAAATGTTACTATTAGTAATAGTACTATTACATGGAGGACATATCATGAGCAGGAAAACGTTCAGGTTGTGCGGACTAGTGGTCACAATGGCTATCGGTGCTACAATCGGCTGGTCGATATCGATTGGAAATGCGCTGATACCGGTAGTCGCAGTAGCCGCAGGAATGAGCTTGATGTACCTGTTAGGCAAACGGGTAAAACAGGTACTGCGGGATGAGAGGACCTGCTACATAAGCGAAAAGGCATCCAGGTTCACCCTCGGTGTCTCCCTGCCGGTAATCGCGGTAGCCAGCGCCGTCCTGCTGGCACTGAGCAGCAGCGATTCTGCCGACCTCAGGCTGATAGGCTTTACCCTGGCATACTCTGCCTGCGCCATCATGGTTATTTACTATGGTTTCTACCTGTACTATGCAAGTAAAAGCTGATACCTGGAATAGAAATGAAGAACAGGCTGAAAGTATACCGCGCCATGCATGATTTAACCCAGGAAGCGCTTGCCGACAAGCTGGGGGTCACCAGGCAGACCGTTATCTCCATAGAAAAGGGCAAGTACGATCCTTCGCTGGAGCTCGCCTTCAAGGTGGCGGAGCTGTTCAAGGTCACCATTGAAGATATCTTCTTTCATGGAGAGAGACAGGACGGCTTTACCGCACCGTAAAACTCACTAGCCGGAAGGCATGACAGCTCTAGTACCGCCCAGCGTTATAAATCTTCATTGATTGTCTGGCAACAAAATGTTACGTAGTTACATCTGACCATCCCCACCAAAATCAATCCGGGTCACCATTGAGGTTGAGTCCGGCCGCAGTCTCAGGCTTTGTCTATTTCACTTCAGGGCTTTCCATTTGATTATTCTATGGCGTTGTTTACTATGAGAGCCTATAATAGTACCGACTTCACAAAACCGGAGAGAGGTGACTTCAGGGATATGTCCCCTTCTCCTTGGCAAAGGGGAGGGGTGGAGATTGAGAATAGATAGCGCCCCCCTAAAACGTTCTGCTAAGGGAAGTTAAAGAGAGGCGAATCTGGACAAAAGGCAGCTCGATGGACTTGCAACTAACTGACGGTAAAGGGCAGGAGAAGAGACTTCGAGAAAAAGAGTGAGCACTCCCTGTAAACGCCCTGCTACGGAGAGTTCAAGAGAGGCGAAGCCTCTCTTATGAAAAGTCTTTCCCCATCTCCCTGAGGGAGAGGGGGATACAGGGGGTGAGGGTTTTAATGAATGGGCTGAGGAATCGAAAATCTGAAGCTGAAATTGAAATTTTTAACAGTATACGGCATCGATAAAGAAGGTGCCGCTTTGAAATACTGCTACAGGCTGAACGCAGCGCGAGGTCAATACCAGGCTCTCTACAGGGAGACCTGGACATAGCAAAACCGGACAGGAGGCAGCACGATGGACCTGAAACTAACTGAAGAGCAGCGGCAGATCAGGAGACTGGTCAAGGAGTTTTGCCAGCGGGAAATAGACATGAAGCGGATCAACGAGATCGAAGACAGGGTCTCGATGGCAGAGACCTGTGAGGAGGTGACGGCTGTCTTCCCCTGGGACCTGCTGGAGAAACTGCACGATGTAGGACTGCGCCAGCTCGCAGTCCCCAGGAAATATGGAGGCACGGCGCCTGAGTCCGGTGACTACTATGTCACCCAGCTCATAGCCACTGAAGAGATGGGGTACCATGCGGGACCGGTAGCGGGACTGCTGGGAAACTTATATACCTACTGCAGTGCCCCGGCACACAACCCTGACGAGGAGCAAAAAGCGAAGTTCTTTGCCGATTTCATGAATAATACCAGGCAGTTCCCTGCCGGTACGGTATCCGAGCCGGAAGGCGGCACCGACCCGCATATACCGTATGATGAGCCCGGCGGAACGCTGAAGACCTTCGCCTATAAAGACGGGGATGAGTGGGTGATAAACGGCAACAAAATGTTCTGCACCGGCGGTGCCGCCGCCGACGTCATCATGGTCGTCTGTAGAACGGACAAAAACGGACTGCTGACCCGGTCGCTGACCGCGTTCTATGTCCCCACCGGCGCACCGGGGGTGACCCGGTATCTGAACAGGTTCGTGATAGCAGAGCTGGGTGGGAACGTGCAGACCTACCTTGATAATGTCAGAGTCCCCGAGATCTCGATGCTGGGGAAAGTAAATAAAGGCTATACCATGATTCATGCGGCTATGGCGTATAAGTGGATGCTGCTAGCAGGGTATCTCGGCGAAATCCGCAGAATGTATGACGAAGTGAGAACCTACGCCAGGGAGCGGTTGCAGGGGGGCAAACCCATCATTCAGCACTCTATGGTGGCAGCCAAACTGGGAGAAGCGGGTATCGATATAGAAGCGCTGAGGGCTTTCACCTATAGACTTGCCTGGGAAACCGACCAGAAGGAGAACCACAGGGTGCCATTGAACGTGTTCTGGGGGCAGGGATATCTCAACCTGATGAAAAGGACCGGCTGGCGGCTGGCGGAGACAGCCAATGATGTCTACGGGGGCATAGCCAAGTCGGTCGATTTACCCCTGGAGCGGTTTACCCGCCGCATGTTTCTGATCGCTTCTGCCGGGACACCGACCGGCATAAATGCGTACAAGGCGGGACTGGACTACGATGGAAGGTACAACTGGCAGTTCGAAGGGTAGCGCAGGAATATGTCCGGTCTCCTGTATACACGGGTAGACCGGCTGCCGTGCCCTTGTCATCCGTTACCCCCTGAAGTCAATCGTCATCGAAGAGAAACAGCTCCTCTATGGTGGTCTCCAGTGCCCTGGCAACATTGTGCGCCAGCCTCAGGGAGGGATTATATTTCCCCTGCTCCAGGAAGATGATAGTCTCCCGCCTTACTCCTACCAGCTCAGCCAGCTTTTCCTGCGTCAGGTTCTGCCTGGCACGGAACTCTTTTATCCTGGTCCTCATCGTGGTCTACTTCCTGTAACGGTGCCGGGTGTGTTTACCCCACCAGTCCCCTGATAAAGATAACCAGGCTGCCGATAATGCCGGTTACAAATGCCAGCGGTGCCAGGATGACCGCGATGATGAAAAACACCGGCTCTTCCACGCCCAGCACACCGCTCAGTATATTGTGCAGGAACGCGCTGATGATAAAGGCGCCCAGCGATATTCCCGCTACCATCAGAAATGTCTTCATCAGTCTCATCCTCCTTTCATCCAGACCGGGTCCCGCCCGGTCGTAGTAGACGTAGGATATCAGGTAGGCTGCTCCGCCCGAGAGCAACAGGCCGCCCAGGACCTGCACCATGTCAGGAGCCAGGCTTTTATTGATGGTGAACAGCAGCATGGTAAATACCAGCGCCAGGGAGAAAAAGACAAAGCCGTTCCGCACCGACTTGCCGATGTTCTCCCGTACCCTCTCGTCAACCGGCGGTAGCTTCCCGGTCCGTACCAGCGACCACAGCTCGCGGTAGCCGAAAATCAGGGCGCCGGCTGCCAGCGCCAGCAGCACATAGTACGCCTCCAGCGAGATGGTTATGATAATGATGATGAGCGCCGCAATCGTTACGCCCCAGAATAGTCTCCTCGTTTTCATAGCATCACCCACACTAGTTATATATTTCTAACGTTAACTAATTCTAACATATACTATTTCTATCCGTTTGTCAATACCCTTGTGGCATAAATAAGTCGATTTATTGGGCCTTAAGCTCTATGAGCACGACGGGCGGATACGCGAGGCCGCCAGACTGAACCCGGGGGCGACGCAGCGTAACCAAGCGAGGATATTCGGCGTGAGCTACTGGACTTTGGGCAGGGTGGTTGGGGGTAAGACTGCTCTGCTAGTCACCTGTGGGCAGGTGACTCCTAGGAAACCATAATATATATTGTATAAATCATCTTATTAATTTTCACATCACTGTAATATCATACAGAATCACTCGCATTAAAAATGAGGTATTAATGACGCTCCTTGTACCACTCAGACAATTTGCCAAGCAATTGAAAAAATGTCCCTACAAATGTACCTATTGTAAAGCTATAAGCTAAGAAAGCCCAATCGCCTTTAATTATAGAGAGGATAATGCCGACTATTATACCCAAGGTTGCTGTTCCCCATACTGCATTTGGTCCTTTCCAGTGAAGCAGTAAAAGGATAACAGCAATTACGAGAAGGATTATCCATATTAACAACATTTAAATAACCCCAATATCATTTATTTACTGTTTGTATAGTGGTACAAGAATATCATATTAACTTAAATGCCTCAATAGTGGTGCTAGTCTTGTTTTGTGCCTTCTTGCATGCCAATATCAGGGTAACCGTATATTTTCCTACGAGTTACCCGCCTACGGGTGACCGTTGTGGTTTATACCTGAACTATGGGTCACCTGTGGGCAGGTGACAACCATGAAAAAGGTTTTTCATTCAGAAATAATGTATCTAGCGATTTTTTGAAAATAGCTTTCTATCTCATCTTTACCAAGAATGTATCCAAGAAATCTTATCGAGCTAATAAAAACAATTATAGAATGGAAGCAAGAAAAAATTAGATGGTTTTCATCTGTCATAAATCTTTGGAAAGTACTAGGTATTCCTGAAATACTAAATTTTTCGATGAGTATTCCTTTTGATAATCCTGCATAACTTGAATGAGATGATTGAGACCCCTTTCGATATACTTGGCAGTATAAATATTCATAAAAATGGCTCTCATTGCATGTTGGGGGATAAAAACTATCAACTGATCTAACATTTTCTTCTAAAGATTTGCCTGTCCAAGAAACTATGCTTCTGCCCCATTTAGTAGTATAACTTTTCCGTTTTTCCGCAATAAGTTCTGCCTCTGAAGTAGATACACCACTGAGATTTTCAAATCCAAGCCTTTTTAGGTGTTCATATGTTTTGCATATTTCTACATATTGGAATTCTTGATATCTTTCAATGTCATCTGTGACTGTTTTTTGGGCAAGTAAACCCATTGTTATTATGGATTCGAACATTGACCTTGCGAGGGTGAAAATATCTGCTACTCTTTCATGTTCGGCCAAATATTTCACAGTTAGAAATGTAGAAAAATTACGATCATGATTAAGGAATATAAGGTTGGTGCGAATTACATCATCTTGGATTTTAATAGGGTATAGGGTTTTAAGCTGATAGTCTAAAACTTCTTTACTCATTTTAAGAAAGTTGGATTTAGTAAATTTATCCAATGATATGAGCCTCTTGGATCATTATAAACTAATATGGTAGTAAAAAAGAAAAGGCCCGAAGCTAAATACTCCGGGCCTAATTTCTCGTTGGTAGCGGGGGTTGGATTCGAAGGGACAAATAACGGGACAGGTTGACAGGAACGCTCTAAGGCAACTGAATATCTAACGCTTTACCGATTAAGATAGACAGTTTTAAGAATGAATCTCTAGCATCACGAACCGTAGCATCATCGCCGGGAATCATCCCAAGTAACCTGGACAATTCAGCTATCTGCACAACAATATCCTTTCTCAAATCTTCAACATTTCGTGATTGTTCTCTCGTCATCACGAGCCTCCTGTTTCCTGTTGCATTCTAAGTTGCATTCTAACATATTGAAGAAGGCGACTAAAGGGAGAAAGCTAATAAGGTAAATAAAGGGGAAGCATATCTGCTTCCCCTAATAATCATTGGTAGCGGGGGCGGATTTGAACCAACGACCTCCGGGCCATGAGCCCGAAAGAGTGCACCGGTCTCTATTTAAAAGAAATAATAAATTCAGGGTGCCGATTGCCCTGGTGTCCTGCTACCCCGGTTAAACGTCAGGTTGCCAATTTTAACGATTTCATGGCTTTCTTGAAGCTGGAATCGGCCCGATATGAATAGTTTTTAATACGTTACGAAAGCTGAGATAGGTTAACGTGCTTAGGTTAGTTGAAACTGTCATTAACAAAATTACACCTGAATACTATTATTTTATCTTAATACTGGTTTGAGCGATATAGAAAATAAGAGACCCAGAGTGCCGACAACTGCGCAAACTACGAAAGCCATTTGATAGTTTCCGGCAACATCAAACAAAAATCCGGTTACGAATGGACCAAGGGCGTCCCCTAATACAAAGCCAGCGCTGATAATTCCGGATATAGAACCATGCGATTTTATCCCAAATAATTCAGCGGTTACGGTTGACTCGGTCGGTGCCGTACCGCCAGAACCGACACCAAAAACAACCGCACAATAGTTCAATATAGTAATCAACAAAGCGGCTGCACCCACAATGTAGCCATAGAAAAAATGTCTGCCGTATCAGGAAGATTGAGAATTGGTCATGGTGAGCTAATTGTTAGCTGATCTCTTCTATTACAATTGAGAAATTGTAGCATAAATCTGTGGAACACTATCTTCAACACATTACGACGTATTATTGTTCACGCGGGATCTATTCTGAGTACCAGAAATATATATAGTCTTAGCTATAATGGGTAACAATCCGCCCAAATGTTGGATGTATAGTGTGTTAAATTTCTAATTTAGCGAATCGTCTAGAATCTCTATCCGATATATCTTTGGATCATCCCACATTTCACAAGTCCTTTGTATCGTCCATAAACATTCTCCATCCCATGCCAGTGCCCATGGACTTTTTGCAGGATAATAGATTTCGCCAATAAGACGCCCGTCTGCTGTAAATTTGCCAATACCCTTTTCACATCCACCGCTTGCCCAGAAATAATGTCCAGTCCAGACAATATCGCTATCAAAACGAATTGTATTCTGAAAGTATATCTCACCCACTAGATTTCCCGATTTATCAAGCTTATAGAGTTTAGAACCGTCTCTACTTTTTAAATATAGAATATCTCCATCGGTAGTCAGTCCCATAGTACCACCCTTTCCCTTTTCCGGGATATCAAATGAATCGTAGATAACTACACGATTATTATCCAGCTTAAATTTAAATATTTTTAACAGGCTGAAATCATTAACAAAGAAAAAATCACCATCGTGAGCAAGACCGCGTGGATTCATTATCACGTCATTACCATATTTAGTATATTCGCCGTTTTTCGGATTAATTTTAATAAAATCCAGTGATTTCCCAATTTCCCCGTTACCCAAACTAAATCTGTATAAATAACCATTCACGTATTCTAATGCCCATCCAAACCTGAGCCCTTCACCGATTCTTTTTATAACTCTTCTGGTTTCATCTTCATTATCGTAAATATAAGGGTATTTATCTTCGGGATCACCGGGTAAATACTCTAACTTAAAATTTGTAATCTCCGGGAAATCTAAATCGGGAATAGTAACTTCCCCTTCTCCAAAATCATTAGCCTCAACTATTGCAGTCGCACCAGTATCAATATCATAAGGTGAATTGGTAGAGATATTCTGAAATTTATTCCGTATTATCTTTAATTTTGAATCCATTCCCGCTGTTATTGCAGCGTGCTTATAGTTATTAAAGTAGTTTCCTTCGATATGTGATATCGTTTTTTCATTATGAATCGCGCAAAATCCATCGTGAAATATATTGTTCCTAATTTCAACTTCATTATATTGTTCTAAAGCGATCTCGTGATATCCATTAGAATAAAGTCTGTTATATTCAATAATTGGTTTTGACCTTTCTGCATATAATCCTTCTGTATTATTCCATCTTATTATTGAATTTGAAATAGATACTTCTGAATCAAACTGTTGTATACCCAATTCAGCAAACTCAACAACCACATACTTAAACTCGCTATCTCTTGAATTGAATATGGAAATCCCCAACCAGTCGCCGTTAATAGGGTCTTCAGCAGCTGAAGTAAACCAGATCATATTGTCTCTTGTTCCTATTCCCTTGATTGTACCCCCCCGTATTACCAAGCCCTCCTTATTAAAAGTTTTATAATCCCTATCGTATTTAAATTTGATGGTGGAGCCCGGTTCGATAGTCAAAGTAGTTCCCGATGGTACTACGACGGTATTAACGACCAGAATATTTCCTGACCATGTCTCATCGTGATTAAGCATACCGCTTTTTTGCTGAACTTCCATATTGGATACTACTGGTGCTTCGTTTGCTTCATTCGTTTCTTCTTCAACGGGTGGGACTTCCTCTGTAGGTGAAGGCATAAGTGGCTGAGCGCAACTTGGGATGACAAAGAGAGCGGAAATAAACAGGACGAGGCAAGACAATTTCAAGATAAACCTTATATCCATGATAAATAGGGTACGGTTAATTTAGAACATGGCCCAGGAACCAGATAAGTATTTCCTTTAGACCAGGCGACTTCAGGTTTATTTTCGTGGTTTACATTATATAATCAAGATTTCATACTCGCAAACACGAAGTCCGGGGAAATGGTACCTATTCTACATTTCGCCCTATTACTTTGTTAAAATTCGGATACTCAGGGATAATATAGATAACCCTATATGCCTTATGATATTCATGATATAACAGGACCTTTTCCAAAGTGCCATTTTCAGGACTGTCCAGCCCAAACTGAGCCGTATTATGTTTGCACAAAAATCAAAAAGTTCATTTATTTTGTCGTATTTAGATAAATATATATTTTCAATGCTTATACAGATCAAGATTTGCTACAGGTGAGAACCTGGCGTGTTGTGACTTCAATACATTAGGCTGAAGATACTTATACATTAGAGTTGTCTATAAGCTCGATTGTCCCATAATGACTTTTAGCGTAAAAACATTTATTAAGTTTCACAAACCAACGGCTACTTGGTTTTCTGAGCTTAGGAGGGATCTCGGAAAGTATACTTAGCGGAAAAAAGATAAAGGCAGATCATTTATGCCCTGCTTAGATAGTCCTGGTAGCTGATATTGGATTCCCCGACAGTTTCATTATTTCCGTCTAATATGTTCCCTACCCCCGCTTCCTAAAGCAGCTAGTGCCATGGTTCTTCTGCGGCAGCGTTTTGTCCGGCGATACGCCCGGAAACAAGACATTCCGCCAGATTGCCGCCGCCTTCATATAAAAACCCCCAGAGAGACCCCAGTTCACCGGCCGAATACAACCGGGGAATGGGCTTACTGTCGTAGTTTACCACTCTCGAGTCTTTGTCCCGGCGCGGTCCGCCCTGCGTGTTCAGCAGGCAGGGCCAGAGCGCAATAGCGTAGTAAGGAGGCTGTTCAATCGGCCCGAGGCTTTCTCTGGCCCTGCCGAAGTCAGCGTCCCTGCCGGCCTTGCAGAACTCGTTATATCTGGCGACCGTATTCTCCAGGCTTGCTCCGTCCACCGATATCTTCCCGGCGAGCGTACGCAGTGTTTCACCCTGACGTATCCACCCCCTGTCTATCTCTCTGGAGTTGTCCGGACTCCATTTGTATTCAGCACTCTCATTGATCTCCCTTGCCAGCGGTCCCTTCCGTCTGGCAACCTCATCAAAGACAGCATAGGATGGCAGACGTGGGAAACAGGAGCGGTCAAGGTCAAAGAATGACACCAGCAGCCCCATGTTATGCATCTCCACGCCGGCTTCATCAACAAACCGCCTGCCGTCTTCATCAACATATATATGTCTTTCGCTGCGCATCATTATATGAAAGGCGGCCCCATATTCGGGAGCCTTGAAGCCGAGAGGAGCGGCAACGGCCGGCATATGCCATAACGCAGCCCCGGCCTTTTCTGCCATTATAATACCATCGCCGGTATTGCCGGGACTTCCCAGGGCATAAAAGGGTCTGGAAAGTAAAAACGCCTGCTTCATAGCCTCGTTGTAGGCAAAGCCGCCGCAGGCCAGGACGACAGCCTTTTTCGCAACGACTGTAACCGTATCACCCTCCATTTCCGCTATGATACCGGTAACTTCTCCTTGCTCGTTCATGACCAGCTCTCTGGCACGGGTGCCGGTCATGACGCTAATCCCCCTCCTCTCCACATTTGTTGACAGGAGCTGCCACAGTTCCCCTCCGAAAAGCAGGCCTTCCTTGCCTTTACCCTTGCTGCGCTTGATGCCGTACCACGAGAGGGCATCGCTGCCGGGGATATTCGGCCAGCACGGGACCCGGATTACGGGATAAAAAATGTCACCGCCCGGGACACGGGGTTCAACCTCGCCACCGATTGACTCGATCCAGTCCTTATTCTTAACGGACTCCCGGACAAATGTCTCTACCAGCTCCCGCCCGGTAGTCCCGGCGCAGAGCGCCGTGACATAGCTCACAGCGTCCGCGATGGCCGTTGCCCCCATTATCACGCCGGCGGCAATACGCGTATTACCGCCGCCTGCCGGCATTTTCTCCAGAATTATGACCCTTGCCCCCCTGTCATGGGCACAGATTGCGGCTGTAGCACCGGCGCCGCCATAACCCACAATTACTACATCGGCTTCTCTATCCTGCCTGCCGGCTTCTTTCTTAACCATTGCTTCCCCCTTTGTCAATTGTACTCTGCTGTCCTATCCACACAGGAATATGTTCACAGACAAGTGCCCGCTGTGTTACCGGACCCCTGCCTATCTCCGGACACTGCGCTTTTTACTCCGGCAACCATGCTCAACTATAATCCTCGTTTGCGACTTTGTCAATCATATTGACATTCCCTTAGAGAGTTGTATACTACACAAAAAAGGGGAGGCGGAAAATGTATAGATATGTATCGCTTTTCGGCGTACTGCTGGCCATAGTCATAATGACGGGGAGCGCGGTAAGCTGTGCTCCCGCTGCACAAAACCAGGAACTCTACAGGCTGCAAGCCGAGGTAGAAACCCTTAAGACCTCATTGTCTGCCACACAACAGGAGCTGGCTTCAACGAAAAGGTCTCTCTCCGAGGCACTGGAGCAACAAAAATTCATTCAATATCAGGTGCAAGAAGAAATGAAGACGGCCAGTGAAGTTGAAGCCAAGACTTGTAAACCTGCCGTTGTTGAAATAATACCGGTACAGCCTTGCATACCCACAACTCGCTTTCTGCCACGTCCTCCAACCTGTACACCCCCACCTCATCGTGTTACTCCTCGCCATCATCCCCGTCCACCTCATCATGTTAAGCCGCCTTACTATGGTACTCCACCTCATAGCACCAATCCACCCCGCCGTCTTACTCAACCCCCTGGTACTACTCCACCTCCAGGTAGTGCCCCACCCAATCGCCCTGCTCTGCCGCAGAATCAAAAACCGTTGATTACCGAGACATCGCTGCCGCGTACTTCACCACTGCCAGTCTCCGGGCAGGACCTGTTCCAGGACGGGTCCCCTGAACGGAATCGACCACTGCCGCGAACTTCATCAGTGCCGGTCTCCGGTTAAAAGTTGTTAAAGGATGGGTAGTGTGGAGGAAACATTTTTAAAACGACTGGCATTAAAAACCGCTGGCAGTACGCATTGTATTCCGGCGACAGGACGGCGATACTACTATAGGCAACTTCTCATGCACCGGGGTATACCGGAACACACTAGCAGATAACTTGAACGGTATGCCGTACAGGTCTTGAAGCTGTAAAACCATGATGAAAAATGAGAGCATCAAGAAAAATTGAAAAGGTGCAGTTAGTTCTTCCTCCGCCAAGGAGACCAGATTTGTATATACCTCAATTTGCAGGATGGCCTCAACCTCTGAAGCGCCGCGCCCGGCAGGTTATCTTCCGGCTGGCTGAGGCGGCCGTGTCCAGCGACCTGTTTACCGCTCTCCTGGAGCGCCTGACCCGACTTTATTCGCCGGGGAGACCGGACAGGTATATAGCTAAATTTGCCAGATGGCCTCAGCCTCTGGGCACTTTATCCGTAGGGACGTATATCAAGCAGAACAATCCTGGTGTTGAGGTAGAGATCCTTGACGGAAACAATGTCCTGACTCTGGATGAAGTGAAGAGCAGGATCGATGCAGACTTTGTCGGAATAACAGCAACGGCATTGGGTTATGACCATGCCATTGAAGTGGCCAAGGTTGCGAAGCAAAGAGGGGCAAGAGTAGTCCTGGGAGGAGCTGCGGCGACTCCGCTTGCCAGGGAGATCGTAAGATACTATGACTTTGTAGATGCTGTCATCAGATATGATGGCGAGCTTGCTTTCTCAAAGTATATTGCCGGTGCACCACCAGGTTCAATCGAGAACCTTGTTTATCGCGACAAGCATGAGATCAAGGAAAACCCCGTACAATTACCCTGTCTTGATGAGCTTCCGGTACCGGACAGGGACCTCCTTGACATGGAAGTGTATTTTAAGAACAGTAAAGATCCCTTGCATCCGATCTGCGATCCATTTAAGAGACCTGTTAACATTTATTCCCAGAAAGGATGCCTCTGGCGCTCACAGGAAAAGGGCGGTTGTATATTCTGCTCAATTCCTTATTATGACCTACGGTTTAGAGAGCCCAGGCGTGTCTGGGATGAGATCGTATCCCTGGTCGAGAAATACCGGGCAGATTTCATCTGGGACCCGTCCGATAACCTCGTCGGAGACAAAGAGTGGTTCAGGGCTTTCTGTGCGGCAAAACCAGATGGACTGAAGATCCATTACACCAACTATGTTGATGCCGAAGATATAGACGAGGAGGTTGCCAGGCTGCTTGCCGAGTCCGGCTGTGTCAGTGTCTTTGTCGGTATGGAAACAGGCGACCCCAGGATGCTGGAAAGCATGAATAAGAGGGCAACGCTCGAGGACAATATCAGAGCTATGGAACTGTTGCAGAAATACAGGATCGGGGTAATAGCCGGTGTTGTCGTTGGAGTACCAGGTGAGAGCAAAGAAAGCCTGGAAAGGACAGTTGCCTTTCTAAGGAAACTTGCGGAATTTGATAACTTTGACAGGTTTGAGTGGGGAACCTTGATACCATTTCCCGGCTCTCAGGCAAACAGAATGCTGCGGGAGCATCCCGGTCTTAAGGAGAAATACAAGGACTTTGGTAATAAAGATTACCTGTTTCATCTGGTGTGCATGATACAGGACTGGCACAGGCAGTATTGTGAGATAGACTTCAATGACCTGCTGGAATTTCAGGACAGGGTGGTCCAGGAGGGCTTGGTGCCCTATGAGATGACCATGTTCCAGAGACGCTCATGGTCCGGTACACCGACGAAGGTGTTTCGAGTATAGGTCAATGGATATGGGATAAGGGAATGGGGAGTTTGTGCTTCAGCTCTTGGCTGCCGCCAGGACGTCGATGAAGGCATCTATTCTGGCCCTGGTATCGGCCTCATTGTAGGAGCTGATATCGACGATATCACTCTCCAGGATCAAGCTGGGAATGTCCCGGTATATCTTTTTAAGCTGGTTCAGCCGCCAGATCAATCCGGGATGCCAGCTCCGGCAGGAAAATGCCTCGTGCATAACAACACCGTCTATGGAGTACTCCTCGATGTACTGGATCATACGCTCGACATCGGGATGTGAACCAGGGCGCTTTCTGGTCTTATCATGCCAGTATGTCCAGAACTTGGTCCACCTCCAGGCCAAGCGCTCGATGGGATCGCTCACCTTAGGCAGGTCAAGACGGTACACCGGCTCGATATTGCGATAGGTGGTCTCTGCCGGGAATACCGCCCCCTTGCTGTTGAAGTAGTTAAAATCGGTCAGGGCAAACCATGCCGGCAGTCCCCCGCCCCAGAGCAGCCGGTACTTCTCATCGGGGATGACGCCTTCTTTGTTGGCTATCTTCTGTTTCAGCTCATCATATAAGTCCTTGAAGAAGTCGTGGGCTTCCTGCGTTCCCATCATGAAAGCCAGCGGTACCATGGTGTTCATGGCATCGCCGGTCCCCATCGGACAGGGAATAGCCTGCCGGAGTTCGTAGGCCTCGCCGACCAGGTTCCATGTTTTATCCGACAGGTCGACCAGCTCACCAAGTCTGTCCCAGTCCATCTTCCTGCCGGTGTGCTTCTCCAGGAACTCCACCAGCCCTCTGAGCTGCTCGATAATATATTTCACGTAGTAGCCTTCAACCTCACGAAAATCAAAGTAGTCCTCATATTGTATCCAGGGGACATCAGCCTCATACACGGGGACATCCGGCATATAGTGCTGGGCTGCCTGATACCACTTGCTCCTCGGGTCACAAATAAGCTGCCCGCTGCTCAGCATCATGTCCGGTTTCATCTGACCGCCCCAGGGAGACTCGGGTGGCATCTCACCCAGCTCCTCCCGCCAGGCGTCAAATCCCAGGCCGCACAACGCATAGGTGCAGAGCGACCTGGAAAGATGCTGGGTCTCTGCCCTCTGTAAGAACCGGTCGGCATCGCGCTTGGCAGCACAGATGCCGGCAAAATTCTCAGTCCATACCGGCACTATGTCCATGGCACGGACAATCTCATCGTAGTTGCAATAGATAAAGGTATAGGCTGTCTTTTTGCCCTCGTCATGGGCCCGCAGCCCGTCGCTAATCATAGCCTTCACCATCGGGCCGATTTTAGACGCCGCCTCGGTAGCCGTTCTTCTTTTCTTTCTCTCCTCTGGTTTTGCTTCTTCACTCATGGCGACTCCTTCGTTACCGGTGCCCGGTCTGCCTCAGCTAATCCGTTCCAGAAATGCCTGAATCCTGGTCCGCAACCGGGCAATGGTTGACATCAAATACTCATCCTCGAGGTAAAGCACCGGAGTACCCTTCGTCTCGATATAGCCCTGCATCGCCGGCACCTCAAAGCCGAACGGGTCACAGTACTTGTAGACGTAAAGGATGACACCGTCAACCTTGTAATCTCTTATGAATCGACCTATGTGCCCGAACCTTTCCTCCAGGTACTGCGGGTATGCCCCCTTCTGTTCGAAATAGGTCCGGCCACAGCGTATCCCTTTCAAATAGCGCTCGGCGATGCCGGCAACCGGGTTTTCGGTAGCAACGACATCGGTCCAGTGCTCCCTGGCACCCGGGCACAAGTCATCGGCAACCACCCAGGCACCAGTGTCTTCAATAAGCTCAATAAACGAAGCACTATCAACCTGAGCGCCGATCACCATTATCCGGGCTGATTTTTTATCTTTAACGCCGGCCCTCTGCTTCACCTCATTAATAACACTATCCAGCAGACTGATTGATTCGTCCACCGGCATACTCATGGCAGCGACCAACGTCTTCGCTATCTCCGTACCCGATATCAGGGGCGGGTCCTGTTTCCTGAGCTCATACAGTTCCCTCACCCTGCGCCTGTTTTCATTGTAGACCTTCACTGCCTGGGCCAGGCACGCATCGGTGATTTCCTTCCCGGCAGCCTTCTCCAGGCTTTTCCTGAAGGTATTCAGTGTCTCCTCATAGAATCTCAGCGCCGAACCATCAGTTACGTGAGGCATGTTAATAAAATGCGTAAACGGCAGTCCGAGGTTGAATTTCCATACATCATAGGTGCGGCAGATACTATCGCAGGCATGAGGGATAACCAGTCCGTCTAAAAAATCATAGCTTCCCTTCAGCGACATATCAAAACAGCTGCGGACCAGGGGACAGACGATGGTCTCCATCTGAGTATCAGCTTTGGTAATCGGGTCATTGACATTCCCTTTTATCCGGAACGGTACATACCCGGCCGCATGGAGTATCTCTACGGGAACGTAGGCACACAGGTACCCCATGATCTGTCTGCCCTGCTGCTTGAGTTCCCGGGCACGACCGCCGTAATCCTGATAGCGTTTATCAACCGAGGCTAGCCCGCTGGCACTGTCTTCTGGTGACATAGTCTCCACCCTTTCCTGTCAAATTGTTGTTCTTCTGCTCCCCGGACCCGGCACTATTCCCCTTGCGGGTAATCTCCCGACTGATTGTGGGCTCTCATTATCTTCCTTACGGGAGGGTGAACAAGTTTTCCGCGCGGTCTACAGACTGAGAATGTTTCATCATAAGCCTGGTCAGTCCGTGTATTACCTTAAAGGGCTGGAGGTTGGTAAACGTATACACCCACTGTGCCGTCTCCAGGGCAATCTTCTTGGGGTCTCCCCCGCTGTCCAGCTTCTTCAGCAGGTCTGTGTGATACGATTCCGTTGCTTTCATGGCCCTTTCGAGATGCTGTCTGACATCACCTTTGATAATACTATGGTGGCTCAGGACACCTACCTGGGCCGGCAACGTAGAAAGCTTCCGGATGCTGTTACAGTACTTTTCCAGGGAATCAAAATAATTGGGCCAGAAAAGGTTCTTTTCGGAGTCATATAAGCCGGTGGCGTCTCCTATAACCAGTATCCCCTGACTTTCATTGTACAGTGAAGTATGGCACGGCGAATGCCCCGGAGTATCATACATAGTCCATACAATTCCCGAGCCGAGATCAAGTTTATCTCCTTCTTTGAGAACCGTATCCACCTCGAAGTTAGGGTCCACAAACTCAGGTGGCCACTCCGCAATATGGCCCTTGATCATCTCAATCTCGGTGATAACGCTATCCATCCGGATTATCTCCTGAACCGCCTCCTCTTTCTTCAGTTGCTCAGCGGCAATGGAACCGCCCAGGACCTTTAAATGAGGCCATAGTTTCCTCAGGTGCGGCACTGCTCCTACATGATCGGGATGGGTGTGCGTAAGGGTAAGGTACTTGATCCTGTCCGGACTGATGCCCAGTTCCTTGATCTGGTCCACGATGATAGTGAAGGTCAACCCGACGCCCCCTTCGATTATCATTCCATCGTCTCCCATGGATAAATAAGCCGGATACGAGGGAGTACCTAGTTGATAAAAGTCCCGGGTAATGGTAACGGGTTTATACCTTAGTTCACTCATGTGATTTCATCCTCACTAACAAAACTCTTTCCGTACAAAAAAGAAGACCCTGTGAAGAATAACCTCGTTAGGGCTATGCAGTCACACACAGAGTCATTAAGGTTACCAAAAACAAGCACATCTTGTCAATTTAACTCAATGAATGTAGAAGAGGTAGGAACTATGCTACAATAGCGGGAGTGCCAGGTCTTGAGGAGCAGGGGAACCATAGAAGAACAGTTGAAGAGGATGTTATTATAACATCAAATGGATTGCAGCCTATCATCGATAAAATCGCAGGTTGCATCGAATAGGGGCTAAATAAGATAGGCGATGTAATGGTATTCCCGATCAAAATACTAGTTGCTTTATGTACGACTTTATTCGGATTGACAAGATCGAAGATGAAAAGGCGACATGACAAGTAGGTAGCAACATTTGTCAGAGTGCAACATTTTATTCCTTTAAAAATGCATCGGGATGCTATTGTAATAAACGTTATCCATGATTCTGCCACGCTAACCTGATGGTTTCTTATAAATATCGGCATTATGATATAGTTGTCTGCTATATATGTGTGGTTATCCACATATAACGTGACGCTTGATCGATAAGAAGGTAGCTCACAGTAAACAGTTTTGGAGGTAATAATGATTAAGGGATTTAATGGTAAAATGCCACAAATAGCCAAGTCAGCCTTTGTGAGCAAATCTGCTCACGTTATCGGTGATGTCGAAATTGGTGAAAACTCCAGTGTGTGGCCAGGGGCAGTTATTAGAGGTGATCTTGGCAAGATAAAGATAGGCGAGAATACCGCTGTTGAAGATAACTGTGTTATTCATTCGGGTTCTCCTTCTTCCCCTGGTGTAGGAGTAATTATAGGAAATCATGTGCACATCGGCCACGGAGCGACGGTAAATTGCCGTAGAATCGGAAACAACGTTCTTATTGGTATGAACTCGACGATATTGCACTATGCTGAAATCGGTAGCTTCTGCATAATTGGTGCGGGCTGCCTAGTTATGCAGGGCATGAAAATTCCTGACAATTCTTTCGTTGCAGGCAATCCCGGGGACATTCAAGGTGAGGTGACAGAACAGCAGATGTTTTGGGTAAAAGAAGCGCCCCTCAAGTATGTCGAACTGGCAAAGCAATATAAAGAGCAAGGATTTTGATCAAGTTATTTAGTTACCTGTAACTTTTACCTGTAACTTTACCGGAAAAACACCGAGGAAACCTTCTGAGATAGCAACGAGGCGAGTGGGGATAGTTCGTTAGAGATTATCTCATTTATTCTCTATATCATGAAGCTATTCGTTTTGAACAGATTTATTTTTCAGGTTAGATTTCGTTATCAGCCATCCCCGAACGATAGTTATTACTAGCAGCAACATAGCCGGCTATCGTTGAGTGGGGGCAGAGGGTCAGAGATGCCTTTGATCCCAATGAGATGGGAGAACGGCTGTAAGGTGTATTACGGGGAGAGGAGATAAAGGAAAGATAAAGAAAGGATTTATGAATTCCTTTTTACCACCTTCTTTTAAGATCAAACTGCGCTCCGAATCTTACCTGACTGGCAAATTCGAATGAGTTCACTAATGTTGTTCAACAGGTACTTTGTCATGGTTCTGCAGATATACTGTCTTTCTACTAGCTGAGCCCCGATTAATCTGCTGTACAATTTCTTTCTCATCATTCACGAGTGCAAACTCTTGCAGACTGTTCAGATAAACAGGACGACATTATAATATATTTCTTTGCCATTACTGGTTACTATGCTTTAAAATCTATTATATTCAGGGTATTCCATTACGTCTAGACCAGATGTATAATCAAAGCATGTGTACCATGCCTGAAGGTCAGTGAAGATGGGAGATAAAATGCAACAAGAGTTTACCTGCCCTCGTTGTGGTTCACAAAATCCCATAGGTTATAAATTCTGTAAGAATTGTGGTGAGAGATTCGAATATAGGTGTGCCCGCTGCGGTGCTATTGCTAATCCTGAGTTTAAATTTTGTACAGCTTGCGGCATGGAGCTACATGGGGAATCCAAGCAGCAAGTAGAAAAGACTAAAGTGGCTGACCAAGGTTATGTGGAGCAACGTTCTATTGAGGATGGACTTTCTTTTATTGTCGATACCGAAGTCAGAGAACTGGCCAAATCTTTTTTGAAAGAGGTGGAGTCTTGGGATGAGCAGCGTATAAAGATTAATCCCATGTCATCAGGCATAGCATTGAAGGTGATGGGGAGGGTCTTTTCTTGTCTCTGGCCGGCGAGAAAATCGTTTACCGTAAGCTATTTTACCAGAACCGGTAAGTGGAGGGACTACAAGGTGACCACCGCTGATTCACTGGAGAAGGCTGAGAGACTGGTAAATCGGTCTTTTAAATATAAACTCAAGGTTGATTAACGATAAGACCGTAAATCAACAAAGATTCAATAGTATTGTTACTAATAGCCGCTTTTGTCCGCTTCCCTTTCAAATTTGGCGTTATTATTAGGAGGTACCGAGCAGATAGAGAACGGTAATTGCGCCAAAATATAGGATTATCAGAGCTATAGCATCCGTACTGATCCAGATTCGTGGCCATAGCCTGGGCCGGAATATCAGTCCGGTAATTACTATACAGCTCATCACTATAACAACAAGGGCAGTAAAAATATGATAGGTAGTAGCATATGATAGGATAGGTCCCTCAGTGTAAAACAGGTCATCGATGAAGACAGTAACGCCCATGTTGAACAGGTTACTGCCAATTACATTACCCACTGCCATGTCCAGCGCCCCAAGACGTAGTGCTGAAATCGAGACAACTATCTCAGGCGCGGATGTACAAAGGGCGAGAAACAGAGTACCGACGAAGCTGGTCTGTAGACCAGTAACCTCTGACAGCTCATCGCCAATGAAGCCCAACCATGTTCCCGCACCGACGGTAACAAGCGCTGCTATTGTGAAAAATGTGCAGGTTTGTCTTAGAGATATACCCTCGTAGTTAAGGAGCACTGACCGATTATTTTCTGTCTGGCTCTGTTGGATTCGCCCGAAGCGGACCAGCATGTATTGAATAACCAGGTATAGACAAAAAATTATCAGTGAGTAAAGTCCAATGTAGTTAAACAGACCCAGGGAATGGACGTTTTGCCCTATATAAATGAAGGTCGCGACTGCTGCAATGAGTAACGTACTTGCGGTAGCAGCTAGAACAAGGCTGGAACTCAAATAGTAGAGCACCGGACCACGAGTATAAAAAATATCAAGGAGAGCAATAACAGCCAGATTTAGCAGATTTGATCCAAAGAGATCACCCAGGGTCAGATCGGGTTTTCCTACCAATGCTACTGAGCTGATACCGGTAGCCAGTTCGGGTAGGGAAGTTACTGCTGCAAGGAGTACTATACCAATCCAGACCCGGCCTAAACCTGTTTTCTCAGCAATGGCATCACCGTATTTAGAGAGCTTCGTTCCCGCTATTACTATGATGGTAAAGCAAATTACGAGTTTTATCCAGACCAAGGTAAACTCCTCTGTTTAGCTGGTTTCCTTTAAATGGTATCATAATCGCGTATTAATATGGTGGCATTATTTAGACGTAATCCAATTGCCTTGAAAAAGAATAGGATTCGGTACCAGACGCGGGATGCCGGCATTGAGCCAGAGGAACTATGAGTACACAATATGATATTTCATGTTGTGTGATTTGACCATATCTGAGTGTACCTGCATAACCTACCGTAAACTATAATGACGTGCCCCATGTGTTGGAATAAACCAGTTCTTTTAAAGTTTTTCTCCTGCGTTCACATAATCTTTCTTGGGCTGCTTCCTCGTAGGAGCCCTGGCTCGGATACGCTAAAGGTGTGGCAACCACGAATCTGACTTCGTTTGGTATGTCCAGTATCCTTTTTAATTCATCTTCGTTTACACCAGACATTGGATGCGTTACCAGTCCGAGGTCGGTTGCAGCTAAGAGCATATTCTCCACTGCCAGACCTACATCGAACAGATAGTACTCCTTTCCCTCACGGACAATATCATCGCCGGGTTTTGCACATGCGACAATGACTACCGGTGCTTGTCTCACTATGAGATTTGCCTCACTGAATGCCTTGCTGATCAGAGCCTCTATTGCCTCCTTACCCTGGACTACGACAAATCGCCATGGCTGTGTATTACGCGCCGAAGGTGCTAATCTGGCAGCGTCCAATATTTTCGTGATTTTTTCCTGCTCGACCTCTCGTTCTGAAAGACGGGTCTTTAAACTCGCTCTCTTATGTATTGTTTCTAATGTTTCCATTCCGTCTCCCTTCCGTTTTGATTGAGAGTATACAGCGCTTTGATCATGATTGAAGCTAAATTGAGCCTTGCTGTGCTACGGTGCAGGTACCACGATAATTTTAATCCTCTACCAGGCAGGATTCAGTTCACAAGTGGAGTTGCCCTGTGCCATAGCTGATATGAAACATTATTAATGTCGAAGGACATTTTATGATCCTACTGAATGCTTTTCCTGTTCGAAAGCAATGCTGGATACTAACGATAATTTCATAAACTGGCGGAATGGTGACTGACTTCTCAATAAAAAACTGATCGCTTATCTTACCTGGGAAAGTCAAGGTTTGGTCGAGGCTAGTTCAGTCTCTTATAACCCGGATGAGACGGTATTCCTTCAGTCCTTTACGTAATACAATTATCTGTCCTTCGATGCTCTCTGATAAGGATACAATATATTGCGTGTCGGTTATCCTGGAATTATTTAAATAAAGTCCTCCACCCTGAATCAAACGCCTGGCTTCACCCTTTGAGCGAGCCAATCCGCAGGATATAGCGAGATCAACAAAAGACAGTCCATCGCCATCAAATCGAGACATATTTATATCACTGGAAGGTACATCGGCGAAAATATCGAGTATGTCTGATACACTTAATTGTGAAATCTCTTCGCCGAAGAGTATTCGTGAGGCTCGTTCGGCTTTTTCCAGTTCTGAGTACCCGTGGACCATTCGGGTCACCTCTTGTGCCAGTTTCCTTTGGGCTTCTCGTTTTTCCGGGCAGGTTAGTACCGATTCCTCCAGTTGTTGGATATCTTCCGAAGAAAGTAAAGTAAAGAACTTTAAGTAAGTAATGACATCCTGGTCGTCCGTATTTAGCCAGAATTGATAGAATCGATAAGGAGATGTTAGTTTGGCATCTAACCAGACAGTCCCGAACTCAGTCTTACCAAATTTAATACCTCTTGAAGTAACTATAAGAGGGAAGGTTAGTCCATATGCTTTGGCACTGCGTAAGCGCCGGATGATATCAATGCCGGCTGTGATGTTTCCCCACTGGTCGCTACCCCCCATTTGTAGAACGCAGTTGTACCGGTCATAAAGGACTAAGAAATCGTAGGCCTGCAGTAGAAGGTAGCTGAACTCAGTAAAAGATATACCTTCTTCTTGTTCCAATCTTCGTTTTGTTGATTCCTTGGCTATCATATAATTAACGGAAAAATATTTACCTACATCTCTGAGAAAGTCGAGCACAGGTATAGTGCCTAACCAATCTGTATTATTCACCATTATTGCTGGATTTGATTTGCACTCAAAATCGAGGAATCGACCCAATTGTTCTTTGATCCCTTCCTGGTTCGCTTCAACTTGCTCTTTAGTTAATAAAGGTCTTTCCTGTGATTTGCCACTGGGATCGCCAATAAGACCGGTTCCCCCTCCCACAAGAGCTACAGGGATGTGTCCATGCCGCTGTAAATGGACCAGCCCCATAACAGGGAGCAGAGAACCCACGTGAAGGCTTTCTGCTGAAGGATCAAAACCGATATAGGCAGTTATTTTTTCCTCAGCCAGGACCTCCGGTATGCCCTCTGTGGCATCATAGACCATCTCTCTCCATTTAAATTCTGTAAAAACGTTCATAATTGACAACCTTTTAACAATTTTTTGACCTGAGGTTGATTGAATTTAGCATGCGTGAAGCTGACTGTCAAGCTTACTATTACTTTTAAGCATGTTGTCGGAATGATTCAAGTGGAACAGTAGTATACGAAAAAATTTCCTGGATAGGACTGATAGTCTTTATTGTGGCATTTTTACTGGAGGTTTACAATGTATTAACAAACCTGGTATCAATAGCCATTGTAACTTGCATGGTGTGCTCTATATAATACTGCTTGTTCAGGTTCATTTAATAATAAACAGAATCTATTAAACAGGAGAAAGAATGATATCCTTCTGGGTGGCTGTGCGGTTTCTGAAGTCTGGCCGGGCTCAAACTGCGTTAATCATTGTGGGAATAGCCATTGCCATATCTGTTCAAATATTCGTTGGATTGCTTATAGACAGCCTTCAGATAAGTCTGGTTGATAGCACAATTGGAAACTCACCTCATATTACTATTTCATCTTCTATGGATAAGGTCACAATTCGCCGCTGGGATGCAATTGTGAAAAAAATACATGAGATAGGATCGGTGAAAGTTGTCGCAGCCGCGGCAAGTTCTAACGCTTTTGCGAGAAAGGGTAGCAATACTGCTCCTGTACTTGTCAGAGGTTTCGAGTTTGATAGCGCTGACCGGATATATAGTTTTAGCGATGCAATCTATGAAGGACAAGCGTATAAAACAAGAGGCGAGATATTAGTCGGTAAAGGTCTTCGTGAAGAATTGGAACTTGGGCTCGGGGATAAACTGACAATAAGAACACCCTCCAGGAGCGATAGCACGTTCACAATATCAGGCTTCTACGATATTGGCGTAGCAAGCATAGATAAATCATGGATCATTACCACGCTTGACACGGCTCAAGCACTGTTCGGCTATGGCAACAGGATAACGGAAATTGAGGTTACTGTAAATGACTTATTCGCTGCCGATAGTATAGCAGGCAGAATCGAGAGAACGTTGAAAGATGATGCTGTCAAGGTTGAGAGCTGGAAAGAACTGAATCAACAACTGTTGAGCGGTCTTGAAGGTCAGAGAATTTCCAGCATAATAATACAGGCAGTCATATTAATTTCAGTAATAGTAGCTATCTCAAGCGTGCTCATGATCACTGTTCTGCAAAAATCCCGGCAGATTGGGATTTTGAAAGCTATGGGCATTAAAGACCGGGCGGCAAGCCTGATATTCATTTATCAGGGCTTTCTGATTGGTCTGGTAGGGTCTATAGTTGGCATAGCCCTGGGGATGGCTTTGTTATATTCTTTTACGTCCTTTACCACCAGCGCAGACGGTTCCCCCTTAATAGACATATACGTTCGACCTGATTTCATTGTGAGATCGTGGCTTATAGCTTTACTAGCTTCAACACTGGCTGGTGTGATACCTGCCAGGAGGTCATTGAAACTCAGTCCGGTAGATGTGATCAGAGAAGGATAGCATGGGCAGCATAATTGAGCTTAAAAAGGTTGAAAAAATATATTCTGGTGTGGTTGATACACAGGTTCTGTTTGGCGTAGATTTAAACTTCGAGGCAGGATCGTGTAATGCCATTGTGGGCGAATCTGGAAGTGGCAAATCGACCCTTATGAATATTATGGGAACCCTGGATATGCCTACGAAAGGCCAGGTTTTCATAGACGGAAAGAGAATAGACACGATGGATAAAGATGAGCTTGCCGAGCTGCGAAACGAAATGGTCGGATTTGTTTTCCAGTTTCACCATCTTCTTCCTGAGTTTACCGCAATGGAAAATGTTCTTATTCCATACCTGATAAAGAGAGGCAAGCTTGATAAGGACATAATGGAAAAGGCTGAACAGTTATTTGAGATGGTTGGTATTTCAGATGTGAAAAATAACCTTGCCCAGAATATGTCCGGAGGCCAACAGCAAAGGACCGCCATTATTAGAGCATTGATAAACAATCCAAGAGTTCTTCTAGCGGATGAACCCACCGGCAATCTGGACTCTGAAAATACTGATAAAGTATGTTCCATCTTCCGTGAGATCAACGAGAAGTTCGGCACGACATTTATAGTAGTTACCCATGACCTCAGGATAGCTGAAAAGACGGACAGAATAATTCACATTAGGGATGGCAGAATTGAATCGGACAATTCTATCGCGGGTCATCATATAAGCACTTAGTGTATTGGATAGCTTCTGAATGTAAATGTGCTGTTGCTCTGTTGGGCTTAATTAGTTGATTGTCAGTTTACATTGTTGCTCTGTTGCACTGGACTGAGCTGTATGTGCACCTCTTAGTATATTGACCTCTATCTTTATTTCCCCTGCCTGCTGCCTATCAGAGGTAGTGATACTAAACGTTTTTCCAGCGAGCATGCCCCTATATATATTATGTAAAGTAATGTAACTGATAAATTATGCCATTAAAAGGAACTTATAGCCGCACATAGCTGCCTTTTTTCACTTGCAGGCAGATGAATGTTTCACTATTTCTCAGTCCTTCGATACTTGCCAAATCTGTTTGCACAAAGTCCGAAAGCTCGTCAGTCGAATGAAACACCCCAATGACCAGGATATCGAAGCGTCCAGTTGCGGTTGCTACCCATTTGACCTTTTCGTAATCAACCAGCTTCTTAACAGCTTGATTCGCCTTCACATTTTCTATATCTAAAGCTATAACAGCAATCAGGGGAAATCCGATCTTCCTGGGATCGACCAGCATAACGGTACGTGCTATCCCGTTTCGGATTAATGTCCTTATCCTGCGCCGTATTGTTGATGGGCTTACATTAAGTTGCTGGGATAGTTCCTTACTGGTCTGTTGCGCATCATCAGATAGTTGTTTGATAATGCGTTCATCTAACGAGTCTAATTTGGCCATAATGGTCATATTTTAATAAATTATGGCTAATATTGCAATCGTTCTGGCTAAATATATTGACAACTCAGATTTAATATGCTAGTAATTGACCAGTCAAGCCAGGAGATTATTAACAATACTTCTCACCCGTGTCTGTGAGCAAACCAATAATGTATGCTGCCTGTTCTGCTGTTACATTTAAAGGAGGTAAAGTTTGACTGAGATTCTCACCGATAAAAACATCCGGGAAGATAAGTGGTTTAGAACTATGTGCTGGGGTTGTTATGCTAATTGTGCTATAAGAGTGCACCGTGTCGATGGTGTGGTAGTAAAAGTGGAAGGAGATCCAGATAGTGCCATGGGTGCGCAGGGAGGTATTTGCGCTAAGGCTTCGTATATGATTCAGCTTCTTTACCACCCCAAACGGTACAAGTATCCCCTGAGGAGAACAAATCCTCAAAAGGGCATAGGTGTCGATCCCAAGTGGAAACGAATTTCCTGGGAGGAAGCCCTAGGCGAAACAGCGGAGCGGCTTCGCAAAATAAAGGAAGACGATCCGTCAAAGTTGCTGGTCACTGGCGGGGTAAGTAACCACGTGATTACCGGCACCTTTTTATGGACCGGAATATGGGTTGCGACATTTGGTGCCGTTTGTGGTGGGTCAGGAGTATCCTTGCACTGTGGTCAGGCTTCCCACATGGGTGCTGGGATGAACCATTGTTCCTGGTCAATTCTTCCAGATTTTGATCATTGCAATTATATGGTACACTTTGGCTCTAACAAGGGAACCGGCAGCGGTCATTCTGCTGCGATGGCGATGAGAAAAGCGGCCGACGCCAGAGCCAGGGGAATGAAGGTAGTTGCCTTTGATCCCATGTGCAATTTCGCTGGGGGTAAGGCATCGGAGTGGATCCCGATTATACCGGGTACGGATGGTGCTGTTGCCTTAACAATGGCAAACATTATCGTCAACGAGTTGGAGATTTACGATAGGGAATATTTGGAGAAGAAGACTAATGCCCCTTATCTGGTGAAACAGGACGGACGCTATGCACGTGATAAACAAACCGGGGAACCATTGATGTGGGATACAACCAATAAAGCACCAAAGGCATGGAATGATACCACCGTTGCCGACGTTGCATTAGAGGGGACCTTTTTGGTGGATGGAGAAGAGTGCCGGACTGTCTTTTCAGTTTTCAGGGAGCACATAAAGCAATATGATCCGGAATGGGCGGAGCAAATCAGCTCTGTTCCTGCACGAACCATAAAACGTATCGCTACCGAGTTCGCCGAGAATGCCAGAATAGGTAGTACTGTAGAAATCGAAGGGGTCAAGTTACCTTTTCGCCCGGTAGCTGCCTTTATGTTCAGGGGTGGGCAAGGGCATACCAACGGTTTCCATAACTATGTGGCAGTAGACCTATTGAATCAGCTTGTGGGGGCATGTGAAGTGCCCGGGGGAGCTATTGGATGGCCGGCTAGATGCCTTGGTTATCCGGGGAAAGAGACCACATCTTTTAGTCCATATGCCACAAAAGATGGACATCTGACTTCCAGTGCCTGGTTGCCCATGCCAGGAACATGGCCTCATCCGAAGCCCGGAGAACCTCGTAGCCCGGCTTTTTATGATATTTTTACCGCTGCACCCCCCATGTCGGCAATGCCAGTCAAGCGGGACGCTCCCGAGAAATGGAAAAAGTTTGGGTTTCTTGAGGAACCTTTCGAGATGCTTTTTGGATATTATTCTAATCCGGCAATGACAGCCGCCAACGTGGAGGTTTGGATAGAGAGGGTTAAGAAAATGTTTGTCGTTTATTCAGCGGCTCGGCCCACCGAAACCACCGAGGGATTTGCTGACATAGTCCTTCCCGATTGTGTTGGACTTGAAGTAAATGACGCAATAAATGCTGAAGGCTGGATATTTAATCATCCGGTGGGCATGCTTGACTGGGAGTATCATCCGTGTCTGCGTGTGGTCGAGCCAATGAACGAATCAAGATTTATCGCTGAAACAACTCTGGAACTGTTTGATATGATTGATATGAGAGAAGAGTTTATGCAACGTATCATAGGCTTTCTACGTTCAACTGGATGCCCTCCGCCGTTTTCCCCGGAAGATAAATTAACCTGGGACGAGATCACGGACAAGATCTTAAAGGCCAGATTTGGTGAAGACCATGGCCTGGACTGGTTCAAAGAGAACGGATTCATAAAGTGGAAGAAAAAGCCAGAAGAAGCCTATTGGCGCTGGTTTGTTGACGCCAGGGCGTCAATTTATCATGAATGGCTGGTGGATCATCGTGAGGAAGTACAAGCTATTTGTCAACCAAAAGGTTATGAACTGGACTGGAAGCAATATGTTCCTACAATCAGTTATTTTCCAGCTGCTTCCCATCACGTTAAAAGCCAAGAGTATGATTTATACGCCTTTGGCTATCGAGATATTGTGCATACTGCTTCGGGTACTCAGGATATTCCTTGGTTAGTTGAAGTCAGTGAGATGAACCCTTTCACCTTTAATGTGATTATGAATAACGAGACAGCTCAGGGAAAGGGGATAAAAGATATGGATACTGTTTATCTGGAGAACGAGCTTGGAGAAAAAATAAAAGTAAAAGTGCATATTACACCAGGTATCCATCCACAGTGTATTGCTATGGCACATGGTATAGCTCACTGGCTTGAGGGTCACCCGACCAGGGGGCGTTCAGGGCTTCTCAACAGTATTCTCAGAGTAGAAGATGAGTATTTTTGTCCTATCTCACAGTCAATCGAGACAGCAGTGAGAGTTAAGATTTATAAAGCCGAAGATTCAGAGTAGGACTGGGCACAATGATGAATGCTGCAAATTGCTTTAGTCATTTCGATCTAAATAGCGTATTGGAAAAGCATCTCATTCCGGCTATCGGTGGCTGAGTTGTTTCATTGATTTGTTGTAATACGAGAGGAGAGTGATGAGTTTAGAAACAAAAAGAGTAATTTGTGAGCACTGCCATGCTCGATGCAGAGTACTGGTACATACGGAAAACGGTCGTCTCAAGGGATTTGACGAAGATCGCTCCTATCCATTGGTTGATCGGGTATTTCCCCCTACAAAAGGTTGCGCCAAATTACGTGGGGCCAAGGAATGGATGTACCATCCTGACCGAGTCAATTTCCCGCTGAGACGGATTGGTGAAAAAGGGGAAGGGAAATGGGAAAGGATATCCTGGGATCAGGCGCTTGACGAGATAGCGGTAAAGCTGGAGGATATCAGAAAGAAATACGGAGCTGAAGCCCTGGCTGTGACGACGGGAACTCTTCGTCAGAGGGACTTCTTCGGTCCATTTTGTCACCTCTTTGGAACAGTGAACTATATGGGACAGGGAATGATTTGTTATGGTCCTTTTATTGCTACTGCGGCCGCTATGTTCGGATGGCCCATGCGTCCCAGAGTTGGAGTCAGACTGGCTGATGATACCACCGGACAGAAGACAGCAAGCAAGTGCATTCTCTTGGTGGGCGTAGACCCTTCGCAGAGCTGGTTGCGCTTGTGGAAATCCGTGCGCGATGCCAGGGAGGCGGGGTACAAGATAATTGCCGTCGATCCCAGGGAAACACAGACAACAAAGCTGGCAGATATCTGGCTGCAACTCAGACCGGGTACGGATACTGCCCTACTGATGTCGATGATAAATATAATTATTGAAGAAGGACTGTATGACAAGGAATTCGTGGAGAAATGGTGCTACGGCTTTGATCAAGTAATACAACGGGCAAAGGAGTATCCACCAGAAAAGGTTGCTGAAATCACCTGGGTAGCAGCGGACAAAATCAGGAAAGCAGCCAGGATGGTTGGCTCGAGCAAACCAATGTACAGCTTGAATGGTATGGGTTCAGAACAGCTCCAAAATAACATCCAGAACATTCAAGCAAGGCTTATCCTGGCGGCAATAACCGGCAGTATCGATGTTGAAGGAGGACACTATATACCCGGACCTGCCAGGTCCAGGAGCTTTCCCCAATTACAGAGGGACGATCAATTGACTCCTGAGCAAAAACAGAAACAACTTGGTACAGACCGGTTCAAATTTCAGAGTTGGCCGGGATATGACATGGTTCTGGAGAATAGCTTACCTGTGTGGGGGAGACCGCATGCAGTATCAGGAGTCGTATCCAATGCTCATGCCCCAACTGTATACAGGGCAATGCTCACTGGTAAGCCTTATCCAGTTAGAGCGGCAATTACCACACACAGCAATCCAATGGTCACCCAGGCTAACACCAAGTTAGTATATGAAGCGCTGAAGAGCCTTGACCTCTACGCAGTATTGGATTTCTGGAGGACTCCCTCGGCAGAGCTGGCCGACTATATATTACCGATTGCAGGTTGGCTGGAGAGGCCGTTCTTATTTAACGGCGGAGGAGATAATATTATAGTTGGAGGAGAGAAGGCTTTGCCATCCGAGATACCTGGAGAGTATGAACACAGGACCGACTATGACATCTTCAGGGGATTGGGAATAAGATTGGGACAGGAGCAATATTGGCCATGGAAGGATAAAGAAG
The DNA here is from genome assembly GCA_964596125.1 of uncultured Dehalococcoidales bacterium. Taxonomy (GTDB): domain Bacteria; phylum Chloroflexota; class Dehalococcoidia; order GIF9; family UBA5629; genus CAZQRP01. The sequence goes on along the minus strand of CAZQRP010000014.1, from coordinate 8,727 downwards.
AAGTCTTTGATTATATGCTTGAACCTTTAGGTATGACGTTTAAGGAGTTCATGGATAAGGGTGGTTATGACTTCCCACCTGATGAATACAAGAAGTATGAAAGGATAGGATTTGCCACTGCTACCGGTAAAGTCGAACTCTACTCGACGGTAATGGAAAGGCTGGGCTATGATCCTTTACCCAGGTATGAAGAGTCTTTTGAAACTCCTGTCTCCAGGCCTGACCTGGTAAAAGAGTATCCGTTTATGCTGATAACGGGGGGGCGATTTTTACCTATGTACCATTCGGAGCATCGCCAGATCGAATCAGTCCGCAGGTTGCACCCACACCCGCTGGTGCAAATTAATCCAGAGACAGCGAAGCCACTGGATATTAACGATGGCGACTGGGTATGGATAGAGTCGCCGCGGGGCAGGATACGGATGAAATGCCGGCTCTTTAAAGGTATAGATCCACGGGTAATTCATGCCGAGCATGGCTGGTGGTTCCCTGAGCTTCCCGGGGAGGAACCCTGGCTGCATGGAGTCTGGGAGTCAAACATCAACGTTCTCATGGATGATGATCCTGACCACTGCAACCAGATTGGTGGTGGCTGGCCTTTGAAGACCGCGCTGTGCAAGGTCTATAAAGTGAAACAATACTAATTGATATGGGATTTGCATGCATTGCGTATGAGCAAGTTGTTTGAGATACTTCTCGTGACAGTATGAGGAGCAAATAATTATGTAAAATTAACAGGGATAAGTCCACAAATCTTGATATTTTGTAAGTAAGTAGGAGTGTGGGTCAGGTGAGGGAAGGATTGGTCGTTTCGAGCAAGGAGACTAAATGGAAGAGAAGGTGATCAGGTCCAATTGCGGAATAGCTGTCGGTGGTTGTGGCATATTTGCTCATGTTAGAGATGGGCAGTTAGTAAAAGTTGAAGGTGACCCTGAATGCCCGAGCAACAAAGGAACTTTATGTTCTAAGGGATTTGCTGCACCACAGATTGTATACCATCCGGATCGTCTCAAGTACCCGATGAAAAGGGTAGGACAGAGAGGAGAAGGAAAATGGCAGCGAATATCGTGGGATGAGGCTCTGGATACTATAGCCGACAATTTAAAACGGATCAGGGCAAAATACGGGCCGTTGGGCGTAGCCGTTGCCTGTGGGACAGGAAGACCTGAACCGTTTCCTGCTGCTAGAAGATTCTTGAATGCCTGGGGTAGCCCGAACCGCATAGGTTATCCCCATAACTGTTATTCACCGGTATTTTCAGTTGGCGGTTTGACCTTTGGACGCTGTCCTGGCCCTGATATGGAGCATTCTAACTGCCTTGTGATCTGGGGTAATAATCTGCCAGATATATCGTCATGTAAATTAGGCAGGTCTTACATTGATGCTTTCAAACGGGGTGCTAGGACAATATGCATAGATCCATACTTTACGCCTTCAGCCTCGAAGGCTGATATATGGCTGCAGGTCAGGCCAGGTACGGATTGCGCACTGGCCCTGGCATGGCTGAATGTGATAGTCAATGAAAACCTGTACGACAAGGAATTTGTGGGTAAGTGGACTCATGGTTTTAACCAACTGATGCAGCATGTAAAACAGTGTACTCCGGAATGGGCAGAGCAAATTACCTGGGTCCCAGCCGATAAAATCCGGCAGGCAGCTCGAATGTATGCCACAATTAAACCTGCTTGTTTATCTCCTGGCGTTGCCATTGAATTCGGTGTGAATACAACCAATACTGTTCACGCTTTTTATTCACTCTCGGCAGTTACCGGTAACGTTGATATTCTTGGTGGCGATACATTTTTTGAAGAGCCTGTAAGTAAGGAAGTGATATGTGGCATGGATATGAAGCCTGATACATGGGATCAGAGTGCTGGTGATTTTCCGCTGCTTCGGCAGGGTCATCCCTGTGCTTCACATTCCGGTTGGCGCGCTGCTCTTCACGGCGACCCCTATCCTATCAGGGGTGTGCTCTCCCATTCGTCCAATGCTATAGTCGGGCACGAAAACTCAAGGGAGTTCGTCTATAAAGCGATAATGAGCCTTGACTTCTTTGAGGTTATGGACCAATTTATGACACCTACGGCCGAACTTGCGGATATAGTGCTTCCCGCCACTACTTCCTTTGAGCGAGATGAGATACATCCTCTTTTTTCCAGAATAGGGTGGCCACCTCTTGTTCTGGCAGGTCCAAAAGTGATAGAACCACTATGGGAATGCAGAAATGATTCAGATGTCTACATCGATATCTTAAACAGGGTTGGGCTTGATTTCGGGGCCACAAGCAATCGAGATTGGCTTGATAAGGTGTTGTTAAAGGCTGTAGGTTTCGATTTCGAAGAATTCACAAAAAGAGGATGGATTTCACTGGATAAGGAATGGAATGTGGAACGAAGGTACGAGAAAGGACTACTACGATCAGATGGTAAGGTAGGATTTGAGACGCCATCGGGAAAGATCGAACTTTACTCGAGTTATCTTGAGGAAATAGGCCATGATCCTTTACCTGTACACAAGGAACCTCCGGAAAGCCCGTACAGTAGCCCTGAGCTGACAAAGGACTACCCCTTTGTTCTGACTACCGGAATAAGGAGTCCTGTCTATTTTCATACTACCTATCGACAGGTTCCATGGCTTCGCGAAATTCACCCGGATCCGATAGTCAGGATTAACCTGCAGACTGGAGAGAAGCTTGGAATCAATGATGGTGACTGGGTCTGGATTGAATCACCGAGAGGTAGATGTAAGCAGAGGGCGATGCTCACACTGGGGCTTGACCAGAGGGTGGTACTTACTGAGCATGATTGGTGGTTCCCTGAGAAACCAGCACCAGAGTACGGTGTATGGGAATCAAATGTCAACCTTCTAACGGATAGTGAACCGCCCCATGATCCTTGCTTGGGCTCCAGCCCGGCACGGAGTCTGCTTTGTAAGATATACAAAGCAGAGGGAGATTAATAATGAGCCAGTTAACCCTGCTTATCGATTATGAAGTATGCTTCAATTGCAAGGCATGTGAGGTAGCCTGTAAGCAGGAAAACGGTGTCCCCGCTGGCCTTAAATGGATTGATGTTATTACAGTTGGTCCTAAAAAGGTGGGCGATGGTCTCACGGCTGAGTTCGTGCCCATAACATGCTTGCATTGTGCCAGGCCGCCATGTGCAGAGGTATGTCCTAATAAAGCTATTACAAAACGTGGAGATGGGATAGTCGTCATAGATGAAGAGCTCTGTATTGGGTGTGGAGATTGTATTCCAGCCTGTCCTTTTAGTGTCATTGGAATCAACCGACAGAAAAACGTGGCACAGAAATGCACCATGTGCGTACACAGAGTGGAAAAGGGACTGTCACCTGCTTGTGTTCAAGGCTGCCAGGCTGGAGCTATCTTTTTCGGCGATATCAATGAGATATCCTTGCGCCTAAGGCGAGAGCGTGCACAAAGAAGGAGAATAGAGTAAGCCTACCGAATAACATAGAAATGGGGGTGTACCATGTAAAGACAGATATACAGGTATAGAACACCTCAGAGACCAAATAATGTAAACATAGACTATCAAGGTAGAAATCTGAATGGAGGGTGAAAATGAGAATGAGGAAAGAGTTAGCGGTAATCCTGTCGGTTATGTTAGTACTCGTGCTGGCTCTCAGTATGGCGGCCTGTGCTAAGCCATCTCCTGCACCAGCGCCAACACCAGGTCCGACCCCGGCGCCAGCCCCACCGGCTGCAAAAGCGCCCTGGAAAATTGGGTCAATGTACGCCATCACCGGCTTCTTTGCCTTTCTTGGAGACCCGGCATCTAAAGGTGGACAATTATGGATCGATGAAGTTAATAAGCGCGGGGGAATAAACGGCCATCCCGTGGAGCTAACGCTACTCGATGATGAGGGTGATGAGGCCAAAGCCGTAGTACTGGCTAAGAGACTCATTGAGACAGACAATGTACATACAGTATCAGTTGGATTGATCACAGGGATAAACCTGGCAGTGAGACCTACCGCTGCTAAGATGGAAACAACTGTCCTCGGTGCAAGCGGCTCACAGGTCCCTGATAAACCTGCGTTTAAATGGTATTTCAGGCCTGGCAATAGTGACTTTGGTCAGATGTTGGGTGCAAAGGAGTTATGGCAAAAACTTGGAATTAAGAAGATCGGGGTTCTCAATCCTAACACCGGTGTGGGCAAGGGGACCATGTTGTTCTTGCCAATATGGATAAAAGAGCATCTTGGCATGGAGTTTGTGGGAGTAGAATGGTATGGTCCCCAGGACACCGATATGACGGCCCAATTGGGTAAGCTATCAAAGGCTGGGGCCGAAGCATTGGTTATCTGGGGTGGTGGTGAACCGGCAGCGGGTCTTGCAGTCAAGCAGGCCAGGGAAATGGGTCTCAAGGTACACATTTATGGTACTTCCCCTATGGGCACTCCTGGTGTCATGAAGATAGCAGGCGAGTATTATGACATCGAGAAATATCCACCTGGTTTTCGCATGGCAAGCACTAGGCCTGGCTTGGTTGACCAGTTGCCGACGGATTCCCCTGATTACGCCAAGCTCAAAGAGGCAAATGAGCTTTGGAAAAACAAGTACGGTGGGAACATGCCATCAACAGCCGCCGGTGGCCTTGTTATTTCACAGTTTATAACAGATGCCATGAGTCGAACAAATGTAGACCCGGCAAACGTAAAGGAAGCTCGAATTGCCCTCAGGGATGCCATGGAGGCAACGAAAGGCCTCATTACTGGCTGTGGCACATTTACCATGAGTCCTGACAATCATCACGGCTTGCATTATGGCACATACAATACCCCTGTGTATTTCAAAGGCGGGCAAATGCTTGTTGACAAAGAGCTGGCGGCTGGGGTATATGACTCCGAGCCACCACCGCTGTGGTATCCATACGAGTGGGAATCACCAGAGAAAGTTAAAGAGCCGAGAGTACGATAAGCACTATCTCTCTGTTTGTATCTCGTAGAAACTTTCATTTCAATAGTATCAGTTTTAAGTGGGTAGGGGTGGCAGGTATGGTAGGATCGATTATTGTATCGGTTGTACCTGCTACCCACTACATAAGCTGAGGCTATGCATCATGTCTAGGGCGTTTGCTCATACTGACATGAAGAGGTATGGAGGATTAACATGACACTAGAGGCGCAAATTCTACAGGCCATTTTCGGGGGTCTGACTACTGGCTCGCTCTATGCGTTGATCGGTTTTGGGTTCATGATTATCTATAGTGTGGCCGGGATCATTAATTTTGCGCACGGCGAATATGTCATGCTCGGCGGTATGCTTACGGTCGCTTTTTTTAACCAGGGCTTGCCATTGCCAATCGCCTTCTTGATTGCTATGACTATTACCTGCGCTGTCGGCGCAGTTAGCTACCGGATCATCACTGATCCGACTGAGCGGACGCCAACTATGGTACTTATTCTGTTCAGCATGGGTGTTTCTTTCCTTGTTAAAGGTAGTGCCCGCATCGTGTGGGGCACTGAATTTCAAAATCTTCCTTATTTTGGTAATATTGCCCCAATTCACATAGGAGGTGCCATGATATCTCCCCAGGCCCCGTGGATATTTGGCACCTTAGTGGTGGTAGTGCTTGGCCTGGTTTTTCTTTTCGATCGCACCCGTTTTGGGAAAGCACTGCGGGCGACCGCTGAACAACCTACCGGAGTCAAGTTGCTTGGTATAAGTTCTGCACGTATGGTCCTGTTTGCTTTTGTGTTGGGTGCAGGCGTTGCGGCTATAGCTGGTATAGTGACGACTCCGTATACAGCTACTAGCTATACGGTTGGCATGGGATTTACCGTAAAATCTTTCATTTGTGCTATCGTTGGTGGTATCGATAGGGTGGAAGGGGTGATAGCTGCGGGGTTGGCCTTAGGTTTACTGGAAATGGTGACTGCCAGCTTCATTTCATCAGCGTATAAGGAAGCACTGCCCTTAGCAGTTTTTCTGGTAATAATGCTCTGGCGACCCCAGGGTCTGCTGGGCCGTAGACTGGCTGAGATATAGACAGGTAAGGATTTTGAAATGGAGAAATTACTGATTAACTGGCGAAAACTGGTAGCACCGGTGCTGCTTGTTTTATTCCTGATTCTGGTACCCACCTGGGGTGGGGCTTATGTAATGGGAGCGTTAACATTAATTGGTATTTACTCTATTATAGCTATTGGGATATGTTTGCTTATGGGCTATGCCGGGCAAGTCTCTCTAGGGCAAACTGCTTTCTATGGGATAGGAGCCTATACCTCATCAGTACTGGCTATTCGCTACGACCTGTCGCCCTGGCTTGGCGTTATTGTCGGTGCTGTCCTTGCTGGGATAATCGCCTACATTATTGGCAGGCCTTTGCTCAGGCTACCGGGTCACATGTTGGCAGTAGCTACCATTGCCGTTAGTATGATTTTCTATGTCCTTTTCGTTGAGCTGGATTTCATAACCGGTGGCTTTCAGGGTTTACCCGGTATTCCTGAGTTCTCCATTGGCAACTTTGTGTTCATTGGAGATGTTTCCAACTATTACCTGGTCTGGGTGGTTGTATTCATTGTGCTTATTATCACGGCTAACCTTGTGAATTCTAAAACAGGTCGTGCGTTGCGTTCATTGCACCGTTTTTTTGGTGGCAGTGAAACAGCAGCACAGACGTTAGGTGTACATGCAGCCCAGCTCAAAGCTTTAGTGTTTGTTATAGCCGCAGTGTATGCTGCTATCGCTGGTAGCCTTTACGCACACTGGATTACGTTTATAAGCCCCTCCGTTTTTGAAACGTGGCTTTCCTTGATGGTAATTTTGATGGCCGTTGTTGGTGGGATGGGCAGCTTGTGGGGTGCTGTTATAGGAGCTACCTTTTATGTAGGTATGAAGGAGATTATTACCATGATAACCGAAAAAGTAGCACCGGGCGCTACTGCTGAGTATGAGGTCATGGCTTTTGCTATTATATTCCTGGTCATGTTACGGTTTGCTCCGAAGGGCTTTGTCCAGTTACCTTCTGTTGTACGGGAGCGACTACGTGCCAGTGCGCGGCCAGTGCAGGAATGACAGCGTTAGCACTGAGTAAAAACGAGAAAGGTGACAACATGAATGCCCCACTCTTGAGTTTGAAAGGTGTAACCAAAATTTTCGGTGGACTACGAGCGGTGAATGACCTCAGCTTTGATGTTTGCCAGGGTGAATTGTTGGCTGTAATTGGACCCAATGGTGCGGGTAAGACTACGTTGTTTAATTTGATTACTAAGGTTTATCCTCTCTCTGGTGGAGAGATATGGTTTAAAGGAAAAAGGCTGGACATACTGCCAGCATATACGATTTGCTCTCTGGGAATTGCACGAACATTCCAGGACTTGCAGCTATTTACTAATATGTCAGTCATTGATAATGTGATGGTGGGGTGTCAACGTTGGACAAAAGCGAGCTTGCTCGAGGATATGTTTCGTTTTGGCCGTACGAAGAGCGAGGAACCGAAAATCCTGGAGTATGCAGTGGAGCAATTGTCCCGGGTTGGTCTGGCTGAGAAAACATCAGCTATGCCGGCAAGCTTGCCGCTGAGGGGAAGAAAGGTCTTGGGCATAGCTCGCGCTCTGGCTAGCCAGCCCGAGCTTCTTCTCCTTGATGAGCCTGCCGGGGGGCTTAACTTTGAAGAGATCGGAGAATTAGGCAAGTTTATTACTACACTGGTAAAAGAGTATGGGATGACAGTTGTCATGGTGGAACACCGCATGGAGATAGTAATGGGAGTCTGTGACAGAGTTGTCGTGATGAATTTCGGTAGCAAGATAGCCGAGGGTACGCCTGCAGAGATACAGAAGAACGAGGAGGTAATATCGGCTTACCTTGGAGGTGAGTTTAAGGTATGAAAAAAACAAGCGGAACTCATGTTCAGGATGAAAGCATTCTGGAACTGGTAGATATGGCCGTGAGATATGGGTCGATCCAAGTCCTGAAGGGTATAAACCTGAGTGTTAACCCAGGAGAGATTGTAGCTCTCCTGGGTCCCAATGGAGCAGGTAAAACAAGTTTAATGTATGGTATAAGCGGCATCTTGCCTCTAGCCAAGGGCAGAGTGACATTTGATGGCAAGGTTATTAACGGATTATCGCCGGACAGGATAGCGAGGTTGGGTATGCGCTTTGTTCCTGAAGGCAGGATGCTTTTCGTACATTTGACGGTGCTTAGTAACCTGGAACTGGGTGCTTATCATCGGCGGAGTCATGAGAAAAAGGATATTGAAGAAGATATGGAAGGAGTCTTCAGACTTTTCCCCCGTCTAAAGGAAAGGACAGGACAACTGGCAGGGCAACTCTCTGGTGGAGAGCAGCAGATGCTAGCAGTGGGCAGGGCACTTATGTCCCGGCCAAGATTACTTCTGCTTGATGAGCCTTCTCTTGGTCTGGCACCGGTATTGGTGAATGAATTAATGGAAACGTTGGCTAAACTTGTGGATGAAGGAATGACAATCCTCATTGCCGAGCAGAATGCACACGCAGCCCTGAAAGTTGCCAGCCGTGGTTATATATTGGGGACATCTGGTGAGGTAGTCATGGCTGGCTCTCAGAAAGAGCTTCAGTCTAGTAGCGCGATCAAGGCAGCCTATCTGGGGGCTCATTAGACCCTTATTATTATAAAGCCAGGGATACCTTTTTATTACGATTGTTTTCTGGACCGTTGAGGTAGCAGTGAGGATAAATATACGCAAGGAGGTACTATAAATGAGATGGGGAATGGTT
>CAZQRP010000013.1:93007-100172 GCA_964596125.1 uncultured Dehalococcoidales bacterium | reverse complement strand
GAGCACGGTTTCGTAAGGTGGCAGAAGAAACCAGAAGAGGCTTACTGGCGCTGGTTCGTCAATGCCAGGGCCTCTATTTACCATGAATGGTTGATAGACCAGGGGGAGAAGGTCAAGGCTATCTGCCAGCCCAAAGGTTATGAGCTGGACTGGAAGCAATATGTACCTTTAATCAGCTACTTTCCGCCGGTCTCTTCGGAGGCTAAAAGCCCGGAATATGACCTTCTTGCCTTCGGCTACCGTGATATTCTGCACAACGCATCTACAACCCAGGAGATACCGTGGCTGTTCGAGGTCAGCGAGATGAACCCGTACACCTTTAATGTGGTGATGAACACCAGGACAGCCCGTGAAAAGGGTATACAGGATATGGACACAGTATACATAGAGAACGAGGTCGGACAAAGAATCAAGGTCACCATTCACACTATCGAAGGAATTCACCCAAAGTGTATCGCCATGGCCCATGGCAGCGCCCACTGGTTAAAAGGTCATCCGGCCGAGGGAAAGTCAGGGCTGCTTAATGCTCTTCTCATGGTAGAAGACAATTACTTCTGTCCTATCTCCCAGGCCATCGAGACATCAGTTAGAGTGAAGGTATACAAGGGTATAACATAAACGGGAATGGCCTTTAATTAAAAAAAATGCAGACGCCGAATAGAATAAAAGAACACCACGTGCAGAAGGCCTAGCATACAATCAGTGCCGTATTTGCCCTATCTTCTTCTTGTGTCACGCCACTTCATGATACCAAATACAAGTCCCAGGTTAACTGCCATAATAACCATCATCCAGATCCAGTGAGATTTTACATTGACATTAAAGGCACTACCCCATTTTTCGTAATAATTACCCATCGTAGCCTCAGCACTACTAACTGCCTTCGACCGGCTTTTTTTCCATTCCTGCATTTCAGTCTGCCACACTTCCATTTCATCCTGGTATTTTTGTACTAAATCCTGATAAATCTTTAGATCATCCTGATACTTGGCCATCACCTTTTCCCAGGCTTTCATTTCAGAACCCCATTTTGTTTGCTCAGCTTCCCAGGCTTTCATCGCGTTTGCGTATTGGGTCATCCGGTGCTGCCACACCGCCATCGCGGCATTCCATGCTTCCATCTGCTGCCAGTAATAAATTGGATTTATCAGAAGGAGTGACTCATCTGGCTTACGTGGTGGAGCGCCCGGATGAGCAGGTGGACCGCCACCAGGCTTTGATGGAGGTTCTTCAGGCTGCGGAGGTGGATCACCAGGATGGATGGGCTCTTCAGGTTCCGGTTGGTCTATTGCTGGGTTGTAAAAATCATGTATACCGGGAAAATTACAGTCCTTGAATATACTGACACCCATGCAGTTACATTGTTTCTCTTTTTCTTCATCGGTCAGTTCCTCTCGTTCTTCCTCAGACATCTGCCAGCATGGGTCATCAGCAATATCCTTGCCCATGCCGCTAATAGTAACCAGCGATTCGAACGCCCATTTCGTTGTAGCTAGGTTACCAAGAGTCTGTGCGGCACCTCCTAGCTGAACCAATGGGATAATACCTCCGAATAATAATTGAGGCACAAGGACAATAACAAGCAGCAGCGGTGTTACATTTTGATTAGGTGAAATGGCTGAGACAAACAGACCAAGCAACATAGCAGCAAATACTGCCAGTGTTAGTGTAATATATGTAGGTATAAATTCGGCTGCGCCGGGGTAACCCCCGGCGATTTTCATAAAAAGGATCAACACAGCTGCCTGATACATGGCTACAGGAACTGCCACCGCCAACTTGGATAGAATATACGGGAAGATTTTCAACGCCACCATGCGTTCCCTGCGATAAATATCTGTCTCCTTCACAATCTCCCGCATGGAGGATAATGAACCGACCAGACAACCGATCATAGCTGCCATAAAGAGATTTGTTATAACTTTTCGTGGATCACCACCTACCGGGTCAAGTAGTCCTGGCTGCCACAACAGGAATTCAAATAAACCAACGATCGGAGCTAACAACAGCATAAGCACCAGACTGAACCTGTCCCGAAATAGTATATTTAAATTCCGGCGTGAAAGTACCAGAAATTGGGCCAGGGATGAAATCTGTTTGACTTGTGAGCCGGGACTTGCTGCCCTTCTCTCTCCTTCCACAAGTGCAGCAGACCTTTCTGGCAACCTTGCTGCCACATATTCCTGGTATTGTGCCGAATGAAGATAATGTTCTGCCCATGCTCTGGGGGTTTGGTCCCTTTCAAGTTTCTCGTAGATAACATTAAAATCCTCAACTCCAAAGTACCGTAAAGCATCATCCGGTGGGCCATAATATGCCAGGTAACCGCCCCTGGCAAGAAAGATAACCTGGTCACATAGCATCACATTTTGAGTAGCATGGGTGACAAGCAAAATGGTATGTCCCTGGTCGCAAAGCTTACGGAACAGGCGCATCATCTGACTTTCGATGCCGGGATCCAGACCTGATGTGGCTTCGTCGAGACAGAATAGTCCAGGATTCGTCAGGAGTTCAACACCAATTGAAACACGTTTAAGCTGTCCCCCGCTTAATTTACGGATAGGAAGGTTTTTACGTTCGGTGAGATCCAGCGTCGCCAATACCTCGTTAATACGTTGATGCCGGTCACCAGGAGACATATCCGCGGGAAGCCTGAGTTTTGCTGAATAGTCCAGCGCCTCATAAACAGTGAGCTCTTTATGGATAATATCCTCCTGGGGGACATAGCCAAACTGAGAACGGTGGGCATCAAAATTGGCGTAAAGGTCATCACCATTGATAAGAACAGAGCCATTGCTCGCCGGAATGAAACCAGTGAGCGCTTTAAGCAGTGTGGATTTACCCGAGCCACTACCACCCACAATGGTAACAAACTCATTGGGCTGGATACTTAAAGAAATATTCTGTAGCAGGTTAACATTCTGGCTTACGAATTGATTAAGTTGGATTGCATCTACTCGTAGATTACTTGATTCATCGATCTTTTCAAATGCTTCCGGCGAATATATTAGTTTTATCGGACCAACGCGTATGGTATCACCGCGCTTCAGTTGTCTGGGTTGAACCACCTTCTCTCCATTAATAAAAGTGCCGTTAGACGAGCCGAGGTCCTCTATCAGATACACACCATCAGGGTCACGTCTGACTACGCGAGCATGTCTACGCGAGACAGCAGGATGACTGAAGACAATGTCGTTATCCTCGCTGCGGCCGATTGTAATTGTGGCACGCCCTTTTACATCCAGTTTCTCCGGTGCTGCTGATGTCTCTGGCTCCGGAATTTCTGCCATTACCGGCGCCTTGTAGGTGAGGGAGATAGAATCAGTTATCCACAGTACGTCACCATCAGCGAGCTGCTTCTCAGAAATACGATTTGACTCAAATGTTAGACCGTTGGTGCTATTAAGGTCTGTGATTTGATAACCATGTGGAGTGCGATGTAGTCTGGCATGGCTCCTTGAGACCGCCCCATCGCTAATAACGATATCATTTGCCGGATCCCGTCCAATAGTGAGAGTATCTTGCGTAAGAGGAAATTCTTTTGTTCCTTGAGAAGTCGTTACAACCAGAGTCTGAATACTGGGAAACAGAAAGGTAAGGCTTTCTCTTGCAGGAATGACAGTTTTCGATTCTGCTGTAGAAACCGGCGTTTTACCGGCAGGAGATGCCATGCGGAATGTCAACGTGAAACCGCCAATACCGATTATATCGCCTTCTTTGATACTATGCGGTACTCTCGGCTCGATTTCAATTCCGTTTACCACTGTCCCATTGCTGCTGCCAAGATCGTATATATTCTGTACGCCTTCAACCAATTCCAGCCTGGCATGATAACGGGACACCAGATTACTTTTTAGTACAACCTGGTTATCTTCGCTGCGACCAATAGTAGTAACCGGTTGGGTAAGCGGATATTCACTGACCTCATCGGCTTGACGAATTTCCAAAACAGCTGCGAAGTTAATAGCCATTGACCTCCCGTGTTATAAATATACCAATAATGAAAAAAAGTTTAATGGTAAATATACCACAATAATGAATTCCGTTACAATGTAGAGTATCAGTAAATCATTGCTTCTACTTATAGTACTACTATACAACCTGACTTCATTATTTTGTGTTTACCGTTAATCCTATTATAAGCGCTTATTCCAAAAAGCAATAGTCATAATCTATTGTGAAAGCACTGAAATGAAATGCAATAGTATCTCATTTATATATAATGTTCCCCGGTTGACTTTCAAGCCTGCTTCCTGCCTTATATCTTATTGTCATGTACCATATATCTATAGTAGTGTCTCAAGAAGATTATGTTTTACTAATCGCTTAAACGAGACCAAATATTTTCAACTCCAGACAAAATATGATACTATTTTACGACTTGATAAAGTAATCCGGTAAAGGCGCGAAAACATTAGTTGATTAATCCTAATAAACACATATATTTAAGCACCACTGACCAGAAGCACTTTATTCCATAATAAGAATCATTAAAAAAGTTGCTGGGAGGGCTCCATTGTGTAGCGAGCAAGTAAACGATAATAGTGTACAATTTGATACGGCAATGCTAACTGATAAAGGTATGGTGAGAGAAAACAATGAAGATAATTGCTTTGCCTTGGAGACAAGTCAATTAACCGATTCAACGATAACCTATTATGGTTTATACCTGGTGGCCGATGGTATGGGTGGTCATCAAGCTGGTGAGGTGGCCAGTGCTAAAGCTGTTGATATAATATCATCAGCGATGTTAGGGAGTATCCAATCATCATATAAAAAGCTGAATATTTCCCAACTTATAGTACAAGCGATTGAAAAGGCAAATAGTGAGATATACAATATTGCCAGGAGTAATCCAGCTTTCTCAGGCATGGGAACAACAGTCACACTTGGCCTTCGTGTCAACAACCAGCTTTATCTTGGGCATGTTGGAGATAGTAGAGCTTATTTGATCAGGGGAAATAGCATAGCACAATTAACCAATGACCACTCATTAGTAGCAAGTTTGATACAATCCGGAATGATTACCAAGGAAGAAGCAAAAAATCACCCTGAAAGGAACAAAATATTCAGATGCGTAGGGAATTCACAGAATGTGTCTATTGACACATACATCGAGACAGGCCGGAAAGAGAGTCTTATTATACAGAAAGGTGATAGCTTTGTATTTTGCACTGATGGTCTATCTAACTATGTTTCGGACAACGAAATTTTAGCGGCGATTGAACAACCAAAGGATTCTTATCAGATATGTCAGCAATTTATTTCCCTGGCAAAACAACGAGGCGGTGATGACAATATAACTGTCATTGTGGTAAAGTCAAAGAATCCTAAGGACCAAGATACAGTAAAAATGAGTTTAGAAAATGTCAGAAGTACTATTAGAATGTAAACTAGCCCGAAATTATGCCCTGGAAAATGTATCCGGTAGTCTGGCTTATTTACTTATAAAAGCGACGCCAAATCCAGCCGTTAACTTTGATTCATTGCCTTTAAATCTGGGGCTTGTTATTGATGTGAGTGCGTCTATGAAAGGAGATAAGATCAAATACGCCAGAGATGCATCCAAATTTGTTATTGAGTCATTATCTCCCGACGATATGGTCACAGTTGTTATCTTCAGCGATGATGCTCGAGCAATTGTGCCACATAGTGAAGTGAGAGAAATAGGCCCTATTTTATCAGCTATTGACAAAATTCGTCCGGTAAGTGGAACCCGCATGTACAAAGGCATTGAAACAGCAGTTGCTGAAATGAGCAAAGCCAGGAACCTAAATTATACAAACTCAATGTTGCTACTTACAGACGGAGAGACAGAGGGTGGAGAACGATGCCTTGAAATTTCAAGGCAGGAGGCGAAAAACAGACTGACTATTTCAACCTTTGGGATTGGTGACAAATATAACGAAGAACTACTCAAATCTATAGCTGATGCTACACTAGGTAAAACATATCACCTTCAAACTGCTGAGCAAATTAAGAGTCACTTCGATAGTGAGGTAAGTGCTGCCCGTGCTGCTGTGATAACCGATATTACTCTCAACATAAGAGTATCTCACGATGTTAAACTGGAAGAAATCCATCGTATTTTCCCCAGTAGTACAGAGATCCACCCGAGAATTGAGCCGGATGGAAAGACCTACACCGTAGACATCACCAGTCTCAGTAAAAATGAGCCATCATACTTTGGCATCAAAATGATATTGCCCGCTAGAGCAGGTGGTCGCATAACAGAAGCCCAGATATCTCTTAAGTATGATATACCCAACCGGAAAATTGAGGGACATACAGAAGAATGTGATGTTATCATTGAATATACCAAGGACCGTGATTTGTGCAGCACCGTTGACCGGGAAGTTATTAACTATTTCAATCAATTAAACGTCGAGAGTCTTATTAATCAAGCGATAGAAGAGACTAAAATTGGCAATGTCGCCCAAGCTACTAAAATCCTATCCCAAGCTCAAATGCTAACGCAAAGAATCGGTAATAGTTCCTTAACACAATATATTAATAATGCCAGTGAGGAACTGATAGAAAAAGGTGCTATCTCATCCGGAGCGCTAAAAACCATAAAAATCGGAGCTAGCCATACTGTAAAAATCGATACTACGGATGTAGACAATAATAACCGTGAGAGTGATGGGAGAGGTTGACAATGCAAAATATCAGGTGCCCGGCTTGTGGATATGATAAAAACGAAGTAAATAGTGAATTTTGTGCTCGGTGCCATACCACTCTTAAATCCTCTAAGGAAACAGCACCTACTAAAAGTGATCCCTCTTTTAAAACGCTCGAACCTCCTACTGTGGTGGTCAAACCTGAACAAAGACCTTCGTCGCTTCCCGAACCCCCTACTGTCAGCGTTAAACCCGAACAAATACCTCCGGCTACCCCGGAACCTCCTACCGTGGTGGTCAAACCTGAACAAACACCATCGTCAACTTCCGAACCCCCTACTGTCAGCGTTAAACCCGAACAGATACCTCCGGCTACCCCGGAACCTCCTACTGTGGTGGTCAAACCTGAACAAAGACCATCGTCAACTCTCGAACCCCCTACTGTCAGCGTTAAACCCGAACAGATACCTCCGGCGGCCCTCGAACCTCCTACCGTCGGCGTTAAACCTGAACAAATACCTCCGGCGGCCCCCGAACCTCCGACC
>CAZQRP010000013.1:58766-92907 GCA_964596125.1 uncultured Dehalococcoidales bacterium | reverse complement strand
ACCGTCGGCGTTAAACCTGAACAAATACCTCCGGCGGCCCCCGAACCTCCGACCATCGGCGTTAAACAGGAGAAAATGCCATCGGCTGCGTCTGAGATCAAGGCTAAACTCATTATCAAGCACAGTGAAGGAAAAGAGCGTGAACTCTACATCAATCAAAAGTCGGTGATCATTGGCAGGTGGGATCCAGAAAGTGGAGCGTTCCCCGAAATTGACCTGACTGAAGACGACCCGGAAAGCTATGTAAGCCGTAAACATGCTCGCATCTTTATTAAAGATAATAAGTACTTCATAGAGGATCTTGGTAGTGCTAACGGAACTTATTTCAAAAAAGGTATTAAACTAAGCCAGGGCTTAGCCCATGAGCTCCACAACGGCGATGAGATTATAGTTGGAAGGATTTTTCTGAGCTTTCTGATCGAATGATAACACTTTATAATCCATATCCTGTAAAACGGTAACACATTATGTCAAATTGTCCCAATTGCGATAAGCCTTTCACTCCCGGCGATGAGATGTGCCAATATTGCGGCTACGTCTTTCCTTTCGCCACTGACATTGTAACCACCGATACTATCCTACAGGAAAGATATAAAATCGAAGAATTGTCCCATAGCGGTGGCATGGGTCATGTTTATCCAGCCAGAGATATAAAACTCCACAACCGCCTCTGCATTGTCAAACAAGTTAAAGAGCCTGTTAAATCTGATGATGATTTAAGAAAACTTGAGGAAGAAGCCATTGAAATGGCAAAACTCAACCATCCCAACGTGGCAATGATATTCGACCACTTTGTAGAAGGGCGATTTTATTTCCTGGTTGTTGAGCATATAGCAGGTAAGACCCTGGGCGAGATTTTTTCGGAGCGTCAGGGAAAACTTACAGAAGATGAAGTAATAAATTGGGCTATCTCTATGTGCGACGTTGTTAGCTACCTTCATAAAGCGGGCATTGTCCACCGTGATATCAGCCCTCAGAACATAATGCTGACGGATGATGGTATTATAAAATTTATCGACTTCGGCACTTTGCGCGAGCTTCGTCATATTGCCACCGGTGGAACGGCTGGCATGGGGAAATTCGGCTACACACCTCCTGAGCAGTGGCTCGGAACACCGGAGCCTCGATCAGATATCTTTGCACTGGGCGCAACAATTTTCTATTTGCTGACCGGTTTTTTGCCGTTATCCAAGGAATATTTGGATGGTCAGGGACCTCAAAGATCAGACTTCAATCCAATTTACCCACCTATCAGGGAGATGAATCCAAAAATCTCTCAAGAGCTCGAAGCTGTGCTGCAGAAGGCGCTCCAATTAGATATAAACCGCAGGTATTCCTCTGCTGCTGAACTGGGCCAAGCCTTAAGAAGTTTAATAGAAGTTAAAGCACCGGTATTGAGTATTGACCTCGAACGACTCGATTTTTCCCAGATTATAGCGGGCAAGCAAAGAACACAAAAATTTGCTCTTATGAACGTTGGTACAGATAGGCTGACAGGTAAGCTGACAACTTCAAAACCATGGTTAAAAGTATCACCAGACATATTAGACTTGCAACCGGGTGAAGGGGAAATACATGCCATAGTAGACACCAGTGGCCTAGCTGCCGGAGTAAGCGATATCGGTAGTATCAATATAGTTACCAATGGTGGACAGGCAAGTATTGAAGTTGCTTTGTCAACAACTTCCTTTACTCAACGTGCATTTACAATCGGACTGACATGGTCATGGCGTTTTAAATGGCTTTTATTGCTGGTCATACTCATCGCTGTAGCTGCTCTAATTATTCCCAGGACATTACTTAAGGCACCCGCCTTAAATGTCGATTCAACAGAAATTAACTTCGAAAATGTCAGTCCAGGCGATATAAGTAACACCAGGTCGGTTACCATCACCAACACTGGTGGTAGCATTCTCACTGGCACTGTCAAGAGTAACAAAGAGTGGCTTATTGTAAGCCCAACAGAAATAAACCTCCCGATAGGTGAAGAGAAGATTACAGCACAATTGGATACAAGATCGATACCCTATGGATTCAAAGACACAGGCCTTATAGATATAACAACCAATGGTGGTGATGTGCAGATTACTGTTAATGTAACTACAACAACTATAATCCACGAGGATGATTTCAGTAATCCGGCAAGCGGATGGACGGCAAGCTCAAGTGCAACCGGAGAAGCTAAATACGAAAATGGTGGCTATCATCTAATCACAAAAGGCGCTGGCCATATCATCGCCGGTACAAATCCTGCGATAAAGCAACTCACCGATTTTATTCTTGAGGTTGATGCTAAATCATTCTCGTCCGCACAGGACGCCAGTTATGGGATAATCTTCAGACAGCAGGATGTAAGGAACTTCGATAATTTCTATTATTTCCAGATTTATTCTAATACCGGACAATACAAATTCGAAAAACAGATCCAAGGCGTTTGGTCATCTCTAAAAGAATTGACTACTAGCAATACCATCAACCAGGCTTCATCGACAAATCGTCTGAAGATAGTTTGTGTTGGAGACAAAATAGAACTTTATGTCAATGACATCAACCTTTCCACTATAAATGACAGCTCTCTTCCAAGTGGTTTTATTGGTCTGGCAGTAGCATCGGGGGCTGAGCAGGAATCCAGCGCTGATGTCGTTTTTGATAACATCAAAATTTATTTTCCTGATTGATTTTGACTTAAAATGCCATATTGCTCAAACTGTAAAAAGCCATATGATAAAGAGGAAAGTGTGTGTCCGCACTGTGGATATACTCTCTCTAATCTCCCTGAAATTCTATCTCCCGGAACATTACTCCAGGGTAGATACGAGATCCAAGAACCTCCCCACACAGGAGAGACGAGTTACATTTATATAGCCAAGGATAAAAAATTATATGATCGCCGTTGCATTATCAAGCAGATCAAAGAGCCAATCAAGACCAACGCTGAAATAGAGAGATTGAAGCAGGTAATTCTGGGAATGGCCGGGCTGACTATTCCCAATGTAGCCATGGTCCTTGACCATTTTGTCGAAGGAGAATACTACTTCCTCATTGTGGAGTATATCGCTGGAAAAAATTTAAGCGAAGTATACCAGGAAAATCAGGGACAGCTCGCAGAAGAAGAAATTATTCGTTGGGCAATTTCCATGTGTGACATTGCCAATTCTATTCACAAACAAGGTATTACCCATGGTGAAATTGGCGCCAGGACGGTAATGTTGACAGAAGAAGGTTTTATCAAGTTTGTGGATCTTGGCATCTTTCGCCAGCTTTATGACATTACCAAGGGGGATAAGTCCAATGTATTACAATTAGGCACTACTTCACAGGAACAAAAGCCTGAAAAACCTGACCCCCAATCCGATATCTACGCCATAGGCGTTACAATATATTACCTGCTCACCGGCTATATGCTTGCTCTTGAGGATTACCCAGAGCATCCTGAATCCCCAAAAAGGATATCAGGAATACAGTTCCCTCCCGTCAGGGAAAAAAATCCTCACGTCTCACAAGAACTTGAAGCAGTTCTGCAAAAAGCGCTTCATATGGATACAAACAGAAGATATTCCTCAGCAACAGAACTGAGCCTTGACTTAAAGAACCTCATAAGAAAAGCACCAATTTTAACTGTTGACTGTGAAGCACTCGAATTCTCCGATATTATGCCGGGTAGATCTGAAACCAGGATGTTTACCATAACAAACGATGGCTCAAGCAGGCTGGTGGGTAAGTTAAGCTCAGACCGGCCCTGGCTGGAGTTGTCACAGATCAATATAGATCTGGAAACCGGCTATCAAGAAATACTAGCAACTGTAAATGCCAGAGGTCTTCCAAATGGATTTAGTGGTACTTCAGCAATTGACATTATTACCAACGGCGGTAAAAAGAGCATCAGTGTAAGTCTTTCAGTAAAACAGACAGCGATTGGGAGTGTGCTTGTATGGGTAGGAGATCGAAAGTGGCTTGTGTTCCTAATTATCATTATCATCATAGTCGCTTCTTCAGGAATGGTAATTAAAAACACAATATTCAAGGAAACTTCGACCGCACCTACCAGCGCCACAATACTTTTCGAAGATGAGTTCAGCAATTCCGGAAGTGGATGGTACACAGGATCAGACCAACTTGGTGAGGGGAAATATGAAAACGGTGAGTACTTACTCGTGATATCGAGGGGTAACTACGATATAGTAGTACGTACAAACGATAAGATCAGCCCGCTGAGCGATTTCGCCCTCGAAGTGGATGCCAGGCTTTCCAAGGGGCCGGATAATACCTGGTATGGAATCGGTTTCCGGCAACAGGACAAAGATAATTCCTACGATTTTCTCATTCGTAGTGGTGATGCTACGAAGAACGCAAGCTATGCGATATTCAAGCAAGTCAACGGGACTTGGTCAACGCTAAAAGATTGGACTGATTCAAGTCATATAAATGGTGCCGCAGCGGACAATCACCTGAAAATAATTTGCAAAGGAGATGAAATAGAGGTCTATGCCAATGCCTATAAATTAACTAAGATAAAAGATTCGTCATTTGCCAAAGGGAAGATTGTCTTTGAAGCCGCAAAAGACCAGGGGGCACAGGCCAATATCCATTTTGACAACTTAAAGATATATGTTCCACCTTAGTTCTAATATAAGTATCAAGTATAAATATAGCAATCCATGTACATTGGCCATCTAATTACGCAATTTAAAATGTATGGTACACTGTTTCGAGGTTTAGAAATTCAAGAAAGATAATAGCCTTTTAGTGTCAGACAGTTTTGGGAAAGAATCAGGATCAGTCTTGATCACAGGAGAAATATCAATTCTTTGACATTCTACCTGTTTTTAAAATTTATAATAGGAAGTGTTAAATGGTAGTTAATATTGGTAGACACATTGTGCATCAAGCTAAGAGAGAATTAGCCGAGAGGGCGCTTAGTCACGCTCTGGGCCTTTTAAGTGATAACCCAGATAAAAATGCTGAGTACCTTATCAAGGCAATTGATCGTATTGCCAGTGATGAAAAGGACACTATGACCCGAGACTGGTTCCGCCACTGGCTTGAGGAAGGAAACCCGGGGCGTGAATTTCTGAGAAGGATACTAAAAAATATCCATCCCAATGTACGCCGGCGTTATATAGCGCGCATGGTGGCCAGTTTATTCTTCCCTGACATAGATTCGGTCAGGCGGTTCAGATACCAGCATGGCATAATTCCACCGGGTACTATGCTTATATCACCATCGATGCGATGCAATTATCGCTGTAGAGGTTGCTTTGCCGCCAGCTACGAACACAAGGATGACATGAAGCCCGAGGTGTTCGACCGTGTTATCGGTGAGGCTGAAGCTATCGGTATAAAATTCTTCATAATACTGGGTGGGGAGCCATTCATGTACCCCGAACTGCTGGATATCATTAAAAAGCATAATAAACCCTTCTTCCAGGTATATACCAATGGTTCTTTCATAGATAAGGATATGGCTAGAAGACTGGTTGAACTGGGCAACGTTGCACCACAATTGAGTATTAATGGGCCAGCCGAGTACACCGATACCTCGCGTGGAGAAGGTGCGTTCAGCCAAGTAATGCAGGCAATGGATAGCCTGCGCGAGGCCGGCTGCATGTTCGGTTTCTCCTCTCTGGTAACCCGCCATAATGTTGATGCTATTTGCTCCGAGGAATGGATAGACCTGCTCATCGAGAAGGGCGCCTTATATGGCTGGTTATTCCTTTATATGCCTGTGGGCGATGATCCACATATGGACTTGATGCCAACACCCGAGCAGCGCAATATGCTGAGAATTGCTATGCGGCATTATCGGCAAAAGAAGCCGATCCTGCCCGCCGACTTCTGGAACGATGGCACGTTGACTGGCGGTTGTATTGCCGGTGGCAGAATATATTTCCATATAAACCACCGGGGTGATGTAGAACCATGCATCTTCTGCCACTTCGCCACGCATAACATTAATGAATGCAGTCTGGTGGAAGCGCTCAACTCTCCTTTCTTCACTACTATCAAGGAGAGTCAGCCGTTCAGCTACAACACGCTACGCCCCTGCCCGATGATAGACCACTCCCAGACCATGTGGAATATAATACAGCAGCATGAGGCTAAACCAACCCATCCTGGTGCCGAAAAGATGTTTACTACCTTTGCGCCGGAGATGAAGCAGTATTCGGACAGAGTCGCAGAGATAATGGATGAAGTGTGGGATTCCGAAAGCTACTATGACTGGGCGGCCAGGTGGATGACTATGATAGACTTACCGTTAGAGCAAATTGAGAGACGCCACAGAGAATACGAGATAGCACGCAGCAGTAAAAAGAATACGTTGCAGGTTCAGCCGGAGTAACCGGAAGCCAACTTGGTTGGTCCGGTAATGGCTATTGCAAGAAATGGCTTTCTTTCGGCAGTTGTCATCCTGCTGTTCCATAGGAGTAGTTGAATCAGGTGTAATATCCGTTAATACATTGTCTCCGAGTTAATGATGACGCATATATGGGCTCTTTTGCTTACCCTGAAGAGAGGAAATTAATGGCAAGCCGGTTAAATATCTCCGGCTGTTCAAAATTGGCACAGTGCCCGGCTGAGTCTAAAACCTCCAGGTGAGAAGTTTTTAAGATAGTGTGCATTTGCCGTCCCAGTGCAACGGGAATACTTTTATCCTGGCGGCCCCATACAATCAGTACTGGCACATCCATTTCTCCCAGCTTATGGATTTCTTCAGATAACGTGCCCCAAAACTGCTTGCGTAAGATCTTTAGCGAGACCTCTCTGGTACCCTCAATCTTTTGAAAACGAGTAATGAGCTCAAAGTCGCTATCAGTAATCAGTTCTTTATTATAGATGATAGTATTCAGGATTATCTTGCCGTAGTAATTGCCCCTGAAACCCGCTAGAAACTCCCCTATCACGGGCAAAGATGCTATCTTTCCAATCAAGGGTAAAGGATTTGGCAACCCTGCTGCACTCAATAAAATCATCCTGTTAACCCTCTCCCTATGCTGAGTACAGAAGAGAACGCAGGTTCCTCCACCCATAGACTGTCCCACGAGTGAGGCCCTTTTAATATTAAGAGAATCCATAAATTTAAAAAGCTGGTCAGCATATTGTGGATAGCCATAATCTACAGGTTCCCGACTGCTATAGCCGAATCCCCAGAGGTCAAGAGCATAAACCTTAAATTTTTCGGCCAGAACATCTATGTTCTTGCTCCACAAATATGAATCCCAGCCGAATCCATGAATTAGAATAACAGGCTCTCCTTCTCCCTTCTCAATGTAGTGTGCAAGATAACCGTCAAGCTTTATGAACTTTCCTGTAGCATATTTCTTAGACCAATGAAACAGAGGTTGACTATTCCACGGTATGAATTCTGCCATTATAAATCTTCTTTCTGCACATCATTAGCAACTTTGGCGAAGTTTGTTTGTGAGTATTGTGAATCTCGAATAGGCTCTTGTCAAGTTCTATTATCACCATTGAACAAAATGATGTCATAAAAACGCTGACCTCTGAGGCATAATATTGCTCGGGAGGTACAGTCATTCTTTACATGGGCGTAGACCATCATAGGAGTTTTTCCTACCTAACTACGATCAACGAAAAAAGTGAAATCATTGCTCAGAAGAAGCTACCGAGCAACGGGGAAATTGTTGATTCCCTTAAGTCGTTTGGCGAGTCTATGGAGATCGCTTTTGAAGCCACCCCAAGCTGGTACTGGCTTTACGACCATTTGGAGGATGCCGGATTCGAAGTGAAACTATCTCCTCCTTTGAAGACCAAAGCTATTGCCTTGGCCAAGGTTAAGACGGACAAAGTAGACTCGGCTATCTTGGCTCATCTACTCAGAAGTAACCTGCTGCCTCTATCCTATATTCCGGAAAAGTCAGTGAAGTCAAAGGGGAGCTCCCGCATTACCGTGCAAGCCTAGTCACATTACAGACTCGTGTGAAGAACAAAATCCATAACATCCTCGCCAAGAACAACATCGGCCAAGAATACAGTGATCGATTTGGCAAGGAGGGGATGACTTTCTTACACTCATTGGCACTGCTCGAGAACCACAAGATTGCTCTTGAAGGATATATTGCCGTATTGAATGCTGTGATACAGGAGATCCGAGTAGCTAGCCAGAAGGTGCGGCGATTGGCAGTACAGGACCACGATGCTCTACTACTGATGACTATCCCCGGTATGGGTTACTATAGTGCTCTTCTTACCGCCAGCGAAATCCGAGATGTCAGGCGTTTCCCATCATAAAACAGCTTTGTACCTACGCTGGACTTGTGCCTTCAACAAACGCTTCAAGTAACACATGTTTCCTTAAGCACATAACCAAACAGGGGTCCAGATGGCTACGGTGGATACTGATATAGGCGGCAATCCGTGCCGTGAAGAGGCCTGGAGTATTACGCGGTTTCGACTTCAAGGTCGAGAGGGAAAATGGAGGTCAGATTGCCAAAGTAGCAACAGCGAGAAAGCTCCTGGAGTGGATTTACCATATACTCAGAGACGATAAAATTTACCAGGAGATAGAAAAGATAGCAGAGATGCTGGGTAGAGGTGAGTTCGGTAATCACTCTGGCCGTGCATAACAGGCCGTCAATCTGATTGGGCAGCATCAGCCTGAACGCCATAGTGTACCCAAGAAGCTACGAAGGGATGAGTAGGTTTTACCTGATAGGACTTGATAAGGTCAGCGTTTTCAGGGATGACGAATTATCCATGACACACTTAATCCCGAATTTCCTATATTAAAATGGATGCACAGGCATCATTCTATGGTAAAATAGCTTTAAAAGCCCCTTGCTTAGCTTCAGTTTACGGTACTGTTCCAGGATCTTGGACTTTATGATTTTCATTATCTTGATTATAATTGTACAAATCTGTTCGCAGAGCTAGAACAGTGTATTGACTATTTGGTTCCGAATTCAAACAACGTCGGAATACATATATAAAAGAGGTATCAGGATCATTTGGACAGAGCAAAGCGAAATCGTGACATCCTGTGTACTTCTATAATGAATTATAAATGGAGGTGATCCAATTAGTGGCACAGTGTTACTAACCGGAGCTAATGGATTTCTGGGTGCACAAATAGCTCTCCGAGTGCTAAAGAATACCGATCATACTATGTATGCTATGGTCAGGGCTGGAGATAGTGAAGCGGCAGAACGTCGTCTCACGCGTGCCTGGTGGGACTGGCCTGAGCTTGTCAGTACTATTGGGCACAGAGTCATTGTGCTTGCAGGGGATATATCGGAATTTCAACTTGGCCTCAGTGATGAGAGGTATCGAGACATTGTACGTACTGTGACCCATATTATTCATGCTGCAGCAGACTTGCGCCTTAATGGTCCGATCGATCAATTGCGGAAAACCAATGTAAATGGAACTAAAAATATACTTGAACTCGCCTTTGCAGCACAGAGTGACCATTGTTTTGCTCGTTTTGCACATGTCTCGACCGCTTACGTGGCTGGCGGTAGAACAGGAGAGATAGAGGAAGAATCCTTAACTGATGAGTATGGATTTTATAGCAATTATGAAATAACCAAATTTGAAGCGGAGTTGCTGGTAAGAGAGGCACGGGCGAAATTGCCTGTTTCTGTTTTTCGGCCGAGTCAGGTTGTTGGTGATTCAAAGACAGGTGTGATAAAGACGTTTAATACCCTCTATTTTCCATTACGGCTTTACCTTAACAGAAAACCCAGAGTTGTCCCGGTAAGCCCTTCATTGAAGGTAAACATGGTTCCGGTTGATTATGTGGCTGATGCAATCACAAGACTCACTTTTATGCCAGAAGCAGAGGGACTAACATTTCATCTGGTTACGCCTTTAGACAAACAGCCTACTGCCCGTGATTTGATTGAATTTATGCGGGTATGGGCTGATGAGTATTATAAAGAACGTATTCACCGTCCTTTCTATCTTCCTTTGCCTGTGCCTGCGACCAGAATTCGATTTCAAGCTCAGGGATTCATCGAGCCACGTTACAAAAAGACACTATCTGCACTGACAGCCATTGTGCCTTATTTTAAAGAACGACGGAGGTTCTTGCGAGATAATGTAGACCGGCTCCTGGGACCTTATGATTTCCGATGGCGGGAAGTATTTCTGTCGATCTTGAATTACGCTGCCTATATGGGTTTTCTCCATCGTTCAGAGCGAACGGTCCATGAACAAATATTACACCGTCTTAGAAGTGACAGCATGCAAATCTCATACTATGATATTATCGATGGTAAGATTGTCCCCCGAAATACCGGGCAGGTACGCAAAGAGATGATCCTGGCAGCAAATGCGCTGAAAGCAATGGGCATCAGGAAGGGTGATTGCGTCGCTTTGATGGGAGTTAATAGTACATCCTATATTGTGCTTGACGTGGCTATAAGTATGGTTGGGGCAGTGAGTGTACCGTTATATATGTCCAGTCCTCCCGCCGAGATTGATTTGATACTAAAAGAGACGGACACCAAACTTCTACTGGTTGGAGTTCCTGATATTATTGAGCGACTGGATGAACTCACGGTAAAGATTCCTGTGATATCATTCTGCCGGGAAGATCCAGTCAGTTCCACAGAATTGGGAATTATCCCTTGGCAGGAATTTTTAAGCAGAGGCGAGGGTGGTGAAGAAATAATTAATGCCCCAGTAGACTTCGGTGATCTGGTTACCATACGATATACCTCTGGCACAACTGGTAAAGTTAAAGGAGTCTGTTTTACTCATGATAAGCTACGCTGGATGGCTGAGGCTCTCTGCTCGATATTGGAATCCTGGAAGGCTCGTAACTACGAGATCTCCTGTCTCTCCTATCTGCCCATGAATCACGTGCTTGAAGGCATAATTACGGCTTATTCACCTTACTACACCCCGGCTCAGTTTCATATTTACTTTCTCGAGCACATGAAAGATCTACAAAGTGCACTTAGAAAAGTACGACCGGTCGTTTTTTTTTCGGTTCCACGATTTTACGAGAAAGTATGGGAAGGAATGCTAAAAAGCAGGACGGGACGTAAATATATAGAGGCAAAAGAAGGATTGAGAAAGAAAATATTGCGTAAAGCATTGAGAAAAGCCGTATTGAAAGTTGCAGGAATTGACCGCTGCCAAAGAATTGGTGTTGGTTCAGCACCAATAAGTGTGGGGCTGCTCGGTGATTTTCAAACACTGGGTATAGAGGTGCTGAATGGATATGGTCTTACGGAAGCCCCGTTAGTAACGGCTAATAGAGTAGGCGCAAACAGGATTGATACAGTAGGTGAACCTATGCCGCATACTGAGATACATATTGCCGATGATGGTGAAATACTGGTTCGCGGGCCCCAGGTAGCAACTAGTTATCTGGGCAATGAAATGGAATTTACCTTCAAAGATGGATGGCTTCATACAGGTGATCTGGGATATATAACAGAAGAGGGGAGGCTGGTTCTGCAGGGGCGCAAAAAAGAGATTATTGTCACCTCCTATGGTAAAAATATATACCCCGCAAAAATTGAATCGATGCTTAGAAATAATAGATACATAGACCAAGCGATGGTAGTAGGGGAAGGAAGACCATATTGCAGTGCACTGCTGTGGGTGACTTATAGGGGTGACAAATTTGATCTAGTTGATTCTATTGATCAACATATTAAAGAAGTGAATCATCAGCTTTCACATCCTGAGCAGGTAAAGCGCTGGGTGATTTTACGAAATGACCTTTCAATTGAAGGGGGAGAGCTTACAGCGAGCTTGAAATTAAGACGCCAGGAGATGTTGTTCCGTTTGTCAGAGTTGATAGAAGCTCTTTATAACGGAGTATCATATTACAGCGAAAACTTGTTACACGTAGGAGAAGCTGAAAGAATAGAATAATAATTGCGTTGCTTAACGGATTATTGTAAATAAGTATGTAGTATTCACTGTTAGCAGTGTTCTAATACTTACCTCTATCTAAACTCGGTTAGGCTGGGTTCCAGTGAAAATTTACATGTTATAGCGCAAGCTAGTGCAACGAAATCACAACTGTGTCCAATCGCTTCAATTCATCGTATACAACAACCTGGGCTCAAGACGCCCGCACTTAACTCTTCAATTAGCCTTTGTACGTTCCACCAAGGTTCCATAAACTCTCAGCAAACTCGATGTCATGTTATTCAAGGAGAACTTGATTGCGTGCTTCCGGGCTTTACCAGATTGTTCCTGTCTTAGTTCAGGATTCAGAAGTAACCTGCGTACCATCTCGGTGAATTGATCTATGTCCGGTCGCGTCAGGAATCCACCATGACCGTCTTCCACGGCATCGCAAACACCCCCTTCTCCTACAGCAACGACTGGCGTGCCGCAAGCTTGGGCTTCTAGTAGAACTAATCCGAAAGTTTCGGTGACTGACGCGAATACGAATACGTCAGCCGCAGCGTAGAAATCGGCCAGTCGGCGGCGGTCTTTCACTAAGCCTGCGAAGATTACGGCTCCACCGACTCCCATTTTACAGCAGTCTCTTTTGATCTGCGTCTCGTGCCTACCCGCTCCGACCACAATCATCTTCAAGCGGCTCGCCACATTATCGTTCAATAGCCGACCCAGCACCTTGAAAAGAAATTGGATATTCTTCTCACTGGTTAAGCGCCCCACATAAAGAAGGACTTTGTCACTCGCTTCGAGCCCGAACTCCCTCCTGATCGCAATGCCATTAGCATCTTTGAATGTCTCAACATCGATCCCGTATGCGATGCACTCCATTTTCGTCTCAATGCCATACCCCTGCAGCAGCTTTTCAATAGCTACAGAAGGAACAATCAAGCAGTCACTACGACTGCACGCAGAACGGCTATAGTTATTTGCCAGCCGCCTTGTAAGTACCTGGGGAACAATCGTAACATAGTCTGTTACATATCGTTCCAGATAGACATGGTATGTAGCGACGTGAGGAATGCCAAGCTTTTTACAGACTTCATATGCAGGATAGATCATGAGAGAGGGAATTTGAGAATGGACGATATCCAGACGCAGTTGGCGGAAAAGTTGATCAAATATATTCTTCGCAGCCCATGGTTTTGAGATCCGATAGGGAGGAAACACCCATGAGTAAAAGGATGGCACCCAGATTACATGAGATTCACTACTTGGATTGAATATTGGATAGTGAGAAGCGAACACGTAAACGTTGTGGCCTTTCTTGATAAGATTCTGTGACAGGTTGGCGACAGAGACCATGATCCCGTCATAGACGACTCCATAGTTTTCAATGACAATACCAATATTCATTATTTCGCTGCCATGGCAGATTAAAAGCGGTAACCGGCAGGCTACAAGCTTGCCCTGGGTAGTCAGGTTCCCTTTAGATACCTCGTTTATCTTAATATTATAGGCCGCAAAACTCCCCCCACACAAGTTGAATCCTGAGCTCAGACGATTGAACGATTCACTATTTTTAATAGCGCACAAATTATGGAATATATGTTAAATTGGACTTATAATTTTGGTATATAGGACCTGTGTTTGATATAAATCATTTTGACATCTATTCCACGATGAAGGTTGTTGAATATCTCTCTGTTCTTTTTCGGGTAAGGATTCTCCGTAGGCCGGATAGACAGTCTTTGCGCCGATATCCAATAGTTTCTTCCATCTTTTTACAAGTTACTTCACCTGTTTGTATCTCGGGGGATCCCGGAACACATTAGGTCAGATAATAGTCCTGAATTTACCTCAAAGGCAATACGAAATCGGCTGGAGCGGCTTGGATTAAAAACGATGTTCATAGAATCATTACATGGGAAACCAAGGGATGAGTTGCTCAATCGTGAGGTATTCACAACGTTATATGTAGCTAAGATATTGATAGACGAAAGGTGAATGGAGTATAATAATATTTGCCCACATGGTGCGTACAATATCGGCCACCTGCTCCAAAAGCTATAATGCCAATGAGACTAATTTAGAAGGTGGTATAGTTTGTGAGGCCAGGCCAGCCCTAAGTACGATTTTCAAACCAATAACCATAGAATTCCACGATTGCTACAAATATATTATTGATGCAAGAGATGGCAGGAATGCGTATATGCATTACAGGTGATGGTGTTGGAGGAAGAACCTTATATCACCTTCTTAAAAAGAGGGGATTTGATGTGGACCTCTATGGTCAGGAGAATCGTACTAAGTGCGGCATCCGGCCCTGTGGATTCGGTACCAGCGAGTCTTGCATCCATCTTTTAAAAAAAATAGGCATCTCCACCGAAAAACGTCTGCTTCACCCTTTCGATTATATTAGCCAGGATGGGCGGAAAATTAAAGGTACTCTCTATGGGATAGATAAGCCCGGGCTACTCGAATCTATTGCTACCGATATCCGTTACGATAAACCAGATATGGATAGTTATACTCTCATTGTTGATGCAACTGGGATCGCCAGAGCTTACAGCCCACCAGTTACAAAGCACATAGATAAGAAGGCGTTGTGCTACCAGCATCGTGTAATTTCAAAAGAGAAAATAGTGCCAGTCTTTAATGCAATCAGGGGTGGTTATCTCTGGATAATACCCCTAAATGAGAGGGAAGCGCATGTCGGGGGTGGATCCACAATCTTACCACCAGGTGAGATTAAACAGATGGTCCATCGTCTTGTTGAAGATATGAATTCAGATGAAATAGTATGCTCTTGTTCTGAGCCGATCAGGTTATCAGGGCCCATATTTCCATTAGTTAACGAGAAGGTTGTCACCGTTGGAGAAGGCGCTGGCCTAGTTGTCCCCTTCGGTGGTGCCGGTATCCAAACATCGATTGAAAGCATTATTATATTATCGAATTTAATTGACAAAGATCATTTGAGGGGTTACGATAAGGCTATAAGAAGACGGTTTGGTTGGGTATGTGAATCGAAAAAATTATGGGACGATTTAGAAAGAGGCAAGATTAAATATAGTAAATTAGGTACTGCATATTATGCTTTGCGATATCAAGGATTGAAACCTACGTTGCTGGATTTGCTGCACATCAGGAGAATGTTGATTGAGGCAAACAGCTAGCATTACGAAATCAAAATCTCATGCCTATGGAGTACAGAAAATCTTACATCTATACCTGTTCGCTCTACTATCCGCATTGAAACTAGGACAATACGAGTGTAATCGCCCGGCCAAACATTAAATATTTATCATAAAGTATCATGACATTTGGTGATAGGGTTGAAAGATAAAGATGGGCACCATATTAGACAGAATTGACTCACCGGCCGATTTGAAGGGTCTGGGACAGTTAGAACTTGAACGGCTGGCAGCGGAAATCCGACAGCGCCTAATCGAAACTATATCTCATAATGGCGGTCATCTCGCCTCTAATCTAGGTGTCGTGGAATTAAGTATTGCTCTGCATCGTGTCTTTAACAGTCCAAACGATAAAATCGTTTGGGATGTCGGACACCAGGCCTACGCTCACAAACTACTGACCGGTCGTAAAGACAGATTTGATAGCATACGCCTGTATGGGGGACTTTCCGGATTTACCCGCCGTGAGGAGAGCCTACATGATGCGTTTGGGGCAGGACACGCTGGTACTTCAGTATCAGCAGCATTAGGTATGGCGCTGGCACGAGACCTTAAAGGTGAAAACAATCATATTATAGCAGTCACAGGCGACGGCGCACTAACCACAGGTATGGCTCTTGAAGCAATTAACCATGCGGGCCATCTGGGTACCAGATTGATTCTCGTACTTAATGACAATGGCATGTCTATATCGCCCAGTATCGGGGCTGTATCTAATTTACTCAACTTTGTTCGGCTCGATCATAGATTCGAGCTAGCCAAAAAAGAAGCTAAAAAAGCAATCAGCCGATTACCAATGGGCGATCTGGCCTGGGAAGCGAGTAAACAGGTGACAAGTCGGCTTCAAAAAGCACTTTTGCCCAGCGCATTCTGGGAAGAGCTTGGATTTCTATACATTGGCCCTGTCGATGGACACAACATAAGTGAGCTTGAAGCAGCGCTGAAAAGAGCAAGGGACTACGAATATAAACCCATGGTTATTCATGTCCTGACAAAAAAGGGTAAGGGCTATCCACCTGCTGAAAACAATGCCACAGAGTTTCATGGCATCTCCCCCCAGACTCAAGATATTGGCCACTTCACTTCCTACAGTAAGGTCTTTGGGCAGACTGTACTACGTCTGATGCAGGATAA
Source organism: uncultured Dehalococcoidales bacterium (assembly GCA_964596125.1). Taxonomy (GTDB): domain Bacteria; phylum Chloroflexota; class Dehalococcoidia; order GIF9; family UBA5629; genus CAZQRP01. The sequence goes on along the minus strand of CAZQRP010000013.1, from coordinate 76,753 downwards.
TGAGAAGGTAGTGGCTATTACCGCTGCTATGCTTGATGGAACAGGTCTTACTGTTGCTGCTTCTGAATTCCCTCACCGTGTTTTCGATGTCGGCATTTGTGAGCAACATGCTGTCACACTGGCTGCGGGACTCGCTACGCAGGGTTTCATCCCAATTGTGGCAATTTATTCAACCTTCTTACAGCGAGCTTATGACCAGGTGATACATGATGTCTGTATCCAAAACGTTCCAGTTATTTTTGCCATTGACCGCGCCGGTATTGTTGGCGATGACGGCAGGACGCATCAAGGCCCTTTCGATATTTCATTTCTACGCAGCATTCCCAACATGATTGTTTCTGCTCCTAAAGATGGTGACGAACTCCAGTATCTGCTCTTCACGGCAACGAAACTCGGGGCACCAATGGCAATCCGCTACCCCAGGGGCAACATTGAGCAATCGCCTTCAGTACAACAATTTAAGGAATTACCTGTTGGCAAAGCCGAGATATTGAGAAATGGTGAAGACATAACTCTTATAGCTATTGGTACCACAGTATATCCTTCTCTTGACGCAGCAAATGCATTGGCAAAGGACGGTATTGAGTGCACCGTTGTCAATACCCGCTTTGCTAAACCTCTGGACACGGAGCTTATCTTAAATCTGGCTACGAAGACCAAGAGAATACTGACCATCGAGGAAAATGCCCTGTCTGGTGGATTGGGTAGTGCTGTATTACAGGTAATTTCACGTTCGGATCTTGGAGCGATAAGGACACAGTGCCTTGGCTTACCAGAAGAGTTCATTGAGCACGGCTCACAGGAGTTATTACGTGCCAAATTCGGTCTCGATGCTGAAGGAATAGCCCGCACAATCCTTAACTCCTTTAGCGATCTTCCAATCCGGCTGTCTGCGGAATTACATAAGAGAGTTAACTGATGAAGTGGCCGGCGGTTTTCGATAGATATCGTTCTGCTATCGATACTGAATTAGGTCTGGTATTTGCTGATCGACAGTCTCCTCTCTATGATATGATGCGGTACCACCTGGGCTGGATTGAGGAGAAAGGGAATCTCCGAGAAAGCTTGGCCGGTAAGGCATTACGTCCAACTCTGTGTTTGCTTGCCTGTGAAGCTATAAACAGAGATTATAACCGTGCTTTACCAGCCGCAGCAGCAATTGAGCTGGTTCATAACTTCTCACTAATCCATGACGATATTCAGGACGATGACAGAGAAAGACGGCATCGCCATACTGTATGGAGTATCTGGGGAAAGCCGCAGGCTATAAATGCAGGGACAGCGATGCATATCCTTGCCAGTTTAGCCCTTTCTCGACTTAGCAATCATAATATACCGGTGACACAACAATTGCATGTCCGGCGACTTATCGATGAAAGCAGCCTCAAGTTGATAGAGGGTCAATATCTCGATATTGATTATGAGAGTCGATTTGATATCAATGTACGTGACTATATTAACATGATCGAGAAAAAAACAGCCGCTCTTATAACATGTTCATTGGAGACTGGAGTGCTACTCGGTGGTGACGATAATCAATTAATAAAGAGTTTCAGAACTGTAGGTAGGAATCTTGGCCTGATTTTTCAAATAAAAGATGATATTCTGGGCATTTGGGGCAACAAGGCAAAGACAGGTAAGCCGCTGGGAAGCGATATTCGGCGACGAAAAAAAACTCTTCCTGTTATATATGCTTTGGACAAGGGAAAAGAAACACAACGAAAGAAACTGGAAGATATGTATGGAAATGGGCTACTTAATGATAATGATGTAGCTACCTTTTTAACAATTTTAGAATCTGTTCATGCACAACAATACGCCCAGAAAACGGCAGAGATGTATTGCAGAAAAGCCATAGAAGCAATAGACAAACTACCGATATTGCTATCAGCCAAACATGAAATGAAGGAAGTAGCCTATTTTTTATTAGAACGAAGCTTTTAATGCTATTACTGTGTTCATAAAGATAGGTAATTGACTGACCCGCATAATAACTACTATCTAAAAAGTGATAAGATGATAGATGTCGAGGAAAGGTTAAAACATATAAGCCCTTCTCAGAGGGTCCTGCTGCTTCCTCACTGTCTGCGTCCCAGTCAGAGTTGCCCCGGGAAATATACTAAACAGGGGCTTGAGTGCCCTGAAAGTTGTACTGAGGTATGTGCTACGGGGCGCCTGCGCAGGGCTGCTCTAAACCTTGGTTACAAAGGAGTGTGTATAGCTCCTGGAGGACAGCTAGCGCTGCGATATATCAAGGAAAAGAGCCCTCAGGGAATTGTGGCCGTAGCCTGTCAGAAGGAGCTGGAAGAGGGCATTCAAGGAGTCCAAGAGCTTACTGGGAATAAAGAGCTTTCACCTATTATAATGGTCATCCCACTAGAAATCGATGGGTGTATCGACACTGAAGTTGATATAGAACGAGCTCTTGATGTTATTGCCTCAGGCTGCCCTCCGGATTTAACTAAAGCCAATGGAACATGAGCATGCCCGGCCATTTCATTAATCCTATCTGGCAGCAGTTCATATTTTTTATTTCAACAACAATACCGACCAAGCTAGATTTATATGTATCAAGGTCAGAAGACCCAACACCAAAAAATGCTATATACTAACTGAAAACAACTTTATTCTCACCCTATTTCAGATTGAGCTAATTGATTTAATGAAGACATAGTCCAGTTTTATGCCAATACAGAACCGGCGCAACAACTATCGTTTATACTCCATGCAATAGTAGCAAAACAAAGTTATGACCTTATAATGGATAAGTCATAAATTCTTGTAGCGCTATACCATTTATGCTATATTATTACTTTCGAAATGTTCAAGAAATCTTTTATTGGTCCACTACTAACATTGGAGGTCTATAAACTATTAAATTCCCAGCTATCTTGAATATCCGCCGCGCCGGTGATATCAGAGAGTACGCCATTACCCAGCCGATAACTACTATTGGCCGCAGTAAAGATAATAATGTTGTGCTGGACGATGATCTTGTATCACGCTATCATGCCAGGCTTGAAATCTCTACAGATGTAATGTATATAACCGACCTTGGCAGCAGCAACGGCACACTGGTGAACAACACTGAAATCGAGCCAAGAGTACCATACCTTCTTAATGAAGACGATAGTATTAGCATCGGTAGTTTCACCTTGACAGTCCATCTGTCAACTTCGGCAGACAAAACACCAGTTTCTGTGGCTGAAGCAGAATCAAGTGCTGTCACAGACGAAAGCCTGGCCTTTATGTTCCCCACGGTACCAGCCTTAATCGTAACCACCTCTCAGGGAACAAAAGAACTTCCTCTGACGCAAGAGACGCTTACAATTGGGCGGGAGTCGACAAATGATATCGTTATCGATGACCAGGCAGTCTCCAGAAATCATGCCAGATTACAGCTATCACCGGATGGCTATAAGATAACAGACCTTGGCAGCACCAACGGCCTGACATTTGAATCAACTCGTATTTCTGAAAAATTGCTCGCTGATGGCGATGTGCTGTGGATAACAGATTCGATCTCTATCACCTATAAGGTACCGGCAAAGGTTGAGGTACCGGAGGCGGAGGCTCCGGCAGTCCAGGAGAAGTTGGATGTAAAAGGGCGTGCCACTCTTATGATTGGCCGTAGCGAGGATAATGATATTGTTCTCAGCCATCCTGCTGTCTCACGCAGGCATGCGCGTATAGTCAGGCATGACCCGGATGGGGTATATATAATAGAGGACCTCGACTCATCGAACGGCACCTTTATTAATGGTGAACTCATAGTTCAACCCACACAGCTAAAACGCGGTGATATCATACGAGTAGGCCCGATCAAACTGGTCTACACACCTGAAACATTAGAAAAGACTGATGAATCTCGCGATCTGCGTATAGATGTAATTCATGTAAACCAGTTCGTGGGCAAGAACGTCAATCTTTTACAGGACATTTCGCTCACTGTTAAGCCTCATGAGTTTGTTGCTATCGTAGGTGGTAGTGGTGCTGGTAAAACCACACTTCTCAAAGCTATCAATGCTTTTATTCCTGCCAGCAGTGGACAGGTGTTGATTAATGGAGACTATCTATACCGCAACCGTGATGCCCACCGTTCTCAATTTGGATATGTGCCCCAGGAGGATATCATACATAAAGAGCTCACTGTTTATGAGGCGCTGGACTATTCCGCTAAACTCAGGCTTCCCGCAGATACCATGCCAGACGACCGGCGCAGGCGCATCGATGAAGTATTGAAGACATTAGACATCGCCGAACGTAAAGACCTTCCTATCCGCAAATTGAGCGGAGGACAGCTTAAGCGCGTTTCAATTGGCGTTGAACTCCTGACAAAGCCGGGACTATTCTGTCTTGACGAAGCCACATCAGGTCTTGACCCTGGCATCGAAAGTCAGATGATGCGTTTACTACGCAAGCTCTCTGATCAAGGTCATACGGTCTTGATAGTCACACATGCCACTAAAAACGTCATGCTTTGCGACCAGGTTATCTTCCTCGCCAGAGGCGGTTATCTTGCCTACTATGGCCCACCAGACCAGGCTCTAAGCTATTTCGGAGTGGATGATTTTGATGCCATCTATGAGAAATTGGAAAGAGAGCTGACTCCTAAAGCGTGGGGAGAACAATATCTCCAATCTGCACAATATCGTCAGTATGTCGAAGCAAGACTGCCAGAAGAGGCTATCGTACCTTCAGAAGCTCCTAAAAAACCACCGCGCCCAGGGCCGCAATCCAAGCATATCTCAGCTCTGCTCCAGTTTGTTATACTCTCACAACGAAATTTGAACATACTGATACGCGATAGGGTCAGCATGATACTCATGCTTCTATTAGCCCCTTTCTTTGGTACGCTCTTTTTTGTCTTTTGGCAACCCGGAATATTTGAGTCAGATGGTGGTGATCCCAGCAAAGGTGCCATTAATCTCTTCTTGCTAGCTATGGTTGCTTGTATGATGGGCGCATTGTCTGCTATGCGAGAGATCGTCAAAGAGGCAGATATCTACCGCCGTGAGCGCATGGTGACCTTGAAAATCGCACCTTATGTTCTATCCAAGCTATGGGTAGCCATTCTGCTGGCCATATACCAGGCGGGCGTGTTTCTACTTTTCCTGAAGTTAGCCGGTGACTGGCCGGGCACATCTCAGATGGTAGCCGTGTACATTACCCTTATGCTGGTAATACTAGCCTCAATGCTGATTGGATTGCTTGTCTCAGCAATATCCAGAAACCAGAATATTACACCTCTTCTTATCGTCATGATATTGGTACCTCAAATGTTATTCGGAGGTATAATTCCGCTGAGTGGCCTTGGAGCAGCAGGAAAAGCTATCAGTAAAGCAATGATCACAACCTGGTCATTCGAATCGTTGGTTACTATCAGCGGTATGGGCAAGGACATAGCTGATGATCCCTGCTGGCAAATGTCCCAGGAAAAAAGAGATGAACTAACCGATGCAGATAAAGATGGTCAATGCAATTGCATGGGCGTAAATGTATTCACTAATTGCAATTTCCCGGGTATACGTGATTATTATGATCCGGCTGTAGATGAACCAGAACCTATGAAACCTATCGAGCCTGGTGAACCACCACCCAAGCCAGGCGAACCACCGCCTCGGCCTGAAAAGCCGAAATGGTCCAATGATCCTGAGGCAGCACAGTTACAAATGGACAACTACGAAGAGGAGATGGATGAATATAAAAAGGAAGTTGATGCCTGGAAGGCAAAGACAGATGAATACCAGGAGGAGGTGGAAGCTTATCAGGACAAAGTAGACCACTACCGTACCGAAATGGATAAATGGCAGACTGAATTTATAGAATGGAAGGAATCCCGTGCCCGTGCTGTTAAAAAAGCCGAGGCTGTGATCGAAAGAATTAATGACCAATTTGGTCATGCATTCAACGTAAAACTAGGCTCGCACTGGGGCTGGATGGCGGTTATCATGGCCATAAACATAGGACTCATATTAATTGTGATGAGATGGAGAGATAGAGTAAAATAAAAAATTGTGAGGAGGGCAATTATAGAATGAAATTGTGGAAAATAATAACTATTTCAGTTGTAGCCGCCGTTATAGTGATCGGGCTAATCGTCGGATTACTGGTCTTGCCCAGGTCTCAATCAGGGATCATTCCTGGAGAGAAGGTAATGGCTGATACTATGGCATATTTGATGGAGTTGCGGAGACGCCTTGAGGAGTTGGGGATTAATACACCCGAATTATGTTGGTGTTGTGAAAATGGGGTAATAACAGGTATCTGTCCAAAATCTCAAGGTCAGTGCTGTGAAGCGACCGAAGGTGGTGTAATACCGCGTGATATCCCTGTCGATGAAGTCGAGGTTTCTACAGAAGATGCCGGAGAAGATGGAGGTGGAGACGGGTATTGATCTTAGATCTTGCTGGTTACATAATTTTACCTTTGTGACTGGCAAGAGTAAACGTTGACACCAGCTTCTGTAACGTAAAATTATTTTATCTCTAAAAGGAAGGTGCTAAATGAAAAGGCGAGTTACCTATATTCTTTTCCCATTCATTCTCATGCTCGGTATGGCTCTTGGATGTAAGCCCAGCAATGAGCCTGTTAAAGTGGAGATAGTCGATTCCTTTAAACAATTGATTAACAATGGTATAAACACAATAGAAACGGATCTGGAGGCGATAGATAAGGATCTCTATGAAACCAATGCAAAATTATTAAAACTGGAGGGTGTGGTGACGCCTGCTTTGGCATGGGCAGAAGACCAGAAAGTTCAAATAGAGGAGCACGTAAGTGGCTCATGGATTAGACAGGTGCCAAGAGAATGGTTGTCTGAGACACTCAAAAACGACCAGTATGAAGTAACAATGGTAGTATTGTCAGCTCTCGACATGGGGAGCCCGGGCAAGGTAATTACCCTTGAAATCGAAGTTCTTGATTTGACAACAAAAACGAAGCAAGATTGGGAATCAATTGACAAACAACTCAAAATGAAAATATCCAATCTGGAGCACAAAAGGCAGGCAGTAATTGAATCCGGAAAATTATCTTTAACGACGTTTCAGAATGTGATCGAACAGTACGAAGCATGGGAGATCAATAGGATTGATCAAAACACTTATAGCATCAGTGGTCCTGGCCTGGGAATACCTGATACAGGTAGATGGACCTATTATAAAGAAACAGCAGAAATCGTGCCTGCCGATGATGAAAGTAAAGCTCTAAAGAAAGTGCTTTCAGGTGAATCATAGAACTGGTGATTTTTAATCGTATCAGTTGATATGAATAAATTGGGTATGTGAATAACGTACTATAGCTTAGACCTGCCGAAACGATAGCTAGCTCTATATCCTTGAAAGGCGAGAATCGATAACTGAGGCGGCCGGCCGATTGGGCTTCGATTATATTCTTTACCCTGGCACTCTATCGATATTCTGGCACCAAATGGTATTGTAAATATCTCCCTGTTGAGCAATTCGTCTCTTAGCTTCTTATTAATAGACTTAACGTACCCATTCCCCCTGATCGACCAGTTCGATAAATAAATCTCAACTAGCAGTTAATCCGGCCGATGCAAGTTGCCCTAGCTATAAACTCAGGCCTGTGTTTTACCGAATATCGTCCTCGTTCCTGTAAGCGAACAGGTCAAATAGCCAGTCACAATGATGTCCAGTGAAAAACTCTGTGGCAGTCGAATTCTACGACCAGAAACTCGGAGGATTACTCATCCAGGATAATAAATATCCGAAGTAGTTGACCTTCAGATTTACATGCTCCTTCGAAATCTTAGCTCCGGATATTGAGTATCGGACTCCGCCGTTAGGCTGATATAGGAAGTATCATCAGACCACAGGTGGTCTCGGTTCGGTTGTTCCCGATAGGAAAATAGATTATGATATTGCCGTTAGAATCATCTGGTAAATCAAAGCGCCAGAAATTTTCAAACTGCAGGTAGAATAAATGAATGATGTGTCCCGCACAGGTCTACAATCCGGCTTACTAAATAAATTATCAGGAAATCCAAAGATTGCATGAGTAATCACCGCTGGAAGGATTTGGACATTACCGGTGATAAGGAAGATGCTATAGTCGTCTTTGGCTGAAGGAATTTAAATTAAAGGAGTGCCTTAAAAATGGGACGCAGAATCGGTGCTAACTCTACTAATATACCTCCACAGGGGAATACCTATATTTTAACCGAGGACCTTTCGATATTAGTCCCTCTAACAGGAGAAAAACTTGGTATACCAGAAGCTACCTTGAAGATTGATTTAAATGAATCTTTCTTCAAAGAACTTTTTGAAGAACTGGGGCAAATGATTAGAACACATTGTTTAGCAGGAGAGGAAGTAGAATTGGTAGCCTTGCCTTATGATTCTTTCACTGACTTGCTATACAAGCACGACAGAACGGACAAGGACAAATCAACCGAATACTGGATCTGCTTGGATACTGTGTACGCAAAGTTCGACCGTGAGGAAGAGGTATATCGATTGAGCATAAGCCGGTACGTTGATGACGATTGGAATTATATTGACGAACGAGGGCCACGACCTGAAGACGGAGAGATGAGCATCTCTGAGCGAATCGTACAGTGCGTCAGCAAGTTCAGGAAAAATCTGAAGCTAGGAAAAGAACTTTACCCTGTGATCATCGACGACGGCACTTTCGACGGAAAAACAGTGATAGCAGTTTTAAGCGAACTTGCAAAAAACAATATATACGTTGACAGTGTGCGCTTAGGCGTAAGCAAGCTGGAAGGACTATTTCGAATCTGCGCCTGGAATATCGCAGATGAGGACCAAAGAGTCCACCGTGTCCGTTTCCTCGGAGTATCAAAGATTTGCCCATCGTTACGTGCCTGGATCCACGAAAGAGACCTTTTTCCAGGTATTCTCTATGCCGGGAAGGCAATTGGCGAAAACAAAGACGGATTAATAAGCGCGAAGAGAGTAGGAGAGCGTCGACAACCAATACGAACACAATACTTGCGCGGTTGGGGAAATATGGAGCGATGGACATTGCTACCAAAAGGTCATGACCGTTTTACCTATGAAGTCCTGGGGCTCTCACTCAAACTTTGGCAACGGATTCAGGCTCTAAGAAGGAAACCGATATTAGTCGAGGAACTTCCTGCAATCCCGTGGAAACTTTATAATCCGGACTTAAGGAAATTGGATAAGACTCTGAAAATGCCCTGGCTGGACGTTCTGGAAGACGAATACAAAGCGACCAGGAAAGGCCGCTGGCCTTCGAATATCTGGGGCCTGCTGAAATAGTGGGGCTGATAGACTAACATAGCCAAGGTATACAATTGTCTCCTTACTTATCTCAATAGTTATACCACATTCTCAGTTAGAACTGCTGGCATTGCAGAGGTATGGCGTGGTCTTGTTCTGAACATGCCCGCTACTCACCAACTTCGCACTGATACGAGCTTTTTTAACAGAATTGGAAATACAATACTGAGAACAACGAGTGGCAACATATACATAGCAACATGGGATAGACCAATATAGTAATCATCTGCTGCCAACCTTGTAATAAGACTAATTGGCGATGGGCTGAGAAAATAGCTCAGACCTGCTATGACAACGAGAATCATCGAATATATGAATTGTGCCCGCTCCCTGTCTTTGAAATAAAGCGCGATTATACCGGCACCAATGGATATGGATATTGTGCTAATGATAGAGAACATAAGTACAAGTCCAGCATTGTGCACGATAAGATTATTCAATCGCAATAATACTAACCACATAATACACTGGATGGCGGCTATAATAACAGCAGCAAGTATCTTGGACATAAACACCCCATTGAGGGACACGGGCGCTGCTCTCAGCGTATCAAAAGTCTTGTTCTCTATTTCTTCGGCCACCGAGTCGACAACAATACTCCCTGCAATAAAAGCAGGAAAGAGCATAAGCATCGGGATTATTAAAGTATAGAGGAATTCATACGTAGTATGAGGTTTGACATCAAGGTTCTTGTACTGTAGCCGCACACCATTTGCCTCACGAAGATAATTTTCATATCGCTCAAATGGTTCCTGTAATACCATAAGTATCACCGTCTGCATAGCATCCATCTCAGGCAGCACCAGCTTAATATCCTTAACATTAGTATTACCTTCAGGTATGAATATAATCGTATCGACATGTCCATACTGGAACGCAGTCTCGGCAGTATCAACGCTGGAAAAAGTCATCACTCTCAGATTCTTGTCTCGTAAGAATCGTTTAAGTGGACTACTTGTATCACCTACCATACCAACATCGACAGGTATCCTGGTGCTCTGCCCAATAGATTCCGGATCATAGAACGACATGATCCCGATAAGTAACATCGAAGAAAACGATGCAATGAAAAACTGAATAATTATAGCCAGCATTATCGTTTTCTCTTTCATGATTGATTTTAATTCTCTTATTAACAGGATACGTAATCCACTCATAGTATCATCCCTATGATATATAGATTATACAGACTGTGTATAATTGAGCCAGCCGTTATGGCCAGGGCATAGTACCTGGTACCAAAATGTGCTGTTATCAAGCAGACAACGGATGTGGAGGCGGCATGTACCACTAGCGGTATAACAAACAGTCCCGTACTGAAAATTGCATTTGTAAACATTGACTCCGTTATGACAGAAAAGGCAAGATAGAGAAGTAGTTTTTCTCCTGCCATAAATCCCAGCGCCGAGATACACGATAGTATAAGGATATTTTTCAGGGATTTGACTATGTTATTGTCCATGAGTACCACTATACCAGCAGATTTAGCGATTTCTTCTGCAACAACCGATATAACCAGCGCTCCCCCAAATATAAATGACACCGGCAGGTTGGTGGCAATAACAATAGACAAAAGTTGCACCATGAATACGATGGGAATCATGCACGAACTCAGAGCAAACACCGATATAGACAGGTGATTTCTGTCAATGATAAGATAGATTGCCTCGGCAATCTTTTTATGAAGTGGTTTAAAACCGATAAGGTACTCCTCATTGAATATTCGTTTTCCAACAAACATCACGAGTATAAATATAAGATACATGGGTGTTGTCGATAAAAAATACTCTATCGGTCCGAATGATTTTCCTTGATACATCTGCACCGACAGCGTGAGCGGTGATATATAGCTCAGATTACTTATTCCTGAGAACATTGCGGGGGCGACAAGATATCCTGTAATAATCGCAACCGCCAGCACCGAGAAAAATGTCTGGTCTCTAAATGTTCTATATGTCAAAGCTACAATTAGATATATGGAAAGTATGAATAGCATAACGGGGACAAATATAGTCAGAGCAAGCAAAACGTTGCCCTTTAACAATAGTGTAATAATAATAATCATAATTACCGAATATCCGATATACGGCAGCATCTTACCGATGATCACCTGTAGTGTTGTAACCGGAGTTGACATTAGAATAACAAGCTTTCTACCGGTCTTTTCGTCTATAAAGCTGCTCGTAAAGAACACACTAACGAAGAAAATGGGAACAACATAAAAAAAGGCCATTATTACCTGCGCAAGTGGTATAGGTGGATTCATGAGAGATGGGATGATTATTTCTTTATCAGACACAAATTCAGCCTTGAACTCTGGTAAACGTTTGCCTTCTTCAGCATCTCGTAGTTGTTGCCTGACTGCATTATCAGTGGGGCTCGACGTAGGCACCAATGGTGGTGGAATGCCTTCCTCTGAATCTTTCTCAGGATATGGTGCCGTCCCGGGCATATCAGGAGATTCTGTTAGTCCCAGGATATCTGACAGGGTAAGATTGCTATCAATATCAAGGGCACGGCCTGATGTCTTCATTTGGTTTATCTCTATGCGAAGAGGGAATGCCTGGTTTATACTATATTCGGATGCTATTCTTTTTATTTCTGCATGTTCTAAATATTGTTTCAATGCTCCAGCAGCATACTGCGAACGCTCATCGTTTCTAACAATAGCCTTACCATCATAGATATATACATCAATTGCCCCGGTGGTAAGCATCTCATGCGCTGTGTCAAGGTCTACCACAATAGAATTAAAACGGCTGTCCATTATGACTGGACCGTCTGGTGATACACCCACAGTATATAAGCCCTTGCTTAAAACAAATTCCTGATGGTAAAGTATAAGAGATAAAATGAGAAAGAGGATTAAAATAACCAGTATTACTATCCCCGGTTTGCCTTTGAATCTGGTTCTGAAACGGGTTATTTCACCCTTTGAGATAGTTAGAATATTCTTCAGTGCAGTCATAATAGCCTGCTTCGAACTTGTTAATTATACGAGAATACAATGGTAAAATTGAAATCTATTACTAAACTATACGGACATTTTGCCGCTCTCAAGAACCTGGATCTCGAAGTAAGAGACGGCGAAATATTGGGCATAATAGGTCACAATGGTGCTGGTAAAACAACAACATTGAAGTTAATGATGGGCCTTATTACCCCTACCTCAGGAACTATAGAAATTATGGACAGAGACATAGTAAAAAATGGGACATATATTAAAAGATTTATCGGGTACCTGCCTGAAGAGAGCCCTCTTTATGAAAATATGACTGTCTGGCAGTACCTGATGTTCTTTTCAGAACTATACCAAATACCCAAAATACAGGCTAAGACGCGAATACATCATCTGCTGGACTCTCTAAAACTCTCCGAGAAAGATAAATCCACAGGTGAACTTTCAAAGGGTATGAAAAGAAAAGTTGCTATAGCGCGTGCCCTTTTGCATGAACCTCCGTTATTGATATTTGATGAGCCAAATTCCGGGCTTGATCCTCTCACGTCTTTTTTCATTATCGATTATTTGAAAGCGCTGAACATCCGTGGTACGACTATCGTGCTCAGCGCTCACAATCTGTTCCATGTCGAACATATATGCCACCGTGTTGCTATCATGAAGAACGGTGAATTGCTCATATGTGATACTATGGATTCGATAAGAAAAAGCCTTAGTGAGACACAATACGAGATCGTTTTTAAGTCTGATAAAGACCTGGATTATGAAAGAAATGAAGATAATTATGTATTCAGGGCATCTGATGTTAATCAAATAGCAGGAATGCTGAACAAAATATCTCACAATAACTGGGCACTTGTAGACCTTTCCATACGGCAATCGGCTCTTGAAGAAATGTATGTAAAATTAATGAATACTACATAGAGTGTCTAGGGCTACATCAAAAAGATTGTGTAAAGTTACACCATGTCCATAACAATCAATAGTAGATGATTGAATATCCCGACGAGCTATCACGAATTATGCTACCTATATGAACCTGACTATCGATCAAGCACATGTTCACGTAACATCATGGTTCAACATCCATTGTTCGCCAAAAAATATATCGTCAAACCATGCCTTCCCGGAACTGCCGGCTAAAAGGCAGCAAACAGTGCAGGTTGTGGCTCCCTGTGGAGCAGTAACCACTCCTTCATAATATGTCCAGCCACTAGTGCCCTGCACGTAACGCATAAATTTTGTTTGACTGATCCATTCATCTTCTGGTCCCTTCCAGTGAGGAATGATCATAGCACCTCCTCGACCAGCTACATCCTCTGTTCTGATCCATCCTCCCACCCTGTACGACTTTCCTGCTTCAACAGATATACTTTGAGCCCACAAAGAAGATGGCCACGGATCAAACGGCTCAGTTTCAGACATCTCAATGCCTGCACAATAATCTCCATTCCTGCCTGGTTCAGGGTATAAGAACTTTGGTGTGCAGTTTTTCGCCCATTTTCCCCATCGTAATGGACGTCCATTCCAAATATCCCAGAAGCCTGGATTCTTCAAGCCTGCTGGTTCTGAAATACCATTTGAGAAGTTTGGAGCTGTCAGATATACATGCTTTCTCACTTCAATAAGGGAAGTATTATTACAATGCCCCTGATTATACAGTACTGATATCCCACTGTACTTCAGGAAGGATGTGTCACGGCATCCCTCATTCAGGAAAAGGTATACCATCCTGTCGATTGGCTCTATATATATGAATATACGGCGGTAAACATACTTTTGCGTTATGGCGGTGAAGGCAGTAGCCTTCCATGGATCAAGTATTGCTAATTGGTAATCCTCATTGAGATGTTCTCCAATCCAGGTAAAGGCCCGATAGTCTTCCTTATCAATCATATGATAATAAGAAGCGTTCAGGCGGTTTGGGATTGAAATGGCCAGAATTATCACGATAAGAATCAGACAGAGGATATTACCCAGATTCCTGGATAGAAAGGGGCCATGGTTGCCTGTATGCTTACGAGGCAATCCGATTGTCCTCACCCAGAACAATCCGGCACCGGTAATAATGCTCAGCATCAATATCATGTATGTTAGTCCACGCTCGTACAAGACCGGCAGTCCATAATGCAGTGTATAAAAGACAGCCAGCATTAAAAGTAAAGCAAAAAAACCAGATATTATACCAAAATGCTTCTTCCCACCCCTCATCACCAGGAATATAATACCCAGAAAACCTAATATGATGGGGAAATAACCAAAGTCCTGGATAATTGGCGGGATTACCACATAAGACGAAGGGAGCTGGGGTGACACTAATAGTTTTGCTGTGGATAATAAATTCTGGAATATCCAGGGAAAGGGAGCCAAGAAGGGGATCGCTAAGGCAAGCGTAATCCCCAGACTATGCCTGAAGTTACCTTTTACATTGAACAGGATATATGGCATCAGGATTACACACAGTCCTATAGCCGTGGGTGCATGCATTGAAAGCAGAAAGCAGGTATATACAAACAGCAGCAGGTAAGCAGGCCAGGTCTTAATGTGGAAAGCCAGAAATAGAGATAGCGGGATAAACAATAAGCCTGTTGCCATGGGCACCAAAAAGGCTGGGCCGAGTATTCCCACAGAGGTCGGAATCAAACAGGTAAAAAAGGCTGCTTCCAGGCCAAATCCATCTCTCCGGGTCAGGGCATATACTGACAATACTGTTATTACGAAGATTATACCCGGGAAATATCTGACAATATTGAACCACTGGATACCGGTAACCTGCCTTAATATACCCAGGAAAAGGTGATAACCGGCTTCGAGGTTAAGGCTGGTATCTACAGTCTCTTGCCCTAAAAAAGGGGCGATATAAGTCGTACTGCCTGCCTGGAGTATTGCCTTGGCATGCGTGATATGTATCCATTCATCGATATGGACCGGATAAGGATAATTTTGATGGGGAACGAAAGCAATGTAGAATGCCAGTACAAGCACAGGCAGAAGCTTTAATAAGTCTAACCTTGTTAATTTCAGCCGGTTATTGAAAGCCATGATCTAGGTCATCCTGCTATTTAAATAATACCAGACCGTGGTTATGTAATATTTCATCTCAATCTATATCGCTGCTATTGTAAACTATCCTACCCACATTAGGAAAGCTTTTCGCTATTTTAAGCTAACGTTTGAAAAGAACGTTCTTACTCATTTTCTACATATAAGTAACGTTCATAGTCTTTTCCATGGAGTAATATGAAATTAAAGTGCTTCCATGGGCGGGCTTGACATTTATTTAATCCAGTGCTAGAGTAGAATGTAAATTAATATTGATGAAACTATGTACAAACATTTTGAGGGATGATTAGGGGCATTCAGGCAAAAGGAGAAGAGGAGATACGAAGATGAAGAGACCAACCATTAACAAAAAGACGTTAAAGATATTTGGGGCCGCATTTTTTGTACTTGCTGTACTAATAGCTGCAAGTTTTGCTATACCAGCCTTAAGCGGGACTCAAGGTGGCAAAACCACAACAGGTGTGCCTGTTCCTGGCGGAGATGTTGGTACAATACCCAGCCCGGCGTATTCTGGATCATGACGTATTATTAAAATCGAGAGTATCCTCAGAAGTAATACAAACTACAGTAAGTAATCGTTTTGTGGCGGTTTTGGGTAAGTTGTACGAAAGGCAAACACCCTAAACATAGTCTACTTTTGGTTCTAGAGAGCAACTCTTTTGAATTCTTCTAACTGCATCTGTATTTATTTAATAAAATTCAGTTAGATACAGTCTACACTCGTAAAGGTAACGACGGTTTTTTTTGATAAGTCTATGTGTATAATCGTAGTAGCGGTTTCACCGCTATCTCAAGTGGGAGCAGATTATGACAAACAAATTCACGGCTATCGTAATTACATGCATGGTACTATTATTAGCAGCATGTACAGCTAATCCGGCATTAGAGAATATAAACCAGGGAGATAGTTATAGTGCACAGGGCAAGTTGGATGAAGCGATAGTTGAATATAAAAAGGCAATAGAGATTAACAAGGACCTCGCTGAAGCCTATGAGAAATTAGCTCTTGCCTATAACGATCGAAGCATTGCTTTTATTGAGAAAAGACAGTGGGACCAGGCAATTTCCGATCTGGATAATGCCATTGAACTGTATCCTGATCTGGCACCAGCCTATTCCAACCGTGGCTTGGCTTATATAGGGAAAGGACAGGATGATATAATCGCTGCTGAAGAGCATAAGGTCATACAACAGAATAAATTGTTTGTCGAATCTCTGGAGAGGGCTGTTGAACATTGTGACCTGGCTATCGACGACCTGACCAAAGCAATTAACCTGGACCGGAATTTATCCGATGCCGTTCAAAATTTAGCTATCGCCTATAATGAAAGTGGCAGAGCTTATAATTTGCTGGAGAGGTGGGACCAGGCCATCGCTAACCTCAGTCATACTATAGAGCTGAATCCTAATATGGCTGAGGCCTATAACAATCGCGGATGGGCCCATGTTAAAAAAGGACACTATGAACAAGCTGTTAGTGATCTGACCAAGGCTCTTGAGCTGAATCCTGATATGGCTGAGGCCTATAACAACCGGGGACTGGCTCACTTCGAAGCAGAGGAATACGACCTGGCCATTGCTGACCTTACCAAAGCCATTGAACTGGACTCAAACATGGCCAAGGCTTATATTAATAGAGGTCACTCCTATTACAGCAAAGGTATGACAAGTCAGGCTTTGTCTGACTTCCAGAAAGCACTTGAATTAACAAAGGACCCTGAATTAATTACACTTGCCAAGAGAGGTATTGATATACTGAGTGGCAAGCAAACTCCATAGCACAGCCACCCAATATTAGCCGCCCGACCTTATTTCATCTTCGTATATGTACGTTTTATATTCTATTTGTTTACTAAACTGAATAGTTATTATTTTTCAAAATACAGAACACTACATACCATTATTTTATTTAAATAACATACACCTTTTCCAATACTGTCATTGCGTTGTTATTCAATTTCATCAAATAAGATCGATTGTACTCTTTTTATTACTACATATAATTAGTTACTGGCAATAGTAGTATTTACAAAGCTGTGGCTCGTGGCACTGGCCTCAGCAGCAGAACACCAGGCGGCAGCATTGCCCGCCCAGACCCGCCAATAATAAACAGTACCATCACCGGGATAGCCTGTGTCTATATATTGAGTGATATTGCCTACTTCACAGCAAATCTTCCTGGTCTTTCTGCCCCAGTTAGGATCTGTGTTTATCTCCAACCAGTAATTGGTTGCCCCGGCAGAAACATCCCACTCAAAGGTAACAGAGCTGCCTGGTACATCGGCAGCATCACCTGGAGAAGAAAGGACCGGCGCCAGTGGAATCGAGGGTTGAACTCCATTTACAAAGCTGCGGCTCGTGGCACTGGCCTCAGCAGCAGAACACCAGCCGGCAGCATTGCCCGCCCAGACCCGCCAATAATAAACAGTACCATCACCGGGATAGCCTGTGTCTATATATTGAGTGATATTGCCTACTTCACAGCAAATCTTCCTGGTCTTTCTGCCCCAGTTAGGATCTGTGTTTATCTCCAACCAGTAATTGGTTGCCCCGGCAGAAACATCCCACTCAAAGGTAACAGAGCTGCCTGGTACATCGGCAGCATCACCTGGAGAAGAAAGGACCGGCGCCAGTGGAATCGAGGGTTGAACTCCATTTACAAAGCTGCGGCTCGTGGC
>CAZQRP010000013.1:0-58666 GCA_964596125.1 uncultured Dehalococcoidales bacterium | reverse complement strand
CGCCAATAATAAACAGTACCATCACCGGGATAGCCTGTGTCTATATATTGAGTGATATTGCCTACTCCACAGCAAATCTTCCTGGTCTTTCTGCCCCAGTTGGGATCTGTGTTTATCTCCAACCAGTAATCGGTTGCCCCGGCAGAAGCATCCCACTCAAAGGTAACAGAGCTGCCTGGTACATCGGCAGCATCATCTGGAGAAGAAAGGGCCGGCGCCAGTGGAATCGAGGGTTGAACTCCATTTACAAAGCTGCGGCTCGTGGCACTGGCCTCAGCAGCAGAACACCAGCCGGCAGCATTGCCCGCCCAGACCCGCCAATAATAAACAGTACCATCACCGGGATAGCCTGTGTCTATATATTGAGTGATATTGCCTACTCCACAGCAAATCTTCCTGGTCTTTCTGCCCCAGTTGGGATCTGTGTTTATCTCCAACCAGTAATCGGTTGCCCCGGCAGAAGCATCCCACCTCAAGGTATTAGAACCACCAGAGACATTAGCACTATTTTCTGGAAATACAAGGGCCGGCGCCGAGGGATTTGTCACACTTGGGGCTGTTGTGAAGCTCCTTTCTACGCCATAGCCAGGCTCATCACGGACTGCCTTAGACCTGAAGTAGTAGGTGGTATCCGAGGTTAGTCCGGTGAGTTTGAATTTATATGGTCCAGGGCTGTCTCGCCATTGAGTAAAGGTAGAATATTGATATTTGCCAGGACTGGTCCCCCATTGGAAAGAGACCTGTACCGATGCTGAACCAAGCCTGTCCAAATTACCGTTCAACACTGCTGAGCTGGTTGTTATATTGTCAGCTTCATTGGTAGTGACTGTTGGTTGAGTGGTCTTTGTGGTAAAGCTCTTAACTTCACCATAACTTGTACCATCACCTACAGCCTTGGCCTGGTAATAATAGCTTGTACCGGGAGTTAATCCTGTCAGGTTAAAACTAAAAGGTCCCGCGCTTTCTACCATCACAGGCTCTGTTTCAGCATGGATTGCCCTCATATTTTCGCCCCACAAGAACGATACATATACAGTTGTAGTTGTATCAACAGCTTCAAGAGTTCCCTTAAGCATGGCCGAGCCCGTGGTAATGTCCTCAGCATCATTCGTTATTACTGCTAGTTGAGTAGCTACTGTGGTAAAGCTCACCTCCTGACCATAACTGACACTGTTGCCTACAGCTTTAGCTCTATAGTAGTAGTTCCTTCCCGGACTCAAGTCAGCTAGATCATAACTGAATGTCCCTGCCGCATTCATTACCTGTTTCGTTGTTTCATTGGGATACACACCAGGACTTGTTCCCCACTCAAACGAGACATTTACAGTTCCATCTACACCCAGAGTATCCAGATTACCATTCAGGGTAGCTGCACTTATCGCTATGGCACTGGCATTCAAGGTAGTTACCACCGTTGATGCTGGTACTGCAGGTATTTGTGCTTGTAACTTCTGAACTTTCTGGGCAACGTCAACAAGTTGCGGCTTTGGATCCCCATGATCATCAAAAAAGCCCCTTAGCGGATTCTTCAAATCAAATGAGCAAAAAAGAGTTGCTACTGTAGCTCCCTGCTCGAAAACAGCCTCTATATAATCAGTATTAAATCCACTGGTACTAATCTGCCAATTGCTTCTGTCATTATTGTTAAGCTCCAAGCACCACCAATTTCTATTGACACCCAACCGGGACAACACCTCAGCAGACCTCGAACTTATCTGGTCTGCACTCGGCTCATAACAGTCAAATGATGGAACATCTATGGAATTTAGACAAGTTTGTTTTATTTCAGGTTCCACATTATTCATCATCAAATTATGGGTAACCGGAACACCAATTTTATTAAATTTACTCCTTAGATAGTCCAGATAATCCTTAACCGCAGAAGGGGTATAGTTTTGATCTTCTGGAAGCCAAGGATGTTTCTCCGCTCTCATTTTATAGTCCAGTTCATTTTCCGCTCCAATAGCAACAATATTAGGATAGTTAATCACAATGCTAGCCCATCTTGATGCCCAATCACCCAACGAGTCATTAACTCCATCGTAAGTAATGGCAAAGTCAGGATTCTCCAGGTTACCAAAATTGGGTCTTCCTTTTGCAGTAAAGCTCGGAATTAAGAGCATTTTATGTTTATAGATTAGATCCAGCCATGCTTTATATGCTGCCTCCTCTTGCTCATTAGTTATAACTGATCTGCGAACATAGCACAGGTCTATTCGAATGAGCCGGATACCAACTGACTCCAGGTAACTTAATACTCGGTCTGCGACAGCAAGGTTCTCCGGAAGATAGAATTGCTCATACTCCTTACCATATGGAAGATATGGATATAAGAACATACCCACCAGCTTTCTTTTTGTACCATCAATTTCGAAGAAACCATTGTTATCTATTCGAACATGTTCAGCGCTACCATCTTGCCACTGTATTACCTTATCAAACAAATACGCATTATCTTCCGCCTGGACATCTAATGGAAATGAACTACGTGAAACAGAAAGAATGAAAAAGAGGCATAGAACTACATATAACCATTTCTTTATGCCTGTTACTTTTGACTTGCAACATCGAAGAAGGCCTGGTAAGGCCTTCCTGATATCTGGTAAGCTATTAACCTCTGCGCTACAATAGAAGCTGAGCACAGGACGCCCTCCCGTTTGTGACTCTGCTAGTAAGCCCCTCAAGCCCTAGCTGCGCCTTTTTTTCAGTCTTACTATTTCGTTAAACCATTAGAAAATATATAATGGACTCTTATCTAAAACCGAAACCGCTCTCTCCAGCCTGACCTGAATTAGACACCATCTTTACTTATCAGGCTGGACAATACGTGAGTCCCGTACAACAATAGTATACATGTCCTATGACCTAAGTAAATAGCCAATTGGTCATATTTGTTATAGGCTAAAAGTACTACTTATACTTTATTATGGGACTATTCTACTATACACAATTAGCCCATTCAGGGGATTGTCAAATAAGGTATGGTGAATTATAGTTAATTAAGAATAGCTAAGAAAAAGTAAGGGGAATTAAGGAGACATGGCACTTATTAATCGGTCAAATAAGATGCTGAAGGCAAATGAGGTAGCCAGCATTCTCAATGTGCACATCAATACCGTAAGGCGATGGAGCAATAAGGGAATACTCAAGGTATATCGCATAGGTCCGCGAGGTGATCGCAGGTTCAGACAAGATGATATCCGTATTTTCTTAACGGATAAAAAAGCATCTACATAATAGAGAAGATGAAAACATTTCTTAGCTATTTTAAATAGCTAGAAATTGCCAAATATCGGTTATAATTTATGACAATCGAGTGGAACTTGAGGTATAATTCAATCTAATTTGGAAAGGTTAATACGTCTTCATAAAAGAGGGTGTTTTATACTTGGTGAAACAGGATGAATGTTTTAATTACAGGCGCCGCTGGCTATATAGGAAGTGTTGTGACACAAGAACTGATTAAGAAAGGGAATTCTGTTATCGCATTGGACAATTTACAGCAGGGGCATCGGGAAGCCATTGCTTCTGAAGCAAGATTCATTCAAGCTGACCTAAGGGATTCAAATAACATAGATGAGGTGTTCAGGAGACATAAAATAGAAGCAGTCATGCACCTGGCTGCTGAGGCGCTGGTAGGCGAGTCCATGTCTAATCCTAATAAATACTTCCACACAAACCTGGTTGGTGGCATTAATCTTTTGGATACTATGCTGAAGTATGGAGTTCACAAACTCATCTTCTCATCCACTGCTGCTGTCTACGGCAATCCAGAGACTGTACCCATTACAGAAACTCATTCCACAGCTCCGACAAATGCATACGGTGAATCCAAGCTAATGTTTGAGAAAGTCCTTTACTGGTATGGATATGCTTACAGGCTAAAATTTATTTCTCTGCGCTATTTTAATGCAGCAGGTGCCATCGGTGAGTTAGGTGAAGACCATGAGCCCGAAACTCATCTTATACCCAATATACTGAAAGTTGCTTTGGGACAAAGCGAGTATGTAGTAACATTCGGTACAGATTACCCTACCAGGGATGGTAGTTGTCTACGTGATTATATACACATCTCAGATATTGCCAAAGCGCACATACTTGCCCTGAAACATCTTGAAGAGAGTAAAGCTGACAAAACGTATAACCTGGGGAACGGTAAAGGTTATTCTGTACTTGAGGTGATTGAGACTGCGGAGAAAGTCACCGGCAAGAAAATTCCTGTAGTTAACCACCCCCGGCGACCTGGCGACCCCCCCGTTTTAGTAGCCAGTTCAGAACTGGCACGATCTGAATTAGGCTGGCAACCTGAATATACGGAGCTTGAGGCCATTATTGGTAGTGCCTGGAGATGGCAACAGAAACACCCCGATGGTTACCGCGGCAACAGGATAAAGGAGAATATCAGCCATGTCAGATAAAAAGACAATTAGCGTAATAGGCCTGGGAATTGTGGGCCTGACAACCGCTGTTGGTTTTGCCCTTAAGGGACATAAAGTTATCGGTATCGATATCGAGCCCGAGAAGGTGAGAAAGATAAATCAAGGGATTTGTCCCATGTATGAAGAGGGTTTAGCCGAGGCGATCAAGAATGTGAAAATCACCGCTACAACAGACCATGGGCAGGTTTTAAATTCAGATATTTCTTTCCTCTGCGGTGGTACCCCTCCCAAAGCTGATGGGACTATTGATCTGTTTTATCTGGAAGAACCGGCAAAACAGATAGCAAATGTACTGAGAAAGAAGAAGACCTCCCACCTTGTTGTAGTACGAAGCACAATTGTGCCGGGAACGACAGAAAAAGTCGTTATCCCCTTGCTGAAAGATGCAGGAGAGATTGAAGTTTGCGTAAATCCCGAATTCTTGAGAGAAGGAACGGCAATGGAGGACTTCATGACTCCCAGCAGAATCATCATAGGAGAGAACAACAGTAAATCAGGCGATATATTGTACGATATTTACAAAGACTTCGATTGCCCTATTCTCAGGACGGATCTTAAGACTGCAGAAATGATTAAACAGGCGTCAAACGCCTTCCTGGCAACCAGAATTTCATTCATTAACGAGATAGGCAACACCTGCAGAGAGCTGGGCATTGATGTGTACGAAGTGGCACAAGGAATGGGGTATGATGAGCGTATTGGCAGTGATTACCTGAGAGCTGGCATCGGCTTTGGCGGCTTCTGCCTGCCCAAGGACCTATCAGCATTGGTAGGAAAGGCCAAGGAAACAGGATACACGCCAAAAGTCCTGGAAGAAGTCATGCGATTGAACGAAGAGCAACCTCTAAGAATGTTGAAACTGCTCAAGAAACATATCCCATCTCTTAACGGTAAGATCATCGGCATACTGGGCTTAGCATTTAAGCCAGGGACAGACGATGTCAGGAAATCAAAGGCAATTGAAATCGTCGAAGCGTTGCTGGAAGAGGGAACAATCATCAAAGCCTATGATCCTCAGGCCGTTTCAAACTTTAAAAAATTGTTTCCCAATCACATTAAATACACCGATACAGAAGAAGTCTTAGGAGCCGATGCCATACTGATACTCACCGAGTGGGATGAGTTCAATAAGCTCAATTTCAGGGACAAGATTGTTATCGATGGTCGAATGCTACCCAAGGCAAAAGAAGCAAGAATATACGAAGGCATTTGCTGGTAATACTGTGGTTAATAACGATATCAACATAATCGTCGACAATCTAGAAGAAGTAAACTTCAATGGGAAAACCGCCCTGGTTACCGGTGGGGCTGGATTCATAGGCTCATGGATTTGTGAAGTACTGGTACACCAGGGGACTAAGGTTGTTTGTTTGGATAACCTGGCAAGTGGCCTTGAAGCGAACATCTCACATCTGGTAAACAGCGTGAATTTTGATTTTATTAAGCACGACATTACTGAGCCATTTCATCCTGGAAATAAGATAGACCTGGTGCTCCATCTTGCCAGCCGTGCTTCACCATTTGAATTTGAAAAATTCCCACTCGAAATACTGAAGGCAAATACTATCGGCACCTTAAATGCCCTGAAGATTGCCAGGGAACATGGGGCAAGGTTTCTATTTACCTCCACCAGTGAGACCTATGGTAATGCCTCAATCGTTCCTACCCCAGAGTCTTATTACGGAAATGTCAACTCAATCGGCGTGAGGGGATGCTATGATGAGAGCAAGAGATGTGGTGAGGCCTATGTCATTGCCTACTGGAAGCAATATGACCTTGATGTCAGGATAGCTCGCATCTTCAATACCTACGGACCAAGGATGAGAGCTGATGGCTTTTACGGTAGAGTGGCACCACGTTTCATTTCTCAGGCATTAAATAAAGAACCCATTACGATATTCGGTGATGGAGAACAGACAAGGAGTTTCTGTTACATTAACGATCAGGTAGAAGGACTGCTCCGCCTTTTATGGTCTGAGCATGCCAAGGGAGAAGTTGTTAATATAGGAAACAATGAAGAGATAACGGTTATGGCCCTGGCAAACATAATAAAACATTTGACCGGCTCTTCTTCCGAGATAACATTCTATCCACTTCCACAGGACGACCCTCTTCGGAGATGTCCGGACATAACCAAAGCGAAAGCAATTCTGGGATGGGAGCCAAGGACCAAGCTGGCAGACGGACTGACCAGAACTGTCAACTCATACAACAAGCTTTCCGAAGCTGTTTCTGGAGGAAACCAATAAAAGACTTAAGGGTAGTAATACCAGCTTATAATGAAGAATCTGGCATCGGTGATGTCATTGACCGAATCAAGAAGGCATGCCCAGGTGCTGAAATCCTAGTAGTAAATGACGGAAGCAAGGACAGGACTGCCGAGATTGCACGAGACAATGGTGTTAAAGTGGTCAGCAACCCAACCAACCTGGGCTATGGCAGTGCTCTGAAGACCGGCTTTAGTCATAACTTAAATTCTCATTGCGATATCAATTACTTCGCCTTTCTCGATGCTGATGGTACTTATCCACCGGAGAAGATACCAGAACTATATGATTTATGCCGTAATAGTAATTACGATATTGCCGTAGGCTCACGTCTGTTAGGTGATAACAAAGGGATGCCGTTAATGCGGAAAATTGGAAACAGGATTTTCGTAATGTTCGCTCGATTATATACGGGAAAGAAAATAACTGATACGGGAAGCGGGCTACGGGTTTTTAAAGCTTCTCTTTTACCTTGGGCAGAAAATCTCCCCGATGGTCTATTTTTCACGCCAGCAATGACGATGAATGCCCTCTATGAAAACTTAGCCTACGCCGAGATTCCTATTGAATATGGCAGGAGGATAGGTAAAAGCAAGCTTAGTAGTATCAAGGATGGTTATCGTTTTTTAGAGGTTATAATGAACAGTACAAGGCAGCATAGACCATTGCTATTTTATTTCACTTTAGGTACTCCATTCATACTTGTTGAATCAGTTATCCGAATGTATAGCCATGATAAATCGGAGGTAAAGACTTGACACAAGTACCTCCTCATGATTTGTCTATTATAATACTAACAAAGAATGCTGGCGAGGATTTTGATGAAACATTAAAATCAATTTATACTCAAAATTATGTTGGAAAATTCGAGGTAATTATTATCGACTCAGGCTCTACCGATAGAACCATCGAAATTGCCAAAAGTTATTCAACAAAAATAGTCAATATAAAACCAGAGGAATTTAGACACGGCCAAACAAGAAACCTTGGGGCGAGCTTGGCCGGTGGTAGATATTTGGTTTTCCTAACTCAGGATTCGATTCCAACGACAGATCAATGGTTATCTAACCTCATTAGAAATTTCGCAGACCCCAATGTTGCCGGGGTATATGGCAGACAGATTCCTAAAGTAAACACCAAGCCAATGGAATACTTCTTTTTAAGCAATAAATATCCGCCTCGTCACATGGTTAAGCATACAAAAGAAGGCAAAACTGACATGGATCTAATTTTTTTTTCGGATGTAAATTCTGCTATTAGAAGGAAAATTTGGGAAGAATATCCATATAATAATAATATTATAATGTGTGAAGACGAGGAATGGGCAAAAAGGGTACTTTTAAACAATCATAAGATTGTCTATGAGCCAGAGGCAGCGGTTTACCATTCACATAACTTCAATCTGAAAACCGTCTTCCAAAGATACTTCGACTGTGGTATCTCTTTCCGCCAATTTGCCGGTGATGAGTATGCAACTCAAAGATTCTCTGCTGAAGGTCTTGGTTATGTGATAAAAGAATTTAAATTTCTGATAAGCAATGGATATGTAAGATGGCTTCCGTATGCGATTCTTTACGATTTAGCCAAATTTGTAGGACTTTCCCTCGGTAGACAGGAAAGACGGTTACCATTTGCTGTCAAGACGCGTTTTAGTAGTAATGGCACTTACTGGAGAAAAAGCAATGGACAAAGATGAAGCCGTACACATCCCAGGATCATAGATACAAGACCTGCATTGCATTTATGAATGATTCAACATTTATTGGTGAGAAATGTAATCTACATTATGACCTTATTAAATCCAGAGATGGCTGAAACATTATAGTGCGATGATGAATCCTGCTCGAGCTTAAATTACTAGAGGACGTTATGCTCAAAGGAATAAAAATATGATTAAGGTCGCAGTTGTGACTTTGGATGACATCTTCACAGCGTATGGCACTACGGTAAGAACCCACCGAGTGCTTGAGTTGCTTCATAAACACTACAACTTCACTATCATAAATTGTTCAAATAAGAACCGAACAAAATTAGAAGGAATGGAAGATGTTAATGTTATCAATATTAAAAATGTATTTATAAATTTTCTCATGTCCAGAACCATGCACTCTCCCATTAAAATACTCTATTTTCTATTTTGGATCCCGGAATTATCTTTGGTACTTTTAAAAAACAGGTTTGATGTCGTCTACTGCGCCTGGGATTTGGCGGGATTCTTGGGTATTTACCTTGTCTCACATATCAAGAAATACAAGATGATTGTGGAAGCGCATTCAGTATATTCGGAGGACGTTAAAGCAGCAGGATGTTCAAATTTACGGGTTAAATTGAGCCAAATTCTCGAAAGATTTATAGTAAGCCACTCAGATTTTACTATCGCCCTCTCCAAGAATACTCTGGAAACATACCAGGTATATAGCAGTAAGATCGACTTAGTGCCAGTATTCGTAGATACTGATACATTCAAGGCTGGAAGTAAAAATCAAAGGGTGAACACGAAACTTGCTGGCTTAATCGGTCCATTTAGTATTAGCGCTAGACACAATCATTACCTAGACTTTCTGTATACTAATATTGATCTTTTCGATAGTAGGATACAGTTCGCGATTATCGGATATTGCGAAAGAAGGATACAAAATGAGCGTATTACCTATACAGGATATATAGATTCGGCTAAGGATTATATAGCTGAACTATCCAGTTTGGATATGGTGTTGGTTCCCGAGGCAATCAGCACTACAGGACCACTTAACAAGATACTTGAGCCTATGTCATGCTCGGTACCTGTCTTCACCACACCAAAAGGGATCCTTGGCTTGAACTCGGTCGAGGCAGGTAGAGACATTTTTGTTTTTGATGAAAATGAGCTGATGCAGAAAATAAATGAGCTGGTTTTCAATGATAGGCTTATGTCTGAGATAGGCAACAATGGCCGGAAAGTGGTGGAGAGTCATTATAGCAGGAAGGCAAATAAGGAGAAGTTGATAGAAATCCTGGAATTAATTGCCAACAGTTAAATACTATGCTCTTAATTAAAAGTATTCCATGAAACAAGGTAGTCCGGCCGTAAGAAAGCTGATTTTGTTTATCAGAAATAAAAAATGTCTCGTGTAAAAGTCGCTATAGTTGTCGTAGGGGATATCCTCGCCGCTGATGGCACCATGGTGAGAGTACACCGAGTGCTTGAACTGCTTCAAAAAAGCTGTAGCATTACAGTTATAGCAAGCTCGTCCAAGAACCAGAGCTACTTAACAGGCATGGAAGATGTAAATATTAAAGGCCTGGGGATGAGGCAGTTCATGCAAGAAGGAATTCCGATTCCTATCAAACTTATCTTTATGTTTCTATGGAATCTGAAACTGGTATGCATCCTTTTGAAAAATAGATTTGATGTGGCGTACCTGGTTCATGATTGGTTTGGCTTCTTGAGTGTCTATCTAGTATCAAAGATAAAAAAATACAGGGTGATTTTTGAAGCGCATTCCATTTTTTCCAGAGACTTTGAAGAGTATGGACATTCGGGTATAGTATTGAAATTAGATAGAAGCCTCGAGAGATTTGTTGTAAAGCACTCTAACTTTATCATGGCACTATCCAATGATACTCTTGAGTTTTATCAGGTATACAATAAAAAGATAGATTTATTTCGTGTATTTGTTGATGCAACAATATTTAAGGCTACTGTAAGACCGAAAATTACAGATTACAAATTAATCGGTTTAATCGGACCATTCGATGCTTCCATAAGACAAAAACACTATCTTGATTTCTTATATTCGAGAATCAATGATTTTGACAGCAGAATCAGATTTCTCGTAATCGGCCAATGCAATGATAAGATTTCACATGATAGGATAATATATTCAGGATATCTTGATTCGGTACATGACTATGTTGATCAACTCTCTCGTTTGAATGCTGCACTGGTACCCGAAAAAGTCTCAACGCAAGGCCCCCTCAATAAAATTATTGAGTCTATGGCATGCTCGCTCCCTGTCTTTACAACGCCAAAGGGTACAGTTGGTTTAGACCCAGTTGTACCAGGTAAAGACCTCCTGGTTTTTGAGGAAAATGACTTGGTAAATAAGATAAATGAGCTAATCTTCGATAATGAGTTTATGGATGAGATAGGCAGGACGGCAAGGAGGACTGCTGAACAGTATTACAGCAAGAAAGCAAATGAACAGAAGCTGATGAAAGTCCTACAATTAGTTATAGAGGAATAGCAGACTGCATGAAAGTACTACTACTGAAATCCTTTTATCCGATACTTAAAATATAATAAGGTTATTTAATGGAAGAAAATCCTATGCATATGAACAATCAAAAAATAGACAAGGTTATTGTCGGAGCTATTGCTATACAGCTAATCATGGTGGCAATAATCGTGCTTGGCGCCCTGGGATTCGAAATTCCTGTTCTGAGACAGATTATTGGTTTTGTCTATCTATCATTTCTCCCGGGACTCTTGCTGCTCCGCATCCTGAGGCCGCACAAATTTGAAGCGGCAGAGACAGTGGTTTATACAGTAGCGTTGAGCCTGGCATTCAACATGTTTATAGGCTTCTTTATGAACATACTTTATCCCTTGATTGGCATAACTCGTCCAATGTTCACGGAACCTATAATAATTACCTGGGCCGTTATCCTAGGTGGTCTATCTATCATCGCTTTTAAACGGAAACCCGTTACTGTAAAGCCAGTACACATAAATATCGGAACCATACTCTCTCCCCCTTCACTTTTATTGATCGCATTACCCGTTATCAGTATTCTCGGTGCCATCTCACTGAATTTTAATCAAACAGGTACCATCCCTATCCAGCTACTGTTTCTGGCTTTGATAGCCGCTGTAGTAGCCTTAATTGTCCTTGGCAAATATTTCCCCCAAAAACTGTATATCTGGGCATTATTCTCAATCACCATATCTTTACTCTTCCACTATTCTTTGGGATCCTTGGAACTGGCTGGGCGGGATTCCAGACTGGAATATTATATACATAGTCTCGTTGTCACAAATGGGATATGGCAACCGGATATAATTGATGAAACCTACAATGCCATGATCAGCGTCGGCGTTCTTCCTGCGATATTCTCTTTTATATTAAATATCGACGGGAAATGGGTATTTCTTGTCATATGGCCCGCATTTTGCGCTCTCATACCTTTAGGGCTTTATCACGTCTACAAACGACAGGTAACGGAAAAAAAGGCATTTCTTGCTGCTTTCTATCTCGTAATAATCTTAGTGTTTTACAGTATGATAACAAGCATACCCAGACAAGAGATAGGTATGCTGTTCCTTACTTCGATAATTTTATTACTTACAACTAAAGATATGGATTTGCTCAAAAAAACAGCTCTGATAGTCAGTTTCACAATTGGCGTGGTGGTGTCACATTATACCATCTCTTATCTTTTCATGATGTATTCTGTTGCTACATTCATACTACTCTTCTTCCTGAAAGCCCGGGATAGTGTTATCAAGGCGAACTTTGTGCTACTACTGGTAGTGTCGACTCTTGGTTGGTATATTTACAGCGCCAAGTCATCAGCATTTGCCGATTTTGTACTTTTGGGAGAACATATGGCAACAAGCTTTGTTGCTGAAATATTTAACTTCCAATCTCGAGAGGCAGCTACCGTCCTGGCCATGGGAGAAGAAGGGTTCCTGCATTACCTACATTTTGGACTACTTTTGCTTATGCAGGCATTTATTAGCATTGGTATTCTAAAACTTATATTTGAATACCGTAAAAAGAAAACACCCGAAGAGTACGATATCTTTTGTTTTATAAGTTTTTGCCTACTGGCTGGTTCCGTAGTCATACCCTACTTATCAGATACCATTAGCTTACAAAGACTATATGTTATAACCCTGTTATTTCTGGCACCGTTTTGTATTTCTGGCGCCGAATTGACTATACGATTGGCAGGCAAATTTATTGCCATGGTCTGGGAAAGCACTTCTGTAACATTAAGCTGGCTATTCCGTAAAAAACTCTACCTTATGACATCTGAACCGGTTGGTGGCAGCGAAAACAATCCGTATAGCCGTTCCAGTCAAGGCAAGGTTTTTTATGGAATTATGTCCTCTCTACTAATAGTATTATTCTTGCTCGCCAGCGACTTTATTTATGTGCTGGCGAATAAACCGATCGAGTCGCATTCTCTAAATAACAGCGGGGAAGACATATGGTCATGGTTTACTCCAGCGGAAGTCAAGGGAGGATTATGGTTGCTCGAACATAGAGATCGAGAAAGTCAGCTGATGTGTGATGTTAGCGGACGGAACTTTTTTCTCGCATATAGAGGTTTTGGATATGTACGTACCTTCGCTGTGGATAAAAACACTCTACAGCTCTTTCACCCAGTAGGAGAAAATGCCTATATCTATTTAAGAAGGTATAACATAAATCACGGAATAATAATGATACATATCGGCCCACCTGAGATCGCATACGCCACAGCACACAAACGCAGGATATTCAGAATGAACGTGGATGATTTAGTATCCCTGAAAGACAGGAACAAAATATATTTTAACGGTGGTGCCGTAATTTATAAGGAGGCCAAACGCGATTTTCAGTAGTATATCATATGCCGCCAAATCACCTTTCATAACTTGTACCAGCGGTTTTGTGGCGTATTTTAGCAAGCAATTTTGATTTAAACGAGATGAAAAAGAGTGAAACACCTCAAACAATAACCCCAAAAAAACAGGATAGTACTGAAACAATTGTCCAAGTAACTGATAAAGAAAATCAAAGGCCCAATGTTATATTAATAACGTTAGATGCCTTTGGTTTTAAGCTATTTATGGAAAACCTGGGGATCCTGAAAAATATCGCAGAATGGAAGAATCAGAGTATATTTTTTGAAAATGCGTTTTCCACAGGTCCGACAACATGGTTCTCCTTCCCGGGTATAGTAGCCGGCGTGTATCCATACCATTTTGGCATTGGAATCGATAAAAATATAAAAACTATTATGGACACTTTAAAAGCGTATGGATATCACACTGCCATAATAAACGAGTCGAATGCGTTTCTCTGTCCATTTTTTGGTTACGGTAGAAATGTTGACTACCAAAACCATTTTTTAAACTTATCTCATGCTGAGGCAGATAGACGGCTTGGTGATAGCTTTCTTAAAAGCGTAGATGATACTATCATGATAGACCCCTGGAAGCGGTCTTATCAAATCAGGAAATTTATTCTCAATAAAGTTCACAATAAATGGATTATAATGCTCGCAAAGTGGTCTAGAGGTGCACTTAGATTCCTTAAATCACAGTTAACAAATAAAACTCACCGCTTCCAAGAACGAAAGAAACTCTACTCCGAGTTCCATAGCGAAATATTGGACTTTATTAATGAGCGCTTTACAAGCCCACAGTTCCTATGGATTCACACCATTGTAAATCATCTACCGTACTTTCCACTCGAAAGCAGTGAAAAATTCAATACAAATGAAATAAATTATCTCAACAACAGAGGATTGTCAGAGTTTGTAAATCACAAAATCTGCAACAAGCTCAAGATCCTTTACATCGAATCCATGAAGAGAACTGATCTTCTTGTAGGTGATATCCTTCAAGCTCTGAAGAAAAAACAGTTACTGGATAACTCCATTATTGTGATAACCGCTGATCATGGAGAAGAGTTCATGGAAGAGGGCTACTTCGAGCACATGCCTGAATCCAGTTCAGATCGAATATTGCAGGTACCTCTCATGATCTATTTCCCCAACATGCCCGAGCCAAAAAACATCTCGGTTCCGGTCTCTACACTTGATATTTTCCCGACAATATGTGATTTATCGGGTGTTATAATACCTGATACCAACAGGGGCATTTCACTAAAGGATGTATTATTAAACCAGCCAGAACATTCAATAGAAGAATCAAAATTTTGGCAGAGGCCTCTATTTTCAGAAGCCTGGGATCTAGATGGTCTCTTGGATAGAAGCCCTGGATATAACAGTGAGAGAGCGATATTCACCGTCAGGAAAGGACAGCACAAGCTTAAAGTTATTCGACAGCAGAAGCAGGATAATGAAATTACAGAAAAATTCCACTTAATAAATTGGATTAGTGGTGAAAAACTGGATTTATTTGCTAACAGATATATTGTCGAAGACTTTATACATTGTTTATATGATCATATATATAGCGAGGGTATTTTCGTTACAAATTTACGCTATAAAGCTGAAAAACAACGAATTAACAAAGCTATAAGCAGGATTAAGAAATGAAGCGTAGATTGTTCATTTACAAAGAAGCAAAACAGAAAATATTACAGGCTAAAACGAGTGTAATTTGAAAGCACACGTAAGATTGAGACACGTTTGATAATCAACAGAACTTCCGTGATTTCATCTCCTTTGATCATTGTTATTCATAGTTTAATAAATGACACTCTCAATTTTCAATTTGTTTAATGGCAACTAGTTGACGTGCCTGTTCCGGGTAAAAGTAAGTTACTGTTTGTGTCAAATCTGAAATTATTCCCCACAACCAGGTTGGTCTGAATTTTACAGCACCTCTATACCCTCTAAGAATTTTCCATCCCCTCTTCCCATAAACTTTAAATCCTAACTTTCGTAGGTCTCTGGCAGACCAACCAGATTTATGCTCCTGAAACGGATTGTTATCATAATCATCTTGATATACAATCCCGTTCGGTGTTTTTACGATAACCTTCTTTTTAGCCCATGTTACCATCTCTCTGATTAATGCATATCCTTCATCTTTTGAAAGATGTTCCAGCAAATCTAAAGCCACAACAGCATCAAATGATTTCGGCTCGAGCTTTATATTTCTCACATCTGCTTTAATATACTCATTATGAATGCATTTCCTTTTTGATTCCTGCAAATAAGTATCAAATATTTCTACACCGACTGAAAAAGGAATGTCACAATATTGGATTGGTGAATTGTAACCACATCCTAAATCTATAACTGTATCACATAAGACGAGCTCATTCTTAAGACGCTCAGTCCATTCAGGAAACAATTTACAATAGAGTAACCTAAGTAGTTTCAATAGTTTACCAGCGAACATTATCAGTTTTGTCATTGCTTATATAAATTTGGATGCAACAAATCCGTAGTACCAACACTCTAGAAAGCCAGGAATAACATATGTCTCTACATTAAAATTAATTACAGGCATTTATCCTGGGTGCATAAGTAATTGAAGTCCATCCTTAATTCCCTTTAGAAAAGAGACGAAGCTTATTAAGCTCCTGCGTCTCAGGATTAAATGACCACTCTGCATCCAGAAATTTACTGTAAAAAAATATAGTAGAAACGTTACTATCTGTTGCCTGTTGGCATTTTTCCTCATGAATAAGAAGGTATTCCTGAAAAAATAATATACGGCAACCGACCTGGCATTTGACGAGCTATCCTTGTCCCACATTTTTAAAAGACCCTTGTGCCATATTTTAGCCCGGGGACAATGAACAATTCGAAAACCTTCTTTTTTTGCCCTGATGCAATAATCAGATTCTTCCCAATACGCAAAATAATCAATATCCATAAAACCTATTTTTTGTACTACCTCTTTCCGAATTAGAAAACACGAGCCCTGGCAATAATCAGTTTCCTGAACGTTGTTAGAGTTACCTTGATCAATTTCCCCAGCGCCAAAGTGGATAGCTCGACCTGTCCACATGTTTATCTTCGCCGTGGTAAATTGCAGTCTTTTACGGCTGCTGTAGAAATAGATTTTGGGGCCAGCTATCCCGATTGAATGGTCCTGCTCAGTAATCTTGACCAGTTCATCCAAGAATTTTGGATGTACGACCGTGTCGTTGTTGAGCAGTAACACATAGTTAGATTTTTCCAATGCATACCTGATCCCGATATTGTTACCTTCAGCAAAACCATAGTTTCTTTCATTCGCAATCAGGTGGATATAGTCCCCATATTCCTTTTTAAGAATTTCTGCATCGTTTCCGCTGGAACCATTATCAATTACTATTACTCTATAATTGGGGTACGTTATCTTTTTAAGGGATTTCAGGCATGCCAAGGTGTCTCTAACCCCATTCCAGTTTAAGATTATGATTGAGACCTCGGGATAATTCACGTAACCGATTCCTTATGTGTCAACCTGATTGTGAACTTCCTCACTAAGTATTCTGTTTCCATGGCTTTAATTTTTCCAGTTCACCTATAACATTAAGATAAATTTTATTGGCTTCGTAGGCTTCTTCCAGAGTTAGAGGTAGTTCTTTATTATTGACAAGGCTTTCAAGGAAGAGATTGAAATATATTTCGTGCTTGGTTTTCGATCTGCCGGGAATCATTTTTTTAAAGAAATTAATGCTTAGCGTACCCAGTAACTGGTAAACCTCATCTAATACACTAATAGCCTTATTTATTGTACCCTTAGTTGCATGGCGGCGAGTAGAGAGAGTCAAGTTATATCCCTCATACTTCAGTTGGGACTTTGTACCATAAACAATCATGACCGGCAGATTCAATTGTGGACTATTATGTGAATTATAGACAGTAGCAAAGCTCTTCCCAGCCTCAAAGGTAATAAATACCTCATCATATGCTGCCCAGGAATGCGGCCCTCTTTTGGTAACCCAGATACTTTTAATCTCTAGGTTACCGAGAAGGCGATATAATATATAAATAGGGTGGATTAGACCTTCGCCATATCTACCTGCCGGTAAAGAATGACACCAGTGGTTTGGGTCTGCCATCATTAATTCATCCTGGGTATCAAAAGCTTTGTACTCAACCTGAATGACATCCCCAATTTCTCCCGCTTTTACTTTTGTGAGCAATTTACTAATTTGAGGTTTAAACAACTGACTGTAAATAACACCTATTTCTAGACTTTTATCCTTTCTCTCTTTATATGCTTTTAGGATTTTTTCATTATCGTCCAGGCTCATAACCATAGGCTTTTCCAGAATCACGTTGCAGCCGGCTTCCAGTGCCTGAATGGTCAATGCAAGGTGGGTAGCAGGAGGAGTACAAATGTCTACAATAAAAGGCTTCTCATGCTTTAATAATTCATCAAACTGAGTATAATAACGCGGTACCTTCCAACGTGCTGCTGTGCTTCTCGCTGTATCCTCATTAATATCGCATACAGCTATAACTTTAGCACTTCCGACCTGCTTCCATGCTGGCAAATGCTCATCATTTACTACCTGCCCTGCTCCCACAATAGCAACTTCTTGGCACATTTCAACTCCTTATGTCTCTACTTTGTCTTCTTATACTATCATATAACACCAACTTATAAGGTCGGTGCCCTTAATATAGTTATACTATCAATATAGAACCTTTCTGAAATCACTAATATGAAATTAAACACATGAATCAGTCAAACACAGTGAAAGGCCAGCAAGATTATATCATACTACATCGCTTAACATATATCATTGCAGTATTACAGTCTGTTAAATGAATGAGAGCTTTTCAATTACCTGGTAATCTATATAAATTTCAGGTAAGAATACAAGAATAGAACATACAATTACTTTCTGATCACACTGGCGTTAACATTAAGTTCTTCCATTTCACAAAATCTTACTATTTTATACTACGTACTCTTCGTATGACTATTTGGCTATATGGAAAGTTACCAATAGGCTATTTACTATATCAATATTAAAGAGGATACTAATAGCGGTGTTTTTATAATGAGTCTATTACTATCGTAAAATTTTACGTTATAATGATTCTAGCACAAGCTGTTTAATTTTAACTCATGGCTGACAAATGCTAACATTACAAAAGTAGATATGCATGTATAATGAAGTAGCATGTGGCTCAAATAAAAATAGCTTATAAGGGCATTACCATACTGATGATTGAGTATATTCTTTATACTGCTCCCCATTAAGACAGGGGTTCTGCTAAGAGAGTAAAATGGCTAAAAGGAAAGAGAGCCATGAAAAGAAGAAAATGGGACCCCAAGACCAAAGCTATGATTGTGGTGGAGGGGCTGAAGGGTAAGCAAGTTGCCGATATCTGTATCGAGCATCAGATCAGCCAGACACAGTACTATCAGTGGCGAGACCAGCTTTTGTCCAACATGCACCAGGTATTTACCAACGATGGTCGCAGAGAGAAGTTCTTGACTCAAGAGAATGCGCGACTTAAGAGGATCATCGGGGATCTCACTGTAGAGTTAAAAAAAGTAAACGAGTTGTTAGAATGAAGCGTAAAGAGTCAGTGTTAGTAGCGGAGCGTAATTCTCCTGTGGTGGAGCGGATCAAAGCAATTAAAGCCGAGCATCCATTCTGGGGATACCGGCGTATCTGGGCACACCTGAAGTATGTCGATGAGCTTGAGATCAACAAGAAACGGGTGCTCAGGTTACTGCAGAAGCATGATCTCCTGGTGAAACCGGATACCAAGATTAAGGCGATAAGGACACCAACCAGGAGCAAACCGAGGCCAGATCATCCTAATCAATGGTGGGGCATTGATATGACCAAGGTGATGGTGAATGGATTCGGCTGGATGTATATCGTAGTTATCTTGGATTGGTATACCAAGAAAATAGTTGGGTACTATGCAGGCATGCAATGTCGGAGCAAACACTGGCTGGAAGCTCTAGATGCTGCAGCAAACAGGCAATTCCCTGGCGGAGTGCGGGAACAACGACTATTTCTAATGTCGGATAACGGAAGTCAGCCAACATCAATCAGCTTCATGAAAGCCTGCCATGATATGGATATTTCACAGGCGTTTACCAGCTATAACAATCCGAAAGGCAATGCAGACACAGAGCGAGTTTTCAGAACCATGAAAGAGGAGCTTCTCTGGCTTAGAGAGTGGACCAGTCCCTTTGAGCTGGCAGATGTTCTGGGCAAGTGGATAGATTACTACAATACCAGCTACTTACATTCTACTTTGGGATACAAAGCACCAAATACATTCGAGGAGGAATATCAAAATAGCCAGGCTACTCTCTTAGTATTGGCTTGATTTCATGGGGTGCAGTACATCTTCTTCCTTAAACTATGAAAGGACATCTTAAAAGGTTTTTCCAATGCTGAAGGCAACAAAATATGTAATACTGATTACTATCGATAGCTTGAGGCGTGACCATCTTGGTTGCTATGGCTATAGCAAGAACACAAGTCCCAATATCGACCGTTTGGCAGAACAAAGTATCGTATTTGATCAGGCTATTTCTAATGCGCCCTACACCAGGGCCTCATTTAAAGCACTCATGACTTCAACGTATCCATTTTCATATGGAGGCTACCATTCTTTAAAAAAACAGGTAAAACTTGCAGAACTATTCAAACAAAGCGGTTACTACACAGTGGCTTTCCCAACTATACCTGTTCTGTCTGCAAATAGTAGCTATTCAGTTGGATTTGACTATTTCAAAGGTCTGTTCGACCAACCTGAACGTAAAAAGAATAACCTCAATACAACGATAGAGAAACGGTTGGTCAAAATGTCCAGCTATTTAAACCAAAGATTTGATTTTAATTCAAGTAGACTGTATAAATTCTTTAAGAGACTTTACGACTCATTTAATCCTTTCATTAACCTTCACATGCCACACTCCAGAGGCAGCTTGATTACAAAGGAGGCAATCTCCATTTTAGATAATAACAAGGATAAACACCTTTTTATGTGGATACATTATACTGATGTCCACATGCCTTACAATCCTCCTACACAGTTTCAAGATAATCATTATAAGAAGATTTCAAAGAGGGAAATAATCAGATTAAACCGTAACCTGTATTCATTGGCCTTTGATTCTATGCAAGAGCAAGAAATAATGGCTCTAGACAGTACTGAAGTAGAGAACCTGATCAATCTATATGATGGGGAAATCAGGTATGTTGACGAGCAAATCGGTTCACTGTTGGAATATTTAAAGGAAACTCAATTATTGGACGATACCCTGATAATAGTGACAGCAGACCACGGGGAAGCGTTTGGAGAACATGGTGCATTCGGACACCTCGGAGTTAACAACCACACCCATATATACGATGAATTGATTCGAGTGCCACTGATAATCAGTCATCCGCATCTAAACAGACGTCTGATAGAAGACCAGGTTTGCTTGCTTGACATTGCTCCAACCCTTCTAGAAATGCTCAACCTACCGAAGATTAAACAATTTCGGGGTAAAACCCTTACCCCAATAATAAATGGCGAGGAAAAAAGAAAAGGTATAGTAATCAGTGAGGCATCAGCTTATAACAAAAAGAAATGCTCTCTCCCCACAGAGGTAATACCTGCAGATGATGTGAGAGTAATTTCATGTAGAACACAGGACTGGAAGTATATTTTAAACGGAAATGGTAAGGCTGAGCTCTATTGTTTAAGTCAGGATCCTAAAGAACAGAATAATCTGATAGATAATGAAAAAGAATTAGCCCGAGAGTTCAAATCAAAAATTTTATCCCATATCGCTACACAACTATCCCTCAACAAAGAAAAGGTAAAAGATCAAGTCAAAGGTTTAAAGCGTTTGGGTAAACTTTAAAAAAACCTTCTAATTATATTATTCAGCTTCTTAATCCCGTCAAGTCCGGTTCTACTCGCAATTTCAAGAACCATTTCCACATCTTGTTTGCCGAGGTTTTTGGTCACAAATAATGACAGAACGCAAACAGCGTAAAATAAAACAAAAATTAAAGGTAGCATCCAATAGGTAACTGAAACGAAATTTACTATCAAAACATAAATAATAATTACAACTATTGTGGATAGTATAACCGGCTTTAGGTATGTTTTAGTAAAAGGGTGAATTCGCAAATGTTGATAAAGCTTTATCACATTAAATGTATTCGATCCCATGTATGCTATCATGGAAGCGATAGCAGCTCCTACAATTCCCCACAGTGGTATAAGACTAATATTTAATAGTATGTTCAGGACTACCGCGATTACGCTGGCCAACATTATTAATCTAGTCTTTCCCAAAGCTGTCAGGGTTGCACCAGTTGCACCACAGAACGTACGAAAAATAAAACCCAGCGATAATATTTGCAGTGCCCTAGCCGATTCGGCATACGATGAACCGAAAAAGAGGCTTAAAATAGATTCAGGGAAGAGAAACAACATTAAAAACAAGGGGTATGAGACAAAGAACATCCATTTTGTTGAAACCAGATAGCTCTTGCCCATTTCCCCAAACAGGTTCTTTGCATATAATTTTGAAAGCACAGGAACATAGATTAACGCCAGGGAAAATGATATCGTTGGAATGAGCTGGGCAAGTGGTATCGCTACATTATAAAGACCTACAGCATCGGGGTCTTTGAAGAATCCCAGCATCAGGGTATCTGTCCATTCTATGATCATGTTCATTATAAGCACAGCCATGAGCGGCAGTGAGA
This sequence comes from uncultured Dehalococcoidales bacterium, assembly GCA_964596125.1. Taxonomy (GTDB): domain Bacteria; phylum Chloroflexota; class Dehalococcoidia; order GIF9; family UBA5629; genus CAZQRP01. Next base: position 36,604 of record CAZQRP010000013.1, on the reverse strand, counting down.
AAGTGATCAGCTCTGTATCCGACGAATTAAAGCCAACATTAATTTTTATAGGCAATGGTGTTTTTTTGCTGGCATATATGATGAAAGCCAGGCTTGCGACTATGAATGAAATAAGAAGAGCATACAAGATACTAAGAAATGGTAAATTGAGTAACATTATGACTATTAATAGGAGGGTAAAAAAAGCAGGCCTAGAAATTTCAAGGAAGTATACCCTGGGAACTACATTATCAAAGCCTCGGAAAATTGATGACAGAATGTTGATAATAACCCAAAAAGGTACGGCGACAGATACTATTTTCAAAGGTATACGCAACTCAGGACTGTGAAATATTGTAACGGAAACAAAGTCAGCAGAAAAAAATAGTAAAATGAAGGCAAGAACGCTTGCTACGGTAACAATTTGGATAGATGAAAACATAATACGACTGACTTTTTCTGTGTCATTTTTACCTCTAAAGTAGGCAATTTGCCTGGCTGTGCCCTGTTGTAGTCCAAGACCAGATATGAGTACCAGGATATTTAGTATAACAAATGCCAAAGCAAAAATACCGTATTCAGTCTGGCTTACATATCGGGCGATTATTATTCTAGTAGCAAGGCCAAAAAGCCTACCGATAGCAATTCCAACAAGGACTATAATAGCGCCCTTAGCAATTTTTTTTAGTGACTCAGTCAATAATTCTGCCATTTGGCATTAATCCAAACAGTTAAACAAGACTTAAACATGGTGTTCTTTAAATCAATGGATCTAAAGCAACTTGAGTAGCTCTTCCCTATTAGTTTGTGAGCTACTTCATGCAATAGTACTGATCAATCTGATTTCATCGGTATAATAAAGTAACAAGAAGGCCTTGTTTATCTTTGTTCCTTTTGATTACCTCATATAAAACACTTCTCTCTATCACAGGCTCCCTGCTGAAACCTCTGAAGTGTCAGCGAAGATACATCTGGGGAAGTTAAGTTTTGTGCGAGTATAAGGTCAGCTATAGTCCTGCCTATTGCAGGAGAGTGCATAAAACCGTGGCCGCTGAAGCCACAGGCAAGATATAAACCTTCTATCTCAGGAACTTCGCCTAAGATACCGTTAGCGTCCGGCGTATCATCATGAAGTCCCGCCTGCCCCCTGACAATGCCTGCATTCTCAATAACTGGGAGACGGTGAAACGCTGCCTCAGCTATGATCGGTAAAAATCCCCAGTCGACCGATATGTTAAAACTCTCCGGCTCGTTTGGATTGCGCATACCGAAGATTACGCCGGGACCTTCCCTGCGGAACCAGAAACCACTATAAAAGTCAACGACCATGGGCGCACCTTTATAGACCTCATGAAATGGGGCTGTAACAAAGATGTGGCGTCTTGAGGGATGGACAGGAATATACAGGCCTGCCATTTTGCCAACTTTAGCCGCATACGGGCCGGCAGCGTTAATCACTATTGGCGACACGAACTCGGCCTCGTTTGTCAACACGCTTTGTATTCGCCGTCCTTTTAGCTTTAGACCTGTGGCTTCTGTCTCTTGATATATCTTTACTCCGAGCTTTCTTGCAGCCGAAGCAAAACCTTGAACCACTGAATAAGGATCAGCATAACCATCATCAGGGCAAAAAGTACCAATCAGAATATCTTGAATATTTAAATGCGGTACGATTTCCCTGGTTTCGATTGGAGAGAGAAGATAAACCTCAAGCCCCAGTTCACGCTGCAAAGCGACATTCCGGCGAAACGTATCGGACTCTTCTTCACTGGTTGCCAACATTAAATAGCCATTCTGACGAAAGTCCGCAGGATGGCCGGTTTCATCTTCAAAACGCTCAAAGAACCTAACGCTCTCAATCGATAGTTTAATATTGATTTCGGTCGAGAACTGCTGCCGTATACCACCGGCACATTTCTCGGTCGATCCCGATCCAATGTAATCCTTCTCTAAAACCGCCACATCGTGACAGCCCATTTTTGCCAGATTGTATGCTATGCTACATCCTATAACCCCAGCGCCTATAATTATTACATCAACTATTCTGGTCATATCTATTCCAAATGACCTTTTTCCCTCATATAACCTGTGAGGGCGTCCTGCCAGGACCTCATGTCATCCATACCGAGAAGCCTCAAGTGATAGTTGTCAAGAGCTGAAAAAGATGGCCGTTTGGTTTTTTGAAGATACTGTTTTGAGGTTATGGGGATAACAGGCGTTTTTATCCCTGCTTGCTTCAATATCTCTACTGTAAATTCATACCAGCTACAGATACCTCTGTTGGTAATATGAAATATCCCGTAATATTCCGTGCTAATAAGCTGAGCTATTTTTTGTGCCAGGTCATAAGTATAGGTGGGGCAAAAGTACTGGTCATTTATTACTCTTAGCTCATTTCGTTCTTTAGCAAGCTTGAGCATAGTCTCCACAAAATTGCCTCCCTTGCCACTGCTGCCGGCTATACCAAAAAGCCCTGAGACCCTGATGATAAAGTGCTTACAGCAGATATGCCGGACAGCATCTTCTCCGGCTAACTTGGACTTACCGTAGACATTCAGTGGAGCGGGAATATCAAATTCATTATAAGAAGGGATATGTGGTACGTCTCCCCCACCAAAAACATAATCAGTGCTAACATAGACCAACTTAGCATTAAGCATCTGAGCTACTACAGCTACATTACTAGCCCCCAAAGCATTCACCATAAATGCTTTCTCCTGAAAAGCATCACATTCATCTATCAAGTGAAAAGCAGCCGTATTGATCACCACGTCGGGCTTATGGATCAATATTGCCTCTTTTACCGAATACATATCGGTAATTTCGATTTCTGAGTGATTAAGCGGCACAACGTCTTCGGAGCTAAGCACACGACAAAGATCAAATCCTAATTGGCCAGCGGCACCAATTACAACGACTTTCATATCGTTCTGTCACATCCTCTCATCAATTTTCATTAAAAAGTCTATATGACGAGATCAAGAAATATTAGCCTACCATTTTACCAATGTAGTACTATATACCTCCAGTCGAAAATATTGCAAAATAGTTGTTTTTTAATAGATAAATGGTCTTGGAAATGATAAATTGTCTAACCAACTCCGTTACTAATATCTATAGAATATTAAGAGGGTAAATGGTGGACGAACCTGATTGAATTCTTTTACGTTAACCTTGTGGCCCATTCTTCTCTGTTAAAGCACCTTACCGGTCTTCTGCAACCTTTCCTCTACCTCTACAAGCAAGTTCATCCAGCGCATATTGTAGTAGATGGGATGATCAAAGTCACAGTATTTACCACTACAGAGTACGTCTACGATTTCTTTTACTCCTTGTTCAACCGACACAGAAGGAGTAAAGCCCAAGACTCTTGTTATCTTATCACCCGCAGTTCTATAACTCCTGTTATCTACCTGATCATAATTCACATCTACCTCAACGTTAATTCCCATTCCTGCCAGGGCTTTCCTCACTCGGTGCGCCAGCTCCAGGATGCGGTAGTTTTCATATACCAGGTTAAATATTTCGCCTTGTACTTTTTCTGGATCGGCTTCAAGACACCGAATATGTGCTTCAGCAGTATCCTTAATATGGACCACAGGACGCCATGCCTCACCACCAAACCAGACATCCAGTCTACCACTCTTGATTGCATGCATGGCAAAGGCATTTATCACGATATCCCACCTCATCCTTGGTGAGAATCCGAATACTGTAGCCTGACGGAGAATGACCGGGCAAAATTTATTCTTAGCCATCTTCTGTAGGTCTATGTCAACATCAAGCTTCGACTTGGCATAATCACTTTGAGGATTAGCCGGGAAACTTTCGTCGGCTATACCATCAATATGAAAGCCATAAATGGCACACGTAGATGCGAAAGTAAACTTGTTTATACCTCTATCCTTGCAGGTTTCAGCCAATTTCATTGTTCCCTCATAATTAATAGTGCGGTTTGCATTAGGATCAAATGCAGCAGTAGGATCATTGCTCAGCGAGCCGAGATGAATAACACCATCAATACCATCCAGAATTGCCGGATCAAAATATCTTACATCTCCAGGGATAAATTCTATTCTGTCCCTCACTTCTTTCAGAGGTTCCTCTCCAAAATATAGCTTATCGAAAACGCGAACTTTATAACCACGACCAAGCAGCAGAGGCACAAGGACACTCCCTATGTAACCACAACCTCCGGTTACCAATACCTTTTTGCTCATTCTCTTCTCCTATTAATTACTTGTGTGGCGGATAAAACCAGTCCCATGGCTGCAGTACCCTGGGATCGTTTTTATTGCCATTTATCTCAACAGGGATAATTTCAGGATCATTCCAGGGCCTTCTTTCTTCATCAGGTTTGTTATAATCGTAGAGCCTGGTTACGAAGTAAACCGTCAGCGATGGTTTGTACCCGATTGTTCTTGTCCCATGCAAGTAATGTCCTGGTATTCTGACTACTGTTGGTTTATCCTGGCTGGCTATGACTTCGACAAGCCTTCTGGTTTCCTCATCATAAGCACAAATTTTCATAGCGCCCTCAACCACCATAAAATAATCAACCTGCCCGCGAAGGTGCTTATGCCAGGCTCTAACCATGTTAGGAAAGCTGTGGCTGAGATTGACCTGACTTATCCATTCATCTATGAAATCCTGCCAGTCCTGTCTCAAAGCTTCAGCAAAGAAACCCCGCTCATCAGGCAATACATTAAATGAATAAGTTCTAACACCTTCCAAAGAATATTCCTTAATCATCAGATCACTTCCAAATTGTTTTTTTTAGCCGAGATCCATCTGAATCATAACTCTATATTTGCATCATCACCTACAAATATTCTTTTTGGTTTCAGGCTGCCTTCTTTTTTGGTTACCTCACACCTTTTACCAAAAATGCTGTCAGCCAATCGTTCAATATTTATAATAGTACAGTCCTCCAAAATAACAGAGTGTTCAATGGAAGATTTTTCAATTATTCCTCCACTACCGATACTGGTAAAAGGACCAATGAAAGAATCCTTGATCCTGCAATTTTCAGCAATAGAAACCGGACCTCGTATTATACTACCTTCCACTTTTGATCCTGGCCTGATTTCTACCCTACCTACTATCTTACTGTCAGAATCTACTTCGCCACTTATATCACGCTGTAAATAATCATCAAGTACAACTCGATTAGCTTCCAACAGATCATCTTTTTTCCCTGTATCCAGCCACCAACCCTCGAGTATGTGACTTTGCACTACTTTCCCCATATCTATCAGCTTCTGAGTAGCATCAGTTATCTCTAACTCATTCCGCCAGGATGGCTTAATTCGGGCTATTGCTTTATGAATTTCCGCAGAAAAAAGATAGACACCGATTACCACCAGATTAGTCTTGGGCTCTTTAGGTTTTTCCACTATGTGAACAACTTCGCCATTCTCACCGAGCTCGGCAACGCCAAAAAGACGTGGATCAGACACCTCTTTAAGCAAAATCAGCGCATCAGGAGAATCATTCTTAAACTGTTGTACAAATTTCTTAACGCCACCTTCAATGAGGTTATCGCCCAGAAACATGAGAAATGGAGAATCTTTTAAAAACTCCTGTGCTGTTTTAATTGCGTGGGCAAGTCCCAAAGGCTCAGGCTGTAAAATATAGGTAATTCGACTCCTCCAGGTTGAGCCATCACCAATGGCCTCACTTATACTCTCACTCGTATCCGGAGAGATTATAACTCCAATATCAGATATACCAGTTTCAGCAACCTGGTCCAGTACATAGGAAAGTATCGTTTTATTAGCAACCGGTAGAAGCTGCTTCGGAATAGTAGCGGTGAGAGGTTTAAGCCTTACGCCTTTTCCACCACAAAGTATCAATGCTTTCATATCTTTGTTACTTAATTTATTTTGCATTGCATTCCACTCAGGAATAGATTTTATCCTATGTAGTATTCTATTACAATAGTACAATAGTCATAATCAGCAACTATACTAGTACTAATTGAATACGGTGATTTGAATTGTTTCGCACTTGATCTGGTTAGTATAATACACGGCACTAGCCTCTGATAGCTAAACTAATAGTACGTCTACCGCAAATAAGGTCCTAATACAGGTAATCAAAATCTACGAGACTATTATCTGCTCAAAAACACGGAAATAGCACTATGCATCGCAAAATGTTTGTGTTATCCTATTAAAGATGACAAAACTAAGTAATGCATCGTTTAGTCAAAGAACACCATTTTCCACAGCCACTTCTCTTGTCAACTTCAGTATCAATCGTACAGGATGGGCACGTCCAGGCTTACTAAGTAAAACTATCTCTGTCATTTTAATCATAACTATATTGGCGTCTATAGGCGCTATAATTAATATAGTAACTTCTGCCAAGGGTACAGATAGATTTACGGAGTTTTACATTCTAGGACTGGAGGGGAAAGCCGGATATTATCCCATGCGGGTAAACCTGGGTAAACAGGTTAAAGTGCTACTGGGAATAATAAACCAGGAGCATGAAGAAGTAAGTTACATGGTAACAATAAGTATAAACGGAATAACGGACAACGAAATAGGACCGTTGACATTGAATCATGAGGAGAAATGGGAACAGGAGGTCAGCTTCGTACCAACCGTAGTTGGAGCAAATCAAAAGGTGGATTTCATACTTTATAAGCAAGGACAAGAAAGTCCTTATTCGACCCTTTACCTTTGGATAAATGTGAAAGAACCCTGAGGTAATCTAACTCATTTAATTTAATAAAACATAATTTCTTTAATTTGAATCAAATATATCCAAACTAATTATGAATGCCGTTAATCAGATCTTCTGCGATTACCAAAGACACTTAAATAAATATATCGAATATTTTATATTTGGCGACCGATATAATACAATTCAATAAACATGGTTCATAACTAATTAATGGAATATTTTCTTTTATTATTCTGGCTCCTATTTATAATATTTGGGTGTGTAATCTTATATGTAAGTATGGCTACAATTAAGAGAAAATCACCTTCATCCAAAATAGAAAAAACAATTCATCACCCACAAACTACAGCTTCCACTTTAATAGAAAAAACTACTTATGGTAGAGCGATCACGCTTCCATTCTGGCTATATCTAATAGCCATAACTATTGCGGAGCTTTTAACCATCTATATTGATTTCTGGGCTGGCTTAATATGTTATGGACTTATCCTTGTTTCTTTTCTCGTCCAGCCGAGCTTTATTGCCGAATCTCAAAGGCGTGATTTGATACTGGGACTAAGTTTGATACCCATAATACGCATTATCAGCCTCTCTATGCCTTTATCCAATCTGCCACGTGTGTATTGGTTCCTTCTTATTTACATCCCGTTGCTGGCATCAACTGTAGTAGTAATGCGTATTTTAGGACTGAAGCCTGCTCAGGTCGGATTAATTAAAAGGTCCTGGTTCCCGCAAATTATTCTGGGCATTGTTACCGGATTTGCTTTTGGTACTCTGGAATATCTTATATTGAGACCTGAACCATATATTTCCAGTTTTTCATTGGAGCTTATATGGCTGCCGGCAATTATCATAATAGTTACCACAGGCTTTGTTGAAGAGATGATATTCCGAGGTGTCCTCCAGAGGCTTGCCGAGCCAGCAATGGGATTATGGGGAATAGTCTATATAAGTTTGATCTTTGCCATTCTACACATCGGCTTCTTCTCAGTTCTGGATGTCATATTCGTGATGTGTATCGCACTATTCTATGCAGCCATAGTAAAAAGGACAGGCTCACTTATCGGTGTGATCCTGTCCCACGGAACCGCTAATGTAGTATTATTTCTAGTAGCGCCTTTTATATTAGGCTAGAATTTCTGTAACTTTGATACCAACTATAACCGCGAAACCTAAAAGCAAAGGTATAATGCTAATACTGCAGGCACGAGCTATATATCTATTCCTGTTTGCTGAGCTTGCTCCTAACAATTCCTTAGTAATAAGCAAACCAGCAAGCAAGATGGTCGCAAAGATTGCCATTCCAGCAGTAATACCAGAAATCGCTATAAGTGTAATAGTACTAACTGTAACCGTAGATACCATGTCGCCCTCCTATGATGGGTTATCCAAATTCCTTTCTATTTATAATACTACATAGAATTTTAAAGTAAAAAATGAATTTTGTCAATAGCTACGATTGCGTTATAGCTGCCATACGTTTGCTAATCAGCCCGGCTTTGACCCTTGAGTTACGCTGGGCGGTTATCTCTTTCTCCGTTAGCGTATTTATAATCACCTGGATTATCACTGTACTTATTCTAACTAAAAGCGATACGTCGATCGGCAATAAAAAAACGGCGGGTGAATCTTCACCAGAGCTGCTTAATGACGAGACAGCAGTTGAAAATACTTCCCAATAATAGCAACAACATTAAGAGAAGAAGCATCACTTTAAGATTACACTACTTGACTAAGGATGTTCTCCTGTACTATGGTACTTTCCCCGTAACTTAGGCTTCTCTATTTTACCAGTAGGACTTTGCGATACCTTGTCAAAGATTACTACTCTGGGGCTCTTATATCTGGGCATTTGCCGTTCACAAAATTGGAGCACTTCTTCTTTGGTTAAAGCAAAACCCGGCTTCGGGTCTACGTTTGCCGCAACTACTTCTCCTAACTTATCATCAGGAATACCTATTACTCCAACATCATGTACTTTTGGATGACCATGTACTATCTCTTCCACCTCAACAGGCTAAATATTTTCTCCCCTATAGATGACTACGTCTTTCTTCCTATCCAACAGATAGATAAAACCTTCACTATCCATCCTGGCCATATCACCTGTATACAGCCCTCTATTTTTTATCGTTTCTATGGTCTTTTCCTGCTTTTATACTATTCCTTCATCCGGAATAAACTCAATCAGGGCCACGTCTCTGAGATGAAGTCGAGCATTTCTGGTTAGCATATCTGATATAGTCTTCAGACCCACCGATGTTTTTACTTGTGCAGTGAAATAAAGCCGGACGAGGAATATTTCTCTTTATTCATGCTTGAAACTAATGGTCGACCAGAACATTGAAGAATTACTGAAGTCCTAGCCAGCTTACTCTTCACCTTCACTTGACCAGTCTTGCATCATCTTCTTTATTCGCTCTGCAAGCTTGGGATTCGACCGAAGCCTGCTAATGAATATCGGGCAGCCCTCAAGAAGTGAATTTTGTGCCGCTGCTGCCATTCCAGATAGAAACTGCTGTATACCGCCTTCCGCTGCTCCCGGTATAACGGTACCGGGCATAGAAGACTCCAGTTGCCTTCTTAAGTCCTCCTCGGTAAACCTCATAGGCAATACACAAGTCTTATACCACGGACAGGCCCTGCATTGGACCAGCGCCTGTGCTTCATCTAAAACATCACTCATAATAAACCTCACAGTATCAAAGACAGTCAGTATTAATGTTGCTGTAATTATACATCCTGCCGAATTAAAGTAGAAACCTGTAACAGCTCACCTGATAGGTTTAAGAAACAGGCGGGTATTGTTCTGGAGAAAAAGTTAATCATTATGATACCATATAGCCAAAGACATAGAGAGAATAAACAGGGATTGTTTAGAAAAATACATGTATTCAGAGTTAAGCCAGAGCAAGAATTGCTCGGTGAAATAACCCGTTACTGTAAAGAACACAACATTACCTCGGGGATCATCACTGGTATTATCGGATCCGCAAAGAGCGCTACCCTGGACTTTTTAGTGGACCTTCCCGGGAAATACGAGTGCGTAGAATACACCGGCCCGATGGAGATAGTCTGTGCCCAGGGCTCGGTAGCACTAAAAAATGAAACCATCATCATACATATACATATCCATCTTTCGAAACAAGATGCCGGTTGGGGAGGCCATCTTACTGAAGCCATAATATTCTCGACAGCCGAGGTGAGTATAGGTGAACTTGATTACCAGCTATGGCGACAACAGGACAGTTACACCGGCCTTAATGAATTAATTGTCTAATATTAACCAGGTAAGTAATCAACATCGATACTTTATCGGCCGTATCAGACCAATCAATTAGTATAGCAGTTAATCGGCAATTATAGATTTCTTTTCGAACGAGTAAGCGCCGGTTAAATATACCTGCCAACTGCTTTGGCAATAGGTCTGATCTCATCCATTAACCTGGTAAAATCAGACGGGGTAAGAGACTGAAGACCATCAACAAGGGCTTCTTTGGGATTCGGATGCATTTCTATAAGAAGCCCATTAGCACCGGCAGCAACGGCAGCCTTGGCTATAGCCGGTACTAGAGAATGATGTCCAGCGGCATGACTCGGGTCTACGATCAAAGGAAGATGACTGAACTTCTTAATTACAGGTATCGAGGAGATATCCATTGAGAAACGAACACTGTCTTCAAACGTCCTGATACCTCGCTCGCATAGAATAACACGGTTATTTCCACCTGCCAGCAAATAGTCGGCTGCTGTAAGCCATTCAGCAATGGTAGATGACAAGCCACGCTTCAATATAACCGGATGTTTGCTCCTACCGATCTCAGTTAGCAGGGTAAAATTTTGCATATTTCTGGTCCCCACCTGAAGGATATCGGCATATCTCGATACCAATTCTACATCCTGCGGATTCACGACTTCTGTAACAACAGGTATACCAAATTGCTCTCTGGCATGAGCTAACAACTCAAGTCCCACCTGTTCCAGACCCTGAAAACTGAAAGGAGATGTACGTGGTTTATAAGCACCACCTCTTAATACACATGCCCCGGCCTCCTTTACAACTCTGGCTGCCTCATTGATCTGAGCTTCACTCTCTACAGCGCATGGTCCCGCCATGACTATAAAGCGCTCACTGCCAACTTCGATTCCATCAATAGAGACAATGCTGTTCTCCGCCTTAAACTCACGTGAAACGAGTTTATAAGGCTTCATGATCCGGGTCACATTCTCCACCCCCGGCAGCACGGCAAATGTCTCCGTAGATAATTGTCCGGTATTACTCCCTAATAAAGCCACCACTACTTTATCAGTGCCTAAATTCAATTGGACACCCAATCCTAACGACTTTGCCCGCTGTACCACCCCATCTACGTCCTCCGGAGTTATACCGTTTTTCATCTCTACTATCATTATTTGTTACACCAATTGAATAGTATCATACTATTTCCACATTCGAACTACAAATAACCTACTCCGGTCAAAACTAACTCAAGTCTCCTATATACATGAGCCAAAACGGAAAATCGCCTTGATTATTTCAACAGGTTATGTAAAATAATGCCGCTGTAAATAAAATCATCCCTGGTCATATTCATTTGACGCTGACAGTTCAGTATGATAATTTGATTATGGACATATGTCAATAATTAAACTGAACAAGAAAAAGAAATGGCTATTGGCAGACCAATAAAATGGCGCCACGTTGATTTTACACCAAAAATAACCTGTTTTAAGCCGGCCGGAGTCCCTATGAGAATGCTTGTGAATATCTGTCTCTCCATAGATGAGGCAGAGTCCATCCGTCTAAAAGACCTAGAGGGATTGAGACAGGAGGAATGCGCCGAGCGAATGAATATTTCCCGCCCAACCTTTCATAGAATAGTGGGCTCAGCAAGGTATAAGCTGGCTGACGCCTTGCTCAATGGAAAGGCGATAAGAATTGAAGGTGGTAACTTCCAGATGACAAAACGCCTTTTCAAGCATATTGAGGAATATAAATGAGCCAGATCGATTAAAATTGCCATAGAAACTCTCTTTGCATAGCGAAGAATCACAAACTCGGAAAGAATAATAGTATACGCTGTATTAAGCCCGGATTACGTATTATAAATTTGACCTGTACAGATTGCAGCACTAAAATGTTGAGAGTATGATCATATCTGTTACTACCGGCAAAAATGAAACCGTAAAACAGTCGTGTATCTATCCAGTTTTTCCCATGAAAAATACAAGGTATGGTACTTTATCAAGCTATTTTAGTTAATGAAGTGAGAGAACAGGAAATGAAAGAGGCAGCCAAGAGTAGAGAGGAACTGGAAAGTGAAGGTTGGACGGCCGGTACCGTGACCGGAGGTGACCATCTTAAGAGAATTATGGAGATGTACCAGGAAACAGGAATTGAAACATATCTGGAAGAAGTAAAACCAGAAGAATGTGGTGAGTGCACGGAATGTTATACAGCCGGAAACGAAACTATGTACAGAATTTACACAAAGCCGATAGATGACTGACACGAAGAATGTATACAGAACAATGGTAATGAGTGATGCAAATATCCGCTGTTTTTCTTAGTGATATACGTACCAGGATAAAACATTTTTAACCAGCATCGCACTACATTATTGCCGGCGCCTCAGAAATGGATTATTCGAGTACAATTATGGAATACTTAAATAGTAAATCAGCTATATTCGGTGCTCTATGTTCAATTGAAAGGGCATGTTGGACATTTAGTGAAATAGAACAAACTATAAGAGAGTCAAGGAGATAACGGATGAATACTGCATACGACGAGTTCCAAAGGCAAATGATTGAAAAGATAAAAGAACACTACTCCGACACTTTTATCGATCATTCCATGAACCCGCGAAATATGGGCAGTATACCTGACGCCGATGGATTCGCTTCTATAACTGATACCTGCGGTGACGCTATAACAATATGGCTCAAGGTAAAGAATGAAAAACTAAAAGACGTGTCCTTCATGACAAATGGCTGCGGGGCGGCTATTGCCTGTTGCAGTGTAGCAACTGAAATCGTTAAAGGCAGGAATGTTTCACAGGCAATGAGCATACATGAAAATGACATTTTTAAAATTTTAGGCGATTTGCCCGAAGACAATCGGCATTTGCCTCTTTTAGTGACGAATACTATTAAAAAAGCACTTCAGGACTACCTGGCCTTAAAAAAAGAGCCATGGAAAAAAGCTTACAGGAGATGATGAAGTTAAAATGTTTGCCTTCGATTCCATAGCCACGGAATATGACTCCTGGTTTGAAAAAGAAGGAAAGACCATCTTTGATATAGAAGTCCAGGCATTGCAACAGGTCGTACCTCTATCGTCCAGGCCCTGGCTTGAGATCGGGGTGGGCAGCGGCCGCTTCGCCCGGGCGCTGAAAATAGACAATGGATTAGACCCATCCATTAAACTCCTCAAGATAGCTGAGAACCGAGGCATAAATACCTTACTGGGTAAAGGAGAAAACATACCCTTCAATAATGATGTCTTTGGAGCCCTGTTTATCATTACCACTCTCTGTTTTATTGACTCACCATCTATAATGCTAAAGGAAGCCAATCGTATCTTGCATAAAGATGGTGCAATGGTTCTTGGAACAATCTCACCAGAAAGTCCGTGGGGAGAACTATATGAGTTAAAAAAGAGGGCGGGACACCAGGTCTACAAGCATGCCACATTTTACAGGCACACAGAACTCGAAAGTCTGCTGAAAAACGCAGGTTTCTCGATTGAAAAGGTCTTCTCAACATTGTTTCAGGGCCCCGGGAAGATAAAATATATGGAGTCACCACAAGAAGGCATTCTATCCAATGCTGGATTCATAGTGACCTTATCCAGGAAAAGCTCATAAACGACACAATAGAATAAAGGAGAAGAATAACAGGGAATGGTCCCCATAGTTGCAGTTATAGGTAAATCGAATTCGGGAAAAACTACCCTTATAGAAAAGATTATTACAGAGTTAAAGGCACGGGATTATCGCGTAGCTACTGCCAAGAATGTCTCTCATAAATTGGCCTTTGACAAACCAGGCAAAGATAGCTGGCGCCACATACAAGCTGGCAGCGAAGCAGTTGCAGTAAGCTCATCAGATAATATAGTACTTATCAAGCCCGTGAAAGGCAATGTTAATCTCGATGAGATCGTCCATCTATTGAGCGAAGATTACGACATTATCATTGCCGAAGGATTCAAGCAGAGTAATGTGCCAAAGATAGAGGTCCATCGTAAGGAGATCGGGCCACCCCTTATTGCTGTACGAAAACTGATAGCTATAGCCACCGATGAACCACTTGAAACCGAGGTCAGGCAATTTGATTTACAGGACGTCAAGGGTCTGGTTGATCTCCTGGAAAACGACTATATTAAGCCTCAACGAGAGGATATTGCTATTTATGTAAACAGTAATCCTGTACCGCTCAGTGCATTTCCCGAAGACATTGTAAATGATATTTTGGTTGCTGTGTCTCCCGGTCTGAAAGGAGTAAATACTATCAGAAACCTTGAAATTTTCATCAGTAAAAAATCCAGGCAATGAGTGGTTATAGAAAAAATTCAAACTTATTCTTGCTCTAAAAAAGACGGTGACTCACTAACGACACTGAAAGAAATTATTATTTATTCAAACGTTGCTTTAGATAATCCAAATATTCGCACGTACAACGGCAGCTATATTCTGATTATTGAGCTGAGTGCTGATAGAAATATTCGTATAGGCAGCCTTGATGTAATTAAATTTACTGGAGGTTTTTACGCTTACCTGGGTTCAGCTTCAGGTGGATTTACATCAAGAATACGCCGCCACCTGATTAAATATAAGAAACCAAAATGGCATATAGACTACCTTCTCAATGAAGCTGAAGTTATGCAAATAAACCTTTATCTCACAGAGCAACGACTTGAGTGTCTTCTCTCTCCTGCTTTGACAGATGAACTATGTTTCATTCCCCACTTCGGCTCAAGTGACTGCCACTGTAAAAGTCATCTGTATTTCACCGACAACATAACACACCTGAAACAGAGTATTAATAATGCAGTTAAAAAATTAGTATTGACGTGAGAGTCCCTCCGGACAATCAGGGATGGTATGGAGAGGAGAAGGGAAATTGGTCACAATAATAATCGACGGTGTTGATGTCAAAGCTAAAAATGGCTCGAACTTACTGTGGGTTGCCCTTGATAATGGCTTCTACATCCCAAATCTATGTGCTATGAGAGATGTCAAGCCACCTGTAACCTCATGTCGCCTCTGTTTTGTGGAGATCGAAGGTAGGAGCTCTCCAGTTACAGCCTGCACGCAGATAGTCCATAACGGTATGGTGGTACACCTCAACACCGCAAGAGTCCAGAGAATTAGAAATACTGCTTTTGAACTTCTACTCAGTCATCACCATATTGACTGTGCCCATTGTGATAAGAACCGAAATTGCGAACTGCAGAACATTGCCTCTAAACTCGGCTTAAAATTAAGGCTGAAAAAATTTCGCCGGATACCCCGGGAGCAACCTGTAGATTCAAGCCATCATCTATTTTACTATGATCCAAATAAATGTGTCTTATGCGGCAGGTGTGTTTGGGTATGCCACGACAGAGGTACCGGTATATTAGATTTCGCTTTCAGGGGCATTACTACTGCTGTTACTACCTTCGCTGGCACGCCTTTAGCCGAATCAGGATGTAATTCATGCCTTGCATGTGTCACCGTTTGTCCGGTAGGATCACTGGTAGCCAAAGTACCTGTGTCTCCGGACAAAGTAAAAGCTTGATCGGTCAGCAATTAGAAAATGCAAGACAGCAAAGCATGGTTAGGTCTGAGGTATTACGTTAATAAAGCAGCTTTACCAGCCGGTGAATACCCTGGATACTATTCATGCTCCCAGGCACCCTCGCCAACAAGAGATACAAAGCGACAACCACCAAGCTTTTCAATACGATTTTTCCTGCCCCCTTTGGTAATCCTGAGCAGCTCTTGCTCCCATCTCGAACCTACCGGTATAACCATTCTTCCCCCGACAACCAATTGTTCTATTAGTTCATCAGGAATTCGGGGGGCTCCCGCAGTAACCAGAATGGCATCATAGGGAGCTCCTGCAGGCCAGCCCAGATGCTTCTCAACCATATGTAGCTCGATATTGATATAGCCCAGCTTATCCAGGACTCGTCTCGCCGATTCCAGCAACTGAGGAACACGTTCAATACTGACCACCCACCTGACTAATTCCGCCAATATCGCTGTTTGATAACCACTCCCGGTGCCTAACTCCAGTACCTTTTCATTGCTCTTCAGAGCCAGGGATTGGGTCATTAAAGCCACGATATACGGTTGAGAAATAGTCTGACCAAATCCGATACATAAAGGTCGATCGTCATAAGCCGATCCATAATAATTTGACGCTACGAAAAGCTCACGAGGAACATGTGCCATTGCATCAAGCACACGTTTATCACTGATTTCCCGCTTCAGAGATTCAAATAATCGATCTCGGGTTGACCCTAGATCCACGCATATACCACCTTAAATGTCTACCCAAGTACGAATGTTAGTATGACAAGGATTAATAACAGAGCACCACTAATAATACCAATACGGCGTAACTCCGGTACTACGTATTGATACCGAATCATCTGCGTTGAGGAACGGGCTGACGCAATTGAAGGCATCACAGTGTCTGATTTACCTGTTGCTACGGTAGGCTCA
This sequence comes from uncultured Dehalococcoidales bacterium, assembly GCA_964596125.1. Classification (GTDB taxonomy): domain Bacteria; phylum Chloroflexota; class Dehalococcoidia; order GIF9; family UBA5629; genus CAZQRP01. The sequence continues at coordinate 20,216 of CAZQRP010000013.1, read as the reverse complement.
ATACGCTTTACCGGTACCTTTTTTACTGGCTTCCCATTAGCATGATGCTTAGCTCTGGCACGCCGTGATTTCTTAGACATAATTTCACTCCGGAAATCTAAGGTTATATTTCTGAAATCGATATCATTTCTCGAAATGATTCTTATTCAGAGACCAACTGATTAATAAAGCTTCGCGTCTTTATATACTCTTGTAGTTGAAATATGTGTATGCCCCAGAAGCTCCTGAACAGATTGCAGGTCAACACCACTTTTTAATTTATGGGTTGCAAAACTATGGCGGAGACTGCGAGGAGTGACCTTATTACCCAGTCCGACTTTATCGGCGTAACCTTGAATAATTTGCCAGAAGCCCTGGCGGGTTAACCTCTCACCACGTCGATTTAAAAATAAAGCAACCTCATTCTGGTTGCTCAGCAGTTTAAGCCTCACTTCATTTATATATTCTTTAACCATCTGTGCTATGTACTGGTCAATAGGAACAAACCTCACCTTAGTGTTTTGACCACGACAACGTACGCTCTTTGCTTTCAGATCAATATCATCCACATTCAATGCCATCATCTCGCTAGCTCTCAAACCAGTGGCATAAAGTAACTCCAGCATCGTCCTATCCCTCTTAGCCTCAGTAGTAGATAGCTTCGCTGTTTCTGCCATAAAATTTCGGACCTCGGAGACCGATAAGGACTTAGGTATAGACTTGCTCACCTGCGGGGAAGCTAAATTAGGCATCATGCCACCTTTTAGCTTGCCTGTATCTACTAGATATTTTAGTAATGATTTTGCTGCTGCAACCTTGCGTGCTACCGTGGATTGTGCGTATTTTCTTTCCCTCAGGTTATGCATATAATTTGATAAAACTTCGGTATTTAATTTAGGTACGGGAGCGTCCACACTACCAATGCTGCTACTACCAGAGCTTCCAGCTTTCACATAGGTAGCGAGCTGCAGTAAATCACTGTGGTAAGCAGCTAAGGTATTGTTGGAGTACTTTTTTTCTCTTGCCAGGTAGTCCAGGAATGACTTTATATATTCTTCCATTTCAAGCCATCTACTATTTTATCACAATTTCAACTTTACAATAAAACTAAAAACAAAAATTCCGGTAAAAATGAATCAATTTTTTGTCTCTTTCTTTGCCCGATGTTACAATGAATCAGCTACGGTGGCAACATCAATCGAAGCCCAAATGAAATTATTGCCTAAAAGGCCGGGGATCTATCTCTTCAAAGATAGGCAGGGGAAAATTATTTATGTAGGTAAGGCGGCCAGTCTCCATCAACGGGTAAAATCCTACTTTAGTCCTAGTACTAAATTGCCATTAAAACATCAACAACTTAGAGCCAATATTAATGACTTCGAGTTTATAGTAACCGATTCGAACCAGGAAGCATTAATTTTAGAGAACACGCTGATTAAGAAATACCACCCTCATTACAATGTCCAGTTAAAAGACGATAAAACCTTCCCATACCTTAAAATAGACCTTGATGATGATTGGCCCAGTGTACATATTACTCGCCGCTTCCATAAAGACAGGAGCAGATATTTTGGCCCTTTCGGCAGTGCCGGCTCGGTACGTAAAACACTGAGACTTATAAAAAGAATCTTCCCGTTACGTTCCTGCAACAAAGTAATTACAGGAACAGCCAATAAGCCCTGCCTGAACTATCACATTCACCGCTGTCTCGGGCCATGTATTAATGCAGTGGATAAGAAGGACTATTACGAGGTAGTAAAACAGGTCATGTTATTCCTTGAAGGCAGGCAGGACCTTGTCCTCCGAGAACTAAAAAACAAAATGCGACAAGCCTCCCAGCAGCTCCAATTCGAAAAAGCTGCCCTACTTCGTGACCAGATCAAAGCTATAGAACATGTAATAGAGGGACAAAAAATCGCCCTCACAGTACGAGGAGAGCAGGATGTAATCGCTCTGGCACAAACCAGTGAGCTAGCCTACGTGGAGGTCTTCTTTATCCGTAATAATAAGCTCATAGGCCGAGACAGTATTTTAGTAGCCGGAATTCGAGATGAAGAGCCAAAACAAATAATGACCAGCTTCGTTAAACAGTATTATGCTACGGCTGCCTCGATACCACCAAAGATAGTGCTTCAGTATCCGGTTGATGAACAGGCCCTTATCGGTGAGTGGCTAAGAAATCAGAGAGGAGCATCGGTAAAACTTTACGTGCCCTGTCAGGGTGTGAAGAAGCAACTGGTCGATATGGTCTCTGAAAACGCCCACCAGGGATTAAAGCTCTACCAGGTCAAGCAATCGGCACTTTTTGAACCTGTTGCCGTATTGAAGGAACTGAAAGAGAAACTTCGCTTACCTTCGGTCCCGGTCCGAATAGAAGGCTATGATGTTTCTACTATCAAGGGCAATCTGTCTGTAGGCAGCATGATCGTCTTCGATAAAGGTATACCCAGGCCAGCAAACTATCGACGTTTTAAAATAAAAACAGTAGCCGGCATTGATGATTATTCCATGATACAGGAAATCCTGAGACGGCGTTTTCATAAATATCTCGCCAGCGATGATAAGTGGGCAGCAGTCCCCGGACTAATTCTCATAGATGGCGGTAAGGGCCATCTCAATGCCGGACTTGAAGTCATGAAAGAACTGGGACTGACTTCCATTCCTGTTGCCAGTCTTGCCAAAGAAAAGGAAGAGGTATTCATACCCGGAGAATCCGGGCCACTCATTATTCCTCAAACTTCGGCAGCGCTCTACCTGCTGCAAAGAATTAGAGATGAAGCACACCGCTTTGCGTTAAGCTTTCACCAGAACCTCAGGCAGAAAAGAAGCACAGCTTCAGCACTTGATAGTATTTCAGGCATCGGTCCCAAGCGTAAGAAAGCTTTAATAAAAAAATTCGGCTCGGTACGGGACATCAAAGAGGCATCAACGGAAGAATTGATTGCAGTTAAAGGTATAACCGACAAGTTAGCGGAGAGGATAAAGGAATACCTGTAATCAATGAGTTAGCATCTGACGGATAGTCAGAGCATTCCTGACAGCATAGGCCTCGGCATCATTATTGAAATAGATATAGATTTTCGCCATGTTTTGTCCTGAAGCAGCGATACACTTTGCCCAGTCAGTCAATTCCCCATCGCTGTAGCTGCTTGAGTATAGACTGGCACTACCATGAAAACGGATATATGCAAAATCAGATGTAGTTACCAGCGGACAGGTCAGTTCGGGCATATCGAAAACACAAAGGCCGACATTATATCTACGTAGAATTTCAAAAACACCTTCATCAAGCCAGGACTCATTGCGAAATTCGAGAACATGATGATATTGAGCAGGCAAAATAGCCAGAAAAGCTTCCAGGGTATCATCATTCCGTTTCATGTTGGGCGGCAATTGATAAAGAAGAGGACCGAGCTTGTCTTCTAAAAGAGCAGCTCGGACCAGGAAATTATGCAAAGGCTCCTCTACATCCCGTAACCTCTTTATGTGAGTGATAAACCGACTTACTTTAACAGCAAAAACGAAACCATTTGATGAAGAGTCTCGCCAGTTGATGAATGCCGTTTCAGAGGGTAAACGGTAAAAACTGTTGTTGAGTTCAACTGTGGTGAAATGTCCGGCATAGAATCGTAACCATTCGCTTTTAGGCAACTTCTCAGGATAAAAAAGCCCACGCCAGTGGTCATAATGCCAGCCGCTGGTCCCGACAAAATACCCGGTCATATACCCTCCGAAACAGACTTTGGCTGGTAGTACCGTTTTTTACCATCTCTCTGTTCACATTTCTTTTTGTAGTATGCGACCGTGTACATTATCAGACCTTCGTTCTCTATCAAATTCCTTCCTTTTTCCAGGTACTCTATCCCGCACGAGTTGCCTTTGCTCCACTCATGTACCTATTGACATTCCATATCTTCAGACAACTCCACCTGCGCCATATCAAACCTCATGCCGTCACGGGCAGATATAACCCGGGTGCCTGTGTCCTCGCTTAGCTGCCTAGCTACCTGCCACGGTCTGGCCCGCCATACGCCCATCCCGAAATGAGTGATTATCGCCATCTTTGGCTTAATCTGCTCTATTATGAGCCTGACTTCTACGGGAGACAGGTGGTCCACCGGGACCTTTGACTGCAACAGGACCATATTTATGATCAGCACATCACTTCGATAGTAATCGCTCAATCCATCGAAATATTTAGTATCAACGATCCAGGAAAAGGCATGCCTGGGTGTTTTAAAAATAAATCCGTAGGTCTCCACCGGATGCCTGTGCCGCACCGGAGTTTCGAAGGTAACATCACCGACAGAATAAGACTTGCCCTCAGCCAGAATTTCAACTTTTTCCGGATAATTTCTCAAATAAGGCAAAATGACAGCCTCTTCACTCAGAGCATCGAGCGGTGCAAAAACATTGCCCCGCTGTTTCCAGCCACCATCAGTCATTGCTTCAATCATTATGTTTATGTCAACTGAATGGTCGATATGTTTGTGGGACAAAATAACAGCATCGAGCTTTGAAGGATCGAATTTTCTCTTTATAGCCTGGACCAGGCTGCCCGGACCCGGGTCAAGGAGTATCTCGGTCCCACCCAGGCTAAGCCAAGCGCCACCCGAAGCTAAAATCTGCTTAGCCACCATAATTCGAGCACCGGCAGTACCAAGAAAGGTTATGGTATCGGATAGCTTGTCCACGTGTATCATTATAGCAGGAAAGCTGGCTTCTTTATCCATGCTTCTGATAAAATTGTCTGGACCCTTTAACCGGATTGTGAGAAATATGGCAGAGCTGGAAGAAGATATTGCCGAGTTACTTCGAAAGCACCAGGCTGAGACGGGGAAACTGCTAACCATAGGCTCGGTAGAATCAGCTACTGGTGGCAGGATAGGTGACAAGGTAACTAATGTCCCCGGCAGTTCCGATTATTATAAGGGCTCTATAATCGCCTATAGCAATGAGGCAAAAACGAGAATCGTAGGCGTGAAAGAAGAAACAATTTTCAATCACGGCGCGGTAAGTCCTGAGACGGCAATAGAAATGGCTAAAGGTGGCAGGAAGCTACTGAACGTAGATATCTGTATATCCGATACCGGGATCGCCGGCCCCGCCGGTACGACACCGGAAAAACCTGTAGGACTGTTTTACTTTGGCTTGTCTGACAAAGACACAGCACTAACTCAGGAGCACCGGTTCCAGGGAAGCCGGGAAGAGAACAAACGGAAAGCGACAGAAACGGCTCTGAAGCTGTTAAAAGAACACCTGGTAAAGCACTCGGCAAGGGCAAAAGATGGCGCTCCGGAGGAAAAACATGTAGTTACCTGCTTTCTTGAGTATGGTAACAAAATATTGATTTTAAAGCGCAGCGGGAAAGTGAGCACCTATCAAGGGCATTGGGCCGGAGTAAGCGGCTATATGGAGACCGGTGACCTGGAGCAGGCACTTATTGAAATAAACGAGGAAACCGGACTGGATAAGGACGATGTTGAACTGTTAGTAACAGGTGAACCTCTGGAAATTATCGATGACAGCCTGAACCGTACATGGATTATCCATGTTTTCCTGTTCCACGTGAAAACTCCAGAGAAAATTGTAATTAACTGGGAAAATGCAGAGGCGAAATGGATTAAGCCTGAAGAGCTTGTAACGTACCAGACCGTGCCCGGACTTAATGAAGCCCTGAAACGCGTGATTAAACAGACGTAAATAAATCTGAGCCATAATTCGTACTGCAATAACCGGAGCAGCATTATAAAACGAAGGTAAAAACGGTATGGTTTTAACAATGGAAGACCTCCCCTGGAGTCGGCTATGCTAGCCAAGGTAACGAGCTGCGCTGTCATCGGTCTTGAAGGTGCCATCGTTGAGGTTGAAGTCGATATTTCACCGGGGCTTCCCTCATTCACAGTCGTCGGCCTACCGGATACCGCCGTACAGGAAGCCAGGGAACGGGTCCGGGCTGCCATTCGCAACTCCGGCTGCACATTCCCGGCAAAGCGCATTACCGTGAACCTGGCACCGGCTCACCTGAAGAAAGCGGGCCCCGCATATGACCTGCCTATTGCCATTGGCATACTGCTTAGCTCCGAGCAGATATTTGCCGATTTTTCAAAAACGCTTTTCCTTGGCGAGCTTTCTCTGGATGGCGGCCTAAGACATACCAACGGGATTCTACCGATGGTAGCCCTTGCTAAAGAACAAGGTCTGACAGATGTTTTCGTCCCTGCTGACGATGCTAATGAAGCTTCTTTAATAGATGGCGTTAAGACTGTTCCCTGTATATCACTGGCCCAGTTGGTCAGCCATATCCGGGGAGAGATATCGATTCCCGAGTTTCAACCTGATAAAGACTGGAGAGATGTCCGGTCCGATTTCTCTCGAATCGACCTGGCCCATATCAAAGGCCAGGAGCATGCCAAACGTGCCCTAGAAATTGCCGCTGCCGGCGGACACAATATAATGATGTCCGGCCCGCCTGGAAGTGGCAAGACCATGCTTGCCCGCTCTCTGCCTTCCATAATTCCGACGATGACCCTGGATGAAGCCCTGGAAGTAACGCAAATCTACAGTGTCAGCGGGCTTCTCTCTAATGATATCCCTCTTATAAACCAGCGCCCTTTTCGATCACCTCATTATACAATCTCTCATGCCGGCCTGGTCGGTGGGGGACACTGGCCCCGACCCGGCGAAGTAAGTCTGAGTCACCGGGGAGTGCTTTTTCTTGACGAGTTCCCGGAATTCAATCGCATCTCTCTGGAATCGCTACGCCAACCTCTCGAAGATAAAATTGTAACCATCAGTCGTGCTCAGGGCAGCATCACTTTCCCGGCAAATTTCATGCTGGTATCCGCCATGAATCCGTGCCCCTGCGGCTATTATGGTGATCCGCTCAGACCATGCAAGTGCTCAACCAGCGAGATCTCACGATACCAGAAGCGAATCAGCGGACCGCTGTTAGACCGCATCGATATCTTTATCGAAGTCCCCCGGGTCGACTATGATAAACTCACCGATGATACCCGCGGAGAGAGCTCAGAAAAGGTCCGAGCCAGAATTGAAGCTGCCAGACAAGTCCAGCTAGGACGTTTCAAAGATTTGAAAATCACGTGTAGCAATGAGATGACGCCTATCGAGGTAAAAGAGTTCTGTCAAACAGAACCGGCAGCCCAGAGCTTGCTCCGGACCGCCATGAAACAGCTACAGCTTACCGCCCGTGCCTTCCACCGCATCCTTAAGCTAGCCCGGACCATCGCCGACCTCGACGGGACGGATATCATTAAGACAAACCACCTTGCCGAGGCGCTTCAATACCGCCAGAGAAGCCTCGGTCAGTAAGTGGTAAGATAGCAGCCGGAGGTTTACCTTACCAGGAAGATCGGGGTGGAAGCTCCGTTCAGGACTTTCTCAGCTATACTGCCAAATGCCCAGCGGCGGAGCCCGGTGCGCCCGTGTGTTGACATTACGATAAGGTTGAATGCGTTCTTATTGGCATAATCAACTATAGCATCAGCGGGACTGCCTTCCAGTACCTCTGACCGTACACTGAGCCCATCTTTCTTAAGCTGCCCTTCTATCTTTGACAGGTACCTCTGGCAGATCTCTTTGCATCTTTTCGTTTCATACTCCAGATACTCCTCCCAGCTAAGTGGTGTGGGTGGAGGATAGGTATAGGGTGGGAAAAACAGCTCACAGACCCTTACCAATACTATATCCGTTGATTCTAAACCGAAATGTTGTGCCAGTTCCCCGACATGGTCGAGCACCTCTCCTGCCAGGTCCGAACCATCGAGCGGTACCAGCATTGCTATCTGTTGATCCGTGTTGAACACAGCCTCCTGGCAGGCATCGGCTCTAATCAGCCAGACCGGAGTCCCCGATTCATGGAGGACTTTGTCTGCCACACTGCCACGGACCCATCTGCCTACACCTGAAAAACCATGAGTTGCCATTATGATCAGGTCCACACTATTTTGTATGGCGTAGTCAACAATATTTTCAGCAACCTTTCCCAGGACAATTTCACTATGTACTGCCTCTCCGTATTCAAGCCGGTTTATCAGGTCTTTAAGGTAATTCCCGGCCGCTGTCCTGGCTTCAGACTCGATCCTGGTCCTGAACCTGGGCTTGGTAAAAGGAACATCAAGCGGCTGGATGACATACAGGAATGTTATATCCACTTCTTTGTTTCCCTCCGCCATTGCCTCAACATAAGGCAACACACATTCCGCTACCTCAGAGCCATCCAAAGGAACCAAAATTTTGCTATACATACGCCCTCCTTACTGTTCTTGAGTCACTGATCTCAGGCAACAGGTCTTACTCACATCAATACTACTGTTGATAATACGTGTCATTGCCAGTGGCTGTCAAGCTATCGGGATATTGACAATGGTAAATTGCAGGGCTATAGTGAATGAGAGTATCGAGGAACGATAATGGGCATGCTGAAAATTTCCGGCGTGCCGGTATACTAACCATCATGAGACTGACTCCTCAGCAAATGAGTCACCAAAGTACCACCTGCTTAAACTGCGGTAGAAAATCATTTCTTATTTCCCGGGCACTGGAACTATGCCAGGACTGTATTCGCAATAATTTTGAAGCGGTGCTGCCGATTATAGATACAGCACATAGCGAGGCCAGAAAACCATTCGGCCTTGCTGTCCAACCTCCCAAAGCTACTGCCGGCTTACCATGCCGTATCTGCACTAATGAGTGTCGCATCCCTCCCCAGGGCAATGGCTATTGCGGGCTGCGCAGCAACAACGGAAACAGGCTTGCAGGTGCCAGTGCCAGCAGAGGCAATGTCACCTGGTATTACGACCCCCTGCCTACCAATTGCGTCGCAGACTGGGTCTGCGCCGGCGGCACCGGGGCCGGTTTTCCCCGTTTTGCCTACTCTAATGGAGCCGAACATGGTTATAAGAACCTGGCCGTTTTTTATCAGGCTTGCTCCTTTGACTGCCTTTTCTGTCAGAACTGGCACTACCGCTACTCGGCAACAGGAGAAAGCAAGGTTACCGCTTCAGAGCTGGCCCAGGCAGTTGATGAACGCACCGCCTGTATATGTTACTTCGGTGGAGACCCTACACCACAGTTGCCCCATGCCATTCGCACCTCGGAGATGGCCCGACAACGTAATGAAGGCAGGATCCTGCGCATATGCTGGGAGACCAACGGTTCTATGCGCCCCGATTTACTAAGACGGGCAGCCGCTCTCTCCCTGGAGTCCGGCGGCTGTATGAAGTTCGACCTCAAAGCCTGGAGTGAGCAACTGCATATCGCCCTTTGCGGTGTTAGCAACAAAAGGACTCTGCAGAACTTCGAAATCCTGGCGGAATACGCCGGGCAGAGAAACTCGCCTCCTTTCCTGGTAGCCAGTACCTTACTCATCCCGGGCTATATAGATACGGAGGAAATTTCAAAGATTGCCGCCTTTATCTCATCCCTGAGTCCCGATATTCCATATGCGCTTCTCGCTTTTCACCCCCAGTTTAAGATGAACGATTTGCCATGTACATCGGAACAACATGCTTATCAGTGTCTGGCAGAGGCAAAGGCACAGGGATTGAGAAATGTGAGACTGGGCAATATTCATCTGCTGGGCCATGACTATTGAATCCAGAACGGATTTGACCGCTGGTGCTTCCCGATTGCCGCTGAACTCACAACATCGCCGCAGCAGACTGTTTTCTTAAATCTATTTTCGGGGGCAAACTGTTTTGCCTGTAGTCCTGTACTTTGGACGAAGTTCAGGAGTTACGCGACTCAGTAAATAAGCGTATCACTACTTTCCAATCGCCGTTTATCCGCCGCAGCAGGTACCAGATATTCTCGGACTCTTCACGTATGAAACCGTCTATTTCCACAATTGCCACGTCATCTTCAATATGCAGGACTTGAATCTCACTCACAGTAATCGTTACACCGGCACGCTTTGCGGCAGAGAGATGCAGTAACAAAGCCACGTCAACCTCGATGTTGATATAGTCACTACAGTCTTTTAAAGTATCGGCATCATAGTCGTTCCAGGCTTGAACATATCGGGTTATCGCTTCCTTTACTGCCTGCTGATCAGCCGCGGTACCCCGGTCCCAGTCTTTTTCTGGACTCATAAAGAGAGCAGCATCGAGAGCAGGAACCGCAGGTATCGGGTAACCAGAGACCAGACTCCACATTTCCTCGTAGGAAGAGAGAGCCATTCCCCACTCTCCCTTTTGCACCCAGATATGCCCCAGATTCATCCACGGGTAGTGAGGACTTGCGTAGCGTTTTGCTTTGGTGGCCTTCATAAGCCATGGGATAGCTTCATCAAGCTTCCCCTGCTCCTTCAGGTACACACCGATATCGTTATACGGATTGCCATACTCAGGATCGAGGGTTATAGCTTGCTGTGCTTCCCTGATAGCATCATCATACCGACCCATCCAGCTATACGTCCACCCTAAAAATGTATGTGCCTCTGCCGTAGGAAACACCTTGATAGAACGCTGATACTGGTCGATTGCATTCTCAACATCCCCCTGAAGCTGAAGCACATAAGCCGTAAAAAACAGGCGCCGGGCCTCCCTCCAGGCTTCTGTAGGCCCTTCCCTGGGTATCGCAAATGGAACTGATTCCAGTAGTTCTTGAGGAGGTTCTGGAGGACTTGTAATCGGTGGTTTCGTCGTCGGCGGTGCTCTGCAGCTAGCCGCAAGCATGAGGAATAATACAACAATGCAAAAATGCCTGTACTTCATATATATAGCATCAAATCGATACTGAAGTATGAGGTAATCAATGGCATATATCTATTCTAAGTCATACTTATTTGAGATACAAGCATTTATTATCCCTTGAAGTTGAGATCCCGATCAGTAGAAAACACCATCGACCGATAGATACAATGAAATGGCTTGAACCTTAAAACAGCCTTACCGGTCAGCATCATAACTGTTAGCGTCTTAATGAAGCTGTCTAACAGCTTCATTCCAGGTCTCTAAAGCGGGGTAAAAATATAATCAATACCAGAAAAACAACAAGACAGAAGCCACCCAGTAAGCCCAGTGAAAAAGGTACACCGGTATACCTGGCAATTGCTCCAAACAAAATACTGCCGGTAGGACCTAAACCAAATGCTATTTCACGCCAGCTTATTACCCGGCCACGCAGTTCGTCAGAGACATTGCCTTGAATGAGGGTCATATTCAATGCCATCAATGCTGTGTTCATACCTCCGATAACTACCAGCAAAGGTAACGAAAGGAATACCCAGGACGATGTTGAGAAGCCAAACAGACTGATTCCCATAACCACACCGGCGACAAGAAACAGTTTAACCTTCCATTTATAATGGGTCAGGAGGGTAAGGCCAATGAGAGCGAATATTGCTCCCAGTCCGGGCATTGCTTGCAGGTAACCATAGCCTACGGCACCGATGTGTAAAATATCTTCAGCAACGACGGGTAAGAAGCTTCCGTAGGTATTACTACTTAACATAGGTATCAGAAATAGCAGGATCAGGCCTATTAACAGCGTGTTACCGCGCAGATAATGGAATCCTTCAGCGAGATTTTGCCAGGGGGTTTGAACATTCGTGGTCCCGGGCGTAGGAGGAATCATTGCCAGAGAAAGCCAAAAAATCGCCAGCAGACAACCTAACGCCCTCATGATAAAGATTGGCCACGTTCCCATCATGGTGATCACATAGCCAACCAGGGACATTCCGACCAGACGAGAGGCCTGCACAGAAATAGTGTCGAGCGATATGGCATTGAGCAGATGCTCCTTTTTCACTAGGTTGGGAACGATCGACTGCCTCGCCGGATGATTAAAGCTCATTGCCACACCACCCAGCAGGCTGATAATGATCAAGTGTGAAATAGCTACTAAATCAGTGAAAACCAGTACCGCCAGGCAGACAGAAAGGAAAGCGGAACCCAGCAAGGAGATTATCAATAGACGGCGGCGGTCCATCCTGTCAGCAGCTACACCACCGATGATAGGAAAAAGTATCATGACCGCATAGCGGCAGGAGCCAACTATAGTGAGCATGAGAGGAGAGTGGGTAAGCTCATTGACCAACCAGAAAATTGCTCCTACTTCCATAAACTCACCTGTGTGCTCGGTTACGGAACCCAGCCAGACCAGCCGGAAGCTACGATAATGCAGTGAATCAAAAATTCTTAACAACAATGATGGCCTACCCCCTTAATAATTATGCATCTTAGCCTGAATTCGCTCTGTCTGTACAACGAAAAGCCCCCCTGACTGCTTTACCTGAAGGTTCTCTTACACGGAAACCTTGATATAACAAGACGATGAATAAGTACGAAGCCGGTTATTTTCTATTACTACTTCTCAAATATGAAAATAGTTGTCGCTTGTCTTATCTTGTTGTCTCGCAATCAAACAAATATTACTCTGCCTGTGGTATATCAGGAGCAAGACATTGGCTCAATTATACATCCATTCAGCTTGAGATGGAATAGCATGGAGTCCCCATCAATAAATAAAATCACGCTCAGACAAACAATACTTCGCTGGACTCTTTATGAAAAAGGTCTTACAATTTCTATAGGAAGCTGACCATGATGCATTCTCGCAGACAAAAAGTAAAGGGAGTCATCTTCGACCTCGACGGAACACTTATCGATTCTCTAGGGGCCTTTGCGGAAGCCCTAAATAGAGCAATAAAACTATTTGGACTGGAGCCGATAACGGACGAAAGAGTAGCCCACTTCCTGGATAAAGGCAGTAGACTGAGCGAGCTACTCTTAGAACTGTTCCCCACCATCTTTCAAGACGCTGGCAAACGCACAACGTGTGAGAATGAGATACGTAAGGCATACATCGAACTGGAAAAACAGAAGGTCCTGTTGAAAGCCGGAGCAAGACGGACACTTCAATTGTTGAAAGAAAGAGGGATTAAGACAGGGATTGTTACCAGGCGAATGACTACAGGCGAAAACAAATGGCAGGAGCTACAAAGATTAAATATCAGGCATCTTGTAGATGTAATGGTAACTGCCGCCGATGCGCTTGCCAAGCCAGCTCCTGACGGACTGGCTAAATGTACAAAACAACTGGGACTTTCCATGGATGAGTGTGTATTCGTTGGCGATTCCACTATCGATGTTATGGCCGGGAAAAAAGCAGGTATAAGGACGATAGCGGTTCACACCGGAGTTGCCAGTAAAGACCTTTTAGCCGAGTTACAACCAGATCGTATCATACCGGATTTAAGCATGCTCATACTATACCTCAATGAATTATAGTAAACCAGGGAGGAGTAACATGGGTGAATTCGAAGAATTATTTAAATTCGCTGCTAAAGCAGGAGCCCTGGAAGGGTACCTATATGAAAGAGAAAAAGTAGAACCTCTCTCTAACTGGGTAAATAATATAGAGAGAATGTATATTGGTTTACCTGACAATGTGAAAGATAATATTAAAAGGGAATTCAAAGACGTCGTGCTAAAAACCCTGACCAACGGAGAAAACACTCTGGAGCCGGATATAAAAGCAAAGCTCAACACCTTACTTGCATCACTTTAAATACACATGAACTTGTCTAACGCAGAATCTGTAGTAATAAAAGGAAGAATGAGTGAGGGCTTGAAGGAGTCAAGCTCTTTTACTAATATCCCCTGGGTCAAGGAGCAATTCTTAACGAAACTTGGCATCGATCCGTACCCTGGCACCTTTAATCTTGATGTGGTTAACACCGAAGACATAGCCAGGCTGAAAGAAATTAAGAAATTAAAAGGCATAGAAATAGTCCCCGCCGAATCCGGATTCTGTTCGGCTAAATGTTTTCATGTTTCAGTGAACGGGACAATAAAGGGAGCTCTCATTATCCCACTGGTCCCCGATTACCCTGAATCAAAATTGGAGATAATCTCTGCTGAACGAATTAGAGATGTCCTGTCTTTAAAGGTTGACGACCTTGTGCTCGTCGATATTTTTCTAAAGTAGCAGACAGGAACATGGCATCAAATCCGGTACAAAATTGAATGAAAGCCAGCAATGAAGCTCAGCTAATGAACTGCTACATCACTACCGTATTCTGGCTTTATGGTACCGGTATACCCTCATCTAATAAATGAATCCCGAACGGGTTAGAAGCTACCACGTCAATAAGTCCGTTCATTTATTGTCGTGAACATTACTACCTGTCTCTGCGCCTGTAACAATTTTATTTTAAAAGAGCATCCGCCAAAAAACGCTCAGTGTAACTACCGGACTAATGGTTACCTACAAAGTTTAAAATGATAGCATTACCCGTGAGACTATGGTAAACTTTCGTTTATTTAATTGAAATTAGCACCACACAATATCTCGGTTCAAGGAGTACGTAATGCTGGATGAAACGGATCTATCCCTGGAAAAAAATTGGTTTAATTCTTGTCTGGCCGAAAAGGCTATCAGTAATCTTAAAAAAAATCATATGGATGCAATATACGCCACCGATCGAACTGATGCGCTGGCTAAAATACTGGAAATGATACCGGAGGGATCTACTATAGGCTTCGCTGATTCTATTACATTACACCAAATCGGGCTTTTTGACCATCTTGCGAGTAGAAAACCGGCCAAGGTCATCAGTCCAATGCAATGGGATGCTGATGGTACTTCCATATACGATGTAGAACAGCGCCTGGAATTGCAGCATGAAGTGCTTACTGCCGATGTCTATATTACCGGCGTCAATGCTGTCACGCTGGACGGCAAGCTGGTAAGCACGGATGGCCGCGGCAACCGTGTAGCACCTATGATTTTTGGACCAGGCATGATTATTTTTGTCGCAGGGATAAATAAGATTGTACCGGATGCGGAAGCAGCACGTGACCGGATCAGGAGAGTCTGCGCTCCGATCAATGCCAAACGGCACTTTGAAAAGCATAAAATAGCACCCATAGGCGAATTACCTTGTGCAAAGACCGGCTTCTGTGTCGACTGCAATTACAGTGATAGGATATGCTGTTTCACTGTCATCATAGAGGGTTCTGGCGTAGGGAAAGAACCTAAAAAAGTAATAATCGTTGGTGAAGAGCTAGGAATTTAGAGCTGCGACAGTAAGCCTGAGATTTAGCAGTAGTACAGGATAAATAAAAGCTATCTGTTCCTAAAAGACTACTTGCCCAGGCGTCGTAACTCAAATACGACTGGATTTTCCGCATCAGGACAGGGGACAGTCGCCTTATCGGGATCGGTTTCCCAGGGGAAAGACCCACCAAATTGCAGCACAGAGGAAAACGGGAAAAGAGTATGAAATGCCCAGGAACACATACCATTAGAAGCTTTTTCTCCGATAAAGAATTCATCCCCGACCTTATGACCAGCTTGACACGTACCTTTCTGCGAGACTACTCTGGCAATAATTTCAAATTCTTCAGCCACGATTTACCTCCCTTTATACAGTGATGTTATCATATATCACTTACACAAAACTTACCACAAGGCTAAACACAGGTATCTTGACTCACAATGGTACTATTTTTCATATTTTCATTAAAGCTCTAATACTATATCTATACATTTAGCCCGGCACGACCATGGTCAAAACTTCATTTACAGGTAAGTAAATAGGGGACAGCATATATGCTTCCCCTATCACTTTCTAAGGATGGCTAAAATACGAGATATAGTAGTAGAACTCAGGAATCAGAATTTTAGCAGTATTTATTTACAGGAAATCCGTAAATCCGTGAGGCTTCTTATTTGATCTCAACTAATGCCCCGGCTTCTTGAAGCTTCTGTTTTATAGTTGCCGCCTCCTCTTTATTCACACCTTCCTTAACTTCCTTGGGAGCACTCTCTACTAAATCCTTGGCTTCTTTTAGACCTAAAGTGGTCAGTTCTCTCACAGCCTTAATTACGCTGATCTTGTTTTCGCCAATTTCCTTAAGTATTACGGTAAATTCTGTTTGCTCCTCTTCTGCTGCCGACGGTGCACTCGTAGATGCTGCTGCAGGCGCTGCAGACACAGCCATTGGTGCTGCCGCAGACACACCAAACTCCTCCTCCAGTGCCTTCACCAACTCAGCTAATTCCAACACCGTCATACGCTTCACTGCAGCTATCATGTCTTCCTTCGACATCACTTTAGCCTCCTGGGATGACGTATCTTTAACCTTGACCGCTTTCTTCGTTTTTGCTGCTTCCTCGACCTGCTCTTCTGCCTTTGGTTGTCCTATTTCAACCTGATTTTCTGTCACTTTCTCCTCCTTCTAACTGTTGAGTTCTAGCCTGTAGAATATATACAAACCCTCGTAATGGCGCACTGATAACATTATGTAAAGCTTGCAATGGTGCCTGTAGCTGGCCCAGTAACTGAGAAATAAGGATATCCCTCGGCGGCGTCGTAGCCAGTAGAGAAACTTCACGTCGACCGAGCAAGCGGTCTCCTAACATGGCACCTTTAATCTGCAGTACTGATGCTGAAGCACGGATATATTCATTTAAAACCTTGGCCGGTTTAACAATATCATCGTAGCCAAAAGCCATAGCCAGAGGACCGGATAACAATGCATTAAATTGCTGTTTACCAGCTTTCTCAGCAGCAAATCTTGTCAATGTATTTTTCGCCACCCGATATTCTATACCCATATCAGTAAGCTGACGGCGGAGCTGCACCATCTCTTTAGCTGTGAGTCCTCGATAGTCCGTAGCAATAACAATAGAGCAATTAGACAGACTTTCGGCTAATTCGTTAATTATTTTTTCTTTTTCTTTCTTCAACATAATTACACACCTCAAAAAATGAAAATTCCCTGTGCCGTGACACAGGGAATAGATTTATGTTCCTAGAAACACATACTACATACCTCGGCAGGCATCTATTTAAGCCCTCATGGCACCTGCTGTCACTGGCATAACATGGAAAGTTTATTTAATTCATAAAGAGCTAACGGACAGGGTCAAGGTAGATTTGAGATCGAGTTTGATTCCAGGACCCATCGTGGTCGATATTGAAGCACTCTTAATATACTGCCCTTTTGCACCAACCGGTTTAGCCTTCATCACAGCTTCAATTAAGGCCATCAGGTTCTCCAATAGTTTAGACTCTTCGAAACTGGCTTTACCGATAGGTACATGTATAATCGACGTCCTATCCAATCTGAATTCCACCCTTCCTTTGCGGGCATCCGCAATTGCCCTGGGGAAATCTTCGGCAGCTACTACCGTGCCGGACTTGGGATTGGGCATCAATCCCTTTCGCCCTAGAATTTTTCCTAATTTACCTACCTTGCCCATCATATCAGGACTGGCTATACTCACATCAAAGTCGACCCATCCATCCTCAATCTTCTTAACAAGTTCATCACCACCGACATAATCCGCTTCAGCTTCATTTGCCAACCTTGCTCCTTCACCCTGGGCAAAGACAAGGACCCGGATCTTTTTACCCAGTCCATTCGGTAAAAGCGCAACACCCCTCACCTGTTGGTCAGCACTTCTAGGATCTACTCCCATTCTTAAATGCAGCTCAACAGTTTCATCAAAACCAGCAAACGCGGCTTTCTTCGCCAAACCAACTGCTTCACTGGGAGTATACGTATTATTTTTATCAATCAGTTTGGCTGATTCTTGATATTTCTTTCCTCGATTTGTCATTTTCTACTCTACTTTAATGCCCATGCTACGCGCCGTGCCTTCAATAATGCGAACTGCACCTTCAATGTCCACAGTATTAAGGTCTTTCATTTTAAGTCGAGCGATGTCAGTGATTTTTTCACGAGTTAATGTGCCTATAATTTCCTCACCGGTAGTACCGCTTCCCTTTTCAATATTCAGGGCTTTCTTCAATAAATCTGAAGCCGGGGGTGTTTTGGTAATAAAAGTGAACGATCTATCTTCATACACGGTTATCTCAACCGGAATTATAGAGCCAGCTTGAGAGCCGGTCTGATCATTATAGTCCTTGCAGAAAGCCATTATGTTCACTCCATGTTGTCCCAAAGCTGGACCAACCGGAGGAGCCGGCGTTGCTTTACCTGCCTGGATTTGCAGTTTAATCATTGCCCTTACTTTCTTAGCCATTTATAACCTTTCCACCTGCAAAAAATCGAGCTCGACGGATGTCTCCCTCCCGAAAAGGCTTAATAGTGCCTTGACTTTTCCTTTCCCCATATTAATCTCATCTACGGTACCAATGAAATCGGTAAATGGGCCATCGATTACCCGAATACTCTCGCCTTTTCTAAAGCCTACTTTAACCTGAGGGGCCCCTTCCTCCATTTGCTTCAGTATGGATTTAACTTCGTCCTCAGCTAATGGAGTTGGTTTATTCCCACCACCGACAAAGCCGGTTATGCCGGGTGTATTGCGTACCACATGCCAACTTTCGTCATCCATGTTCATTTGAACCAAAACATAGCCAGGAAAGATTTTTTTTGTCACTGTTCGGCGTTGTCCACTCCTGATTTCAATCTCGTCTTCAGTAGGTATTACTATTTGAAATATTTTATCCTCGGCATCCATAAACTTAATACGTTGCTCCATGCTCCTCTTAACCCGCTCTTCATAGCCGGAGTAGGTATGGACAATATACCAACGTTTGTTATCATTACCCATTAGCTCAACTTCCACCTAAAAAAACTCTGTTAACCAGTTCAGCAAAACCATAATCAAGGGTCCCTAAAAGAAGACCCACTGCCAGACAGACAGCCAGCACCATAATGGTAAGTCGTATGGCTTCTCGTCTCGTCGGCCAAACTACCTTTCTCAATTCCTCAATAATTTCACGAACAATTGCGAATCGAGACCTTTTTGGCCTGGTGATTTGGGACTGACTTTTTTTCACCAAATGTTATTTGGTCTCCCGATGGAGCGTGTGACTTCGGCAGCGAGGACAATATTTTTTCAGTTCCAACCGCTGAGGGTCATTCTTCCTATTTTTCGTAGTGGTATAAGTTCTCTCCTGACAATTCGTGCATGCCAGATGAATGATACCACGCACCTCACCTTTCTTAGCCATAGCTACTCAATAATTTTACTAATCACTCCGGCACCTACTGTTCTACCGCCCTCTCTAATAGCAAATCGCAATCCTTCCTCCAGAGCCACTGGATAGATTAGCTTAATAGTCATCTTAACATAGTCCCCGGGCATAGCCATCTCTACACCCTTAGGTAAATCGATAGTACCGGTAATGTCTAGAGTCCTGATATAGAACTGCGGCTTGTACCCGTTAAAGAAAGGCGTATGTCTACCGCCTTCTTCCCGGGTGAGTACATAAACCTCGGCTTCGAATTGAGTATGAGGCTTGACCGAACCCGGCGCTGCCAAGACTTGCCCTCTTTCAACTTCTTCCCGCTCAATGCCTCTAATCAAACAGCCCACAGCGTCACCCGGCTCTGCTTCAGGCAGCGTTTTATGAAACATCTCCACTCCGGTTATTACCGTTTTCCGCGTCTCTTTTATGCCCACTATTTCAATCTCATCACCTACTTTAACCACACCCCGATCAACTCTACCGGTAGCCACAGTACCTCGACCTTTAATACTGAAAACATCCTCAACGGGCATCAGGAATGGTTGATCTTTCGGTCTTACCGGTAATGGTACATTTTCATCAACAGCATCCATCAATTCCAGAATCTTACCGCACCACTCGCAATCTCTCTTACCGCAGCCACATTCCAGCGCCTTTAGAGCACTGACTCTGACAACCGGGGTAGTATCCCCAGGGAACTGATATTTACTAAGCAACTCTCGCACTTCGATTTCAACCAGCTCCAGTAATTCCTCGTCATCCATCATATCTATTTTATTCAATGCTACAAGTAAGCAAGGTACTTCAACCTGGCGAGCCAGCAGGATATGCTCCCGAGTTTGAGGCATTGGTCCATCCGGGGCACTGACCACTACTATCGCCCCGTCCATCTGAGCTGCCCCTGTTATCATATTCTTAATATAATCAGCATGGCCGGGACAATCTACATGAGCATAATGGCGCTTTTCAGTCTCATATTCAATATGAGCAATTGCAATTGTTAAGCCACGTGCCTTCTCTTCAGGGGCATTATCGATCGAATCGAAAGGACGAAAATCAGTACCTCCTTGTTTCGACAAGCATAATGTAATTGCCGACGTTAAGGTCGTTTTTCCATGGTCAACGTGACCAATCGTTCCTACATTTAAATGAGGTTTAGTGCGCTCAAAAACCTTCTTTGCCATTTTGGAAAACCTCCTTCTTTTACCCAGCCCACAACCAGATTCGAACTGGTGACCCCGTTCTTACCAAGAACGTGCTC
>CAZQRP010000012.1:0-102351 GCA_964596125.1 uncultured Dehalococcoidales bacterium | reverse complement strand
TATCTTCATAAGACACTATTATAAGTGTCCGTGATCTATCTGAACTAGCTCACCCGTTTCCCGTTACTATTTTCTTTTTGTATTCAGTATATTTCCGAAGAGTGGAGGAATTATGGAGGACTGGTGATATTCTTGTGTATTTTTCGCTGTTTCACGGTACAACCTGTACTGATAGGCATAAGAAATAGGCTTGAGACAAGTATGATCGGGCTAATTGTAAGGTGCTCTTTGTTTTAAGCTGCTAATTACACAAAATAAACATGGTTTCTTTACACAATCTTCATATTCAGGATGTAGTATGGTTATAAGAATACCCCGGCATTAAAGGAACCAGTTTTAACTATGGTTATTTGACTTAAATGCCTGTTGTCAGTAAGGTTAATTTGGGCTAATTGTAGCCCTGTCACACTGTGCAAATTTCAACGATGAGGAGATAGTCCGGATATGCAACTGTCCCGACGCGAGTTCATTCGGAATATGATAGCTCTGGGATTTAGCGCCGCAACGGCAGGGACGTTATTTTCTTGGTTAGCATGCAGTCGTAAGGAATCGCTGGAACCTGTTCCCGTCCCGCCCCCTGCGTCACCGCCTGCTTCTGCTGCTAAACCTCAGAAGCCTGCTGCACCCGGCCCGGCACTGGGAGATACTTATCTGGCTGTAGCCCGGGGAGAGAGCCCGGTGGCCATGGTACATGCGGCTATTAAGGCGCTGGGCGGCATTGAGCGTTTCGTCAAGTCAGGCAATGACGTCATTATTAAACCGAATATCTGCGTTGCTTATCACTCTTATGAGTATGCAGCAACCACCAATCCTGAGGTCGTTGGCGCGCTGGTGGCGCTTTGTCTTGGTGCCGGTGCCAGACGCGTGCGAGTAATGGACTTCGGTTTTGGCGGTAGACCGGAACAGGCATACTCCCGCAGTGGCATATCTGATGCTGTAGGAAAGGCTGGTGGGCAGATGGAGGTGATGAGCAGTGTTAAGTATCGAGACACAGCAATTCCCGAAGGGCGTGACCTCACCAGTTGGCCGGTCTATGGCGACGTGCTGGACGCGGATGTCCTCATCAATGTACCGATTGCCAAACACCATAACCTTGCCAGACTTACGTTGGGCATGAAGAATCTCATGGGAGTTGTTCTAAACCGCGGAGATTTTCATTCAAACCTGGGCCAGCGAATCGCTGATCTTACCAGTGTGGTGCGGCCGACCCTGACGGTTGTAGACGCGGTACGTATCCTTATGAACCATGGCCCTACGGGCGGTGACCTGGATGATGTGAAGATGACCAACACCGTAATCGCCAGCCACGATATCGTGGCTGCCGATGCCTATGCTACAACCCTGTTTGGCCTGAGTGGCGCTGACCTTCCTGCCGTCCGCGCCGGGGCGCAAATGGGGCTGGGGACAATGGAACTGGGCAGTGTAAAAGTGGAAGAAATCAATGTGTAGGAGATACTGTTTTTATGGCTGAGGATGGTCCAAAAAATAGAAAAACTGTGAAGAGCTCCAGGAAATGGCGTCGAATACGTCAGGCAGTACAGGTCCTGGTGCTGTTGCTGTTTCTATATGTCCTTGTTGGGGTGAGACAGGGGAATGAACTCTTCCCGTTTCATGATTTCTTTTTCCATTTGGACCCGCTGGCAGGAATTACGGCAATAGTTTCCAGCCGAAGCTGGATAACGCCGATGGCGTTGGGTGTGATTACATTGCTCCTGGCGATTGCTGTTGGCCGTGCCTGGTGCGGCTGGCTGTGTCCGCTGGGGACACTGCTGGACTGGACCCCGGCGAGGCAACCTCGAAGAAATAGACTGGATATTCCCTCATACTGGCGACAGGCCAAGTATTTTCTCCTTTTTACCATCCTGATTGCTGCCGCAGCAGGCAGCCTGACGCTGCTTGTCCTGGACCCGATCACGTTGTTGTTTCGCACTATAACCAGTGTTGTTCTGCCTCTGTTTAACTTGGTGGTTACAGCTGCGGAAACGTGGTTATATGGTTTTGGGCCGCTTCAGCCGGCAGTAGAGTGGTTCGACGGACTGGTCCGTGGCCCGATATTAACAGAGCAGCCATTTTTCTTTCCCAGCGTGCTGATAGCTGTTGTGTTCGTGGCTGTTTTGGCTCTCAATGCCATTCGACCGCGTTTTTGGTGCCGTTACCTCTGCCCTTTGGGTGGCCTTCTGGGTCTGGTGTCAAAGATCGCCCGGGTCCGGTATAAAGTGGATGATGACAAATGTATCAGTTGTCAGCGCTGTGCCACTATATGTCCAACAGGTGCTATAAAACCGGAACGGCAGTTCGATGCTGATTCTGCTGAGTGCACGACGTGTCTCGATTGTGTAGAAATGTGCCCGACGGGAGCTATTACCTTTAGCAAGCAAGGGGGGCTGTCAACATCTCCGCATTATGACCTGTCGCGCCGTCAATTCTTGGCATCCCTGGGTGCAGCAGTGATTGGAGCAGCTTTTTTACGGATAGTACCTTTCTTTCGTGGTGTTCGACAACGGTTTATCAGACCGCCTGGTACCGGTGAGCAGCAATTGCTTAGCGAGTGTATCCGCTGCGGTGAATGTATTAAGGTCTGTCCGACTGGTGGGCTGCAGCCAGGTGTATCCACCGCTGGCTGGGAAGGTCTATGGACACCGGTGCTGGTATCCCGCCTGGGTTATTGTGACTACTCGTGCAACTCCTGCGGGCAGGTCTGTCCGACAGAGGCTATCCCCAGGTTGTCCCTGGAGGAGAAGCGGAGGAAAATCATGGGCGTCGCGGTCATTGACAGGCACCGCTGTATTCCCTGGGTAGAGGGGAAGGAATGCATAGTCTGTGAAGAAATGTGCCCGGTTCCGAAGAAGGCCATTCACCTGGGAGGGCGGAGACGTGGGAATTCGCGTGGAAGTGCAGCGAATGTGCAGTTGCCCAGTGTCAGACAGGACTTGTGTATCGGCTGTGGCATCTGCGAGTACCAGTGCCCTGTTCACGGTGAGTCAGCCATCCTCGTTTACCCCATTGACGAGTTAAGTTGAGTATGATTTCCGGGTGGGACAGGCTGACTGTTGACAACTATTCCGGTGCCGGGCTATAGTTTAAATCGCTTCGAAATCCGGAGCACAGTACTACCGGGGAAATACTATGAGAGAATGCAGCATAGAAAAAAATAAGAGAACGTGCAATTGTACCTATGAACCATGTTCCAGGAAAGGCATTTGCTGTGAGTGTTTGACCTATCACTGGCGAGCAGGTGAATTGCCCGCCTGCCTTTTCCCTGATGATGTGGAGAAGACCTATAACCGGTCAATTGAGAAATTTATTGATACCTACCAGAAGAGGGGACGGTGGTGGTAATAAGGGGCGTGGATAACTAAAGCCCCAGCCTTCCGGATATGTCCTGCATCGCTTTAAGCACTATTTCTAGGTGTTCCTCGATAGGTATGCCGAGTTCGCTGGCGCCCTTTTCTATCATCTTCCTGTCCACTCCTGCGGCGAATGCCTGCTGATTCCATTTTTTCATGACGGACTCAACGCTGACATCGGCTATTCTCTTGGACGGTCTGGTCAGGGCAACCGCAACAATAAGTCCGGTTAGCTCATCTACGGCGTAGATGGCCTTCTTTAAATTCGTATCTCGTATAATATTAGCATGTTCGGCATGGGCCAGGATGCCCTCTATCAGTTCGTCTGCAAATCCTTTTTCTTTAAGATATTCGGCCCCTTTAAAAGGATGGTCTTCAAGGTCGGGGTGCATTTCATAATCGAAATCGTGGAGAAGTCCAACTATCCCCCATTTTTCGGGGTCGCTCGCCAGTTTTATAGCATATGCTCTCATAGCTGCTTCGACTGCGTAGGCGTGTTTCTTTAAGTTCTTGTTGCTTACCCAGTCGTCCAAAATCTGTTCTGCCTCCTGTAAACTTGGCCAATAACTCATTTTCCCCTCCTTGATTGCATGCTGTATATACAGCCGCAGTAATTTTGCCGGTAAAGCTCCCACTGTCTGGCTAGCTGCATGGCTTTTTTAAAACCATCTTTTTTCTTGAAATCTCTTACCAGAAACCGGTCTCCTCCAATCTCCTGCCCTGTTCTATTTACTATCACTGCAGACTTGCGGGGACTTATAGTTAACGTAGTAGTAAAAGCATCTGCCCCGCGGTCCAGCAAGTAGTGATATGTCTTCTCAAGCCTGAGCTGAAAGCAAATATGGCATCGTTGACCACCTTCGGGTTCGTGTTTCCAGGGCTCGGTCTCCCTCAACCATTCTTCCGGGGTATAAGGCACTTCCTCCAACGGAAAATGTAACTCCTCAGCTACTTTATAGGTAGTTTCTAACCTCCTTTGATATTCCTCTGCCGGGTGGATGTTTGGATTATAAAATAGGCCGACAATCCTGTGACCCTCTGCAGCTAACGTACTGGCTACCCCTGCGGCACATACCCCGCAGCATATGTGTAAGACTATCTTCATGAAAGCCTCTTCATAACTCCAGCAGCAGTCCAGGTCGGTTTATTATCGATAACTGTTATTTTGTAATCCAGTATTGAGTGGACAGTTCCGCCTTCTGTTGATCTCATTCTTTCCTCACATGATGTACGGTTTCAAATGTATGCTATTTCTCCGGTAGAGTCAAGGACATGGATTATTTCCGTGAAAACGGGTTACCTATCGCGGAGCAGGCTGGCGATAATAAGCAGGCCGACCGTTATAGTTAAAGCACAGGCCAGAAACATTGTTTCCAGGCTGCTTATTCCGGCCACAAGTCCCATGATTGTAGGCCCGATTGCCTGTCCGATCTGATAGGTGCCGGAGGTCGTACCCATCACTGCTCCTCTGCCGCTTCTTGATGAACGGTCGGCTGCCAGAGCAAGGCTTGAAGGCATGACTGTGCCAAAACCGATGCCAAAACAAAGAGCCGTGAAAATGAGATGAGTCTGGCTATGGAGCTGCGAGATCAAGGCTACAGCCGCGATGCTTACCATCAATCCGCAGATAATCAAGGGCTTCCTGCCCAGCTTGTCCGATAATATACCGGCCGGGATCCGTAACATAGCGGAACCGGCAAAAAAGGCAGTAATAATCATCCCGGCACCAACCTCAGGTATGCCGAATCCTTTGCTGTAAAGCGGTATGTAGGCGTTAATAGTCCCCGCACCTATGGCTAAGAATACCATGGCCAACAAAGCGGCAAATACAAGCTTCTGCCTTAACCAGCCCCAGGAGCGGTCTCCGGTTGCCTCAATGGTTGGGCTGTGTGGAATAGCGTCGAACTGCAGGAACACAAAGATGAGACCCAGTAGTGAAATTGTACTGCAGGCATAGAATGCGGCTTCAAAACCGAACCGGCTTAACAGAAAGCCGCCGATTGTTGGTCCTACCATAAGCCCGAATTGCGATGTCCCTGTGTACCATCCCAGGGCTTTACCTCTCTGTGCTGCTGGAGCCAGGTCGGTTACCGCCGCCAGTCCTGTTGATATTAAAGCGGCTGCACCGAATCCGTGTATCGCTCTAACCGCAGCGAGCTGTACATGGTTGTCTATCAGGAGGTACAGCAGTGGCGTTATGGTAAAGATGACCAGACCGGTGACGAAGAATTTGCGCCGCCCCAGCCTGTCGGATAGCAGGCCGGAAGGGATCAGCAGTAGACCTGTAACATAAGAGGAAACAGCTACTACCAGCCCGACCTCGGGTACCGTAGCACCAAGCTCGGCAGCATAAAGCGGTATTACCGGATATAGTGAGCTTTGGCTGGTAAATGAAATAAAGCCTATAATGTAAATTGTGGGCAGGATCAAGGAGCTTTTCAATGGTGAACCTGTTGCTGGCAATTCTAGCACAATAGCTCAGCATTGTTAAGACCAGGTATAACAGTGTGGCTATTTACTTCTGAATAGATGGTTTAAAAAGGTTGAGAAGTTAATAGTATTATGCTGTATTAGTATGGTAAATATCCCTTAATAATTGTAGGGAGTATAATTATAGTCACCGGAGTGGAGAATTTGACTGTAGTTTGCTCCTGTCATTTAATTGCATTGGTTAATGAAACAGCACTGTTGGTTGTTAATGGTTTTGCCAGCCTTTAATCAGCTTAGTTTTTTTCTTACTCGTAAATTGTCAATCCAAAAAATCAGCTTATTGCGTAACTACTGGTTGATGCAGGAGTTGGAACCTGCAAAATCGGGGTGTGTGGAAGTCAGCTAAAGAACGTTTTAGTTTTAGTATATGTGCTTCAGGTATTGCCCCTGAGTGCTTCTATCTTTTTGAGGGCTTCGGCAGCCTGGTCACCGATTTCGCCAAGAGCCTTGGTGGCTGCTATGCGCACGTCTTTATTATTGTCCCTGAGCGCTTCAATGAGCGCGGGGACAACAGACCTGACATCAGGGCCGATATCAGCCAGAGCCTCGGCGGCTGCTTTACTTATATCCTCATTGTTGTCCTTTAGCGCCTCCATCAGTGCCGGTACCGCAGTCCTGGCATCGGTGCCGATCTTGCCCAGGGCCTTAGCGGCTCCTATGCATACGTTCTCGTTTTCATCTTTAAGACCATTGATGAGCACGGGTACAGCGCTCTCATCGCCAATCTCACCAAGAGCCCAGGCGGCTGCCTTACGCACCCATTCCTCCTTAAGCGCTTCGATGAGCGCTGGTACGGCAGCCTTGGCATCAGCACCGATCTGCCCCAGTGCCTCGGCGGCTCCTACGCCAACCGCCCAGTGCTCGTCCTTGATCGCCTTAATAAGGGCAGGTACAGCAGCCTCATCACCAATCTCACCTAGTGCCCACGCCGCTACGTAGCGTACCGTCCAATGTTGGTCCTTGAGTATTCCGAGAAAGGCAGGTACAGCAATCCTGGCATCGGGGCCGATCTTACTCAATGCCTTGGCGGCAGCTTCGCGTACGTTTTCATTCTGGTCCTTGAATGAGGAGACAAGGGAAGGCGCAGCGTTTTTATCACCTATTTCGCCCAGTGCCCAGGCGGCTGTTTCACGTATGTTTTCGTTCTTATTCTTGAGCATTTCAATAAGGGTGGGCACCGATGCCCTGGCGTCAGCACCGATCCCACCGAGGGCCCCAACAGCAGCTTTGCAAAGCACTTCATCATTAAGAGCCTCGATAAGAGCAGGCACCGCAGCCTTGCCAATCTTGCTTAAAGCACCGGCAGCATCTCTACTTATCAGGGTATCCTCGTCCTTGAGCGCCTCAATATACCTGTGAATCTCACCCTGTGCCATACCGTACACACGCTTTCCATACTGCCCACTGGGGGCAAAGGATTTTCCCGGTTGGTCGCTTAATCAACAAATATTCTAGCTGGACTTATCCCGCTCGTCAATATACCAGCAGCCGGATTTCCCTCTGGTTATACAGGACAACAGGTAATGGAGATACCTATTGTTCTGAGTCCTTGATATTCATTCGTTTGAGGGTCTCGGCAGCCTGGGCACTTATCTTTACGAGGACTTCGGCGGCGACTCCACGTATCACCCAGTCCTTGTTTTTCAGTGACTTGACAAGGGAGGGCACCACAGACCTGGCGTCAGGAATGATCTCACCGAGGGCCCTGGCAGCCGTTATACGCATATCCACGTCACTGTCTTTGAGCAACTCCAGTAGAGCAGGAACGGCATCTCCGGCATCAGGACCGATCATACCTAAGGCCTCACTGGCGCCCAGGCGTACCAGCAGTGTATCGCTTTTAAGCGCATCAATGAGGGCTGGCACGGCAGGACTGGCATCGGGACCGATCTTCCCCAGGGCTTCTGCGGCTGCTTTGCTTACATACTTATTATTGTCCTTCAGCGCCTCGGTCAGGCCGTGTATGGCAGGCTTGCCCATCTTAGCCAGAGCATCGGCAGCCGTATTACGTATCACCCAGTCCTTATCTTTGAGTACTTCGATAAGAGCAGGGACGGCAGTACCGTCAACCGGACCGATCTTACCTAAGGCCTCAGATGCCCTCCAACGTACATCGTGGCTACTGTCCTTAAGTGCGTTGATAAGGGCAGGCACAGCCGCTTTAGCAGCCGGACCGATACCACCCAGAGCTACGGCACCTGCTTCGCGCATATTCTCGTTTTTATCCTTGAGTGCCCCGATGAGGGCAGGTACCGCCGGCTCGCCTATGTTCACCAGGGCTTGAGCGGCTTTCATGGGAACATAAGCCTGCTTCATTGCCCTGACACGCTTTAGAATCTCATCCTCTGTCATTGTCGCACATTCCTTTGTCAGTTGCACATTTACGCTGCATATTCACTATCGGATAATACGTATAATGGCGTCTACGTCTACTTTTTCTGTTACTTTTCCTCTTCTTTTAATCTTGAGATATAAATGGAGGCGCTCTCATCGATTTTGCCGTACTTCATAATCTGGTTAATCAGTTCCTGGCTCCACAGGCTGTTCTCAATGATCCGGGTGAGCGATGCGGTGTCAAGCTGAGATACCTCCATCCACTTGCCTGTTTTTAGTATTGTTTCGTCCAGCTCCTTACGTGCCTCATCGTTTTTTGCGGGAAACTTGAGCTTCTTATCAAACTTGACTCTGACTTTGCGGTCGCTCCCCTTTATATTCTCTACCTGTTCCCGCTTGGCGTAGTCAAGAATGGCTTCTCTTACCTTTCCGATCTCCTTATCAATCGCGTCTACCTTTTCCTTCAGTTCAACATATTTGTTAACCAGAGCTACTCCTGGCTCGTTGAGATATTCGTTGACTGGCAGAGCTTCCACTTTAAAAAAATGTTTCCTCAGGGGACAGAGGTCAGGATATACGCACCAGCCGCATAGCTGGGACTCTTTCGCCGGGAATTCCTCTGCTGACTCTATCTCATCAATCAGTTTCGTGGTATTGTGGACCAGGCTTGAGATGGCGTCCGGTGTGCGATAGGAGACCAGTTCCGTATCGAAAGCGAGGTAGTGCCAGATGAGCCTGATATTCTCAGCATGAGGCCATTTTTTCCGGACTGCGAAGTAGTACAAAGCGAGTTGTCTCTCGTTATCGACCTCTTGTTGGTCAGGAAGGTGGGCTGATGTCTTATAGTCGTGAATCTCATAGATATCGTCTCGTGTCCGTGCTAACCGGTCAATAATACCGGACATTCTGTACGTATTGTTATCGTCAAGCGAGAAGTTTAGCCTGACCTCGGTGCCTAACGTGATATCCGAATCAAAAGGTGAGTATCGATTGTAATAGGTTTCTATCATTTTTTCACCAAGGGCCCGATAGTGCCCAGGTGTTAGTCCCTGCTTCATAATGGAGATTGCGTCGTGCCAGTTCTCCTGCCAGATCTGGTTATAGTGATTAAGCAGGTCTGACAGGCTGTTAGTCTTGGTAAACCTGAGGTCGTCGTAGCATTTTTGAAGGGTATCGTGGACTCTGGAACCGAGAAAAGCTTCAATGCCCTCCTCTTCTCGCTTTATCCTGTCGATATAATTTAACCTGTATTTTAATGGACAGTCTTCATATGTGCTCAGCCGGGAATGAGAGTACACTGCCATTTTAACTTAACTCTTTATCGTTGCAGTACAAATGGTATTCATCAAGCTTCTCTCTCAGTGCCTTCAAATTCACTACATCCTCCTTATTGTACTGCAGTAGCAAATTAAGGGCCCTCTTATTGCCATAATACTTGTATTTATACCATAGCAGCACTGCCATGAATCCGTCGACATCTTTTAGCTGCCTGGGGATTTTTAATTGGCGCTCAACTGCCTTAAAGCCACCTCTCAGATTATGCTTCCAGCAGTCATACATCAGGTCATGGTGGTAGAATTCGACTGAGAGGTCTATCCCGATGAAAGCCTCGATGAAAGGTAAGTCGAACCTTCTACCATTATAGGTATATATTGCGTGGACACCCTTCAGCGCATTGATCAAATTTTCTCTGGTTACCTGATGTCCGACCAACTGGATAAGCTTGGTATCCGTAGAGTTGCACAGGTAAATGCCGACTACTGTTATAACATTATGGGAGAAGGACAAGCCGGTGGTCTCTATATCAAGGTAGGCGTCGATCGATCGAGTCATGAGCTGTGTTTCCATTCAAGACTATGTTATAACACTGAATATGCTGAGATTGCCAGGATACTAGCCTTTTTACCGGTATATATTCAAAGTCCTCGATGTCTGTCTTGGTCTCCTCTTAATAAAAAGTATACCACATCGGCGGTGGCGCTGACGGAATTTTTATTTCTGATACCGTGTGATCATATCCTGCCGGTTGAGCTGTCCTGGCACGTTTTGGCCCGGAAAGGAGTAACTGACACCTTAATTGGTGTAAAAGGCGATGCCAAGAAGGCCCGGGCCGGTATGGACACCCATACCTGGGGTGAACTCGGTGAGATAATGCTCGGTACAGCTAAATCTTGAACAAATCTCGGTCAAGAGCCTTTTCCCCTCCTCCAGCTCGTCAGCATGATGCACCATCACCTGTACTTTGGAGTCTCCTACTCTATCTGCCATTGTGTTCATCATGTATTCTATAGCTTTTACTTTATTTCTGGGACGTGCCAGAGGTGTAGTCTCTCCTATAGAAGGTGAATGTTCAAGGATGGGCTTAACGTTTAAAAATGCTCCTGCCCAGGCTGCTGCCCTGGCAATGCGGCCGGTTCTGGCCAGATAGTAGAGCGTATCAAGCGTGAACAAGGTACTGACCCTTCCTTTTATGTTTTGTGCAGTCTCTATTGCTTCAGCCAGTGACGCCCCTCGTTTTGCCGCACGGGCTGCTTCAAGTACAATAAAACCGAATGCGCCAGCCACGGCCCGGCTGTCAAACACTTCGATAGCGGTATCGGGCATACTCTCCTCTGCCGCCTGTTTACACAAAGATGCTACCTCGAAAGTTTTGCTTTGCAGACCGGTGACAGTGATACAGAGTATACTTTCAGATTCCTGGCTCACCTTTTGAAAAGTGCTCAGGAAATCCCCGGCCAATGGATTTGATGTTGTTGGCAGGTTTTCCCTTTTACGCATAATCTTATAAATTTCACCGGGAGTTATATCAATTCCATCTCGATAGCTCTTACCTTCGTACACTATTTGGAGGGGTACCAGGTGGATACCATACTCCTCTATTAACTCTGGTGGTAGGCAACAGGTGCTGTCGGCAACGATGGCAACATCTTTCACGGTCTATGCCCCACGACTGTCTTATGTACTACTTTGCCATACGAGGTAGTACTCTGTCAATGGATTGTACTTGTCAAACACGCTGGAGCTATCTTTATTTCGAGTTTGAACGGTCGTTGATATCTTCCGCTGTTTGACCGTTGCAGAGTATTGAGTGCTATAACGCTGCCGAAAGCGGGTACAGACAGGTCTTTAGACCTGTCCGGGAAATAATAGAGAAGGTCGGTCCCTAATTGGTTACCGCCCGCATTCTTTTTTCGGCAACTATCAGGGTACCCATCCCCAAGAGTACTATTGCCAGGCCGATCCAGAAGCCCAGGTAGGGGATCCACCTTAGAAGTGTGAGAATAACCATGCCTATAGACAGGGCTCCAATCAATATACCCGTAGACCTTTCTGCCTTAAAGCGTGCGATAACTAATTGCCCGGTAAACAGGGCTACAGGAATCTGGCTGAGATAGAGGGCTATTCCCCACAGGGCCAGCGCAATAAATCCCAGGGGCAGACCGATAACGGTAAAGCATACGAATATAGCGGCTAAGGGAACAGCGAACAACAGGGCAGCTCCCCAGCCAAGGCTTCCCCACGGATTACTTCGAATTGAGTCGGCCATCGCAGTTATCCTTCGTGAAGCGATAAGGATTAGTATTATTCCTATCAACAATGCCATAAGAAGGCCGATCAATTTGCCCATAACATTGCCAGCGAAACCGGTTTTAGCTGGTTCTTTTACCTCTGGCATCTCATAAGTAGTTTTGCCAGCCACCTGAGCGCCTGATTGAATATCTGCTTCATTTTCGGCGGTATACGTCAGGTTGCCTTTAATAACGGCTGTAGACGTTATAGTTAGCTTGTCGACTTCAAGTTCTATATCTCCCTCCACTCCATTGGTGATGGTAACTTCACCGGCACCGCCTTTAATATTGCCGCCAATATACCCTTCAATACGTGACGTTCCGGCGCCAAGGATAATGTCACCTCCGATTTTGGATGTACTGACGACAGTTAAGTTAGCTCCAAAGGCAAAAACGTCTCCGTGAACAGTGCCGCTGATATTGAGGGTTTCTCCTGCCAGTCGTGCAGCGTGATCGACTTTACCAGCCACAGTAATAGTCTGGCCTGCAGCGACAACACTGCCGGTGACGGTACCATTTATGGTGATCGTTTGACCGGCAGCCCAGAGGTCACCGTTAACAGTGCCATCGATGATGATAGTGCTGCCACCTATATAAAGGTCGTCATCAACAACCTCTCCGCTGGCGATGGTCACGGTCTCTCCTCCGCGAAAGTCGGCCGCCATCACAGGTGTCGTAGCTAGGCTCGTGAACAGTAGTACTGTGAGAGAGATAACAAGCAACTTGAAAAGATGTTTTACCATATATATCCCCGCAGTAAAATTACCGTTTAAGCTCTGCAAAGATGCTCATTAAACTATATACTTCGGCTCATTATACAGCTTGACCTGTATTCAGACAATCATCTATACAGTGTTTACCATTTTACAACCGGTACAGACGGTGTCTACGTCCGGACAAGCAACTCAGGTATAAATAGATTATCCTATGGCTTATTACAGTGAGGGGATAGCTAGTAGAACAGGAGACGTACTCTTTTTCTGAAGTAAAAGCCGGCCAGGAGACCGCAAATAAGACCGCCGAGATGAGCCTGCCAGGCAATTCCCGGAAAGAGGGATAATATGATGAAACCTCCAATGATTGCCACCCATAAAGGAATTGGGGCTGGTATGGGGAATACCAGTACCTTTAATTTCGGCGTCAGAACTGTCAATGTCCCTCCAAGGGCGAAGACAGCTCCTGAAGCCCCGATCGCTGTATAAAAAGGCGGTGCCAGAAGCATAAAAAAGATATTGCCCAGTATACCACCGCAGAAATAGACGATTAATAATTTTTTGGCGCCGATTAATCCAGTCAAGAACCTGCCGAAAAAATAAAGTGTCACCATGTTAGCCAGAATATGCCATATCTCGACGTGAGTAAAAATGTTGGTCAGGATTGTCCAAGGCTGAGCAAAAAAGCTTGCTGTTCTTAATCCGAGCAGCGCTATAATCAGGTTACGATTTATAATGGCGGCTATAAATACCAGTAAATTTATGAGTAATATGGCCCAGATATGGTTTAAATTGTCTCCGCGATACCCTCTGGATCTTATCATTTTACATAGTTTCTCATACTTTTATCCTGATTTCCTAGGTGTGAAAGGACGGTCTGTAGTCCGGACCGGAAAGACGCTGATTGCTGGGTGCTTTATTCTGTGCTTAGATCTTCTCCAGGAATTGTTGTACATGGTCATCCCACCTGTGCGTTTCAACCTCCACCTCGGAGCCTTTTTCCTTTTTACAGGCCTTAACGAAGATATGCCCGTCACCACATTCGAAGGAAGCGCAGCACTCGTTTTTATCTTTTATCTCTTCCTTTATCGGCAGCCCTAGTCCTTCCGAGCCAAAAAAATTCACGGCTTCCCGTACGACTATTGCCGGAGCGGACCTGCTGTTTTTACCATAGTGTGCCATCGTGTGTATCTATTCCTGTCAAATGGATTTACGATTGGAAATTACCTGAAGACTGTTTCGGTTGATCCTGTCCTGTGTATGTCTTATTTTTACGTTAGACTATACGATAAAATGGCAATAAAATGCAAATGCGGCGCTTTCATTGGGCAGTGTGGGTTGTGAAGTACAGAGTCATCCCCGTGTCCTGATATGAGACATTGACAGTAAAAGTGGGGAGGAATACAATGAGACTCTCAGCCATCGATTAAGACATCCGTATATGAAACAGTCTTGCGTTTACTGTAGATTGCGTTAGAGAGTATTATGGTTGTAGATGATGGATGCAGGAATTGCTGATTAATGAAGGTAACAGGTTTCTGCTGATAAATAAGATAGCCCCGTCGCAAAATCATCCAGATTATTTAAAGGAGGCTGGTTATGGGAGGTAGAGTTGTAATTGTTCTATTTATCTGTATGGCACTGCTGATGACGGCATGTAAGGGTACTGATCCTGTCCTGGAGCATATCGAGCTGGGAGATACCTACCTGGAGCAGGGACAGTGGGATGAGGCTATCGCCGAGTATAACAAGGCAATCGAGATTGATCCGGCCGTCGAGCTTAACTCGAAGCTGGCCAGGGCCTATGCCGGTCGGGTGGCAGGATACAATATGGAAAATGAATATGATAAAGCTATTGCTGACGGTGCCAAGGCGGTTGAACTTAATCCGGCAATTGAGATAGACTCGCGGTTAGCTACAGCGTATCATAAACGAGGACTTGGTTATGCTGACAAGAAACAGTGGGACCTGGCCAGAGATGACTTCGCCATGGCCATCAAGCTTAATCCCAATTATACTGAAGCTTATTACAATCGGGGTCGAGCCTATAACATGCAACGAAATTCGGACCGGGCTATCGAGGATCTTACCAAAGCTATCGAGCTTGACTCCAATTTAGCCCAAGCCTATAACAACCGGGGATTGGCCTATTCCCGGAAGGGGAAATGGGACCTGGCATTTGATGATGTAAATAAGGCCATCGAGCTGGGAGCCGGTGATTATATAACGTACTACAATCGGGGTTTTTGTTACAACCAGAAGGCGAAGTGGGACCTGGCCATCGCTGATTATAATAAGTCTATAGAGCTTAATCCTGATTACTCCTCGGCATATAGCTATAGAGGCTTCGCTTATTACAAAAATGGGCGGTGGGAGGAGGCTCAGGCTGACTGGAGCAAAGCCATCGAGCTTAATCCCAATGATACGGTAGCCTATTGGAATCGCGGCGTTTTTTATACTAGCAGGGGGGCACTTGATAAGGCCATTATCGAGTTCGATAAAGTGATCGAACTGTCAACAAATCCCGACCTGATTAACCGGGCGAAGGAAGCGAAGTACTATTGTGAGTTGAACCGTTAAGGCAATGGATGACATACACCTTCCATTCTCACCATTCCAGACACTTTTACTGTCATGCTAAGTGGAGCGACGAATCCATTTGTCCCGGTTAGAAAAAATATAACCATCTTTTCGTTTTCAAATAATTAAAAAGGGATTGCAGGTATTGATATTAGGGGAAATCACTTCTTAAAAGTGCCGGTGAGTTGCCCCGAGGCCAGAATATGCCCCTGAATGGCCTCCAGCACCTGCTCCCTTGATGCAGACGGTAGACCCAGGAACTTGTCAATGGCATAAATAGTGAAGCGGTAGTGGTGGCTCTCACCCTCAGGTGGACAGGGACCGTAGTAACCAAGTTTACCCAGGCTATTCCGGCCCTGTATTGCTCCCGTTTCAAGCATGCCATTTGTGGAGATGCCCTTATGCAGTTCTGTAATATCGGGCCGGATTTCGTAAAGGACCCAGTGTGTGAACGGTCTGCCGGGAGCATCGGCATCATCCACTATCAGGACGAAGGACACGGTTCCCGCCGGTCCCTCGCTCCAGGTAAGCTGCGGTGAGGTGTTCTCTCCCAGGCAGCTATAGTTCCCGGGGATTGTCGCTCCGTCCTCAAAGGCAGGGCTGGAGATTGATATAGATGGCTTACTGACATCTTCATCTGCTTCACCTGTAGGTTTTTTTTCGGCAGGTGCTTTGCAGGCAAATGGGACGGTTGATATGACCAGCATTATTGCCAGACCGATGCTTACGAGTACAGTTTTCTTTCCCATGAGTTTTTGTCTCCCCAGTTCTTAGCTAGATATAGCCAGTTCTTTTTATTACCGTTCTGTAGTGTGCACATTATACATGTTTAGTAGTATTGACGCTTGAAGGAAGATGGCATCCATTTCCCCGAACTGAAGAGCCGTGGGAATAATGCCTTCCGGGTTTCTTCGATAAGGAACAAGCTGCCGGCAGCCAGGATGGCGATTCCCCATCCGGCTATACCAAGCGGGACCGTACTGAAAGCCACCTGGAGAAAAGGCGTGTAGACAACAGCTAGCTGCAACATAATTGCTACTGAGATCGAAATGACCAGCCATTTATTACGGAATACACCCAACCTGAAGATTGTATATTCATCGGAGCGGGCGTTAAATGCTCTGAACCACTCGAAGGCTACCATGGAACAAAAGGCAATGGTGCGGGCTTCGTCCAGGCTCATCCTGGCCTGGGCCCAGTTGAAAATTACAAATATCCCTACACTCATCAGCACAGCTAAAAAGCCAATACGCAGCAGCAGTCCGGGAAAGATCAGCCCCACTTCAGGGTGGCGCGGGGGTTGCTTGAGCTCGTCGCCGGATTTGGGCTCAATCCCAGAGGGACGGCGGCTGCCGTGTCGGTAACCAGGTTGATCCAAATTATCTGGACTGCCAGCAGTGGTGCTTTGCCCACGAACAGGATAGTGAGGGTGAGCGCTAATAGTTCGCCCAGGTTGGTGCTCAGCAAGAAAAAGATGACATTGCGTAACCGGTTAAAGATTGACCTGCCTTCATCCACTGCTGACACCACCGAGACAAAATTATCATCGGCAAGTATCATATCGGATGCTTCCTTGGCGACATCGGTCCCAGTGATACCCATGGCAATACCGATATCAGCAGCTTTGAGGGCTGGAGCATCATTGACCCCGTCGCCGGTCATAGCGACTACATGACCCCGTCTCTTGAGTGCATTCACTATTTTTAACTTATGCAGCGGGTCAATCCGGGCAAAAACAGAAATGTCACCCACCTCTTTGGATAATTCTTCGTCGCTCATCTCCTGAACTTCGGCACCGGTCATCTCTTTTCCTGATGGTAAATGGAGCTGATGAGCAATGGACTGTGCTGTCACCTTGTGGTCTCCGGTAATCATCACTACTTTGATGCCCGCCTGCCCGCAAAGTCTAATTGCCTCTTTTGCCTCGTCACGAGGTGGGTCGGCCATTCCTGCCAGGCCGATAAATACCAGATTGCCTCTGATGTCGTCATCCTTCAGCCCTTCGGACCCGGGCGGCAGGTCGACGTAGGCGGTGGCGATTACTCTCATCGCTTTCTCAGCCATGGAGATGTTGGCCTGCATGATGGCGCGGGCATCGGTTCCGCTTAGTGGTATGACCTTACCTTCCTGTAACAGGTACTTGCTCATGGATAGCAGTCTTTCAACTGCTCCCTTCACATAAATTACCCTTCCTCCATCTCGGGGGTGGATGGTAGCCATATACTGCTTTTCGCTCTGGAAGGGAATTTCATCCAGGCGGGGGTATGCCCTTTCCAGCTTTTCCTTATACATCCCTGCCTTGGCGGCTGTTACCAGCAGGGAGCCTTCGGTTGGATCTCCGAAAATGCTGCAGCATTCTTCTTCCCAGGCCAATAAAGCATTATTACAAAGGGCCCCGGCCCTTAAATGTAAGGTGAGCGATGGTTCACTTTCCGGATTCAGTGTTTGCCCGTCTCGATAAAATCCGCCATGCGGTTTATAACCTTCGCCGGTGACTTCAATCCACTGGCCGTCAATGTAGAGCTGCAGTACGGTCATCTCGTTTAATGTCAGTGTTCCGGTTTTATCGGAGCAAATGATGGTAGCTGATCCCAGAGTCTCAACGGCTACCAGTTTACGGATGATGGCGTTACGATTGGCCATTATCCGCATACCAACCGCAAGCACAACGGTAACTACCGCTGGCAACCCTTCGGGTATGGCGGAAACTGCTGCAGCGACTGCCAGCAGGAATACCTCCAGCCATTCAAGTCCCCTTATCAGTCCTACGATTACCAGGATGCTGCAAACTCCCAGGAAGAGGATGATCAGGTAGCGGCTTAGTTTGCTGGTGCTTTTCTGAAGAGGTGTCTTTTCAGGCTTTACTTCCTGGATCGCAGTGGCAATTTTACCTATCTCTGTTGACATACCGGTTCCAACGGCTACGGCAGTGGCTCTCCCGTAGGTAACGACAGTGCCCATATACACCGTGTTTTTTCTCTCAGTCACGGCTACCGCCTCGCTAAGTGCTTCTGTCTGTTTTTCTACCGGCATGGATTCACCGGTCAATGTAGCTTCACTTACCTTCAAGTTTGATACTTCGATCAGCCTGCCGTCAGCCGGCACCCTGTCCCCGGTCTCCAGCATCATTATATCCCCGGGTACTATTTCTCTGGCAGGTATGTTTTTCATCTTGCCATCACGTCTTACAACTGCCTTTGGTGCTGCCATTCGAACAAGAGCCTCCATAGCTCGCTCCGCCCGCGTTTCTTGCATATAACCGACAGCAGCGTTAAGTAGCAACACTCCGAGTATCACCGCTGCATCAATGTAATGCTGCACGATAGCTGAGATTATAGTAGCGACAAGCAACACATAAATGAG
Source organism: uncultured Dehalococcoidales bacterium (assembly GCA_964596125.1). Lineage (GTDB taxonomy): Bacteria > Chloroflexota > Dehalococcoidia > GIF9 > UBA5629 > CAZQRP01. Next base: position 83,955 of record CAZQRP010000012.1, on the reverse strand, counting down.
AGGACTGAGGAACTGTCTCAGGAAGACCAATAGTGGTGGTGTCTTCTTCTTACCTTTTAATATGTTAGGACCATATGTCTGGAGCCGCTTACCAGCCTCGGCTCCAGTTAATCCGGAGCGCCGCGAATCAAGTATTTTCAAGGTCTCATCAGGACTCAGGTTATGCCAGAGCTGTTCTTCTTTTTCCATTTACATTGACCTGTTCCTGTATCAGGAAGATAGCTTCTATTAGCGTAAAACCTTGTCTACTTTTTACATGACTTCGTTTCTATGGAAGTACTTAGCGAATGGATAGGTAACCTCCTGGGATACCATTCTTGGAAAGGACGATTTGCCATAACTGAATATTTCTGGCGCGGAACGATCCTGCACACGATAGCAGGTAATAGTTCCACATTCTATAAAATCTCTCATCGTAATTTGCCATTATCTTATGCCAGTTACTTTCGAAATTCTTATGCCATGCCATAAGTGTTTTATCATAATCGGCACTGAAATTGTGCCAGTCTTCCATAACGAACAGTCCTTCAATGGCACTTCCCAGTTGTTTTATTGAAGGGAGCATCCCGTTTGGGAATATATATTTATTTATCCAGGGGTCTGTAGAAGTTATTGACTTGTTCCCACCGATAGTGTGCAACAGGAATAAGCCGTCATCCTTTAAGCACTTGTGCACAACTGCCATATAAGTCCTGTAATTTTTATAACCGACATGCTCAATCATGCCCAGTGAAACTATATGGTCAAATTTATCGTGGACATCTCTGTAGTCCTGTAATCTTATTTCAACAGGGAGTCCCTTGCATAGTGTATTCCCCAGTTCAACCTGTTCCCTGGAAACGGTAATTCCGGTTACTTCAACTTTATATTTTTCTGCGGCAAATCGTGCAAAGCTTCCCCAGCCGCAGCCGATATCGAGTATTTTCATTCCAGGTCGTAGCCCCAGTTTTCGACAAATTAAATCTAACTTGTTCTCCTGGGCTTCGTTAAGCTCATTTACATCTTTCCAGTAGGCACAGCTATAGACCATTCGTTTATCGAGCATAATTTCGAAAAGGTCATTACCTGAGTCATAATGTTTCTCGCCGATCTGGAAAGCTCTCTTCTTTGATTGCATATTAAAGATTCTTGCCATTAGTATTCTACTTAAAAGTCTCCAGTTTCGTTTGATGTGGCTTTCTATTTGAGAACGAAGGACCCGGTGAAAGAATTCATCGAGTTTTTCACACTCCCACCATTCCTCCATATAGGACTCTCCAAGACCGAGTGATCCCTGAGTTATCACCCTTCGATAGAACTGCTCGTTGTGAACTTTTATGTCCCAGGGATTATTTCCGTTAATACTTATTCCGGCAAGTGCCAGCATTTTCTCTGAAGTATCTTTGAACCTGTCAGTTTTCATCGGATTCCCCTTTTGGAGGCCACTATCTCCGGAATGTGTGAACTACTTTTTAAAAGACCTGATTTCTAGCTTATAACTGGGATACTGCCCCGTCAGGGACTAAGGTATCATAATAAGCCCATTTCTACAACGTCTTTTTTCTCGTTATCAGGTCTATATGGTATCGGTTATTTTCAGGCCAGCTAGAAAAGCCCTGAAGCACCCGTGAGGAGGAAGATGATCCTTCTAAATTCGTGATCAACGGAGTTTGACGTGCTCCTGTTAGAAACGGAAACCTGGACTAAGGCAAATGAGTCTCGCTTTTAGAGTACCTGATTCGGCATATGGAATTCGGGATTTTCTCCGGCCATTTATCGTTTCCTGTTCTTCAGGCGGAAGCCTGTTGTACCCAGCAGTGGTGGAGCCAGCAGGAAGCTGATAAAAAGCAGGTCTGTATTATGATTTAGGTTCAGAGGTTCCGCCAGGCCAATTGTAATAATTACTCCCAGCAAAATTCCCAGGACGCCCAGCAGCAGCGAACCCGGGTGATGAAAGAGCTTGTTTGTTAAAAAAAGAGCTGTGAATACGCCGATGGGGTAACCTATAATCATACCCATGAGGGTGCCAGCAAGTGCACCGAAGCCTGGAAGGTCCCCACGTAAAACAGATGCGCCGATTAAAGCAGCTATACCACCCGCAATGAGGCCGGCCAATCCCGTGCCGGCAACCATGCCTGTAAAAGTAGCTATCCCTTTTATCACTGAAGGTGATGCTTTTTTCAAACAGTAGACCTCGGAGGTTTTCTATGTACAGCAATTATCAGGACGTTCGAATATTACTTGTACGACCGGGGCATAGCTGCAGCGACAGGATCCCCTGGCACAATTTACAATCGGTATGGGACGTTGTGCCAGCACTTCATCAGTAGAAAAAACACGCCCATTGAATGATCTACATATTTGGCAGGAATCTACACTGGCTATGAACTCTAACTGTTCAATATTCTTATCCAGGTCCTGATTCTGAATTTTATATAATTCGCTTTTTAATGACTCTTCAAGAAACCGAAATGAATCGCGGCCTTCTTTTTTAAGTAATAACGCTTGGTCATAGTAGACCTTTTTTATTTCGGTCCAGTCATTTCGCTGTATTGCCAACAATAGCCTGCTATTTAAGTCAGCCCACATTATATCGTTTGATTTCTTCCTTGGCATTCTTTAATAACTCCAATCGGCAGTACTGGTACTTCGCTCAATGCCGTAATTATACACCCGGCGGGACAATGCGGAATCTCTGTCTGGACTATGAACAACTATTACCTATTTCTCCGCACGATAGGTCCGGTATCGTTATACCTACCTAGATACCTCTTTTCCCCCGGTGAATGTCATTGCGCCAGAATTGATGCAATAACGAAGCCCGGTAGCCGATGGACCATCATTGAACACGTGTCCGAGATGCGCATCACATCTTTTACACAGGACTTCAGTCCTTCTCATACCGTAGGATATGTCTACGGCAGTTTCAACACTGTCTTCTGAAAACGGAGCCCAGAAGCTGGGCCAACCTGTCCCGGAATCGAACATCGATTCTGAACTGAATAAGGTATTACCACAGCAAACGCACCGGTATGTACCGTTCTCCTTGAGCTTATAGTACTTACCCGTAAAGGCCTCTTCAGTCCTTTTTCCCCGGGTAATCGCATATTGTTCAGGCGTTAAAATCTGTTGCCATTCTTTATCGCTTTTTATTACTTTCGGGAGCATATATTTCTCCTTTCTGATACGTATAGTAACCGGGAGCTATTTTATCCGAGGGCTTCCTTGGGCCTTTTAAACAGCTTCGCCGGTATCGGGCCTTTACAGTGGAGCAGTGGTAGTTTACAGCTATCACGGCATTTCGCTCCAACCTGACCAAAAACGGTTATTTCTCCCGACTCTTGGTACTATGTCTTTCGTATAGCACCATGCTCTTTTTTTAGACATTTTAGATTCATAGGTAATAGAAGTCTGTAATTTTTGTCACTAATGAAGCATAAACTGGCTGTTAGCAATCGTATAAAGTGTGCGATGTACAGGTCTCTCGCAATAATGGGCATGATTTAACTACGTTGAACACTGAAAAGAAAATATTAATAAAGAAGTTTGAAACAGGTGGTGTACTGAATACGAGCACAAGGGCTTGATAGCCTCTTTGACTAGATGTTAAGATTATAAGTGCAAACTTGAGTTGAATAATGGGCATCAAAGATTATTTCAAGGAGGAGCTTGGGAGAGACCCGCTGGTTCGTTTCGGTAAAAGGCTTTTTACCGGACGTAAAGTGACACCGGGCGATGCCGCGGCCTGGCATTTTAAGCAAGCCAGGTCTTATATTAATTACAGAAGTGGCAAGTTCGACCTGAGGCTGGCGGTAGACCATCTTAAGGAAGCCATCAGCATTATGCCCCAGAACCCTCATTATCACTGCATGTTGGGTCAAGCTTTTCTATTAGCTCCTTCGTTTGCCGTAGTCCGCGGTGATGATGGCGGACTGTCCCTTTCTCGATGTGTTGAACTGGCTATCAAGGAATTTGAGAAATCTATCAGGACTGACCCGAATTATGCCCTGGCATATTACTACCTGGCGGTTAGCCAGGAGTATCTGGGACAAAAGGAAAAAGCGAAGGAAAAGTGTAAAGCTGCACTTAAGTTGTCACCCAAGGGGGAACTGAAAAATCTCATCGAAACGTATCTTAAGTCGTTGGAAGGTCCCGGTATTGATGATGACACACTCGGTAAACTCAAACGTGAGTCCTTTAACCATCTCAGGCAAGCGGTTAAACATCAAAGAGCAGGCAAAAAAGGTCTTGCCATCAAGGAATTTGAGAATGGTTGTAATCTAGCCCCGAATTCGTCCTGGCTTTACCATACGCTTTATCAGCTTAGTTCTACCGATAGCCAGAGATTGGATAGTCTGGAACCCCTCAATTAGATTTTTCCAAGGTCTAGTTTTTTTACAATAGGAAGCTTAACTGGATCTTGTTCCCGCCGGTAGGTTTGATATAACAACCTTTCTTATCACCGCTGCTGCATGTAGTATCGCTCAATGAACTCTGAAGCGTAGTCGTTTTTCTATTTCAGCGGCGGATTATGCGAGCTGCTTTTCCGGCACATTTAATATCCGGCGGCATGGGCCTGGCTTGAGTGAAGAACAGGTGCCTGCGAGGCCAAAAATTTGACAAAGTGTAAAAAAAGTTCTATAAACGAAGAATGAGGCTAATACATTACGTTGCATTATTTCTACTGGTCGCTACGGCTTTTTTACCGGTGAGAGTCTTAGCTGGCGGCTGAGCGGGTGGTAATTGTGGTATCAGTTTGACACCTCTTTCCGGTAGGGTTGGTACTATGGCAACCCTCACTATTAACAGCAGCGCCGTTTTACTTGTTGGAGACTATCAGGTCCGCTGGAGCCCAACAGTAATGTTCGATAAGGCGGAAACCCTGGTGCTAATCGAGGGTAGTGTACCCAAGGGTAGTTACACGGTAACCAGCCGATTCAACATTCCTGAAGCGAAATACGGTGTAAACTATGTACAGTTCTTGCGCGTTAAGCATAATGACGCAGTTAACGTACAGTTCAATGTTAAGCCCAGTCTTAAAGTCAATCCCTCCTCGGCCAAACCAGGTACTACCGTGACCATCACCGGCACAGGCTTCCCTGCCGGGGATACCGGCACGCTAACCTTTGATGGCAGGTTAACCGGTGTGGAAGTCGTCACCAGTGAGGTGGGCAGCTTTACTAAAGGATTCACTGTTCCCGATACCGTTGCTGGCGACCACAAGATCGTGGTTGATACCACGCACCTGTATACTGAAACGGTCACTGCCAGACTGGAGATTGTTGTACCCAAAATCGTTCCTGAGCCTGAGGTCCCTAAAACAGTCATAGAAATCACGCCACCAGAAAATAATCCTACAATCGGTGCCGGCATCGGTCTTCCTGTTGATACCAAATGTCCTCCGCAGCCTGAGGCAGTTATGCCTGTAGGAGATAGATGCGGCTTATTCGGTCCTCAAGTGGTTGCATTCCGCTGGAAAGGAGTGTCTGATCCCAGTAGTATCACGTATACTCTGGAAATAGCCGATAATGTTAACTTCAATCCAATAAAACCGGACATGAGAAAAGTAGGATTGACCCAGACCCGTTTCACTGCCAATCTTGAACCTGGGACCTATTACTGGCGTGTGAAGGCGGTCGATGGTGTCGGTAATGAGAGCCAATGGACAGTTGTACCGTATGCGTTCAAGGTAGGAGAACTGTCTAGCTTGATGAGCGAGTTTGTTGATTTCTTAAAAACCGTGCTTGATATGGTCATTGGCTAATGCTGATGATTTTATACAAAGAAGAACATGTAGTGGACTAAAACCGCAATTTGTGAGACGCCATCACAGTCATGTCACCAATGCAAGCGCTCTCTTTTGATCCGGCGTACCTTCTGCTAAATCTATCATATATCTTCTGAAATAGTGAGCAGTCTTTATCACCCGCGCGATCCGGTAAGACCTTCCGGAGTAGTGTTTTTCTGTTCGATAGCCCGCTCTAGCTCCAGTCCTGTAACGATTACAGCCAGATGGGTCAGTGCCTGAGGAAAGTTGCCCAGAGCTTCCCCTGAAGTTATGTCTACCATTTCTGAAAAAAGTCCCAGATGATTGCTGTAGCCGAGCAGTTTTTGGTACAGGTCTGTAGCATCTGCTATCCTGCCCATGCGAAGCAAGTTCCTCACTAACCAGAATGAGCACCACAGAAATGCTCCCTCGCCCCCGCTGAGTCCATCATCAGTTTGGTCGGTTAAATATCGGAGCATCAGACCATTCAAGCAGAGCTCAGCTACCGTCTGTTCGATGGTGGAACTGATTCGCACATCGGAAATGGGCAGAAAGCCGAATAAGGGTATGAGAAGGTTACTTGCATCCAGAGCTGTAGTATCGTAATGTTGAGTAAAGGAACGTCGTTCCGGGTTCCAACCCCTGTCTAATATATTTTTTTTATTTCTTGTGCTGTTTTTCGCCATCGCACAAGGTTCTTTCGGTAGCCCAGTTTCTCTGCTATTTTAATTCCTTTGTCCAGGGCAACCCAGCACATAAGCCTGGAATGAACGAAGTGATAGGGGCCGCTTCTCATTTCCCAGATGCCATTGTCTGGTTGTTGCCATATTTTACATGCAGCATTGACAAGGCTGTCCAGCAACCTCCAGGTGCGCCGGGTAATATGGCCACCAATGTTGATATAGGTGTAGGCGGCTTCAAGAATCTCGCCAAAGACATCGAGTTGCAATTGCTGATACGCATCATTACCGATTCGCACCGGCCGTGAATCGCAGTATCCCTTGAGATGGTCAAGTTCCTGTTCACTGATCGGGTCATGATAATCAATGTCATAGAGGATTTGCGCTTTTGGCCCGCACCTATCACAAACGCTCAACAGCCATTTCATAAATCCGGCGGCCTCTTCCTTGTGGCCCAGATGAGCAAGGGCATCAACAGTTAGTGAGCTATCGCGGAGCCAGGTATAACGATAGTCCCAGTTTCGCTGACCGCCGATTTGCTCTGGAAGTGAAGTCGTTGCGGCAGCTATGATAGCACCCGTTGGTAAATAAACCAGCAGGTGCAAGGCAAGATAAGACCGCACGATTGCTTCATGCCATTGGCCTGTAAAAATACATTCTTCTGCCTGCTTTTGCCAGTAGTCCTTAGTGCGCTCGAGTTTATAAGACGGCCTGTACATGCCCGATGGTAGTGGACGTTCCGCACCGTAACGCAGGACAAACGCAGATTTTTGCCCTTGCCTGAGTGTGAGGTGTGCGATGGCGCCTGCTCCTTCGATTGTAAAAGGAACAGGAGAGGATAATCCTATCGTTTCAATCCCCTGTTTTACCATAACTCCGTATTTTGAAGTGTTTAACAGGGTTTTGCCCCTGGCATAGTTCAGCCTTGGTTCAAACCAGGTTTCTAAACTCATCTCGCCCTGGGTGCATTCCACCAGGCGGTGGATCTCGTGGAAACAGCCCGGCGTTCGCCGAACGGTTCGGTAGCAGGGCATGAAATCAGTTACTGTGGCTGTTCCTGTCTCGGTTTGGAAGGTTAGCTGCAATATATTTGTATTGGGTATATACGCTTGATGAGAACTAAATGGTATTTGCGGCTTAATATAGAACCTGCCACCTTTATCATCATCAAGTAGGGCAGCAAAGACGCTGGAAGAATCAAACCGTGGTAAACAACACCAGTCGATAGAACCATCATTGCTGACCAGTGCGGCAGTATGGTGATCCCCTATTATCCCGTAGTCCCTTATACTTTTGTATGCCATGATTTTGTTAATCTGTAAACAATTTAAACAAGGATGCAATTAAACAGGATGTACAACAAAAGCCTGCTTCACGATTTCTCTCCTCCGTGAACAGGAGGCTCTTTTATTGTTTGTCAGCAGCCTGGCTCGCCAGGATGGCCGCAGCAGCTTTGCCTTTTCCAGATTTTTATTACGTTGTTACGAAATAGAAGATAGAGCTTGCGGTGAATAGGCATAGGCACAGACATATTGGTAAAGAACTCTGTTACACTTGGCATGTTCCTTTATCTCCTGGTTATTCCGGATTGAGCATTGTGCATTTGAGACCGTTTTCAGACATGTTTTAATTATATTCAGTCCACAATCGCCATTCTACGGCAGGACTAATCGCTCTCCGTTCAGCACTGGAGCTATGGCTTCTTTTTACCGTGGAACAGTTCACTACCGGCGCCCGGGTAGACAACTCGTTCAGATTCAGATGTTGGTGCAGCGACTTCCGGCCAGTACTCAGATTGTAGCTCTGACCCTTCCAGGGTAACCTGTGATGGCGATGTATCCTTCATCTGGGGCTCTTTTCGGATGTCAATTCCCTCAACGTTGTAGGAAAACTCGATCGGAATACCATTCGGATCATGAGCGTAGATGGAGTGAATAAATCCGTGATCAATCATATCTGATACATCAAAACCAGCGGCTTCAAGTCTGTCTTTCAGTTCCCAGAGTTCATCCTCACTGTCAACGCCAAAGGAGACATGATCGAAAATGAAAGGGCCTTTAACCGGGCGGCCATGTTCTTTCCGAGGGGCAGGCTCAACGCCCGGCCATTCGAAAAAGGCTATAAGATCACTCCGGGAAATCTGGAAGAAGTAGTGCCGGTATCCCGGACTGCCAAGTCCGGCCACAAGACGCATTCCAAGTAGATCCCTCCAGAAGTGAATTGTCCTGTCCATGTCCCCGGTTGCCATGGCAAGATGGTTGACTCCATTGAACGTAATCATTGTTCTCCTCCTCACCGTTTCGTTCAATATTTAGTGTAGTTTGGTGTGTAGTTCCTCATGTAGCGCCTTGTTGATTAGCCTGGGCGATGACCAGTACCGTGCCTGTAAGCTGCCATGATTCTTGCGTACTATGTCCGGTTACTAAAAGTGTACTCTAGGAAGCTTGAGTGGTCAATACTATCATTGGCAGTAATGCTATAATTGCAAATTGGCCACCAACCAGGTAATCTATCTTAAAATACCCGATAATTTCATATAATTGACGTAATTAATAATGGATGAGATATTTATCGATACCTGTACAACACTGGGAATACCAGGTCTGGCTTCAGGACGTGGAGGATTATGTAGCTGAAAATAACGGCGAAATCATTATAGCGACGTTGCTTGAGTAAAATAGCCTTGAATGACGTGCAGGTTTTTAGAGTTTCTAGATACTATGCTCCCAGGAAATGATTGCTGAATACAAAAGGAGATTGAGACATGGCAGATTTGTACCCCATGAAAATCGATATTTTCACTCACGTAGTCCCACCAAAATACAGGGATGTGGTCAGTAAAATACTGCCATCGGGTCGATGGCAGGTTACCCTGAAGCTGCCAACAATGTGGGACCTTGAAAGCAGATTTAGGATAATGGATAAATTTGGGGTAACACATGTGATAACTGTAGCTAATCCGGGGGTCGAGGAGATCGCGGATTCAGAAAAAGCGGTAGAGCTGGCGAAGTTAGCGAATGATGAGATGGCTGAGTGGGTCTACAAGTATCCGGACAAGTTTTTAGCTGCCATAGCCTGTTTACCGATGAATAACATAGATGCTGCTCTGCAGGAAATAGACAGGACAATAACAGATTTACACTTTAAAGGTGTGCAGATATTCACCTCAATAAATGGCAAGCCTCTGGACTCACCTGAATTCGCACCGCTTTTTGAGAAAATGTCTCAATACAATCTTCCTATATTGATGCATCCTGACAGATCGCTCCTCCATGCCGATTACAAGGATGAAAGCCAATCAAAGTATGGCGTATGGATCATATTCGGCTGGCCGTATGAGACCTCGGTAGCTATGACCCGCCTGGTATACAGTGGCCTCCTTGAGAAATACCCTAATTTGAAAATCATCACTCATCACTGCGGCGCTATGGTCCCGTACTTCGCAGATAGAATTGTAGGTTTACATAATATGTATGATGCACGTATGCGTACAAATATGGGAGAACCACTGACCAGACCGCCTATTGAATATTTCAAGATGTTCTATAATGATACTGCGCTTTACGGCAATCCAAACGCGTTAACATGTGGTTACCAATTTTTCGGAGCAGACCATATACTATTCGGGACTGACATGCCTTTTGATAGCCAGCTTGGCGAGTGCCATACCAGGAACACTATCAATGCGATTGAGCAAATGGATATCAGCGATTTTGAGAAAAAGTTGATATTTGAGGATAATGCCAGGAAACTGTTGCATTTACCTGTATAAAGGTCATCGTGAGCATATTTCCCGGTTTGCAAGATGCTCCATATAGAGCTGTGACTGCATTCACGGAAAAAATTCAGATTACTTACTTGATCATTACCTGAGTAACACCTATCAATTAACTAATAACCTGATACAGGCGGTGAATGAAGGGGGTAATACAAATGGTACGGGCAGAGTCAGTTCAAGATCAAATTGTGGATAGGAATTTGAAAATTGAGTGGGAAAAGGGCATGTGTGGCATATGTCCCGCTGGCTGTTGGGTAGAGGTGGGTTTTCAGAACGATAAAATTGTGGATATAAAACAGGACACCGGTCACTCGCTTGGCATGATATGCCGGCGTGGTGAGCACGCACCGGAGATAGTCTACTCCGAACACAGGCTGAAATATCCTATGAAACGGGTGGGTCCTAAAGGGTCCTACGAATTTGAACGCATAACGTGGGACGAGGCTTATGACATCATTGTGAGTAGTCTATATAGAATTAAGGAAGAATCGGGGCCGGAGGCAGTTGCCGTTTATACCGGGCGCGGTGCTTTCGAATTGTCGCTGTGCGATATGTATCAACCTAAAGGGGTGGCTGTATCTTCTGCATCCAACATCTTGTTCCCGTTTGGCTCGCCAAACACAATGGGGGTAGGGGCGCTCTGCTATGTCTCATTCGCCATGATTGCGCCCCATGTGACGATGGGCAGGATGCTGATAAACATGTTTACAGATATGGAAAACGCCGAGATGCTTGTGGTGTGGGGTGCTAATCCGGCTACCGATTCACCTCCTCTGGACATGTACCGGCTGGAAGCAGCAGCCAGTCGGGGTGCCGACGTAGTGGTCATCGATCCTCGCCGCACAGAGTCGGCGGTTCGTACCAATGCCCAGTGGGTCCCCATCAGACCTGGAACTGATGGGGCCCTTGCCTTGAGTATGATACAGGTGATGATCGATGAGGAACTCTATGATGAGGACTTCGCTGAAAACTGGTGCCATGGTTTTCGGGAGCTGGCAACTTATGTCCAGCATTTTCGACCTGAAGTGGCCGAGACCATAACCGGCGTGCCATCCGATACCATTCGAGACCTCGCTCACCGCATCAGCAAAGCTACTGGAGCCTGTCCGGTGATGTACACAGGCCTGGAGTATTCCAATAGCGGAATTCAGGCAATCCGGGCTGTGTTGACGTTATTTGCTCTGGCTGATCAGCTCGATGTACCCGGCGGTATCGGGCTTGCCATGCTGAACAGCCATTTCCCTATCAACCGCTCCTGCAACCAGGAAAATCCCAACATTGAGCTGGCGGTGGCGCGAAACAAATTTCCGATTTATAGCAACTACCGCGGTGAGTCCCACGCCAGCGGGCTGTTGGACTCAGTGCTAAAGGGCGAACCGTACCGTATCCGTGGTCTTATCATCCATGGTGCTTCGCTGCTCACTTCCTGGCCGCAGACTCCTGTATGGCGTGAGGCCCTGTCCGGACTGGAATTTCTGGTCTGTATCGACTGCCAGCTCACCGCTGATGCTGATTATGCAGATATCGTACTCCCTGCTGCCACTCTGTTTGAGATCGATTCCTATATGACCTACGGGCCTATTTTTCGTTTGCGGGAGAAAATGATCGAACCAGTGGGGGAATCCCGTAACGGTTACCTTATCATGGCTGAGTTGGCCAGACGGTTGGGGTATGGCTACCTGTACCCGCAGACCGAAGAAGAAATGATTCGCTTTGCTCTGAATGGATCGGGGTATACCCTCGAAGATGTGAAAGCGGCCGGTGGCATGGTAAAACTTCCGACCTCGATTATGGAGTATAAGAAGTGGCAAAAAGGAGGCCTACGAAAGGACGGTAAACCTGGCTTTGGTACCCCCACGGGGAAGTTCGAGATCTGGTCCACAGTCCTGGATGAATACGGCTATGATCCGCTGCCCAGGTATACCGAACCTTCGGAAGGACCCCAGGCCAGCCCTGATATAGCAGAGCACTTTCCACTGGTTTTCAACTCTGGTGCCCGGCCTCAAACCGATTTCCGTTCTCAGCACCATGGTATCAAAGGCCTGGTAAAGGACAATCCGGAGCCCACTGTTGAGATCAACATTGAGGATGCCGAGGAGCGAGGAATCAGGACTGGCGATCTGGTGGAAATCAGTACTCCGAGGGGAGCTGTGCCATTTCGTGCCCGGGTTACGGCTGATATTGTAAAGGGGGCTGTCGAATGTAACATGGGTGGCGGTACGCCTGTAGGCCCGAAGGCGTGGCGAGATTGGAATGTCAATGAGCTTACTGATGTTACCAACTATGATGCAATCTCCGGTTTCCCGGTCTATAAGGCTCTCCTTTGTAATGTGGTGAAAATCGAGCAGGGTACCAGGAAGACCCGCCAGACTGCGAGCAAGCAGGTAATGAATTGCATTCCTAACCTGGCAATTCCGCAGATTCCGGACAGGAAGAACCAGAAACGGATTTATCTTGACAACAACGCTACTACCCAGGTAGCCGATTCAGTGCGGGAAGCCATGATACCCTTTCTGGAGATAGCCCACGGCAACCCTTCGAGTATTCACGGCGTGGGTAGAGATGCTCGGGAAGCGGTCGAGGTAGCCCGTCGCCAGGTGGCCAAACTGATTAACGCTCAGCCGCGGAGAATCATCTTTACCAGTGGAGGGTCAGAGGCTGACAACCTGGCGCTCAAGGGCGTGGCGTTTGCTTACCGTGATAGAGGAAATCACATTATAACTACCAGCATCGAGCACCCGGCTGTTCTGAGCACGTGTACATTCATGAAGAAAATCGGTTACAGGATCACGTATCTGGAGGTAGACGGAGATGGCTGGCTCGCTCCTGATAGTTTGGAGAAGGGTATCACAGAAGATACTGTCCTGGTCTCCATTATGATGGCGAATAATGAGGTAGGCACAGTCCTTCCGATTAAAGAGTTATGCGCCATCGCCCATGAAAGAGGAGTCCTGTTTCATGTAGATGCCGTTCAGGCTGCGGGAAAAATCAAGGTGGATGTAGAAGACCTGGGAGTAGACATGCTCAGCATTTCCGGCCATAAGTTCCATGCTCCTAAGGGCGTTGGTGCACTGTATGTAAGGAAAGGCATCGAGCTTGAGCCGCTGATACATGGCGGAAAGCAGGAGACCGGGCGGCGAGCAGGAACGGAGAATGTCCCGGCTATAGTAGGCCTGGGTAAAGCGGCGGAGCTTGCAATGCAGACGCCGCGAGAGTCCGGGAGGATACAAGCATTACGTGATAAACTGGAAGAGGGTATGAAACGGCTTGTACCGAACACCCGGTTAAATGGCCATCCAGTACATCGTCTTCCAAATACACTCAACATTACCTTGCCCGGGCTCCGGGGTGAGTCGCTCGTGGTGGCGCTGGACCAGCGCGGTATCTCGCTTTCTTCGGGTTCAGCATGTAAGTCGGGGTCGCCCGAGCCCACGCATGTGCTCATTGCCATGGGCAGGACTGAAGAGGACGCTCACTGTTCGGTAAGGTTTTCGCTGTCTCACAACACTGCCGATGAAGATATCGACGAGACGCTGAAGGCTGTAGCGCAGGTGCTTGAGGAAATAGAGACTACTATCCGGTTCCTTCCCTGTAAATAGGATATGCTGTTTCTTTTTAACTTATAATCATGCCAGTGTGAAAGTACTTTCAGTACTGCTTATGAAGCTGTCCCGCATATATTCACCAGGTACTGCGTACTGAACCACTGCCGCTGGTCGGTCCAGACATGCTCGACTTCAAATCCAGCGGCAGCCGCCATCTGCTGGAACTCGTCGACGTTGAACTTGTACGAGTTCTCTGTAAGGATGCTTTCACCCTTAACAAAATGGATGACCTCGTTGTTGAGCCGCACTGTCTGGTCTCTCAGGCTCACAAGGTGCATTTCAACCCTGCCTTCGCGTGGATTATAAAAGGCATAATGTTCGAACCGGTCGGTTTGAAAGTCGCCGCTCAGTTCCCGATTGATTCGCTCAAGCAGGTTGAGGTTGAAAGAGGCGGTAACGCCCTGGCGATCGTTGTATGCAGAATGCAGCACGTCGGCATCTTTCTTAAGGTCGACACCGATAAGCAGTACGCCGCTCTGCTCACAAACTCCGGCTATATGTTTTAAAAATTGCCCGGCTTGAACGGGATCGAAGTTGCCGATGGTAGAACCGGGGAAATAGACAACCTTGCGATTGCTGGACCGCTTCGGGGCCGGCAACGTAAAACTACTCGTATAGTCGGCACAGACCGGAAGTATCTCCAGCCTACTATAGTCTGAGGCCAGCTCCTTACAGGTGTGCAGTAATTGCTCCCGGCAAATATCGATCGGCACATAGGCTGCTATCTCGTGCAGGTGGTCCAGGAGAATACGCGTCTTGGCACTGCTGCCGCTGCCATATTCGATAAGGAGGACGTTTGGCCCGACCAGTCCGGCAATTTCCTCGATATAGGTCTCCATGATAGCAGCTTCTGTGCGCGGGATATAGTATTCGTCCAGGGCGCAGATACGTTCGTACAAGTTTGAGCCTTGCTCATCGTAAAAATATTTACAGGGCAGTTCTTTTTGCGGTTTTTGCAAGCCGCGCAGGACTTCCTCTCGAAAGTGGTCCTGCCCCGGTTTAAAGTCGTGCAGGTGAATATACCTGTCATCTCTAAATTTCATACTGTGTTCTTCTTTTCCTTTATCAGCCTGCCGCTACAATAACCTTTTCGATATCAGGTTACTACTTCAGCACATCTTGTATCTCCTGTCAAGAGGTCATGCACCATCGATGGTCTATTTTGAGTTGAAGTGGCAAGCAACCGACTCTACAATTTGACGTTCTTTTTGATCTACCTAATTATTTTATGTAGAGAAAGGATTATTACCAGTGTGGATTATAGTAATTTTGCAGATCAAGTTTATCATGATGTTTATTGTGTCCCCTATCAACCGAGTGTATAATTAAGGTGGATACTCGGCTACGATTGATATTCAAGTGGCTTTCATGAAGCGGTGTAGATGGTGTTTGCTCCTGTTTATAGGGCTTGTTTTTCTACTGAGTAGCTTGATCATAGCTTGTAACCAGGCATCATAAACGTTAAGAATATCGCTGTCGACCAACCTATAGCTATAAAGATCCAAAACACTGAAAGCCTCGCCTTCCATCACATTAGTTCTATTAATTGTTTACTCCCATACAGTATTTAGGTAACCCAAACCAAAAGTGAAGCAGCCACTGCTATTGATAAGCAATTACCAGTGATCGGCATATCCATCAATACATGCAGATGACCGTCGGACTATATCGTTGTTTTGATCATAGGCCACAGCTTCCAGAGAGCGGGCGCAGCAAGTACTATGAATACCACAGATAATACACTGAGTCCACCACCGCCAATAAGCATGTTTATTATATCGAGTATATAGGTGAATAACACCAGCAAGAAGGCGCATGTCAGCATTCCTGGTTCACGTTTGAATAAGGCAACGGCCATTACCAGGGCGGTTGCTAACTTACGCGAAAGATACAAACCGAGCGGACCAGCAAGGGAAAGTGCTGCAGCATCAAACTCATCGAATTGGAACGTTGGATCAATATATCCTATTGTTGATGAGGCGATAGGAGCAAGAACGAAAAAGCCAGCGATTACTACTACCCAAACGGGAATCTTCTTCATAGCAAACTCCTTTAATCTCCAGTATTACAATGCAGGTTATCATAAACTATAGCATACCTGGATAATATTGAATATATGACGGGCAAACTTCGCCGTTTCGTCGTTATTTAGCCCTCATTATAAACCGTGGTCCTACAAAACCAAACACCAGCATGAGAGGTAATACACGAAAAGCAGCTATAAGGCAGCCCTCTTATAGCTTATGGCTCTATTTCAGAAAGTCAACGATCAGTTTACTGAGTTGGTCCGGCACCTCGAAGTTAGGCGTTTGGCCGGTATCTTCAAGCGTATGGAATTCGATATATGGAATAGCTTCCCGAACTTCATCAATCATTTGACGTGATATCTCTGCATCCGCAGTACCCCAGATTGGCATCGCCTTTCTCTTTTGATTTCCAAACCTCTTATAAATAGCTCTATAGTCTCCAAGCGCAACAGCACGGAACATTGAAAGAAACCGCTCTTTCACTGCCTTTATATTTGAACTGTTCGCGGAAGAGCTTACTTTTAATAAAAGATACCTGACCAATCAAGGGAAGTAACAGGATAAAGTTCTCTTACAGGAATGAAGCTCAAGGATTCATTCCAGGTAATGTGATAAAAATCGCTGACACGAGGTGATAAATCTCTTACAATGCGCTAAGTGATAGTTGTGAGAAAGGAGGTAAGTGGTCATGGCAGTGGAAGCGATTGGGGAGAAGTATCGATGCAATGTTTGTGGCAACGAAGTCACTGTCACCAAAGCGGGCGGTGGCACACTGGTCTGTTGCGGTGAGGACATGGAGAAAATAAGCTAAGTTGCTTCTCAATTGAGATTTCTTGCATGTACCGGTCTATTACTCATGCCGTTGGTGCTAGCCCGGGTAACTGTGGTACTGGCTCGCCCTCCGGTATTCCTGGAAGGGAATCATGGTCCGTCGGCTGCATGTGAGATTGGCGACTCGGCGAAGGTATAATATGATTCAACGCAAGGAGCTTGCTATTATCCCCCGGTGCTTAATTAGGAATATGCGATGAAAGCATCCCGAGCACATAAGAAGGAATCAGTATGGGACTATCCGATTAAAGGAGGATCGGGAACGGCAGCTTGGTAAATACCGTACTATACTAAGGCAGGGCTTGCTGTTCTAGAGAACAGTTTGAAAATGAAAATAGGCTATCCGTGCATTAACCGGACCATCGAGTGCAAGGATAACCGGACGTTTCGGTTGAAGTCGTATTCTGAACAACGCCTTGTCAATACGGTGACCAATAATCTTGATTGCCTTGTGGAAATACTCAAGTTTAACGTCGAGCATCACCTCTTATTCTTCAGAGTAACGTCTGACTTAGTTCCTTTCGCCTCACATCCCGTCTGTCAATTCGACTGGCTTACGCATTTTAAGGACCGGCTTGCTTTGATCGGTGCCTTTATCAAGACTCACGACATACGAATCTCAATGCATCCAGGCCAGTACACTGTACTCAACAGTCCGGAAAGTAGAGTCCTTGCAAATAGTGTCAAGGAATTACAGTACCATACCGATGTGCTTGACGCCTTGGGATTGGATGCATCTGCTAAGATACAAATTCATGTCGGCGGTGTCTATGGGGATAAGGAAGAGAGCCTGTGGCGATTTATTGAACGGTACCGTACCCTTGATGAAGCAATCAAGCGAAGACTCGTCGTTGAAAACGACGACCGGAGTTACACAGTAGACGATTGCATGAGGATACATATGGAGACCGGTGTGCCTATCCTCTTTGACGTTTTTCATCATGAATTGAACCACTCCGGGTCATCAAGCACAGATGCTTTGGCTGACATCACCAGGACCTGGCAGAATCACGATGGTATACCTATGGTAGACTATAGCTATCATCACGTTGATGGACTGAAGGTCAGCCATATAGAGTCAATCGATGTTTCCCATTTTGAACACTTTCTCACAGTAACTCAACGTTTTGATTTCGACATCATGCTGGAAATTAAAGATAAAGAGAGAAGTGCTCTGATAGCGGTGGAGACAGCTCGGAAAGATAAACGGTTTTTCAATGGCTAAACCACGGGTGAGAGAGTTCTACGACC
The DNA here is from genome assembly GCA_964596125.1 of uncultured Dehalococcoidales bacterium. Lineage (GTDB taxonomy): Bacteria > Chloroflexota > Dehalococcoidia > GIF9 > UBA5629 > CAZQRP01. The sequence continues at coordinate 66,037 of CAZQRP010000012.1, read as the reverse complement.
TTTTCAGGAAGTACGGATTAACACCTAAAGCTATCTCCCTCTTTCAAGGTCTGGTGTGGCAATATTACCGTAAGCATGGGCGCAGGTTTCCCTGGCGGGAGACTCACCATCCGTATCATGTCCTGGTATCAGAGTTCATGCTGCAGCAGACCCAGACATCACGTGTGATGAGCAAGTATAATGAGTTCATTTCGACCTTTCCGGATTTCTTCACCCTGGCCAGGGCGCCACTTAGAGACGTGCTTTGGGTATGGCAAGGCCTCGGTTACAATCGTCGTGCCCTGGCACTGCAGCGAACGGCCCAGGAAGTAGTAGCTCAATTCGATGGTCAGTTGCCGTCTGATCCGGAGGTGTTACAAAGGTTACCAGGAATCGGTCCATACACGGCTGCAGCAGTTGCTGCGATAGCGTTCAACAGGCCCACCGGGTTCATTGAGACGAATATACGCACCGTCTTTCTCTATTTCTTTTTCAAGAAGGACGGGCAGATTACCGACCGCGATATTCTTCCTCTGGTAGAAGCAACGCTTGATCGGAAAAATCCGAGGGAATGGTACTATGCGTTATTTGACTACGGAGCCATGATAAAGCGCCAGCGAAAAGGTATCCGGGGAACCATACAGCATAAGAGAGGCGCCTTCCGTGGGTCTAATCGTGAGATACGAGGTCATATTATCCGACTCCTGCTGACCCGCGAGTCGATTGCTGAGCAAGAACTCATTTCACTTCTGACTCACGACGGAGAGCGTGTGAGACCTATCCTGATGCAGCTTCACGACGAGGGCCTGATAGATAATGTTGGTGGCCTGCTTCGGATAAGGTAAACACATGCTCCCGTATGCGTATGCGGCGCTGGTCGTGATACAATAGCAGTGATCATCTTGGATTGAAGGAAATATGAATCAAAGTGAAAAACAGTTACTAAAGATTTACTCTAACCCCCAGCTAAAAAAACCCTTTCTTGTGGCAGCGGGGCCAGGTACAGCCAATGTAGGACTAAGGACAGCCGGTTACCTCCGGGAAAAGCTGGGAGCGGAATTTTTTGCTGAGATAGAGCCAGGTGACTTCTTCACACCTCCTTATAGCTTTGCATTTCGAGATGGACTTATTGACATTGTCCCGATTGAACTGGGAGAACACACACCGCAGAACAGGTTCTACTATTGGAAGTCGGGAAAAGACCATGACGTTATAATCTTCACGGGGAACGCCCATCCCCTGCCTGGCAGGGTTCCGGAACTTGCCGGCTGTGTACTGGAGGCTGCTAAAGGTTTTGGGCTTGATAGGTTATACATGCCAGGCGCATTCCTCACCGATATCCATCATTTAAGTGAACCAACCATGTACGGTTCAGCAACTGATATCAAACTACGAGAATATCTCCATAGCTACCACATAGCAGACACTCCATCAATAAACATTGCCCACAATTTAAATGCCTGGTTACTGGGTATGGCCAAGAGCAAGAGCATCGACGCTGTAGGGCTGGTAAGTGAGATACCAGCATATAAGCCCGATGAAAGAAATATCAGGGCATGCCGGGCGCTGGTCAGGGTCTTATGCCGAATGCTTGATATCGAAGTACCTGACCTGTCAGACCTTGATACCCTGATCGAAGAGGAAGACACGTTGATGGAGCAGCGTATTGCCGAGCTGAGAAAGTCTTCCGACGAAGAAGCCGGTGATTTTCTCCAGTACCTTGACATGCTGGAAAAGCGCAGCCAGGAAACGTCTAAAGATAAGGGTATGCTTCTGCCCTCTGAAATAGACCTGCCCGCATCACTGAAGTTCATCGGGGAGCTTTATGCTCAGACTAAAAGTAATCCTGAAAGAGTCCAGGAGCTCAGACAGGCAGTTCAACAACTGAAGAGTGCGGACCGCTTATTAATAATGAGAAAATATGGAGATGAAATTATGAGTCTCCTGGATTATCAGGTGTAATGCAGGTAACGTATGAGGATTTGAGCTGTGTGTATACTATTCTCTAATCACTTGTCCATAGTATTGCACGATTCAGGTTACTGATAAAGTGAGTGATTTTAAAGATGGCTTATTGTCCAGCATAAGTAAACTTCTCGCATTGTGCTACAATATCCCTGTCGCATACGGTATCATCCTTACAGGCGATGATTTCTTTTTACATCGCTTTTAATGTGACAACCGATATCATACAAGGAGGTTACAGTGAACTATGATAGTCTTCTAGATTTGGTAAAACAACGGAGAAGCATTAGAAGGTTCAAGCCAGACCCAATTCCTGATGAATTTGTGGATAAGATTATTGAGGTCGCTCGCTGGGCTCCATCTGGTTTGAACTCACAGCCATGGGAATTTATCGTGGTCAAAAATCAAGAGTTAAAAGATAGCATTGTACAACTTATTAACGAGTATTTATCTCAACGGATTAGAATGGAAGCTACCAGGGAGTCGTGGCACGATGTTCTGTCGCAACCGAATCGCTCTCATACAACTTGGGGACAAATGAACTACAGTAAAGCGCCGGTCTTTATAATACTATTCGGTGATACAAGAACAAAAGAGGGGCTGCCAATGGCAGTCAGGTTCGATAAATATCGCAACCAACTGATTTTCTCATCTAGTCTTGCTAATGCTTTTATGTATATGCATCTAGCAGCTACTACCCTGGGTCTTGCTTCTCAATGGGTGTCCGGAGTCCAGGTACCCTTAATACATTGTTTGCTAAAGGACCTCTTGGGAATACCACAAGAACTGGAAGTCTATGATATGATGGCTCTAGGCTATCCCGCTTTAAAGCCGAGACCTAAATTAATGAGAGCTAAGGAAAAGATGATTCACTACGACTATTGTGGCAAGCAAGGCTTCAGAACGGGTGAGGAGGTCAATGACTTTATCAGAAGAACTAGGACTTGGACTGAGGCTACACATAGGCGAATGGCAGACTAAGTATCTCTTACCATTGCTAAGCTTTATACATATCAACCGAAAATAGTGCGTTTTATACGTTCACAATGCTCAAACAATGTAACAAGCGTGGTGTAAACTCAATGCAACACAGTCTATACCATTCTGTTTGCCTGTGGGAGTACCGGGGAGATAACGCATGGATTGTAGAGAGGATATTCCCCACTTGGATATATTAAAGGATAATAAAGCCCAACAATCCTATAAGAAAAATTATAGCGCCGATAATTGCTAACCTTTTACCATAGGTCTGGATTTTTGTTGCCTTTTCTGGACTTATTCGGGGAGTTTTCAATATCCATCCCTGTAAGGCGAATGATACACCCTGAAATGCAACAGCAAACGCTACACCTGCTAACCAAAGTGATATTTCTTTCATACCGAATCCACCTCCTCATGGGTGATTATAACAGTTTTGTATAGTTTGGTTAGACTATATTCGATGCGTCGAAAAGTATTGACAAATAACAAATAATGTGTTACATTTAATGTACACAAAATAGTACATATATATGTACATAATAGATTAACAGAGGTTTGAAAATGATAACTCATATTTTAAATGATGAAATTATAAGTGCTACCAAGTTTCGTAACAGCCAAAGCTATTGGCTTGGCGTAGCATCTAAGCGCCCGGTAACGGTTACTACCGGAGATAATAAGGTTGTAGTATTTAGCCGGGAACGTGTGCGGGAATTATATTTAGGCAGGCATTATTTAGAATCGGCTATTAAGCTATGTAATGAAATAGAAAGGGGTAACAAGAGTACGGTCTATCCCTGGTTGGAATATCTTGATGCCGAAGAAATAGAACAATTTCAAGTGGAGTATATCGATAATATTTTGGCATCGATAGCAAATGACAAGTGGGAAAATGTAGAGGAATTATTAGAAGATTGGCAAGCTACTGCTGAGACCAAAAATAATCCTGCTGTTATGAAGGCCCTAAAAGCAAAAGCACGTAAAGATGATTATGTTACCATTAAATAATGGAAACGTATGAGATTAAATGTAGTAGTTCTATTGCAAAAGACTGGTATAAATTACAGGATAGCTTACCAGATGCGATGGAAAGGTGTAAGAAGTTTCTCCAAGAATCTCCATTGAATAGATTTGAGTCAGGCGGTAGGCTTAAGAAATTAAAGGGTAAGCAAGAGGGTTTTTTACAATATGACATAGATTATAGTCATCGTGTCTGGTATAAGGTTGACAACGAGGAACACATTGTTGAAATTAAATACATCGGATCTCACCCCTAAATAATGATGATTAAATGGCTAATAAGAAAAAGAAACCATCCAAAGAATTAACCGATTAGCTACATATATTGCTGAGCAGACTACTAAAGAACCAAATTGCGAATCAATAACATCTTCACAAAATAAAAAACCCACCGAAACCAAACAGAAATAAAACCACTTATACAATACCTTTTTATATTTTAAAAAATCTACGGCAGTACCTTTTACTATTACTTACTCTTAAAATGGGTCATGGGGTGGGTCATTGGTCTATCCTTTCTCCCTGCCTTCCACCACGCCACACACAACCGCACACACACTACACTATCAATCCCGCTATCCATGAGTACAACTAACACTATCCCGCTTATAAACACTCGTGAATCTCCATGCGAAATATACGTTCAATCACTTCACATAATACCACTTCGCATAACCTAGATTATGCGTACATTTCAAAGCTAGATTTTTAATACTTTTAAGGCTCACTTAAGGAGATCCGAGCCTGAGCGGCATTGCCAATCAGAACGTAACAAATCCAATGATATCAATATAGTCAGGCTCACTTTCATCATCCGATTGCGAACAGGACCAGCCGGGTCAGGCCTTTTGTCTCTTTGTGCAGCGGAAATATTGTCGTTCAAAAGTGATGTGCCCCTCGATCATTTCCGCAGCGGGGGGATAATTCGGCCGGTTTGGCTCATATACTGGCGGTACTCCTCTCCAAACTGGTCGAGCATCATACACTCCTCACGAGGAAACCGCAGGAAGTATAAGGGAACAAAAACTACCATACTGGCCAGTCCTGCAATCCAGTTCCAGATCAACAATGCTTGAGCGATACACCACAGAAGGTGTGCAGCATACATCGGGTGCCTGATAAATCGAAAAACTCCATCGGTCACCAGTGTTTGTTTTTCCTTAATTTCTGTGGTTGCGGACCAGTTGCGTCCCAGGTCGGTGTGTGATCTCCAGAGTAACCACAATGCAAAGGCAAAGATGGCTACGCCAGACCAGCCAGCCCAGGCTGGCAGGTCATAATTGGCAAAATCCAGCCAGTGGGTAAACATATAGAAGACAGGTATGAGTATGGTTATTCCCCAGAGGGATGCAAGTAGTCCAACAGCAAGCCCTTCTGTGCGAAAGATAGCTGTTCTATCCTGTTTGTATCTTTTACCATACCAAACCCGGATGAATGATCCCACGATCAGACCGATTAAGTAAGAAATTGGAAAGAGACCGTTAATCACAGGCAGACCCTCTACGTTTCACGATTGCTCAACGCAATTATAGCATAGAGCATTTTGCACACACATAGTGAGAGAAAGGATACAATAGGGTAACTGCCTGTTGACTACAGTAGGCGCTGGTTAGCCAGGACCGGTCACCCTCAGGACTATCATGGTATGTCACGTGGAGACGGATTCATGATAGCTTCCGGCATGGAATATGTATAGTACACTTTCACTGTTAACCTTCTATTTGCCTGTTGAAATGCCCGTGGTGAATAATGCTCGGGTACGCAGGAATAAAGCCGTTTTGAACGTTTTCTCATTTGCTATCGGGAGCGCTGTGCTTTTCAGAACGAAACTCGGGTCCTGAAGTGACAATGTTTGACAAGGTCTGCCAGAAATGTTAGTTTATAGGTGAATTAAGTACTGCGTGGTAATCAGCCTGGATTCGAATAATGTAGCTTCTTTGATTCGCGCCGTCTGATTATATGTTGCATTTTTATCCGCAGTAGGGACAGGGAAGGCTCACCATACTAATTCAGCAAGATACGCTATTGGCGAGCCTGTCAAAAAAAGGGGGTGATTATCGTGCCTCAGGAGTATGCCAGAGAAAAACAAATATATCAGCGTGTCAGGTGCATGATATGCGGGGAGAAATTGCCTCTTGATCAAAGTCAGGAAGAGGTACATTGCCCTAAATGCGGGGCCGATTGGGTGATAAGCTGGATAAATCCTGACATCCCGATGGTACTAAGGCCAGTCATTTCTACGTACAAGCCCGATGGCGGCCGGATACCGTAACAGCAGTGAAAGCAGTGATTAAGAAAACATGGTTAAAAGATACTGTACGACATTAGGGTACATTAGTAGTATTAGAAGGGAGAAACTGTGGACCGAGTAGCCTATATAGACCTTAGCACGGGAGAAGTTACTGTAAAAGATATACCTGAAGACTTACATCGAATGTTTCTGGGTGGCAGAGGCATGGCTGCCTATCTTCTGTATAATTACGTGGAGAAGGGGACAAACCCGATGAGCCCCGAGAATGCAGTGATCATCAGCGCTGGCATAGCGTCGGGCCATTTTACCACCGCCTATGGAAGGACTCACATAACCGGCAAGTCACCGCTAACAGGTCATTATGGAGACTCTAATGTTGGTGGCGACTTCAGCCCGGAGCTTAAATATGCTGGATTTCAACATCTGGTAATCAAGGGAAAGGCGAAAGTACCGACCTACCTATGGATTCACGATGGGCAAATAGAACTTAAAGATGCCTCTAACCTTTGGGGTCTTGACACCTTTGAGACCCAAACAAAGCTCTGTGAAGAGTTAGGTGACCCGGATGTAAAGGTAGTCTGCATTGGACCTGCCGGCGAGAGACTGGTGAGATATGCCTGTGTCAGAACACGGCTTAAGAGAGCTGCTGGCAGGACAGGTATGGGCTGTATAATGGGTTCCAAACGGCTCAAGGCAGTCGCAGTACGGGGCACAAAGGGGCTCAAGGCAAAACACACTGACAAGCTCATGGAAATAACCAAGAAACAACTGAGCTATGCCCGAAGTACCAAAATCTTTCAGATAATGACCAAGTGGGGCCTCCTCTGGCCCTGGGTGGTGAACCGCGAACGGGGATTTGTTCGCTCCCGAAATCATCAGATAATCGGCTTCCCGGAGGGACTCGGGAACATGGAGGTCGACGTTTTTATTGATAAGTTCCAGGAGAGAATGTTCGCCTGTCATGGGTGTGCCATGCATTGCGAGCACCGATGGAAAATCAAGGAAGGCCCCTTTGCTGGCCTTGAGGGAGAGGGCCCGGAATGGTACATCATGGCGGGATTCGGCGCCGGTCTGGGGAACCCTTACTGGGACATCGCTCTGGCTGCTGAAGAGGCGTGCAACAGGTATGGCATCGACGTATGGACCTATGCAAACCATGTGGGCTGGCTAATGGAGCTATGGCAGAGGGGCATAATCGACTCCAGCCATACGTATGGCTTTCATATGGAGTGGGGGGACCGGGATACGATAGTGAAACTACCCGAGCTGATAGCGAAGCGGGAAGGCCTGGGGGCTATTATCGCTGACGGCCCTGATGAGGCGATGAAGAGGCTCCGCAAGCCGGAAGCCGCCTATTACTATTATCGGTGCGGGAAAGGCCTGGACCTGGAGGGTCCGTTAATTCAGCAGCGGGCTACACCGCTGGGAAACCTGACCTCTAACCGGGGAAACGATCACCTCAGAGGTATCTGCAACATGGAACACATGAATTTGCCGCCGGACGTCCTGGAGAAGATATTCGGCCGGCCGATGAACCCTGATCCGCTGGCCTGGGATACCAAGGCCTGGATGGCTACCTGGACTCAATTTCTCTACTCCGTTATCGATGCAGTGGGCTTATGCAAATTCTGGACGAAGTTCGCTGCTCCCGATTGGTATGGCTTCGATGAAATCGTCGAGGTAGTCAATGCCGTCACCGGCTGGGATATGACCAGCCAGGAATTGATGGAGGTGGGTGAGCGGATATTCAATATGGAGCGGATGTTCAATGCGAGGGATGGTGTGGGCAGAGAAGGAGACCTGCCGTCACCTCTTGCCACGATACCGATAATAGGCGGAAGGCTTGACGGAGTAAGCCTTGAGCCGGACAAATACTCCGATATGCTGGATGAATACTACGAACTCCATGGCTGGGACTGGGAAGGGAGACCTACACCGGAAACCTTGAAGCGGCTTAACCTGGATAAAGAACCGTCTCATACCTTGTGATAGAGCCAGGGAGATATTGAAGGAGGAAAGCTCATGGCAGCTCAAAAGAATATGTTAATAGACTACAGTTTGTGTACCGGGTGCAAGATGTGTGAACTTATCTGCTCCCTGGTTAAAGAACAGGAGTCCAATCCGGCGAAAGCCAGGATACACTGCGAATTCTATATGATAGAAGGGCTGAGATTCCCCAGGGTATGTGTCAACTGTGAGGAACCGTCCTGTGTGGCAGCCTGTCCTGTCGAAGCATTGCAGAAAGACCTGACCACTGGTTATGTAGTGTTGGACTACGAAAAATGCACAAACTGTGAACTCTGCATTGATGCCTGCCCCTACGGTTCTATCAGGCTCACTCCGGACAATGAGGTTATTAAATGCGACCTGTGCGGGGGCGACCCGGAATGTGTTAAAGTCTGTGAAACTCACGCTATTCGCTTCGATGACCGCAAGCCGCAGCAGTTGACCAAAGCGCGGAAGGGCATGGTTTCCCATATAGACAAAGTGGTAACCGAGGCGTAAACAGGTCTGTCCGGGAAGCCGGCGCCGGCAGCCGGGCAAGCCTTATGAGCTGTGAAGCGTAGTGAACAGCATCCGGCGGTATGATAGTCCCGGAGCGCGATATTCCGGTAAGGGGGAATATGTCAGTATAGTAAACAGGATACGGGAGAAAAGCGGATATCGCGGGCGAGGGCACTGTCATTATCGTGATTTAAATCAGTTTTTTCCTTTCCAGAATCCAGAGAATGCCGGGAACTCTGAGATCAAGCTGAGCATCTACTGGAAGATTGAGCAGGAAATCATCGATTTTCTCAACCGGGACCTTTAAGACTTCGATTTCTTCGGTACTGTCCCTCTTCCCTTCCCCGGTAAACTCAACTTCAGGAGCGAAGAAATGAACCGCCCTGGTAGAAGTGAGCTCCGGGGAATTCGGCGCTGAAATAACAGGGATGAGCTTTTTCGCCTTGTAGCCGGTTTCCTCCAGCAGCTCTCTCCGAGCTGCCTCTTCCTGGCTTTCTCCTGCTATATCGATAAGACCGGCGGGAAACTGGATGATAGATGATTCCACGGGAGCTCTCCAGTTCTTTTCCAGGATTAATTCTTTTTCACTGGTTAGACCGATAATCACTACCACTCCTTTGCCATCGATATTTGTCCTCTCTACGGTTTCCCAGGAGATTTTATCATCCGTTATTGTCCTGGCGTCCTTTTTCACAAACCGTAAATACTTTCCTTCAAAAACGACCTCTCTTTTAATGATTTCCATTTCAATCGCTCCTTAGTACGAGGACGCTGAAAAGCTCAGATTCAACTCGCTGTATCCCCCAATCCTGGGGAAGAATTTTAATAAGAGAGGTGAAGCCTCTCTTCAACTCTCCTCAGGATATAATAACAGGATATATAAGAGGGGCGCCAGCCCCTCTTCCATTACTTCTCCCCTTCCCCTTAACCAGTAGGGGCGTGCAAAATGTTATGTCAATACCACAAAGCAGTAATAAAACTCAAAGAGAAAGACTGAAGAACGGCTTCGGAATATTATCAGGGAGGAGCTACAAAGATTCACATTAGATATGCTTCGAGAAGCAATTCCTATATATGACCTCTATAGAGATACTTTAAAGTCTAAGTAGCTTTGGCAGATACGTAATAGCGTACCAATCCAATATATTTTGATTTCACTAGTCCCTTGCTGATTAACGTGTCCATTCGATTAGCAAGTGCCAGACCTTGGGTAAAAGTGACTATTAGGTTATTGGATTTCGGTAATAAGTCATCGAGAGTATATGCTTGATATGGCTTCTGTTCTAGTTTGGCAAGGATTTCAGCCTCTTGTGGTTCCACTCCATCTTGATATTGTTTTAATGGAATTGGCATATTACACTCCTCCAGTGGATTATTATTAGTCTAGTCTAATGTGGAGGAGGTGTCAACACAAATGCTACAGAACCCAATTGGTATTGAGTCAGTTTGAATAAGTGACTACATTCGGCAATAAGTTGGAAATCACCATCGGTAATCGGATCATGACTGTCCCTTTGTTAACTAGTAGGTGTGCCGAAACTAAGGTTTAGTACTAGTTAATTTGAGATAGGCATAAACACAAGTTGATGATTGGTCACCACCTCCACTACCACCATCGCAACCCAATCTAATTAATCCATCTTCCACACTTCTAGCAATTTCGTTATTATTGCATTCATTATATACCCATATACCATTGTCTCGTAAAACATTGTGGTCTTTAAAAAGACGAGTTTCAATGTCAGATGTTATCCCTGCATACCATTCCTGATATGGTCTTCCATGCCCGCTGATATACTCTTTAATCTTATCAAATATTTGTTGTGCTGTTTCTGCCATAATCCACCTCCTTAACAGCGATTATAGCAGTCGTAAACGAATTGTCAATGTCAGCAGAGATTGGGAATGTGTGAAACTCCTTTTGGCAGAAAAATGCACTAGTATTTTAGGTGAATTATGTTGTTAATTATTATTGGCGTGTTTACATGAACGTTTTATTGACAAGAATAAAAGAATGTGATAATTTTTGTACAAGTTATAGCCGAGTAATGTAGGCGATTATGTTAAAATTACGTAAAGCTAGTATTGTTATACTGGCTCAGGCTCATAACCCAAGTATTATTTCTCCTGACTGGGTACAAAAGGTTTTATCGATTAGGGAATCACCTTCCAATTTTGTTCACACACCTCCATTTTCCCTTTTTGACTCTCCATCGTTTCATCTTTCCGTAGATACGGAAAGATTAGAATTGGCTACGAAGGTTTTGGATAACGAACATATTGCAGTTTGTGGCCAATCCGCTAGTGCTTACTTACGTACGTTACCACATATTCCTTATCGCTCAGTTGGTCAAAACTATATCTTGGAATATTCTTTGGAGTTTCCTAAACAGTTGCCGAAGCTCAAATTGAAGATGAATGGTTCTGGATTTGATCATCTATTCAAAGGTCGACAGATAAAATATGGCGGCAGTCTCCGTGTGAACTTCATGTCATATATACTAACCATAAGAATGGACTATGAAGGAGAACAGACTATTGTATTTAACTATAATTTCAGTTATCCCATCCAGAGTGCTCGCAAAGCTGGGAATATGTTGAAGTCGTTTCCGACATTGAAAGACCGTTCGTTTGAGCTAACAGAATCGATGCTAGCATTAGGAGAATAGAACAATGGTCAGAACAGCGGATAATAATTTACTAATTGATGATGATACCAGTATATGGAAATATGATAGGGGGCAACCGCTTTCCAAGTGGAGAGTATATTGGCACGAGATACCCACTGATTATCAATCACAGTTGACAAATACACTAATATTCAGTCTGCAATGTATTAAGCAAGAGTTGAACCTCGACGCTGATATCGCTGCACGTGAGGCTTTTATTACATGTGCTCATGCTTTTGAGGAATTATTCCAAGATGTTGAAAAAAATGATGCGAGTGACGAAGAGCAGCCACAATCTTTAGAGGCAAGTTTACTTGAGTCTTGGGGAAATTATTTAGATGAACATTGGGATGAACTACGCCAAAAATATGAGGGGAAATATATCGCAATTTGGGAAGGTTCCGTGTTTGATAGTGACTTTGACATTGGCAAATTAGCACAACGAGTGTATTCAGAGTTAGGTTATCGGCCAATCTTTATGCCATTCATTGGGAAAAATAAAATTCAAACATATGAATTGACATCACCCATTTGATCCCTTGTTGGAGATATGTATGGGCGACCATTCTTATCACGATTGGTCTGTATTTGGCTGTGAAGAGCATTGCCCTGCCCTGTATATTAATTTGGTTAAACCAATAGATGGAGAACCTTTTTACACAGACTTGTTAGCAGCTGTTGATACTGGTGCTGGATTAACGACTGTTCCACGTAGGTGTCGAGAAGGAGCAAATATTGTTCCTTCTCGTAAGATAAATCTTCAATGGCGTGACTATGTTGAGGAAGCACCCGTTTGTATAACTACTGTATCAATTAATGGATATAAACCTATAACAATCGAAGTAGCATATTCCATTAATCTTAATGAGTATGCATTAATTGGTAGAAATCTGATTAAAAAATGGTATATTATCTTAAAGGGACCGGAGCTAGTATTTAGCATAAATGAAATATGAGTAGAACAATTTAACTTCTTTTTTTAACTCTTTCACTTGTACAACACATATTGTGAACGGCGAGTTCAATGTTTTTTGTCTAAGCACCTCATACGGCGAGTAACTACTTCCCAACGTAGAGTTTTTCAATCTTATTAACCAACTTGCCTAACACATCCCCGTAAATCATTCATTTTACCTGCTCTAACTTTAGCCAAAGCTATTGCTTGCATCACTATCATGGATAAAGTAGTGTGTAGGTTTATCATTTTAAATCCACGAAAGCAGTGAGTTTCCAGTCTACGAGTTTTCTTTAATCGAGAAAATACACGCTCAACAGCCCATTTTTTACGGTATTTCTATTTAAACTCGTCAGAGTCACGCATTATTAAGTATCCAAAACGGCGGAGGTAACGACCGTCTTTAATCCATGCTGTTTTAAGACCGCACATTTCTGGCAATGGACAGGTGCTCTTTCCTAATCTTACTGGGCATGTATAACGTTTATTATTCCTACCATGACGATGTAGCTTTAATCCTGCTAGTCAGTACAGTGCATCTTCAAGCTTTTTATAACATTATTAGGCAACTATCGCCTGACAGCCGGTATGATTACCTTCTTAGAGTATGATGTGTTGGGCATCAATGGACTGTTGAATCTGCTCACCTATCGTGATACGATGGAACCAGATAAATGCAACAGCAGAGAGGAGCCTATGCAACAGGAGATATTGGAAACTGATGTTCTTTGCGTGGGTGGTGGGATAGCCGGGTTAATGGCGGCTATCAGGGCAAGTGAACTCGGTGCCCGAGTAATCGTTGCTGAGAAAGGAAACACAATTCACAGTGGCTGTGGCCGTGCCGGTAATGACCACTTCTGGTGTTACATACCCGAGGTCCACGGTCCTGATATCGAGCACATAGTGAAACTCCGGCAGGCTTCGGCACGGGTCATACCCAGAGACATAAATGTTATCCGTACCCGGGAGGAGAAGTCTTTTGATATAGTCAAGCTTTGGGATAGCTGGGGCATTCCTATGAAATACGACGGGAAATATGAGTTTGCCGGGTTCGGCTATCCCGGGAGCAAGCTGCTGGCGCTGAAGTACGATGGTCACAAGCAGAAAACGGTCCTCACTGAGCAAGCCCTCAAACGAGGAGTGAACATCGTGAACAGGGTGATGGTTTATGACCTGCTCTGTGATGGCGGCGTCGCCGGCGCCATAGGTATAAACACCAGAGAAGACAAGATAACGGTATTCCGGGCTAAAGCTGTTATACTGGGCACCGGGTGTGTTGAACGGTTGTATCCAAGCCCCATCAACGGTCGGATATCAAACCCGGCTCATCCGGCCAACCTCACGGGCGACGGGCGGGCAATGGCATACCGGGCCGGTGCTGAACTGGTAGGTCTGGAGACGCCGTACGGACACTGCGGACCCAAATACTTTGCCAAGGCGGGCCAAGCAACCTGGGTCGGGGTTGTGAAAGATGCCTATGGCAAGCCCGTAGGTCCTTTTGTTACGGAACCGGATAAGAGATATGGCGATGTCGTATTGATGTCATATCCCACTCTATTTGAAGACTATGCCGGGTCCGGCAGGGGACCCATCTACATGGATTGTACGGGCATTTCACAGGAAGATTACGAGTATATGCTGCATTATCTTAAGCAGGAAGGGAACGATGCAATATTGAACCATCTGGAAGAAGAAGGCATAGATCCCCGGAAAAACCCTATCGAATTCATGCGCTACGATATGCGTCCGGTAGGAGGGGTACACTATAATGAGAAGGGAGAGACGAACTTGCCGGGACTGTATGCTGCCGGCGATGAGGTGGTTGGTGGTATAGCTACGGCGGCGATATTCGGCTGGATTGCCGGAGAAAATATGGCTGAGTACGTCAAGGGAGCACAGCCTTCCGAGCCGGGGAGTGCAGAACAGAGTATTACGGAGGTAAAGAACCTCATCAATAAGATTAAAGGTCGTGAGGCGGGCGCCGATTGGAAAGAGATGAACTTCGCCCTCCAGCAGGTGCTGTATGATTACGCCGGATCGGTCCGGTCTGAAACGTTGCTGCAGGCAGGCCTCAACCATTTCCAAAGGTTGAAGCGCAAGGCCTACACCACCATAGCGGCGAAAAACCAGTGGGAATTGATACGTTGTCTTGAGGTATTGAACCTGTTTGACCTGGGCGAGCTCATCTTTATTGCAGCCGGTGAAAGGAAAGAGACCAGAGGGAAACATGTCCGTCCGGACTATCCGGTTACCAATCCTAAGTTTGACAGGTCATTGCTTTTTATAAAGAAGGTAGATGGGAAAGCGGTTACGGAGTGGAGAGAGATACAGATGTAACGGGAGGGAGTCATGCCACCTATTATAAATCCGGAAGAGTGTATTTGCTGCGGGCAGTGTGTTGACTATTGTTCCGAAGATGTCTTTTTCGGCTCGGAGGCGCAGGAGGTCCCTGTGGTCGCTTACCCGGAATTCTGCACGTACTGCAACTGTTGCGTTGATGAATGTCCGGTAGAGGGAGCAATCAAATTAAGGGTCCCGGCCACGCTGATGATAGCGTATAAATAGTTCTTTCATTTCCGGGGCTATGCCGTTGGAGGATCAGTAAGGCCTCCCTGTTACTGTGTCATTATTTGCTCAGCACCTTGCTCATGGTAAGCCCGATTTCAGCCGGGCCGGGCGCGATGACAGCGCCGGCGTTTGCCAGGGCTTCCCTCTTCTCATCGGCTCTGCCTGAGCTGCCGCTGATAATAGCTCCGGCGTGCCCCATTCTTTTCCCTGCCGGTGCGGTCATTCCGGCTACAAAGGCAACGACGGGTTTGGTCATGTTCTGCCGGATATAGTCTGCCGCCTCCTGCTCAAGAGTGCCGCCTATTTCACCGATAAGCACAACCGCCCCGGTATCATCGTCTTCCTGGAACAGTCTGAGTATATCGACGAAGGTGCTGCCGGGCAGTGAATCGCCGCCGATACCGACACAGGTGGACTGGCCTATGCCCAGACCTGTGAGCTGGGCAACTGTTTCGTAGGTGAGAGTTCCGCTTCGGGAAACAACACCGACAGTGCCGGGAAGATGAATGGCACTGTCCATGAGACCTGCTTTACATTTCCCGGGAGAGATAAGCCCCGGACAGTTAGGGCCGATAAGCCGGGTCGGCTTCCCTTTCAGATAGCTGTGCACCAGCACCATATCCCGGACCGGTATACCTTCAGTGATGCAGACGACCAGCGGGATCCCGCAGTCGATGGCTTCTATCAGGGCATCGACTGCAAAAGCAGGCGGTACAAAAATCATGCTGGCATTGGCTCCGGTCTTGTTCATTGCCCTCTCGACAGTGTCGAAAACGGCTGCGCCGCATGCTTCACTACCCCCCTTGCCCGGCGTAACTCCGGCAACTACTCTGGTGCCGTATTCGATACACCGTTGCGTGTGAAAGCTGCCTTCAGTACCCGTTATTCCCTGGACAAGTAACCGGGTCTCTTTATCGATTAAAATGCTCACCTCATGCTTCCTTTAGCAGCAGCTACTGCTTTACGTGCTGCATCGTAAAAATCGGCTGCCTCAATAAAGTCTATTTTGGATTCCGCCAGAATACGTTTACCCTCATCGACATTGGTCCCGGCAAGCCTGATAACCAGTGGAGTACGGACAGCCATCTGTTTATGAGCTTCGACAATACCCCGGGCGATAACATCGACCCGGGCTATGCCGCCGAATATGTTCACCAGAATCGCTTTCACATCAGGATCGCTGGTAAAGACTTTAAAAGCGCCGACCACCCGGTCGGTAGTATTGACCGTGCCGATATCAAGGAAGTTCGCCGGACTGCCACCGGCCTGAGTGATAAGGTCCATAACCGCCATCGCCAGACCGGCGCCGTTGACCATGCAGCCGATGTCGCCGTCCATCTTGATATAATTGTTAACTCCTAGCTCTCTGGCTTTGACTTCAAGCGGGTCTTCCTGTTCCAGGTCGCGGAGCTGCTCGATATCGCTGTGGCGGAAAAGGGCGTTATCGTCGAAGTTTATCTTGGCATCGAGCGCCATGAGCCCGCCGCCGGCGGTAACAACCAGAGGATTGATTTCAACCAGGGAGCAGTCTTTTTCCTGAAACAGCCTGTAGAGATTGACCATAAGGTCGGTAGCAGGCTGTACCTGTGCCTGTTCCAGGTTCATTTCACGGGCCAGCGTATGCCCCTGGTCTGTGCGGAAGCCGGCTGCGGGATCGATGTACACCCTGTGCAGTTTCTCCGGGCTGGTCCGGGCTATGTCCTCGATATCCGCCCCGCCCTCTTCACTGGCAATCATTACCGGCGTCCGGCTGGCGCCGTCGACAATGATACTGATATAGAGCTCGCGGTTGAAGACCACGGACTTCTCTACCAGGACTTTGCTGACTGGCACCCCTTCAGGGGTCGTCTGATAGGTCACCAGCCTGGTGCCGATTAACTGCCCGGCAAGTTTCTCTGCCTCATCGGGAGTACCCGCCATCTTTATCGCCCCGGCTTTGCCCCTGCCGCCGGCATAGACCTGGGCTTTGATTGCTACGGTACCGCCGAGGTCAGCAGCCACCCTCCGGGCTTCCGCCGGTGTCGCAGCTACTCCACGTGCGGGCACGGGTATACCATATTCGGACAGTAATGCTTTCGCCTGGTATTCGTGGATCTTCATCTAGCGGATATCCATCGTTAAAACGTTGGCATGTATACTCAGCTATACGGGACGAACGCACCGGGACATCCCTTGCAATATGACCTGCCGTCCTGCTCAGTCCTGTTCGTCATTATTATGCGGAGGGGGTGGGATTCGAACCCACGTTCGCTTTCGCGAAAACGGTTTTCAAGACCGTCGCCATAGTCCACTCGGCCACCCCTCCAGGTTGCTTTTTGAAGCTAAATTTGCCTCTATATAATCTTTTTTAAGTAGACATAACTAAAAAAGCTAACGGATAGCTAACCAGATTTTTCGACAGCCTGATTTTCCTGTTTATTATATAGTGCGTTGAAGGCACCGTCAAAGCGTTTGGCTGCCGCTTCCTGAAGCACTGGTGACACCTGTGAGCAGGTGTCTGATGGAATTGTTATAATAGAATGACCTGTGAAGATACGTCCAGACCGTCTATCATAAGATAAAAGCCCGTCTTATTCAATCGAGCAATGGAGTTGTCCCCTGTCGTTATAATGGCGATTTCTTATAGCAAAGGAAAATTAGTCCGGCAGATGACCGGTTGTTCCAGCGTGAAGTAGAAGAAATGGGCATAGAGTGTAGTATCATACAATATGGGAGACGAAATAGTTGTATAACTACCATAAAGGAGAGTTTAGAGCGTAGAGGGCGTTTCGCTGAGAGCCACCATGTATTACCAAAATACAGAGCTAAAAGGAGTAAAAAATGACTGAAGAAAAGGGAAAGAATGTTTGGCTGGTAATGTTGATTGTGTCGGTTCTTTTCATCGGGTGGACCGTATTTACCATCAGTAACGACAATACGATTCTGGAAAACGGGGTAAAACAATGGGCGGGTTCTTCATTCGACGTGAAAATCATTGAGGAAAGAGCCCTCGGTTTCATGAACATGGCAATGCTAAAGCCCTTATGGGAAGAAATCTGGATCGGTATAATCGGGATATTTTGCGCTCTGGGGCTCAAACAGCGGAAGAGATTTGCCTGGGTACCGGGTATTATCTGGGGCACCATGATGCTGACGAACGGGGTAGTCCAGGGGCTATACGAGGTGGTTATCCTCAACTGGCGAATGGCCTGCCCGCAGACCTATATATTCCTGGTATTCGGCATAGTCATTCTGGTCAGTATGCTGATGGCAAGGAAGGGATTCTCCAAGTATAAGACACAAACCCCGTAATTTATGATTTCATTAATCCTAAGCCAGTCAATTGTGCCAACTACCTGGATGAGGTAATTCCTGACACTATTGACTGGCTTGGAAAACCTTTACTAGAATAGTCGATAGCATTTCCTACAATGAAGAATGCCTTAGCCAGTATGGAAAGCTAAATGGAGGGGGCAATATGAAGGCGATTGTCTATACGAAATACGGACCGCCTGATGTTCTGGAGCTAAAAGAGGTAGAAAGACCTGAGCCAAAGGATAGTGAAGTCCTCATCAAAGTCCATGCCTCAACAGTGACGCCGATGGACTGGAGATTTCGCAATGGTAAAACGCTTATCGCCCGCTTCATGACAGGGCTGCTGAAACCGAAGGCCGGTTATCACATACTGGGAGTTGAGTTTTCCGGGGAAGTTGAAGCGGCAGGCAAAGATGTTAAACTGTTCAAGCCGGGTGACCAGGTCTATGGAGGAGGACCTCCTTCCGGTGCTCACGCCGAGTATGTCTGTATGCCCGAAGAAAAAGTGGGCATTAAGCCAACTAATATGACCTATGAGGAAGCTGCCGCAGTTCCTTTTGGGGCTTGTATCGCCCTGCTATTCCTCAGAGATTATGGTCATATTCAGAGCGGGAAAAGGGTTCTTATTAACGGGGCTTCCGGTGGAGTGGGCACATTTGCCGTGCAACTGGCTAAATACTTCGGGGCAGACGTTACCGGGGTATGCAGCACAGCGAACCTGGAAATGGTGCAGTCCATCGGTGCAGACCGGATAATAGATTACACAAAAGAGGACTTCACTAAAAACGACCAGACGTACGATATTATCTTCGACGCGGTAGGCAAAAGGTCGTTTTCACAATGTAAAAACTCGCTGAATCAAAAAGGCTTCTATCTTTCTACGGTAGCTACCATTCCACTGCTTCTGCATATGCTGTGGACTTCAAAGGCGGGTAGTAAGAGAGCCATATTTGCTATGCCACCATACCATACCGAAGACCTCATCTTTCTGAAAGAGGCTATTGAGGAAGGAAAGATAAAAACAGTAATTGACAGAACGTATCCTCTTATGGAAACTGCCGAGGCTCACAGGTATGCCGAAGAAGGGCACGCCAGAGGGAAAGTGGTAATAACCCTGTAGGATACTACCTGCTCTACAGTAGTTTAAACGGGAAATTTCAAGAAGACCACGTTGAATCAACCATTAACTACAGCAAGATTTGGTAATGTGAACCACTACTTTAAATCATGAGTAAGAGGAAAAACTATGAATAAAAATTGCTGCCATGGCAGCAGGAATGGTACAGGATAAAAATTACCTTTTAAAGGAGTAATGCCATGCAGAAGGATAGTACCTTAATCCGAGAGTCCGGACGGAAACGAAAAATAGCCGGCACAGCTATTATCGGGTCTGGTGTTTTATTCTTGGTATATGGAACAGCCGCTGCCTGCATGATGACTCCTTCCTTCTGGTGCAGCGTTTAATTTGTAATTGCTACCTGTAGTGATACCATTCCACTGCTTCTGATATCAAGACAGGGATTTTCTTTCTGACCTCACCATCCGTAGAACTGCGGCGGTTTCTTCAGAAAAATGTCTAGTTTTTGGTCTCTGTGCGAAATACGACCGCAAGCAGGATGAGGGCCACCCCGATAGCTATAATGGTGTCCAGAGGCTCGAAATGAAACTCGAAGGGGAAGAATCCAAGTTGATTGTGGATGATGTCAAAAATGGCCAGGATGGTAAAAATTAAGCCGAAAATAAACGCACCGGTAATCATAAAATCATTCTCCGGGTGTTGATTATAGCAGCAGCTTATCGGTACGGTCAATTGAACCGAAAAGCCCAGAGAAGGCAGTCCTTATCGTAAGAACAACGGAAAAACAGTCAAGAATGTCCGTATTTATCTGCGGCTGGATGGCACTGATGCCATGGCCCGGTCGCGTTTTCAACTGAGTCTATGCCGCATTGTTGTTGCTCAAGGCGGCAGTTCGTCGTAGTCTTGTAGGAGGTCGTAGATGGTATTTACCGGCATGTAGTTTCAGATAGTTCTCGATAGAGCAGTATTATTGTACAATGTGAAGGGTACTTTGCCGGGATAATGATAATGAGGAGGTAGCTAACATGGGTGGTCTATATTTGCTGTTACCTACTTTTCTGGTAATAATCGTATCTTTCTTGATTGTAAGGGGAGCTGCCATTGCATTGATGATGACAGGGATGACGGAGCAAAGGGCCAGGTTCCAGGCTTTATCCGCATTCTCCGGAACGGGATTCACTACGAGGGAGGCGGAAATTGTGGTGAACCATCCCCAGAGGCGACAGATCATGATATGGCTGATGATACTTGGCAATGCGGGAATTGTGACCGTTATAGTAAGTGCCACCTCGTCTATCGTAGTGAGCGAAGGTTTCCAGATTCCGATAACCATACTCGTCCTTATTGCAGGGATATATCTGGTCTATAAACTCGTTAGCCGTCAGGGTCTGGTGAGAAGGTGGGAGAAGTTTATTGAAAACCGGATTTTAAAGTTGCGTACCTTTGGAGATACTACAACGGAGGATCTGTTCCTGCTGATGCAAGAATTCGGGCTTATGCGGGTAATCGTTACTGAAAATTCACTCTTGCTCGACAGGTCCTTTTTGGAGGAGGCATTGAAAGAGAACACGTTATTTATCCAGGGTATTGAGCGTGGTAACAGGTGGATATCCCTACCTAAAGCGGATGAGATACTAGAGATAGGTGATAGAGTTATTATCTACGGCCGTCTCCCTGAACTGCATAAGATGCTAAAGAAAAAATAATGGACGTAACGCCGGGAGTTATAACATGCGACGCTGCTTCCTGTTTAAAGGGGGTGCTGAAAAACTCACATTCAACCTCTTATATCCCTCAAGCTTGGGGGATTTTTAAAGATGGGGGACACTCCCAGACCTTTACCCCGATATAATCGGGGCAGCAGTCTCTAAATTCAAATAGACCGAGGGTTAAGCAAACTGTTACTTTGAATGGATGGAGGTCCGCTTCGGACTCCGTATGAACTGTAGAATTTTTTAGAGGCAACTATGGGTACCTTTTGAAGGGCAGTAGAGGGAATATGGACTTTTTAATGATGGCTCATTGCATTTATAGGGAGTCGAGTATGCTTTCTATCTCGCTCTGGCTTTGAAAACGCCCGACCTGGACATTTTGTATGATGCCTTCGGTATCGACGAAGAACGTTCTGGGTATGGTGCTTGCGTTATAATTGGTTTTCACATCGCCGCTTACATCGAGCAGAACGGGGAAGGTATATCCTTTGCTGTCAATAAAGCTCTGGGCAACCGCAGCACTCTCCTTGACGTTAATAGCGAATATCGCCAGTTCCCTGTCACCGGACCAGTCGGTGGAAATTGCCTGGATGTAAGGCATTTCAGCAACACAGGGAGCACACCAGGTCGCCCAGAAGTTGACCATCACTATCTTGCCCCGGAAGTCACTCAAAGTGACACTTTCGCCGTCAAGGTTTTCCAGTGTGAAATCAGGGGCACGATTGCCAACTTCATAGCCGACAGGGACGGGAGCAAGGGTGGTGAATGTTTGGTCTACATCCGACACTCTTTCGTTGTTACTGGCGTCTTTTGACAGTACCCTGAAGTGGTAAGTTGTGTTGGGATTGAGATTGATCAGTTCCATACTATGGGTCATGGTCAGATTGCTATCCAGGGCCGTTGTTGTCCCGTAGGAAGAAGTCGGGCCGTATTTAATCTGGCTGGTTGCCTCTTCATTTGTTTTCCAGGTAATGGTGGTACTTGATTCAGTAATATCGGTAACAGTAGTATCTGAAATCAACGGTGGGTCTATGTCAGCCGTGACTGCGGTTTTGAATGTCCTGTCTGCTTCAGTTATGGCTTCATTGCCGTTCGCGTCTACAGATTTCACTGTAATGTGGTAAGGAATATCGAGCTTGATGTCACTAATAGCTATAGAGTGGTTTTTGACCAGACTTTTTTCTTCCCCCCAACCACAAACGCCGTCAGGATCGCAATATTCGACCCTGCTGCTGGCTTTTTCATCTGTAACCCAGCTAATCGTGACGTTTGATCCACTGACATCGGAATAACTTAGTCCCGAGATTATCGGTGGAGTCTTATCTACGACGCCAGTCGACGGTGGTGATGGTGACGGCCCTGAAACCGGTGAAGTAAACTCCTGACTGACAACATAGACGACCATACCCACCAGTCCAACAGCCACAATTATAACGGCCAGCAAAAGACCCAGGGGGAATCCTCTTTTCTCCTCCGGATACCCCGGTTCTTTTACTTTTTTAATTTTTTCTACTTTTTCTTTTTTTTCTCTTTTTTTCTCGCGTGGGAGCGCCCTTTCCGGCAGAGGAATGCTGGGTACTCTGGCTACATCAGCTCTCGCTGCAGCCGCAAACGAGACTGCTGACGGTAGAGAGCTTATTGCCGGTGGTGAACTGCCCCGCTCTCTTTCTGCAATGCTGATGAGCTGCTTTTGCATCCGCGGCCGACCGGAACCGCAGCGTGCACCGCACATCGGGCAGATCCGCGAGTCTATGGAAATAGAAGCACCGCACGAGGGGCAGGTTTGCTTTTGACTG
Organism: uncultured Dehalococcoidales bacterium; assembly: GCA_964596125.1. GTDB lineage: Bacteria > Chloroflexota > Dehalococcoidia > GIF9 > UBA5629 > CAZQRP01. Next base: position 43,264 of record CAZQRP010000012.1, on the reverse strand, counting down.
GGTTCGCTGGGCCGTTGATATTGACGACCGGTGAAACCTTGAGACTTCAATGGTGTGATTTTTTCCGCCGTAAATACAGGTGGGATTGTCTTTGGTTGCGAGATTTCATACTGCATAGAACCGATGTAGCCACAGTTTGGGCAAATGCCCGACTTGGGATCGATTTTCGCGGTACATCTGGGACAAGTGTACTCCAGTTTTACGTCACGAACTCCCGGTAATTGCTGGCGTACAACGTAGTGTTCGCTTTGTATTGGCGCAGGTTCCCCGGCTTCGGGTGGAAAGCTCGTTGTTTTCTGCTGCGTCTCCCCGTAGTGCCCCGTACCAAATAGAGCGCCACAGCTCGGACAGTATCCGGACCTGATATCAGATTTAGCACCACATTGGGGACAACCGGACTCGACATGTTCATCGGTCGGTCCCGAAGGTTTATGGATTTCAACGCCGTGAGTATGATACCCCATCTGTGGCTTCCAGTTATGGTCGACCCATCCACAATGCGAACAAATTCGAGAGCCGGGGCTGAGGAGATGACTGTTCGGACATGATCTGGCGCCACAATGACTGCAGATTGCCTCGTTTGGATCTTTTGACTTATGGCAGGAGGGGCAGAGGGCTATGTTCGGTTTCAGTTGCACTCTATTGACACTCTCCGATTATTTCGGTGAGGCTGGTCTTTATTATTACTATCTCCGTCACTTTTACTGTGGTCCTTTATTAACCTTAACTAGATTGTATCATATACTGCGCTTGCTGGCAGCTTTCCCATTGCCAAAGCATATTATTCCTTATTACCTCTCAAATGTTCCATAACATAGCCACAGTTTACACAATATCCCGCTGCAGGCTCAATAATAGTGCTGCATTGAGGGCAAGGAATACCCAACTTAGCGCCGCATGCGGTACAAAATCTGTGGCCTGCATTATCCGGCAAGCCGCAGTCAGGGCAGTTGGTTATTTGCTGCGTTGCTTCAATTTTATGCTGCATTTTCCCAAATCGACCTATTCCACAGAGAGAGGCACACTGCGGGCAGAACCGGGAGTCTGGTGGGACAATGGCACCACACTGCGGGCAAGGAGCACCTAGCCTGCTGCCACAGGTAATACAAAATCGCAGACCTTCTGCGTTTTCTGAATTACAACTGGTACATTTAATTGTCTGGGGCATTATAGTTCCGTTACCTTACCGGCTCTCTTGATCATTCTATAACACGCTTTCGTTCATGCCTTCAATTTCCCGTATACACTATACAATAATATCATATGAATGTCTTTATTATAAATCCGCGCAGAACAAGGAGGAATGCATTTTGCTGGAGCCGGTGCGGTCTGTTGCATTACTTTGGAACATGAGGCTAAACCGGGCATTATTTACATTTTGAAATTTTAGACAGATAATGTGAGTCGGACCTAATGCTTGACTATAGGCGGGATTATTGATAGAGATAGCTTTAAGTCTGAGTTTGGTCGACGCCTCTAAGCCAGGAGATATGATGTATTTTCTCCCGTGCTTTTATTTAGGGGCGCCTGTAATGGTTTCAATTCCCATGTATGGTTTTAATGCTTCAGGCACTACTATACTGCCGTCAGCCTGTTGGTAGTTTTCCAGGATCGAGATAACCACTCGAGGCAGAGCAAGTCCTGAGCCATTAAGGGTGTGGACAAAGCGGGGTCTGGCATTGTTTTCGGGACGGTAGCGTATATTTGTTCGTCTGGCCTGAAAATCACCACAATTGCTGCACGAACTTACCTCCAGCCACTCGCCACAGCCGGGAGCCCACATTTCAATGTCGAAAGACTTTGCTGCGGCAAATCCCAGTTCGCCGCTGCATAATAGCACGACACGGTGGGGAATAGATAGCCGGCGACAGACATCCTCAACATCCCTTACCATCAAGTCAAGTTCCTGAATAGAGGTTTCCGGTTCGGTGAATTTATAAAGTTCGACCTTGTCAAATTGGTGCCCTCTTTTAATACCGCGGGTATCTTTGCCGGCTGCCATTTTCTCGCGGCGGAAGCAGGCGGTATAGGCGACATAGTGGATAGGCAGGATTCCGGGAAGCAAGATTTCATCACGGTGTAAATTGGTCAACGGCACTTCAGCAGTAGGGACAAACCAGAGGTCGTCCGTATCATCATGGTACAGATTATCTGCAAACTTAGGGAGGTTACTTGAGCCGACCATGCATTCCCGTTTCACCATAAACGGAGGGTAAATTTCAGTATAGCCATGCTCACTGATATGGAGATCGAGCATAAAGTTAATGAGAGCCCGCTGCAGACGGGCCCCGGCCCCTTTAAGAACATAGAAACGGGTACCTGAAAGTTTAACACCCCGCTGGAAATCGATAATATTGAGTTTTTCTCCCAGTTCCCAGTGAGGAAGAGGCGTGAAGGGAAATTCCTTTGGCTCACCCCAGGAGCGTACTACTACATTGTCTGCGGCATCGTTACCTGTTGGCACGTCGGGATCAAGAGTGTTCGGCAATCGCAGCAGACGGTCTTCCAGCTCAGTCCATAGCCGCGCAATCTCTGTTTCCAGAGAAGTAATTTGCTCTCCTACCTGCCGCATATCAGCGATGAGCTGGGGAGGTTTATCCGCCATCTTTCCCAGTTGTTTGCTCACTTCATTACGTTTAGCCCGCAGCGCTTCCACTTCCTGAAGCGAATGGCGATGGCGCTCATCACATTCTATAATTTCGTCAAGCGGGGTACTATCGCCACGTTTATTTAACGTCTGGCGAATTAATTCTGGATTATCACGGATTAGTTTGATATCGAGCATAACAGTCCGCTTCCATCGCTATTTTGACTTGAGCTGCGGGAAAAATATCACGTCACGGATCGATTGCTTGTTAGTCAGCAGCATTACCAAACGGTCGATTCCCACTCCAAGACCACCTGTTGGCGGCATACCATATTCTAAAGCTTGAAGAAAATCGTCGTCAATAATATCGACTTCCGGCTCCTGGGAAAGCAACTTCTCAACCACCGCTTCCGTAACCTGCATCTCTCTCTGCCAGCGGAAGCGTTCCTTTTGCTCCAGAGGATCATTGAGTTCTGAGAAGGCATTGGCAATCTCGATACCACCAATAAAGCCTTCGAAGCGCTCGACCAGGTCCTTGTCGTCAGGCTTCGTTTTGGCCAGTGGCGACATCTCAACAGGGTAATCAACAAGAAAGGTGGGCTGGATAAGGTCAGGTTCAACAAAGGTAGAAATAAGCTCATCTACCAGCCTTCCCCTGTCTTTGGCGGGATCAACTTCTATTCCCAGTTGCTCCATTCTCATTCTTAGTGCATCGGCTTCAGGATAGTCCTTAAAATCGATACCGCAACGCTCTTTAATCGCTTCACGTAATGGGACTCGTTGCCAGGGGGGGCCAAGATTGATATGGTTGGCGCCGAAGTTGATTTCCGTCCCGCCGACAACTTCTCTGGCAATATAGCGTACCATGTCCTCGACCAGCTTCATGACATCATTGTAGTCTGCATAGGCCTGATAACTTTCGAGCATGGTAAACTCAGGATTATGTTTAATAGAAATACCTTCATTGCGGAAGACACGTCCGATTTCGTAGACTTTGTCGAAGCCACCGATTATGAGGCGCTTAAGATAAAGTTCCAGGGCGATACGCAGGTAGAGGTCCTGGTCCACAGCATGATGGTGGGTCTTAAAGCGACGGGCTAGAGCCCCACCAGCCATCGGTTGTAATACCGGCGTTTCCACTTCAATAAATCCCTGCTCATTTAAAAACTGCCGCATAGCTGTAATGACCTGGCTGCGACGAGTGAAAACGAGCCTGGTCTCTTCGTTGGCTATCAGGTCAAGATAGCGTTGGCGGTATCGCTTCTCAACATCCGCCAATCCGTGCCACTTTTCAGGTAATGAATTAAGAGACTTGGACAGGAGGGTGAAATCGGCTACGTCAAGTGTTATTTCACCTGCCTTGGTCCGGAAAAGCCTGCCTTTGCTGCCGATGATATCGCCGATATCGAGATCACGAAGATACTGGTATTTCTCGTTGCCAAGATTGGCACGGCTGAAATAGAGCTGGATTTTGCCCGAGCTATCGCGCAGGTCCAGAAAAGCTATCTTTCCCATGACACGGCTCGCCGTGATCCGTCCGGCAAGGCTTAATTCATGAGAGGCTGCCTCCGGGTGTTCTTCCTGTTGCTTAAAAGAAGCCACCGCATCCTGAATAGTGTGGCTGCGATCGTAGTGACTGGGGTAGGGGTCTATTCCTCGGGCCTGAATCCTTTTTAGCTTTTCCAAGCGCTGTTGGACAATATGTTCCAATCTTGCCATGAAGCTTAACTTATTTCTAATATTAACAATTTGAGAAGTCCAGCCGGGGTCTTCACTTCAACTTCATCACCGTTCTTTTTCCCCAGCAGGGCGTGTCCTACCGGTGACTCGTCAGATATTTTACCGTCAACAGGATTAGCTTCAGCGCTGCCTACAATGGTATATTGCTCGATCTTGCTGTCCTGGTTTTGAATCAGTACTTTGTTGCCTAACTCGACAACACCCGACAAGGCTGGTGACTGTATAACCTCGGCATTCCTGACAATATTTTCCAGCATCAATATTTTACCTTCGACAAATGCCTGTTCATTCTTGGCTTCGTCATATTCGGCATTATTCTCAGTACTCCCCATTTCTCTCGCCCTCTTAATCTTCTCAGCTACGTCCGGTCTTCGGACTGATACCAGATGCTCTAACTCGGCTTCCAGTTTCACCAAACCCTCTTTAGTGATATGAATTTGTTTTTGTGCCATGTGTTGTCACCTCGCTTTGGCAGGTAGTAAAAAAGACTGAGAGCCTCACTACTCTCAGTCAGCCGATTTAAACTAATAAACATTATAAGACGCTTTATGCTGGTTGTAAAGAGTAAAGAGTGGTATAATACTGAGGTTTACGCAATCAGGAGGGGATATGGTTAATTTATATATTTCTTCTGTAGAACCCGGCGGGAAGACAGCCCTATGTGCGGGCATTGGCAGGCAGTTACTGAACCGGGGGAAAAAAGTTGGTTATATTATACCTGTCCAGCTTTCTGAAAACGACAATGCGAATGGATACAGGGATGCCAATTTTATTAAAGAAGCTTTGGAGTTAAAGGATACTCCTGAACTCATTTCTCCATTTCATTTATCCAACAGGGAGCTGTGGCAGAATCTGACCGATGAGCCGGAAGATTTTACACAAAGGATGAAAAAAGCTTATGCCAAGATATCTAAAGGCAAGGACGTTGTCATAATGGAAGGGCTCAGTGGTCTTACTACGGATAATGTGTCTACCCTGGCCTGCTACAGGATTGTCGAAGTTCTGGATGCAAAGGTGATTATAGTACTGCGTTATTCTGCTACCTTGGCTCCTTCAGACCTGGCCCGTGTAGCCGGGGAATTGGGGAAAAGGCTGGTAGGAGTAGTTATTAACTTTGTACCGGAATCTAAAATTGAAGCCGTGGAGCAAAATCTAGTTGCTTCATTTCAGGAGGCTGGAATAAAGGTCCTGGGCATACTTCCGGAGGTGCGAAGCTTAATGGGTGTAAGCGTCGATGAATTGACCGGAGTTCTGGACGGTGAGATATTGACTTGTCCGGAGAACACCGGTGAACTGGTCGAAAATGTAATGTTAGGAGCTATGACTATTGACTCCGGGATAGACTATTTTAACCGTAAAGAAAACAAGGCGGCAGTGATTCGTGGTGAGCGTGCCGATATGCAACTGGCAGCGTTAGAGACTTCGACAAAGTGCCTGATTCTGACAAATAATGTAGCACCTCTACCCGCTGTTGTCTTCCAGGCAGAAAGTAAGCATGTACCCATAATGATAGTGGATAAAGATACTTCGGGTGTTATAGCCGATATTGAACAGGTTTTCTCCAAACCGGCTTTTAATAACTCTCAGAAACTAAAAAGATTTGAAGGAATTATCGATAAATACCTGGACTTTACGTCTCTTTATTTATCTCTTGGTCTAAAAAGTTAAAGCTTCCATTTTCGCCAGTGCTGAGAATCTCTCTAGCCTCTTGTGTTAGAGAGGACGGTACCTGGATTTCCACCTGTCCTAAGCCATCAATAGTAAGACCATAAACAAGCCCGGCACTCTCATAACGAAGCACTACAGGTATACCTTCGCTCTCAAGACGTCCCTTGATAATTTGTGCTTCTGGCTGCCCGCTGGCAACATATACTGTAGTGAATCGAATATCTTCAGGCATGTTATTTTTCAGTACCCTGTTTTACGTTCTCACTCTCCAGCAGCTACCCTGGTTAAGCGTTACTCTGTACAATGTATTGCAATTTGATGTATCCACGAAAAAGATTTATCTATTGAATTCAAAGTGAGAAAAGACAGAAAACTTCTCGTTATTAGCAAATACATTTATGGTAGTAAGGTGAACAGTAACAAAGTGGTCAGGATGCTTCAACCAGTGTAAATAACTTAGCCGGAATAGATAATAAACAAGCTACCGTAGTTGGGAGCAGGCTCCCAACTACGGTACTGTATAAACTATATCTTAATATGGTAGCCACCAGCAAAGCTATGTTGCTGATTGGCACCTGATTACAGTTTTAAAGATTGGCTTTGCCAAGATTGTCAGGAAGGCACCATGTATCAGCTGTGCATTCTGGGTGCGGACATGCAGAAATTCCCCAGTCGCCTACCATATGGTTCGGGTGCTCATCGTTGAGCCTGGGAAGAGTACTGATATCACTACTGCCCCATCCTTTATTGGCGAAACTAAGGCTTGTTCCCCAGCAATAGCCGCATACGTCTGGCTTTGGCAGACAGTCTTCACAGAATTCGTCTTCCAGGCAGCATCCTGAGCTATCAGATCCTGTGCAGGTACATGCACCTTCACAAGTGGGAACGTCACAGCCCGTAGCTCGTGTGCCGGGGCACGATCCTGATTGATTGCATTTATCATGCAGGATGTCCGGGTAAGCAAGGCCTGCCAGGCGTGACATGGCAGTCAGAGGAGTTTGTCCCCAGTGATCCAGGTATAAGAACCGTGAATCAGGATTGTCCCACCATTTTATCTCGTCGTCGTATGTGCAGTTCTCTCCTAACGAAGCGAACGCCGGAGATGGTATCAGCACCAGGGACACCGCCAGCAGAATAAATAAGGTGCCAGCAATTTTTCTCATGACCTTTCACCTCCTTTCGATTTTTGCCTAATTGTACAGACTTGATGGGTACTTGTCAATAGGTAAAAGGTAATGGGGTCTTGAAAATCATTGTTGCAAGAGATAAAATTACAACCTGTTGTCCTTAATTTGCTTGCAGACTGAGGTCGGGAGACTCATTAAGCAAAAATCTTAAGGAGGGAAGGTGATTTGAATGCTCTCGGAAGACATCTGCTACTAGAATTAAAAGACTGTAATCAGGAGGTGCTTAATGACCTAGATTATCTGAGAAAGAGTTTATGTGAGACTGCTGAACAAATCGGAGCTACCGTAGTCAATGAAGCTTTTCACCAATTCAGCCCTCATGGGATTAGTGGCGTAGTAGTAATTGCTGAGTCCCACTTCTGCATTCATACATGGCCGGAATATGGTTATGCCGCTGTAGACATCTTTACCTGCGGAAATTCTATTGAACCCAAGCAAGCTGTTGATCTGCTGATTGACAGGTTGGGGTCCGGCTCCCCCTCTTTTATTGAGCTAAAAAGGGGTGTTTTACAGGACACCAGTGTTAGCTGTGGAATAAAATGAGCGATCCAGATAACCCTGATAGAAGTAAGTGGCTGCATGACGAGGTTAGTTCTGACCTTGTTCAACTCCATAGTATCAAGCACGTGCTGTATTCAGGACGGACTGAGTTCCAGTCGATAGATATTATCGATACGGGGAGCTTCGGTATATGTCTTGTGCTGGATGGGAAAATCCAGTCCAGCGAGATGGATGAGTTTATTTATCACGAAGCTTTAGTACATCCTGCAATGCTCAGTCATTCACACCCGGAGACGGTTTTCATTGCCGGTGGTGGTGAGGGGGCTACTCTACGTGAAGTGCTGGCCCACAATACTGTAAAGAAAGTGACTATGATAGACATAGATAAGCAGGTGATAGATGTATGCCGGCAGTTTCTTTCCGCTATCCACCAGGGCTCGTTTGACGATTCGCGGGCGGAGATTTACTTCACCGATGCCCGAAAATATTTAGAGGAGACGAGGGACAAATTTGATGTTATTATAATTGACCTGGTTGAGCCGTTGGAGACAGGTCCAGCCTGTTTATTATATACTCAGGAATTTTATCAATTAATCAAGGAAAAATTGAATCCCGGTGGCATTATGTCTGTCCAGTCTGGAGCCTCAGGTTGGACCAATTTAAACAACTTTACTGCGATCATCAACACGTTGAAAAGCGTTTTCTCCCTGGTGTGTCCGTATCAAATTTACATCCCCTCTTTTGTTGACATGTGGGGATTTGCCACAGCTTCTCAAACACTTGATTCATCGAGGTTATCTCCCGCTGAAATAGACAGTAGAATATCGGCCAGTATATCGAAGGAACTAAGGTCCTACGATGGTCTCAGCCATCAGGCGTTGTTTACTCTATCCAAACACCTTCGTCAGGAGTTGGCTGCGATAGAGAGAGTTATCACTGACTCAAATCCCATTTTCATGTAATACTGTTTCTGACAGTTCCCCTGCAACCTGATTTCAAGGACCCCGGTACCGTACATAATCCACTGTTTCAAAAGCTGTGCTATGGTTACTATTGTCCACACTATCCACACCAGCGACTACGCCTTGTTTACTTTATGTTGCCACTTCGATGTGCCTGTTGAAGATTACTTTTGATAGGGAGTATGCAGGGGATAGGAATAAAATCTAGCTTCCGTTACTATAAGGAGGCTTCAGGACAGTGGATTTCATGATGATGAACTGCCTGCCTGTTTGCCGTTTTATGATGCCCTTATCTGGACAAAGGCGATAAATTCTTCCAGCAGCCGGGAAACTACTCTTTCACTGTGATAAACGCAGTAAAAGTTTCTGTGTAACTTCAGACCATCGATATTGATCCGTTTTACAAGGCCAAGGGCCAGGCTCTTTTTAATCGCCAGACTGGACACAAAAGCAATTCCTGCTTTTGATTCCACAGCGGAAACTACAGCCTGGGTAGTGCTCAGTACCATCGTTGGCGTTTGCTTATTCAGGTCGAGCCCGGCCTGGGTTAGGAGGATTTGCAGACTTTGCTGCGTACCTGATGTAGTCTCGCGAAAAATGAGTGGCTCTCCTTCCAGTTCTATTAAAGAGACCTCTCCTCGTTCTGTAAAAGGGTGCTCCGGAAATACAATCAGTACAATCTCATCTTCGCCCACTGCGAAATACTCCAATTCTTTACCTTCGGGTGTACTGCCGCAGAATCCTATCTCATAGGTGCCGTCCTGCACTCCACTAATTACGGTAAGAGAGTCAGAGATTATCACATGGGCTGTTATCCGCGGGTGCAGTGCCTTAAACTTGCCTAAAATTGGGGGCAGCAGAAATTCACCGGGGATGGTGCTGGCAGCTATGACTAGCTCTCCAGTAACCTCCTCACGCAACTGGTCAAGATCACGCAGGAGATGACCTCGCTCAACCTCGACAGATTTAGCGAAACGGAGTAGACGTTTGCCGGCCTCAGTAACAGTAAAGGCTTTTTGACTGCGGTCTATTAAGCGGACGCCGAGTTCATGTTCCAACTTCCGTATTTGAAAGGAGACCGCAGGCTGGCTGATGGATAGCCGCTTGGCTACCTCCGAGAAACTCCCCAGCCTGGCTACCTCAAGGTAGGTTTTGAGGTACTCAAGATTCATACAGTGCCTCCGGATTTATCCATAAAAATAATTTATATTGTACAAAAATATTATTTATGATAAAATTTTCTCTGGTTATTCTAGGGTATGTATACTAATTAATCAATAAAGGAGGTATAGTTTTGAGTCGAGTATGGAAACCGAAAATCTGGATTATTCTGGCTGGACTCGTTTTCGGAGCGCTTGGTGCTTTGGCTGTAAATTGGGGTAATCCACCCAACATGGGTATCTGTGTGGCTTGTTTCTTGCGTGATATAGCCGGCGCTCTTAATTTACATCAGGCAGGTGTTGTGCAATATCTGCGGCCCGAAATTATTGGTTTCACGATAGGTGCATTTATTACAGCTTTTATTTTTCGTGAGTGGCGTTCCAGAGGCGGTGCGTCACCGGTTATTCGCTTTGTGCTTGGTGCGCTGGTCATGATCGGCGCCCTGGTATTTTTAGGTTGTCCTATTAGAATGTTGCTGCGCCTTGCCGGAGGGGATCTCAACGCCATTACAGCGCTCGTCGGTATGGTAGTAGGCATATTGGTAGGTATTTTCTTTTTAAAGAAGGGATTCACTCTTGGTCGAGCAACGAAATTACATCCTCTGGCCGGCTGGATAATGCCGGTTATAATGCTTGGTTTACTGGCTTTTGCCATAATCAAGCCGGAATTTATTAGCTACAGCGAGAAAGGACCCGGAGCCATGTATGTCCCTTTGGCCGTAGGTCTGGTTATAGGTCTTCTCGTTGGCTTTATGGCCCAGAGAACAAGGTTCTGTTCAGTTGGTGCCTGGCGTGATGTTTTTTTGGTAAAGGACTTTTATCTTATCAGCGGTATCGCTGCGTTCTTTGTGGCTGCACTGGCTACTAACTACATTGCCGGTAATTTTGGTGCCGGTGGGCTATATCACTGGGGATTCGATGAGCAGCCGGTGGCACATAGTGATCATGTATGGAATTTCTTTGGCATGGGACTGTTAGGGCTGGCAGCTACGTTTATAGGTGGCTGTCCGTTGCGCAATCTGGTGCTCTCAGGTGAAGGAGACAGTGATGCTGGTGTAACCGTTTTAGGTTATATTGCCGGTGCTGCTATTGCTCATAATTTTCTTCTTGCCTCAAGCCCCAATGGAGTGGGTGCATTTGGACCTACAGCGGTTGTTCTGGGCTGGCTTTTCTGTATAGCTATAGGTTTCCTGATGATTGAGAGAGCAACATAACTGGAGGGATAGTATTGGCAAATTTTGTTAAAAAAAATACGTCATTTGAAGGTGGAGGTTTAGTACTTTTCAGGGAAGTCCCGCATGCCATCAGTGCCGAGAAGGTGCTCAAGGCGGCAGGATATGGGGTAAGGTTGGTAGCTCCCCCACCGGAGTTACGCAAAGGCTGCGACCTGGCAGTGGAGATCAATCTGGTCGAGCAACCGGGGATTGAGAGGTTACTTAACGATAAACAGGTTGATTATGTTAGTGTTGAGCCGCTGAAGGTTGGTACTTCGGGGCTGCTTGAAATCGTTAAACAGACTGACTTCGGTAATTGGTTAATGGTAAAAGCTGGTAATATGAAACTTACTTTTCATAAAAAGACAGGTGTTATCGTTAATGTCTCCGGTGGCGGCTGCCCCGATATCCCTTATCTCCATGCCACGCTCATAGATAAACCACTCACTGAAGCACCACGACCCAGGGATATCGGTTTTACTCTCTGTTCCCTCATGCTTGACCGGGCGCTTGAGGAAAGTCTTGCTTTATGGAAAGGGATTAGCTCGTTATGATGCTTATTGCAGGTACGGTTCCTATCGAGGGATTGCCTCTGTCCACGGGAGAGGTAACAGCGGAAGGTGAGTTTATTGTAGTGGGTAATCACCGTATTCCCTGTACCCAGGGGACAGGGGTGATGATCGGTGCTGCCCTGGCGACGACAGGATATCTGAAAATTGACTCGCCGCATGCGCTGGTTGCCGGTGATATTGGAGATGGTGAAGGCAGCAGAGAGATTTATGAATATCTCATTCAGAATGTGGCTGAACTGTCACCGGAGGTGCTGGTGTTGCACTACTGGCTTCCGCACATGGCCCTGACCAGAAAGCTCTGCCAGGCCGTTGAGCGGTGTTCGAAAAGACCGATTATGATTGCCGATGCTGCTTCGATGTATTCTGCCAAGGCAGCGGGACTGGCCACGGCTTTTGATATATTTACTCCAGATGCTACTGAGATGGCTTTCTTAGCTGATCCTGATGCTACACATCCCGCCTATATCAGCAGGCACCTTTTTGATACTGATATAACGAAAACTCCCGAACTGGTTGCTGCTGCCTACAAGAATAATAGTGCAGCGAAGTTACTTTTAGTCAAAGGGTCTGTTGATTTTGTGGTGTGTGACGGTAATATTGTCGCTACTATCACAGAACCCGATGTGCCTGAACTGGAGGCCGTCGGCGGGACAGGTGATACTATAACCGGGCTGGTTGCTGCTTTTAGCTATGCTGGCATTGGTGAGTACGAGGCAGCGATAATTGCCGCCAGATCGAATCGAATGGCCGGGAAATATGCCCGGGTAACTCCGGAAACCAGGGCAAGGGAGGTCGTTGCCCATTTTCCCGCCGTATTCAAGGAGTATCTCTGTCAATGGGGTGAGGTATGTAGTATTGAAGGAGGAAATAAGTATGGTTGAAATCGATGTCAGGGGCTTTTCCTGTCCCATACCGGTTGTTAAGACTAAAAAATCTTTAGAAGAAAATCCAGGGGAAACCGTGACTGTGCTGGTAGAGACCGCGGTTTCAAAGGAGAATGTGTCCCGGTTGGCAGAGAGCAAGGGATATACCGTTCAAGTGGAACAGGTATCAGATGAATATCGACTCGTGCTTGCACCACCTGAGAAACGGGCTCAGTAATGGGTACGGAACTGGATATAGTAAAGGGGCAGTCTGTTCACGCTAAAGCGAAAGAACGTGATGGTGATGTTGTGATAATTACCTCCGATCAGTTCAGTACCGGCGATGGAAGGCTGGGGAAAATGTTGATGAAAGCCTTTCTCAATACTCTGTGGAATGCAGATACTAGACCAGCTATGCTTATGTTTATCAATAACGGTATAAAGCTGACTACTAAAGGTTCTGAGGTTCTGGAAACTCTGCGACTACCGGAAAGAGACGGGATTTAGATTTTGTCTTGTGGTACCTGACTGGAGTATTATAAACTGAAGGAGAAGCTGAGCGTTGGTCTGGTAACCAACATGTATGATACCGTACAGTCTCTGCTTTCTACCGGTAAGGTTATTAATAATTAATTCAGGGAGGTACCATGGGTGATCAGGTAAGTCCGCGCCTGACCGAGACCGTACGTGGTGCAGGCTGAGCTTGTAAAATAGGTCCGGGAGACCTGGCTAAAGCGTTGTCTGATTTGCCTCTTATATCTGACCCAAACCTGATCGCTGGTATGGAGAGGGCTGAAGATGCCGGCGTCTACAAGCTGACCGAAGAGCTTGCCATTATTCAGACCCTTGATTTTTTTACCCCTATTGTTGATGATCCCTATACGTTCGGCCAGGTTGCGGCTGCCAATTCTTTAAGCGATGTCTATGCCATGGGAGGAAGACCTCTAACTGCAATGAACATTGTTTGCTTCCCCACAGAAAAGATGGATATGTCGATATTGAGGGATATCCTGGCTGGCGGTCTGGATAAGATGAGAGAAGCCGGAGTTGCTCTGGTAGGTGGTCACAGTGTAGATGACCAGGAGCTAAAGTATGGCCTCTCTGTTACCGGCATCATACACCCGGAAAAGGTGGTTCTCAATACCGGTGCCAGGGTCGGTGATCGCCTTCTGCTGACCAAGCCATTGGGCACAGGGATAATCAATACCGCTCTCAAGGGAAGGATTGGAAATGAGGAAGTGGTTTCAAAAGCGGTAAAGTGCATGGTCGCTCTCAATGACAAGGCTTCTGAATTGATGATGGCTGCGGAGGTCCATGCCTGTACTGATGTGACGGGTTTCGGACTTCTGGGTCATGCCTGTGAGATGATTGAGGGGACTGATGTCGGCATGGTAATCGAATCTTCAAGAGTGCCCTTTTTCCGGGAGGTTATAGGTCTCGTTAAAATGGGGCTGGTCCCGGGAGGGACGTTCCGTAATAAAGAATTTCGTATGAACATGGTTGAATTTAACTCCGGGGTGCCTGGCTACATAAGCGATATTTTATTTGATCCCCAGACTTCGGGGGGGTTACTTATATCTGTCCCTGGTTCGGATGCGGAATCGCTGTTGAAAAGAATGCATGAGGTGGGGATAGAGGAAGCAGCGGTTATCGGAGAAGTCGTGGCAGAACCGAAGGGCAAGATTATTGTAAAGTAGCTAAAGATGATAGAGATAAATATTCCCGGTAGAGGCAGCTATACGTTTCAGCATCTGGTGCTGGACCTGAATGGTACAGTTGCCCTGGATGGCGAGATTATTGAAGGAGTGGAGGAAAGGCTTCAAGTACTGGGAGGACAACTGGATATTACGGTTGTGACCGCAGATACCTATGGAAGTGCTCAGCGATTAGGGGAGGCCCTGAAAATCATAGTATACAAAATAGATAGTGGCAAGGAAGATGCTCAGAAGCTGGCCCTGGTACAGCACATGGGTAAGGAGGGTACAATCTGCATCGGCAATGGCTCCAATGATGTTTCTATGTTAAAGGAAGCTGCTCTTGGTATCTGTATAGCAGGTCAAGAAGGAGCTTCAATCGAGGCAACAGCGAACGCCGATTTGCTGATTACTGATATAAACAGTGCTCTGGACTTGCTTCTCAAACCCAACAGGCTTGTTGCCACGCTACGGAAATGATCGACAAATAGTTCCGCTGACCATATCCCCTGTACTGTCCATCACCGCGGATTTAATCTCACCCTGCCGTAGGGAATTGTATGCCTCGTGATTTGATATCATCTGGGCGGGTACTTGTCCTGGTCCTGTCTCGCAGAAGAGAAATAAAAGCTTGTTATTTATACGGCGGATGAGGATGGCTGGTAATGTGCGCCCGCTATACCGTCTCTGGTTGCTGCCTTTGTCCGGTAAATTGTTCAGATGTTTTAACTAGGTATCCATTTCGGCAGCTATTGCTTTGGTGGCTCAAGGACATGGCGTCCACAATTTTGAATCAGTGCATCCCAGAGTTGGTCCAGTGGTAAATCATCATAGTAATGGCCGATATGCAGGATGTATTCAATGTGCAATTTCCCATCCAGATTATGAGAGGGATACATAGCATCGTTCACGCCGTCAAACTCCACTAAAACATATCGGTTCTTTTGGCAAGTCCTGATATCGAGAGCAGGTGTAGCCCTGACCCACTTTCCCTGCAAATATAATTCGGCATAACCATGAAAGGGGAGTATATTCGAGCCGATCCAGCGTATCACTTTCTCTGGAAGAAGGTTGTTTCTAAGTCTGGCAAACCCCAGACCGGCCGGGATACCCGCAGCTCGGGCTAAAGCGGCCAGAAGTACCGCTTTCTGAACACAGTACCCCTCCCTTCTGGATAATGTATTACTTGCTTGAAAGTATTCGGGGAGTGATTTTGACGTGTGCATATTATAGGTAATTTCGTCCCTGACAAAGTAAAAAAGACTTTTGGCCTTCTCGATAACATTTTCCTGTCCTTCGGTTATGTCTCTGCTTTTCTCTTGTATAGACGGACTGGTACAGTCAATGAAAAAAGTGGGTCTCAAGTAGTTTTCCATTTGAAGGTTCACCGCTACCTCCCTCAGTATCGAACGCTATAGTTTCCTTTTCGGATATCGCTAGCTCTGTAATACCAGGTGTCCCCTGTATTAATCCTGTCAGGGCTACATTATAGCCCCGTTAATGCTTAAAAGAAAGGTAGTGTATTGTTGTGATTCCTCATTCAGGCGGGGCTGAATAAAATGCGGACGGTTATTGTAGTCGAATTGTTCACTACGTGACGTGGATAATCGTTAAACCGCCAACGATCATGGCGGTCGCAATAATCCGCAGCGCCAGTATCCATTTACCGAATTGCCATTTCAGGAACGTGGGCGAGAGACGGCTCAGGATGATAGCGAATAGAAGCACAAACATAGGACGGCTGCTGGAAATGGTAGATACCAGAGATACAGGCCCTTTCCCCAGGGCCAGGAATAATAGGACCATTCCTATGGGTGCTAAGGTCTCGTTAAAAGCGAGCAGGCACATGGTCGAATTCCTTTGTTTCATATCGATTAACTGCCTGATACTACCGGGACTGATAGACATTATTATGAACAGACCACACATCAAGAAGGCACTGAGCCAGAACAGGTTCCAGGCTGAGACATAAGCGAGGGCATACTTACTGAGTATATCGGCGACAGCGAAAAGCAGACTGGAGCAGAGAAGGACTACCAGCAGCTTGGCATGCCAGTTATTTAAGCCTGATGGGCTCTGCTTTACCGAGACCATCACGGCCCCCGCTACTACCATAATTATCGCCAGCCACTGTAGTTGGCTCAGAGACTCTCCCAGTAATGGCATAGCCATGATCGCAACGAAAATAGGGTAGGTGTAGACTACAGGGATAACCTGTGATACCTCTTCTTTTTTGAGGTTGTAGAGCATAATGAGGACGGCGGCAGTACGGAGTGCAGCCGAGGCCAGTGCCGCTGTTATTGGCAATATACCGATACCCTCGGGCAGGGGGAACATCACAAAAAATATGAACGCATAAACCAGTTGAATAAGGCCCACCGGTAGCAGGTATACCCGCAGGCCCGGCATCCGTTTGGAGAGGAGGTGGCTGTCAAAAATGTTCACCACCCCCATAATAATAGCGCTCAGTAGCGCTATGTTAACCCAGTACATTGATGCTTTTACTCACTTCCGCAACACCTATTGTTACCTGGTAATCAGGTGAGGTGTATGATTATTATACCGCCGACAATCATAATAGTTGCCACGATCCGCAGGCCGAGTATGCTTTTCGTGGCATGCCAGTCCAGGAACATAGGCGAAAGTCGGCTCAGGACAATGGCGAATAAAAGCACGAACAAAGGGCGGGTACTGACAACAGTCGATACCAGAGACACGGGACCACTCTCTATCGCCACGAATAACAACACGGTCCCTACCTGTGCGAGTAGCGACGTAAAAACGAGCAGACCTATAGACAAATTCCTTTGTTTCAGGTTGAGCAATTGTCTTATGATGTGAGGGCGGAGTGAGATGAGCATCATGATGCCGCCCATAGAAAATGTGCTTAGCCAGGCCATGTTCCAGAATGAGATGGAGACCAGGGCATATTTACTGGATACGTCCGAAAGTGCGAAGAGTAAGCTGGAGCCGAAAAGGAAGAATAACAGCTTAACCGGCCAGGTGTGTGAACCGGTTGGGCTTTTTTTTACTGAGACCAATATTGCTCCTGCTACTACGATTACTATTGCCAGCCACTCCAGATAAATCAAAGATTCTCCCAGTAATGGCATTGCCAATATGGCAACGAAAATCGGGTAAGTATAGATTACCGGGACAACCTTTGAAACCTCCTCCTTTTTTAAAGTCTCGAACATGATTATCATGGCGGAGATACGGAACGCAGCACCGGTGAGCGCTACCAGTACCGGCCATATACTAATACCCTCAGGAAGTGGAAACATGGTAAACAATACATAGCCAAACAGTAATTGAAAACTGCCCACGGGCAGCAGGTAGGCACGCACACTTGGTATTCGTTTGGAGAGGAGGTGGCTGTCAAATATATGCACCACCGCCATAGTTGCCGCACTCAGCACGGCTATATTGATCCAGTTCACTGGTGCTTGGTGCTCCCTTCTAAGGGAAATATATCATTGCAGCATACACTATTCTCGACCTTGATACAAATAGAGTGCGTGGAATGGTAATCTGCATTCCGAAACAGAGATGGTGACAAGTGTAAATAAAAGAATCCATGTAGTACTGAGATAACCGGAGAATACTTTATCAGTTGCCGCTGCGAGATGTTTCTTCTCCTACAAATAGTGATGGATTAAGTTCATAGATAGGAGAACCTTGCCTGCTTGCTTCGGTGAGTGCACTCAGCTTGTGGCTTAATATGCCACAGGCTTTCAGTTCGGACACCAGTGGGTCTACCCGCTTTTCCAGGCCGAGCTCGGCACACAGTTTCTTTATTTTTACTCCGTTAATGCGACGGCCTTTCACTTTAGAGGCCATTCTTGCCACCAGGACTGGCATTTTGTCTGAGTCGGGCTCACCTATTTTTCTGAAAACCTCGATAATAGCCTTTTCGGGGTCCCAATGACCGGTCCTGTTTGCGTTTTCCGCCAGATGTTTGGCAACGTTGGGCATCTGGTAGATTTCGCCTGGCTGTGGTATCAGCATCCGGTCTTCCCAATCTCCCCCTTTTGCAGCCCTGACAGGGAGAAGCAATCTCCAGCCGTAGCCTAAAGTGAGGATATCCTCTGGGTCTCCACCGATTATTCTTTGAGCCTCTTCGTATGAAATTGTTCCGGTTTTGAGCACTTCTTGCAGGACTTGAGCTAATTTCTTGGCATCATCACTGTTTAAAAAACCACATAGCGCTTTTTGCAGCTTGTTCATTGTCATAGTCCATTCTATTATACTCTCTGCATTTGCTTCGTACTATTCACGTGAATTGCTGGCAATTGCTCGGCTTCCTATTTATCCGTGTGATGGCAGGTAGCCTGTGCAAAATGCTCTCGTGCTCAAGCTGCCCACCGTTTGGTTTAAGGTTCGAATCCCGTCCAGGGGACTAACTTACTCTACCGGAGTAATCCTTATACTAAAAGACCTTCTCTTTCAAGAGTGCTGAAAGAGTCGAAAAACTCAGCATAGATGATGTTTTTATCATCTCCTTACTATTTCGTCGTCCCCTTATCTTATCCTGAAATCCTGCTCTTTCTGCGGTGCCACCAGAACCAGTATACTATGCCCCCGATGACTATCCAAACAGGACTGAACATGCCCACCCAGATGAAGATATTCGCAAATACCTGTCCAAAAGTTACCAGCCCATTCCAGGCGCTGCTGGCGGTATTGCCGGCACTCCAACCAGGGATGACGATGATGTAATCATCTCTCGTTTCGGTATCGGCGTAACCGTGGTCATCGGTCACCGTGACGGAGACAGTGTAGGCCCCGGGAGACTTGTAGGCATGGGCCGGCGCTGGACTGGTGCTGGTGTCACCATCGCCAAAGTCCCATTTGTAGCTGTATGGAGCGAAGCCGCCGGCAAATTGAGCTTGAAACAAGATAACCTCTCCTTCTTTAACGCTTCTCCGGCTGGCGGTTATTTTAACATCGAGCGTGGACTGGTCAAGGTGCACTTCGATAAGCGAGCTCTCGGAAGTCCTCTCCAGATACTGCATACGGCCCTTGGTCCGCTCAATGTCCTCTCTGGTCCTGGAGAGTTCTCTCTGTACGGCCAGGATGTCCTCCACCTTCTCCGCCTTCTCCATTATCCGGAGTAGCTGCTGCTCCGTTGCCTCCAGATTCTGCAGCTTGGCGCTCAGGTCGACATATTCTTCGGTAACGTCCTTACTGGACGTGCTGTGAGAAGTTACCTCAACTGCAAGCTCATTCAGCGAATTTATGGCTTCGGTAAAACGCCCGGCGGGCACACGGATAGAAATGAGGCCGCGAAGCGCCTCCCCTTCCCGCCAGCTTCTGGAAGAAACCACATACCCATCAAGGCTCTCGGCGAGCCCGGTAATACTGTCGATGGCATCAAGCACATCCTCAACTACCATTTGCATGGTACCGGTACGTACGATCATACGCTCTGAGACCGCTTTATCCTCATCGGAAGCTGTCTGTGGTATCAGTACGGGTGCCGGCCTTGGCGTCGGCGCAGGACTTGGTGCAGGTGTTGGTATTGTCGGGGTGACTCCCTCCGCTTGCGGCACTTCCCTCGGTGGATATGGAGCCGGTGCCTTTGCAGGTTCCGGTGCCCGGGCGCAGGAAAGAGCTGCTACAAAGAGAAATATCGCTGCAACCAGCGCCGGTATCAATTTTTTCATTTGTTCACCTCCTGGACTGTTATCGTGCTATATAGGACTCCAAAGCGTCTTCCCATTAAAGGATACTGCACATCACTTTTGTCATTTATCACCTTGTTTCAAATTCGCATACCCACCTGTTCATCTAAGCTTTGCTGCTTTTCGCCGCCGCCTGAGCAGGAATACGAGGACAGGAATCCACAGCCAGCAGAAGATGCCAAGCCAGATAGCTATGTCGGCCAGTACCCTTATGAAGGTGGTGAGACCACGCACGGCCGATTGGAAGGTCTTGAAAGCGCTCCATCCGGTTTGACGTAAGGACTTCGCCTCCTCTAGATTTATTTCGATAAGAGACATATCCGATGTGCGCTCCAGGTATTGCATGCGTCCTTTGATCCGCTCTATGTCCCTGCGCACATCGGAGAGCTCTCGCTGCACCATTAGTATGTCCTCCACCTTTTCCGCCTTAGCAAGCAGTGCCAGGTACTGTGCCTCGGTCGCCTCCAGATTGCGGAGCTGGGCATTCAAATCGGTGTACTCTTCGGTTATGTCCTGGCTTTGTGTACTTTCGTATAGCATATCGACTGCAAACTGGCGCAGTCTGCTGAAGACCTCGTCAAAGAGCTCCAGCGGGACCCGGATTATAATACTGCCCGAGACCTCGCCGTTGTGTTCGCGTATTCTTGAGGAGACTACATAGCCGCTTAACTCACCGGCTAATCTGGTGATTGTATCTGTAGCATCTGCTATATCCGTTACCTCCAGAGTCAGGCGGCCGGTCCTCACGATTTTGCGGTCGGTCAGTGTCTCATCGACTGTAGATACGTCCCTTTCTTGCTGTTCGCCTCCTGGTGCCATCGGTACTATTGGCGCTGGGACTACTGACGGTGCCGGTGGTGCCGCAGGTGTTGGTGCCGGCGCAGGAGGGGGGGCTTTCCCTCCCATAAATACCAGCGGTATTATTCCTGTTCCCCAGAGTGTGCCAATCACTAGCACAGCAACCAGGACCGTAGCTGTCACAGTACGCCATGCTGGTTTACTTAAAATATCTCCCAGTCTTTTCAGGAGAGAAGGATGAGACGTCATTTCAAGCCGCTGCTGCAGTTGTACCCACGCCTGAGGCGATGGGCTAGCCCCTTCCCCCCTTAAACGCAAAGCCTGACGGAGATGCTCTTGAGTAGCAGTCAGGCTCATCAGTTCCTCGTTGCAGCGCTGGCATTGATACAGGTGGGCTTGAATTCTCTCCGCCTCCTCAGGCGTTACCTCTTTATCAAGATAAGCTGCCAGTAGCTTGTTTATCGCTTTGCAGTTCATAATTTCCTATCCCTCTATGCCGATGCCTCTCTCTGCCAGACAGTGAACTGCTCTCTCAATAATTTGAGCGCCTTGTTGAGTCTGGACTTAATTGTGCCGATGGGGACGCCTACGACCTCAGCCATTTCCCCATAAGAGAGGTCGTTGAAATACCTCAGCACCAGTACCGAACGGTGCCGGGTATCCAGGGCTTCCATCGCCTTCAGTAGCTGGTCATACTCCATTTTGCTTATCATGATTTCTTCCGGTTGGTCGTGATGACTCGCCTCGGGCGCATCAATCGCTGTTTTTTCAAACGATATGGCGGTCGGCGATTTCCTGCGCCGCTCTTTTGAGCATTGGTTGACGGTGATGTGGTGCAGCCAGGTGGTAAACCTGCTTTTCTCAGGATTGAAGGTGTGCCGGAATCTCCACACAGAGATAAACACCTCCTGCAAGGTGTCCTCTGCCGCCTCTCTATTGCCGGTGATAAGGAAAGCCGTCCTGTAGACCAGTTTCTCATACTGCCGGAACAGTGTTTCAAAGGCCACGGTATCACCATATTGCCACTTCTCAATCAGGTCTGGCATTTTGCCCCTATATTATATGTATAGTCTGTTCCGGACAAAAAGGTTCATTTCCTCCCTGTACTCGACATGAGCTGGAGGATATATGTGGACCTGGTCCCGATACCGCTTTATATATGAATTTTATAGGCATCATAAAGACATATTGTATATGAAGTATGACTTTCATAACACCCCATACGAAGTTCAGGGTTGATCTTATCCGATGTATATTACGTAATTCAGGGTATTGAGTGCTGGTTCGACGAATAGTATAATAGCGGCGAGGAATATGGTGCCCGCAACCAGCAGGTAATGGCTGTATTTGTTGTTACCGGCTAATTCAATAAGTCATGATTTGCATTTACAGAGGGATTGACAAATGAGTGAAAACGCAGAGAAACTTGCTGAAGCTTTCAGAGCAAGAGATGAGATCGAGGGCTTCCTGGCTAACCTGGTACGGCTCAAGGCAGACAGCGCGATTAGTGAAGAGCTGTATACAGCAACCAGGGAAGATTATAACCGAAGGCTGGATGCAGCCGCATCGGATTTAGCCAGAATAAAAAGCGAGCTAAAGCAGGAGCTTGACAATAGTCAACAGGAAATAGAGACGGTCCACAGGATAGAACTGGGCAAGCTCGATGTCAAATACAAGGTGGGCGAACTTTCGCAGGAAGAATATCAGGCCTCCGATAAAAAATTAAGGACCAGGATCAAGGAGCTTGAGCAATATTGCAAGGAGCTTACCAGGCTCATTGAAGCTAACTCTGTCGCCGATATAGATGTCATAGCTGAGAAACCGGAGGCTGCACCTCCGGAGCCCTTACCTGTGAGTGAACCGGAACCGCCAGCGGAAGTTGCCCCCGAGCCCCAGGAGATTGCTCAACCGGAACAGCCCGCTTACGAAGCTGAAATCCCGGCCGGAGCTGATACGGAGATAAAAAAGACTGAACCAGGACCGCCGGGTCCGTCGTTAGCGTCTAAAGTTGCATCGGCAATAAAGAATTTACTGACGCCCTGGACAAAGATTCTTGCCATAGTTGGCGGAATTCTCCTGCTGGTGAGTGTTTTCATGCCCTGGATTGCGTCTGTAGAGAGCTTCAGGACAGAGTTTGGCAGCCAGTCGGGCGCCAGCATTAGCGGTATATTGTGGGTTGTGGGTATCATCTGCGGACTTATTGTGATAGGCACTGCCTTCTTACCTGCGCCGGGAGTCAGGGGAACGGTACTGATTATAATAGGTGTCATCGCCCTGTTTGCCCTGCCAGCCGTTATAATAACCGGAATACTGCCACTGCTGAGGGGGCATGGTGGTATGGAGTTTGTCATCAGAGAAGGTATCTATGTGTGGCTTATTGCTGTGGTAATGTTATTTATCGCCGGCCCCATTGAGCTTAAAAACCGTTTCAAATTTCCTTAGCCCACTCTACCGATACCTTAAAGCTCCATAGACCCTTTTTAAAGGAAGCCTCGGCTTCTAACGATGATCTCGTTGGTGAAGTAGACCTTGGGTGACTATTTTCGGAGATAGATATACCTGGTGCTTCGATATCTCTGTGCCGGGTAATTTTCGGAAGGGAATTTCATCGCTTCTATGGGCTGTTGTTTTCCTTCAGACACTCACTACAAAACAGGTAGTGCATTATTGTGTCTGGTGAGGAGATTGTTTCTTTTCTCTTTTCTTTTCCAGCTTTAGCCTTTTTTTATCGAGCTTCAGTTTCTTCTCATCCAGCAGTTCACCAGCACTGGCAGTTGTTTTATTCGTTTCCTCTGTAATTATGGATGGCTCACGCTTCTTTTTATGGACTCTTTCGATTATGAGCATGCTCAGGTATCGCCCGAAGTAGCCTATGAACCCGGCCGCAAAGACTATGCCAATCCACTTTAAAATATCAAGCAATTGATTCTGAGTTTGAATGTTCATACTAAAGTTATTTTATCAAAGAGATCACCGGCTGTTTCAGTTGGTTGTTTATCTACCGATTTTTCGTTATCAATCAAGCATATTCTATCTTTCTGATTCCATTTTTTGCTTTGATGCTACCCCTGTGCCGATATTATATCTAAAATATGATGAATTGTTCCGCAATCCGGGCAACCCAGAGATAAAAATTGCTAAGTCATCAATATTGGCATGGATTGTTTATCGATGGCTGCTTCTCTGCTAAAATGAAGAGGCTGGGGCCAGAATTGTCAGGCGATAACAACATGAAGATAGAGTTCAGTCCTATCGGAATAATTCATTCCCCCTATAAGACCAGAGATGAGGCGCCGCCCCAGGGCCGCCATTTGGATAAAATCGGTGAGCTGGAGCTTTATGACGAATTTCTAGAGGGAGCTACCGATATCGATGGCTTTTCCCATCTTCTGGTAATCTATTTTTTTCACCTGTCTGAAGGTTACTCGCTGATGACCAGGACTCCCTGGGATGAGAAACCTCACGGGGTCTTCGCCACCAGGTCTCCGGCTAGACCCAATGGTATCGGCGTCTGTGTGGTAGAGCTGCTTTCCAGGGATGGAAAATTCCTCAAGGTAAAAGGACTTGACGCTGTTGATGGCTCGCCGCTGCTGGACATAAAGCCTTATGCTCGGGGGATAGACGATGCCGGTGAGGTGAAGATGGGATGGCTCGATGGCAAGTTAAAGCTTGATAACCAGGGGGATTAGCTTTTCTCTCCGGTTTTTCGCCCTCTGATAATAACAGGCTACCCTCTTTCAGATAGATTGACAACCATAGAATTTATAATTCAATGTTCCCGTTGTAGCCTGGCACCGTTTCACAGATTTCGTTTTATTGTTAAGGATAAACATTGCAGTATACAGGCCATACTAGCGTAATGTTTTAAGCTGCTCTACCAGTTTTGGTAATACCTCTCCTGTTTTCCCCTGGATCAGGTAGTCTGAGATTTTTTCATGTGTTAAAGGAGTAGGCTCAGCGTTTATCTCAATTATAGTGATGGCCGGCACTCTTTCTACTATATAAAGACCTGTTTTTGCTTTCTTTTCCTGTTCCACTTTTTTCTCCCGGGCTATTCTCGGCAAGTTGGCAAAAGGATAGACGACGGCTGACGTCCCGCAGATGAGCATGGAATCACATTTCCAGGCTTCCTCCAGACTTTGATGGGCAATGTCTGAAGGAATTGGCTCACCAAAGGCAACACCGTCAGTCTTTACAATGCCGCCACATTCCGGGCAATGAGGCGGCAACTGATTTTTCTCCCTCAGTTCTTCCAGATCGAATTTATCTTGACTAAATCTCTTGCTGCAAGAGACACATCTTAACTTGGAGATATTTCCATGGTAATCCAGAACATTTATAGACCCGGCCCTTTGATGAAGATTATCGATGTTTTGAGTAATCACACATTTTAAAATGCCCATTTTTTCCAGTTCTACCAGGGCGTAATGTCCAGGATTCGGCATAGCCTTTTCTAAGTCTCCTAATAAACCGGGCGGTGCTGACAGTCTTTCTCTCCACCATTCTCCTGGATCGGCCAGGAACGTCTCGTAGCTTCGATATGCCCTTCTTTCTGCTGCCGGGTCTTTAGTCCAGACGCCGGACGGCCCGCGAAAATCAGGGACTCCCGACTCGGTCGAAATTCCAGCTCCGGTGAGTGCTATGGCATAGGTGCTGTTTATAAGATCTTTAGCGGCTCTCGTTATCAGCTCTTCCATGGGGAAATCCTCCTGAGAAGAAAGTTATTTATAAATAAACAGGTTTTTAGCAACATTAACCGCATATACTTTAATTAGCCTTATATTCCATTGTCAATCTCCATGCACCAGGCATTTAAATAATAAAATTTTGTGCTATTACTTCGTTGGAGTGCCTTTGATAAACAAAGCCATTAGCTTTATACTAGCACTGAGGACTAAAGGTGACCAGCAATAAGATTTTAATCGTAGAGGACGATCCAAACTTATTGAGTACCCTCAAATATAATCTCCGGAAAGAGGGCTATGATGTTGCTACGGCTGTTGATGGAGCTGAGGCTGTAGAAACCGCCCAACAGGAAAAGCCCGACTTGATCATTCTCGATGTGATGCTGCCTGAGATGAACGGCTTTGAGGTATGCCGCATCCTGCGTAAGGATATGATCGTTCCTATAATAATGCTTACCGCCAGGAATGAAGAGACCGATAAAGTAGTTGGGCTCGAAATTGGGGCTGATGATTACGTGACCAAGCCTTTTAGCATGAGAGAACTATTAGCTCGCGTACGTGCTGCGCTGCGTCGGACCAGGATAGCAGAGTTACCACCGTCTGGTGAGCGGACATTATTAAAAATCAATGACCTTGAAGTAGATGTTGCCCGTCATCGAGCTTCGCTCGGAGGATTGACACTGGACCTCAATCGCAAGGAGTTTGACTTGTTGGCTTTCCTGGCTAGGAACAGGGGATTTGCCTTCAGCCGTGAGCAAATCCTGGAGAAAGTGTGGGGCTATGACTATGCCGGTGATACCCGCACTGTGGACGTACATATCAGGTGGTTAAGACAGAAGATAGAGACTGATCCGAATAGTCCCAGGCGCCTGGTCACCATCAGGGGAACAGGTTATAAACTGGAAGGTTAACAATGTTCCGCAGTATTCAATGGCGTATAACTATCTGGTTCATTTTGCTTGTACTGGTTAGTATGGGTGTTCTGGGAACCTACCTGATCGGTTCTGTTAGAAGCAGCCAGCTTGATAACCTCCGCTCTCACCTGGAGAACGAGGCCAGACTCACTGCTGAAGTCTGTCTGCCAGGTCTTCGTGGACAAGGTGAGATGGAAGATCTGGAAGACTTGGTTAAAAAGCTGGGCAGCCAGATTAATGCCAGGGTAACTATCATTGCTGTAGACGGCACTGTCATTGGCGATTCCCATGAGGTGCCCTCAGTCATGGAGAATCATGCTACCCGCCCCGAGGTGAGAAATGCTCTGGTCAAAGGTATTGGTGAAAGCACTCGCTACAGTATTACTCTGGGCCAGGAGATGATGTACGTTGCTGTTCCTATCGTTGAACAGGATAGAGCGCTGGGTATAGCCAGAGTTGCACTTCCTCTGACACAGGTTGAGAGTTCAGTTAACCGCATGGTTTTTACTATCGTGATAGCGATGGCAATGACAGCCATACTGGTTGTAATTGCCGCATGGCTCATTGCCCGGATGATAACCCAACCTATCAGGGAAGTCACCAGATCATCCAGAAAAGTTGCCTCAGGAGAATTAGGCCAGAAAATCATGGTGCAAGCGAGAGATGAGTCAGGACAACTTGCCCATGCCTTTAATGAAATGTCTTTAAATCTGAAAAAGCTGGTGGAAACGATATCGGAAGACAGGGCCAAGTTGTCAACCGTTCTTGAAAGCATTACTGACGGTGTCATAATGACCGATATCGAAGGAAACATTGTTCTGACCAACAGGGCAGCTCAGAGTTTATTCGACATCAAGGACGAGAAGACAATGACCATACCTCTTATAGAAGCGGTACGCGAGCACGAACTGAACGACCTGTTACATTTATGCCTCAAGACGGGTCAGGAGCAGGTTGCTCAGTTCGAGTCCGGCACATCGAAGAAGTTTCTCAGGGCAATTGCCGTTCCCATAATCAGAGAGAGGTTAAGCGGAGCGCTGGTTTTGATTCAAGACCTCACCGAGTTAAAAGCGTTACAGACCATGCGGCGGGAGATGGTTGGGAATATATCTCATGAGTTCAGGACACCACTGGCGGGGATAAAGGCGATGGTGGAGACATTACAGGATGGTGCCATTGATGATAGAGAGACGGCAAAAGACTTCCTGGCCAGGATTCAGGGTGAGGTAGACAGGATGACACAGATGGTAGCCGAGTTGACAGAGTTGTCGCGTATTGAAACAGGTAAAGCAGAGCTGAAGCTGGAGTCGATGAATCTCAATTCACTCGTAGAGGAGGTTATCGCTCAGCTTAAGCCACAGGCACAAAGGCAACAACTGTCGTTCCGGAAACAGCTTGCCACTGATTTACCGTCTGTCCGTGCCGATAAAGAGCGGATAAAACACGTAATTGTTAACCTCATCCACAATGCCATTAAGTTTAACCGCCAGGGGGGAAGCATAAAAACCGCAACCAGAATATCTGCAACTTCGGTTATTGTGGAAATAGCCGATACCGGGATTGGTATTTCTGACGATGATTTACCCCACATATTCGAGCGCTTCTATACGGCTGATAGCTCACGGGCCGGGCAGAGCGCCGGGATGGGTCTGGCTATTGCCAAGCACATTATCGAGGCTCACGGCGGTGAAATCTGGGTAAAGAGTGAGGATGGGAAGGGCGCTACTTTCAGTTTCAGCCTGCCTCTTTAAAAGTAGCACCCGGGAAAGTTGAAAATTTAACATTCTCTTAACATAGCTTTAAACCATCTTTAAACTGCGTCCTTTATACTCTTACTATAGGGATGTATTGATGGATTTAACCCCCTTCTTTAAAAGCTGTGATGAAAAAAGTATTGTTTATTTGTGTCCACAACTCGGGCCGAAGTCAGATGGCTGAGGCCCTCTTTAATCAGCTTGCCAAAGGTAAAGCCGTGGCTATTTCAGCAGGAACCAGACCAGCTTCAGATACTGACCGCAGCGTAATTGAAGCGATGTTTGAAATTAGCATAGACATTAGCAACCAATGGCCGAAGCTACTGGTGCCAGAGATGCTGGAGAATGCTGACCGGGTGATTACTATGGGTTGCGATGCAGAAAAGGCTTGTCCGGCCAGCTTCGTCCCTGTTGAGGACTGGGAGCTTGAAGACCCGGAAGGAAAACCGATGGATGAGGTAAGACGAATAAGAGATAAAATTAAAAAAAACGTGGAGGTGCTCGTTAAAGAACTATTATGATTACTATTAGTCTTATTCCTCGGAGGCTAACCCTTAAAGAAGAATAAAAAAGCAATGACTATTCGATTTAATGGAGGTTTACTATTGATAACAAAGACTAACAAAATGAAAAGAAGCTGGCTGGCTTTACTATTTCTTGTTGGACTCGTTATGGTTCCGGTTGGTTGTGGCGGTAGTCAAGGTGACAGTACCGGAAACATCAATGATGTATCAGGTTCATTCAAGGTCATCGGTTCGAACACGATAACTCCGCTGACCTCAGTATGGGCTGAGGAATTTATGAAGATGCATCCCAAGGTGAATATCGCTGTCAGCGGTCCGGGGTCTGGGGCTGGCATTGCTGCTCTCATCAATGGCACTACCGACATCTGTCAGGCCTCGCGAACTATAAAACAGAAGGAAATTGACCAGGCAAAATCCAATAGAGTGGAGCCGTACGAGATACAAGTAGCCTCAGACGCTCTATCAGTAATTGTAAATCCTTCCAATCCGGTATCTGAACTCACCATAGCCCAGCTTTCGGCTATCTACACGAACAGGATAGCCAACTGGAATGAGGTTGGTGGCAGCGATGCCCCCATAGTGGTTATCTCCCGTGATACAAACTCGGGTACCCATGTCTTCTTCAAGGAGCATGTGGTGCAGATGAAGGGCTTGGCGACTGAGGATGAGAGTCTTGAGTATGGGCCTAAAGTGCTGTTTCTGGCCTCCACCGAGGAAGGCGTATCTGAAGTCGCCAGGAATCCTAACGCCATCTTTTATCCGGGCTTAGGTTATGTAACTGATGAAGTTAAGCCTCTGGCAATACAGAAAGAGGCCGATACGCCGGGTGTCCTTCCGGGCGTGGAAACAGCTCTGGACGGTACCTATCCTGTTGCCCGGCCGCTTCTGTACTATACCAATGGAGAGCCCGCAGGGATTATCAAGGCGTTTATTGACTATGTTTTGTCAGCCGAAGGCCAGGCGAAAGTGACCGAGGTAGGGTATGTGCCACTAAGATAATAGGGTAAATAGTATATGCAACAGCAGCTATCTCAGTCCACTACCGCTGTGGAGCTTAAAAAGGCCCTCCAGCGGCGGTGGCGTGTTGGTGAAAAACTTATCGAGGGCTGGATTTTCCTGGCGGGCATACTGTCGATAGTTGTCCTGATGGGCATTATCGTCCTGCTGCTGAAAGAAGGACTGCCCGTTTTCCTGTATACTCCTCCCTGGGAGTTCTTCTTTGGAACAAGATGGTATCCTGTTTCTGAACCACCTACCTTTGGCATATTTTCTTTCTTTGTATCCACAATCTGGGTCACTTCAGTCGCCACGGCTATTTCGGTGCCGGTCGGCATAGCCTGTGCCTCGTATCTGGCTGAGGTAGCTCCCGATAAATTGAGGGAGACGGTGAAGCCGATTATTGAGATACTGGCCGGGATTCCCTCGGTAGTGATGGGTTTTATCGGACTGGTGCTCCTGTCGCCTCTGGTACAGAGCGCCTTTAATCTCGCCACCGGGCTTTGTGGGCTGACCGCCGGCATTATGTTGTCCCTGATGAGTCTGCCCATCATCATCAGTGTCTCGGAGGATGCTCTCCGCGCTGTACCGGATGATTTCAGACAGGCTGCCTATGCCCTCGGCTCAACAAAGTGGGAAATCATAAGATACGTGTCTATTCCGGCGGCGCTCTCAGGAATTACCGCTGCTATTATGCTGGGTGTGGGGCGCGCCATCGGTGAGACGATGACGGTGCTTATGGTAGCAGGGGGAGCTTTAGCTGTACCCGTTTCTCCGACCGAGCCGATGATGCCTATGACAGCGGCTGTTGCTTCGGGAATTGGTAACGCTGTACGCGGCGGGCTGCAATACCAGGCATTATTTGCTATCGGGCTTATTCTATTCATTGTTACTCTGGCAGTTAATCTGATTGCCGATAGGGTACTAGAGCGCCAGAAACGCAGGTTCGCGAGGTAACTATGAGAGCAGGTACAATATCATCACGCCAGTTATCGCAGCGATGGGCTTTTGGTGTCCTGATCATTGCCACCATTCTGGTGATAGTTCCCGTACTTGTTATTATCCTCCAGGTCGTTATCAATGGTGGCGGCGCCATTAGCTGGGACTTCCTGACTCAGGCGCCCTCGCAGGCAGGAAAGGCCGGCGGTATTTTCCCGGCGATCATCGGCACTTTCTATCTTATGGTGGGTACTATTTTGCTAGCCTTGCCTGTGGGTGTAATGGCGGGGATATACCTCACCGACTATGCACGGGATAACTGGCTTACCCGGCTGATAAATATAGCTATTGTGAATCTGGCTGGCGTGCCCAGCATTGTGTACGGTCTTTTCGGGCTGGGTGTATTTGTGTTGATGTTCCACTTTGGTATGTCCCTGCTTTCAGCCAGCCTCACTTTAGCCTGCCAGGCGCTGGCGATGACGATTACGACATCGAGGGAAGCAATACTGGCAGTACCCAGGGGATATCGGGAAGGAAGCCTGGCAGTAGGGGTTACCAAGTGGCAGACAATGAGGCATGTAGTACTGCCGCAGGCTTTACCCGGCATAATTACCGGCGCTATCCTGGCGATGAGCCGTGCTGCTGGAGAGACGGCGCCGATTCTGGTAGTAGGAGCTGCCTTTCTCCTTCCCGGGCTGCCACAATCTCCCTTTGACCAGTTCATGGCCTTGCCCTATCATTTGTATACGGTGGCTGCCCACGTTCCCGGCATGCCTAAAGGCACCATGTGGGGAGTTGCCCTGATTTTACTGGTGGTGGTTCTATCATTTAACCTGCTGGCTACCCTTATCAGATTACGGGTCCGCAGGCGGAGGGTTTAGCAATGAAGGTGAATACCGTGCTATCGAACAACAAGACAATCCAACAGAGTAGTACAAAGCTCAGAGTGGATGAGGTGAACCTCTACTATGGAGATTTCCAGGCATTGAGAAATATCAGCCTGGAGTTGCCCGAGCGCGCTATTACGGCTTTAATTGGCCCCTCAGGTTGTGGCAAGTCGTCTTTTCTCCGGCTTTTCAACCGGATGAATGACCTGATAAGTGGTGCTCGAGTCGAGGGTTGTGTTGAGCTTGACGGTATCGCTATTTATGAGAGCTCGATTGATGTCGTGGAACTCAGAAAGAGAGTGGGAATGGTCTTTCAGAAACCGAATCCCTTTCCCATGTCGGTGTTTGACAACATAGCTTTCGGACCCAGACGACATGGAAAGAGTAACCGTGGAGAGCTTGAAGACATTGTCGAGAGAAGTCTTCGCCAGGCAGCGCTCTGGGATGAGGTAAAAGACAAATTGGAGAATTCAGCCTTGACCCTGTCCGGCGGACAGCAGCAGCGCCTCTGTATCGCCCGGGTGCTGGCTGTAGAGTCAGAAGTCATATTGATGGATGAACCCTGTAGTGCCCTTGACCCTGTAGCAACCCTCAGGATTGAGGACTTGATGAGGAATCTGGTTAAGGACTACACTATTGTTATCGTCACTCACAATATGCAGCAGGCGGCACGGGTATCTGATATGGCTGCCTTCCTAATGATGGAAGAGGATAGGGCCGGCGTGCTGGTAGAATACGGACCTACGTCTGAGCTCTTTACCAATCCTAAAGATAAACGTACAGAGGACTATATTACTGGCAGATTTGGTTAAAGGCCATCAGGAGGTTTGAAAATGGAAATCAGGACAGCCTTTCATAAGAAACTAAGGGAAGTTCAGGACGATGTTCTCGCCATGGTGAGCATGGTAGAGAAGGCCACCAGTCGTTCGATTGAGGCTCTGAAAGAGAGAGACCTGGATAAAGCGCATGAGATAGTAGCTGATGATCCAAAAATAAACAGGAAGAGATTTGATATAGAGGAGAAGTGTGTTCAGCTCATCGCTACCCAGCAGCCTATGGCCAGCGACCTGCGTACCATTATCTGTGTCCTGAATATAATCACTGAAATAGAGCGGATCGGTGATCATGCGGAAGGTATAGCGAAGATCGTGGTGATGATAGGCGATGAGCCTCCTCTAAAGCCATTGATCGACATACCTCGTATGGCACAAAAAGTTAACGATATGCTGCATCGGAGCCTGGATGCCCTGATTAACCGTGATGCCGATGCTGCAAGACGGATTGCAGCCGAAGATGATGAGGTTGACAACCTTTACGACCAGGTCTTTCGCGAGCTACTTACGTTTATGGCCGAGGATCCGAAAACTATTACCAGAGCTACCCGGCTCATATGGGTAGCCCATAACCTGGAGCGTAGTGCCGATAGGGTGACCAACATTTGCGAACGGGTCGTCTATATGGTAACGGGGAAGATGGAGGAGATAGGGGCTTCAAAATATTAAACGAATTATTGTTTATTGTTCTTCTAAGACTGTTACCGACAGGACACCCGGCCCCGTATGTGTTCCGATAACCGGACTGACATTTGATATATACAGGGGCACTTTTGGGAATGCAGAAGCAAGTTTATTGGCAAATGCCTTAGCTTCAATTACATTAGTACCGTACTCCACAGCCAGCGCTCTTACTTTATGAAAATTGGCGGTAAACTCAAGGAGTTTCTCTACAGCCCTGGTTCGAGAACGTTCCCTGCAAAATGGAAAAGCCTCACCATTCTTAATGCCGAGGATAGGATTCATATTAAGTATAGATCCCATCAATGCCTGTACTTTCCCTATACGACCTCCCATAGCCAGGTATTTCAGGGTATCAAGGGTCACCCGTACATGTATTCGTGGAATGGTCTCCAGGACCATGTTCTTGATCTCGCTGAGATGTGCTCCAGCCAGGGCCTGCCTGGCTGCCTCAATAACCAGCAGTCCCTGTCCCATTATCCCTAAGGTGGAGTCGATCACTTCTATCCGGCATTTCCTTTTCATCAGTTGTAATCCCTGTAGTGCGGATTCATAGGTGGCGCTGAACTTGGTGGATAAAAAAATTGCCAGAATTTCATTACATTTTTCAGCCGCTTCATCAAAGACTTCGGCGAAAAAACCGGGGCCGGGGGCAGAAGTAGTGGGCAGGGCGGGACTGGTCTCCAGCTTGCGGTAGAAGTCCTGAGAAGTTAGCTCAACGCCATCTTTGTAGACATCGATGCCGAAATGGACATAAAGTGGTATCACCGTGATTCCCAATTCATCGGCTATCTGGGGTGGCAGGTCGGAAACGCTGTCAGTAATAATCTTAACCAAATAATCCTCCTCTGCTGCACACAGTCTCGCCTGTTCAATTTGATTAAAGGCATAGTATTACTAGGTATATTATAGTTATTTCAAATAGTGAATACAATGAACTAATATTCTGGCAAACGCATATTACCTGTTTTTTTCAACGGTTAAGACAAATGTGTAGAATAGTTGTGGGAATTATGTATGGTATAAATACGGACTTATGGGTGAAGTAACCTGGTAGCAGCATGGTAAAATTAAGAGGTCTTTATATGGCGGTTATCTGGATTGCTGTCATAATAATTGGTGTCTATACCATTTTTACAGGTCTTCTTTTTGTTTTTCAATCGCACTACATTTATTATCCTGCACGCTCTCTAATAGCCGATCCCAGTAACATCGGGCTTACCTTCGAGGAGGTCTCATTGGAAACTGCGGACGGAGTAGAGCTCTTCGGTTGGTTTATTCCTGGTGAGGGCAACAGAGGGGTAATTCTATTTTGTCATGGTAACGCGGGCAATATATCGCACAGGTTGGAGTCTATTCAGCTATTTCATCGGCTTGGATTGGGCGTTTTTATCTTCGATTACCGTGGTTATGGCCTGAGTGATGGAAAGCCCACCGAGCATGGCACGTACCAAGATGCGGAAGCTGCGTGGTGGTACCTTACCAAGCAGCGTCGAGTGAATCCGGGTGAGATTATTATCTTCGGCCGGTCGATCGGCGGTGCGGTCGCCTCATGGCTGGCGCAGAAACACCCGTCCGGGGCGCTTATCCTCGAATCGACATTTACCTCTCTTCCCAATATTGCTGCCAGTCTCTATCCCTATCTTCCTGTGAGGCTGTTACTCCGTTTTGAATATAATACATCGGAGCACCTCAGTAGAATATATTGCCCGGTCCTGATTGTCCACAGCCCGGATGATGAAATAATGCCCTTTCGTCAGGGACAGCTATTGTTCGATATGGCGAACGAGCCGAAAAGCTTTCTTGAAATCTCCGGTACTCATAACGAGGGATTCATCACATCAGGTAGACATTATGAAGAAGGTCTGAATGCATTCATCGTACAGTATGTTGAACATAAAAGCTGAGGATTGGGCTGTTGACTATAGAAGCGATGGCTTCTACAGTGCCGATGGGACTAACATAGAAAGTGGTATACTTTATAGAAGCAGGTCAAAAGCATTCTGATAGTGCGTGGACTATTATCAGGATATACAGTCTATATATCACTTAATAGGAGGGCAGTATGCAAAGAGAAGGAGTATGTCTGCTTGGTTATGGAGAACTTCCTAATACGGTGCCGGAGCCGGAAGGTTTGCAATCATCATTTTCCTACCTGCCCTTTATTGCGGAGGCGGTCAGCAAAGCACTGGATAATGCTGGGCTCAAGAAAAAAGATGTAAGGGGTTTCAGTATAGTAAGGTTGGCATTTCCTACTGATGCTCCGGCACTTGCCGAGGAACTGGGCCTGGAGCTGGACTGGGTACAGGGATTAGATTGTGGGGGGGCTTCGGCTGTGCTCAGTATACGACGGGCAGCAGATGCTATACAGTTAGGACAGATCGATGTGGCAGTATGTGCTGCAGCCGCTATACGATATCGAGGTTATCCATTTCGAGGGTTGCCATCGTATCCTACGGACAATTATATGCTGCCCTATGGATATGGCGGCCCCAACAGTTCTTTTGCCCTTACTGAAAGGCGCCACATGTATCAATATGGGACAACTTTAGAGCAACTGGGTAAGATAGTAGTAAGTTTTCGGAAGAATGCCGAGCTTAATGAAAATGCCCTGTTTCGCACCCCTTTAACTATGGATGATTATTTAAAATCCCGGATAATATCAAATCCCATACGTCTCTATGATTGTGTGCGTGTGTGTACCGGTGCCAGTGCTGTTGTACTGGCTTCAGAGCGTGTTGCCCGTAAAATGAGCGACCATCCCATATATTTGGTAAGCGATGACGAGAAAACCAACTATCAGGTAGACAGTCCACTTGCTGACAGGACTGTTACCGGATTTGCTGCTCTAGGAAAAGAATTGTTTTTAAAAGTTAAAAGGGAAGAGATCGACTGTGCCCAGGTTTATGATGATTATCCTATTGCAGTCCTTATGCAGCTTGAGGACCTTGGCTTCTGTGAAAAAGGAAAAGGCGGTCAATTTATCGAGGAGCATGATATAACTGTCCACGGGAACTTCCCAATAAATACCGGTGGTGGTGAGCTATCGGCGGGGCAGCCTGTCGGGGCCGGGTCGATGCTCCACGTTGTTGAAGCGGTGCGACAGCTTAAAGGAGAGGCAGGGAACCATCAGGTTAAAAACGCAAGAACTGCCCTGGTGACAGGGCTGGGATTACTAGGATTTGATATCCCTATCATTGTTGCTTCGGCAATGGTTCTGCAAAGGAGGTAACTATGACAACTGAACCTGGTATGGGATGGCCACTTCCTGATGTGGCTAATGTAGATAGAGCATTCTGGGAAGAGGTCCAGAAGGGTAACTTCGTTCTGCAAAAGTGCCAGGATTGCGGTCGGTTACAGTTTCTTCCGCGTCCTGCATGTATTAATTGTTTCAGCAGGAATCTTGGCTGGCAGCGGTCTGAAGGTATCGGGCGTATATATTCGTTTACTGAAGTGTATGTGCCGGTACGTCCTGCACCAAGAAAGCAGGTTGAAGAGAGTGGTATACCCATTATATTCGCTGCGATCGACCTGGATGATGGGGTGAGGGCACTAAGTGAAATTGTTGGTAGTAGAGCAGATGAGATACAGATAGGTGATAGAGTGCAGGTATCCTTTGAAAAAGCGGGGACTGATTTTCAGTTACCTAAGTTCCGTTTAGTAAAAGAATAAGTCGTTTTCATAAGTGAGTGATTATGAGGCAATAGTACAATGCTGGGAATACGAGCTGTTGAATCATAAAATATCGGCGCAAGATATAGAAGAAGGTGTTAAAGCTTTTGGCGAAAAAAGGAAGCCGCTTTTTAAAGAACCAGGTTAGCCGGTGACTTAGTTACCTTTCTGGATTGAATTAGACTGTATCATGGACAGCAAATCAGATAGTCCTCTTAATGAAATTAAGGTATTAGATCTCAGCGAAGATAGAGGTCTTTATGCTGGCAGACTACTGGCAGACTTTGGTGCGGATGTTATAAAAGTTGAGGAACCTGGGGGGAGCCGGGCGAGGAGAATAGGTCCTTTCAAGGCTGATAATCCCGGTCTTGAGAGTAGCCTCTATTTCATACATTTCAATATGAATAAGAGAGGGATAACCTTAAATGTAACTGCTGGGGCTGGACAGGAGATATTTAAGAGATTAGTTGAACGGTCCGATGTAGTTATTGAAGATTTTGATAATGAAAAACGGTCTGCCTGGCGGGTGGACTATTCATCACTCAAGAAAATCAATCGGGGCATAATAGTAGCTTCGGTTACCGGCTTTGGTCTCGATGGTCCTTACAGTAATTTTAAAGCTCCTGATATAGTCAATTATGCTATGGGTGGATCAATGTATACCAGTGGCGAAGAGGATAGAGCACCGGTTGTAGCTCCTTGTGAACAAGCGTATCACAGTGCCTCGGCAATTGCTTCTTTTAGTATTATGACAGCCTTTTACGAACGGTTAAGTACGGGCAAGGGACAGCATATAGAGATTTCGTCACATGAGGTGTTAGCCTCAATGAACGAGGAACTGATTATGAGGTATAGTGTTACCAGCGAAATAGAGGGCAGATTCGGAAGTCAATATACTACCTCACCGGGACGTATATACCCCTGTAAAGATGGTTTTGTTCACGTTATGACTCTCAGGACACAGCACTGGCGAAACTTTGTCAAGTTAATAGGAGAACCAGAAATGTTAATGGGCGAGGTGTGGGATGATTCGCGCTTCCGCCGGCTGAACACCGATATTATTGATTCGTATGTAACAGAATTTACCTCAAACCGTACCAAAGCAGAAATAGTCGAATTGTGTCAGTCTAATAATATTACCTGTATTCCTGTGAATACGCCAGAAGATTTTTCAAAAGACCCTCATATATTAGGGAGAAATTTCATCAGGCGTATTGAACATCCCGCAATCGGTGAACACGAATACTTTCGTACTTCTTATACGTTAAGCGAAACGCCATGTCAGACCTACAGAGATGCTCCCCTCCTTGGTCAGCACAATGAGGAAGTGTACTGTGGGGAGCTGGAGTACTCAAATGAGCAACTGGCTGTACTTAAATCTCAGGGAATCATGTAAATCAATCAGGAGAGGTTAAGAGAACATTGAGAAATGCGCTCAAGGGAATAAGAGTTTTAGATTTAAGCGATGCCATTGTCGGTCCTTATGTAACTATGGTACTGGCAGGTTGTGGAGCAGAAGTCATAAAGGTTGAGTCACGGTACCACATTGGATTTCGGCGGGTTGGCCCGTGGGGGCCGAAGGGAAGCGAGCCAATACCAATGGCACCTGAGAAGTATATAGATTTTTCTAAGGTCGATTTAGGCTTGTTAATAAGCCCTGTATTTGCACAGCAAAATTATAATAAAAAGAGCGCGTTATTGAACCTAAACAAATCCGAGGCAAAAGAGCTATTAAAACAGCTTATAAAGAAATGCGATATCGTTGTTGAGAATCTCAGGTTCGGTATTATGCAGAGATGGGGCTTTGATTATCCCAGTTTAAAGAAGCTTAAGGATGACATTATTGTAGTGAATTTACAGTCTCTGGGGAGAGGGCTTTATGAGAACTGGATTACCTGGGCAATGGGGCTAATGAATTTTACTGGATTTGCCTACGGATGGGGTCATCCTGATACACCGATGACGGAGAGAGTAGCCAGCCGGTACTATGGTGATTTTATCTCCGGTGCGAAAGCACTAAATAGCATCATGGCAGCGCTTATTTACAGGGCTAAAACGGGAAAAGGTCAGAGCATTGAGCTTTCGCAGGCGGAAGCTGCAACTTCTGTTCTCGGCCCTATGTACCTTGATTACTTTGTAAATCATCGTTTATTACCTCCGCGCGGAAACCGCCATCCCCAATTTGCACCTTATAACTGTTACCGATGTCGTGGGGAGGATGAGTGGTGTGTGATAGCTGTATTCAACGAGGAAGAATGGGAGTGCTTCTGTCAGGTTCTGGAATATACTTCCTGGACGAAGGATACCAAATTTAAGGACATGGAAAGCAGGTTGGAAAACGTTGAAGAACTCGACCAGAATATTGAGAAATGGACCAGACAATTTACTCCACACCAGGTAATGTGGATGTTACAGTCACATGGTGTAGCAGGGGGTGCAGTTCAAACCAGTGAAGACCTGTATTATGACTGCCAGTTGAGAGAGAGAGGCTATATATTTGAGCAAGAACTCCCGCGTTTAGGCAAAATCGCTTTTTCAGGCTTACCTGTACATTTCTCTGGAAGGAAGAGAAAACATTCCAATAGAACTCCAGTGATGGGTGAGCACAATGATTATGTCTATCGTCAGCTTCTTGGTTTGCCTGCAGATGAGATTAAGAGATTAAAAGAAGAAAAGGTTATTTATTGATTTTTACGGGATTATATGCATGAAATGGCAAACATTCCTGTTCAAGACTTCATATAAGCGTGAAGTAGAGCCTCTTATCGCCATACTCGGGGACAGGGGTGCCGTGTCCGGGACTCAAGAGCCGGGGCGCTGCATAAGGTCCTGAGATAGAGATCGACAGCGTATGTTACCAGTCAATTTTACTCAGGAAGTCCGTTAGCGCCTGGTGGAATTGGTTCGGGGAATCCTCCTGAGGGGAATGACCGCAATTTTGTATTTTTACCATCATGGAGTTGGGGATTTTTCTACTTAAAGATTCACAATCTTGTTCTACCCATGGGACTTCTCTCTCACCACGGATAAAAAGAATAGGTAATTCCAACTCGTGTAAACGATCTTTACGGGGTCCCGCCTTGGTCAGAGCCCACCAGAAATAAACATAGGTTTCAAGAGGCATATTCTCCAGCCACTTTCGTACTTTCCGGTTTTCTTCTGGATGTGCAGAGAACATCTCCATTTTAAAGGGAAGATGTTCTGCTTCATATTCAAATGCAGCCGGAACTCCCTGTGATAAAGCTATTTCGTTTACCTTTGTCTTGAGGTTAAAAATATCCGTGGTTACAGGAATCTCACCTATACTACCCACCAGACACAGTCCAGCCAGCATATTCGGATATTCCAGGGCAAGGGTCGTTGCGATATCACCTCCGAAGGAATGCCCGACCAAGCAGCACTTCCTGATATTAAGAATCTCAAGCAGGTTGTAAATGTCCGAGGCAAAGAGAGATAGTGAATAGTCTTCCTCCAGACAGGGTACTTCTGTGCTACCATGTCCGCGCATATCCGGTACTATCACCAGATATTTTTGAGAAAGCAATGCCAACTGTTTTTCCCATGTCCTGGAGCTGTCCAGATAGCCATGCACCAGTACCACGGCCTTGCCAGACCCGGCTATTTCGTAATTGAGGTTTATGCCGTTAATTTTCGCTCTCGGCATATCAGTATGTTCCTCTTATATTTCACTTACCGTGCTGATTTTGGTGATTCACCTTGAATTTTTATGATTGACAGATGTCTATTTGAGCACTCATAAAAATGCTGAAAGAGTATGCCAATGGAAAAGGCCGATTATATCAGGTATTTAAGGGAAAACCTGACTTCTCGCCTGTAAAAACGAACTAATCTCAGCGTGCGGGACATTCATACACACATCTACAGCCGGCCGCTCCCCTGCCAATAGATGCTGCCTCCATCGCCCGGAATGGACTACCATACTTCGAGATTCTTAACCAGTCATCGGTCGATGGATCATCAGGGATCTCAATGTGAGTACCTGGTGGGTATGGTTCAATCCAGCTTAACATACATTTTCGCTTCTGTAGCTTGGCATATTCAAACTCCCTGCCACCGATTACGGCTTTCACGGTTGTTGTTTCACTGAAAGCATGTCCCGGACATTTTTTCACACATGTATACTTACATTTCTCCGGCACGCACAACGATGCACCATTGTACATGGGATCAGATTCCAGTTCTGCTTCGGTAATGAGCGAGGCAACTCTGAGCTTCGGTCCTACCTGTGGTGCTACCAGTAGCCCGTTCCATCCGAGTTCTCCTATACCGGCAGCCACTGCGGCATGTCTGTTAGAGAAGACGCCGAATAATTCCTGAGTATCTTCCGGTGGACTGGCAGGGATGGGCAAACTGGCATACCCCTTTCTCTCAAGAAGACGTGCCAGGTTATGATTGGTCCAATCCATCGTCCTGTTCAACTGCATGTAACCGAATAGTCTATGGGGCAGTCTTAAATGCGCCATTTCCGGGTATGTATAAGCCCGTCTGGCCCCCTTGCTGACGGCATTGAGTATGCGCATGCCAATGACTATCACCGACCTGGCTTCTGGAAGAAGGTCTGCGGGTCTTCTATTTTCAGGCGCATGGGAGAACCGTTCGATCGGTGATATACCTACGTAATCGACGTCCTGATTTCTGACAAACTCCTTTACTTCTTCAGCGGTTACCTGTTCCATGTTACCTCCGTACTTGAAAGATTTTCACATCTCTGCAGTACCGATTATTTCCCTGATAACTCCTCAAATGAGGTCTTCAGAATATAACCGACAAAGTCTTCTTCGATATTCATTAACTCAGCTCAATGCGCTTGAGGTTTTCGTAGTAAAATCGTATACCACGCCGCCGGCCTCCTGGGCCTTAAGAGACCGTGGGCCATTGCCATGCCAGTATTCGAAGTCATACTCAGTACCGTGGAGCAGCGCAAAGCGGCAACTGATAGGTGCGCAACTCATGAATCCATGCTTTTCCCGTAGTTCCAGGTAACCCTTACCAAGCTTTATGTAATACTCCAGCGGCGGTGGTTCCTGGCCGGCTAACTTTGAGCCTTCTTCGACGCACCAGAAGTCGCCTTGCCTGGGCAGCACACCATTACTCATTAGGAAGTCAAATCCTGACAAAGTTGATTCCACTGCCTCATCAACATCCTTGAATCCAAATGGCTGGGCCATTTCAACACCGGGTACAAAGTTCGGATTAACGTTGCCTGGTCCCCAGAAGTCGACCGCTCTTATGGTACGTTTTATCCACTCATCGTAGCCAACGTATTTTGCTTTTCCGGGACATATAATTTCGAACAACCTTTTGTCCCAGACCTCCATATTGGGCTGAATACTGGGGATACCAGTTTCATGCAGCCTTTTCCAGTCTTCGTCGGGTAAAGCCTGGATTTGGAAAGTAGCGGTGTACCAGTGACCCAGTCTCTCCCTTATCGTCTCAAGGAGCCGGGCATACCATTCGATCTCGCTGAGCCCTTCATAGCCACGAAGGAATGTTCCTCCCGAGATCCATATATGCTGGAACCGACGTTCGCGCAGGGCAACTTTCAGCACCTCTGCTGCTAACTCCGCATTTTTACGTAAAATCATCGTTTCGCTTTTTTTCTGCATCAAAGCATGCGGGGTTAGATCACAGAACAAACATTGCTCTCCCTTGGAAAAGAAGTCGCAGTGTTTGTTTGCAGTAAGAAACAGCAGGTCACTGGCGGCAAAAATAATCGCTTGCATAGGAATACCGTTAATGGTCTGCTGATAGAACAGAGGCATACGGTCGAAATGCAGTATACCCACTGTTTCGCTATCTCGGTAAAGAGCGAACGTTCCGTCCTCCCCGACATCAATGAGGTAGGGCGATTTCGAAGATGGCCGGATTTGTATACAGGTACCGTCTGGCGTACCATCCTCAAGGTACATACACCCCGGTATTTTCTCCGTGAATACGCTGTCTCCTTCATAATCGTATGAAAATATTGAATAGCCTTTAAAGTTGATATCCGTGCTTTCACGGAATGCCTGGCGTGCCCTTTCGCTGAACCTGAGTCCCAACCTGACAACGTCAGACTTTATAATTATGTGCTTGTCTACCTCTGGGAATGCCTCAAATGCATCGTACAGATCCACCATATACTCCTTCTTATCAACGTATTGTACAGCGAAACCGTTTAAGTTCGGCAGGTTGGACAAGAAATCTCACAATATGAAGTAACTATATCGGAGCGTGCACTTACTCCAGGTAGTCTTTAAGCTTTCGACTGCGGCTGGGATGGCGCAGCTTACGTAATGCTTTAGCCTCAATCTGGCGTATTCGCTCTCGGGTCACGTTGAATTCCTTCCCGACTTCCTCTAAAGTACGGGCTCGACCATCCTCCAAACCGAATCTGAGTAGCAGGACCCTTCTCTCACGATCGCTGAGTTCCGTGAGCACAGTATTCAGTTGTGCTTTCAGCAGTTCTCGTGATGCAATATCGACCGGTGGCATGGTAGATCGGTCCTCAATAAAATCACGAAGATGGCTGTCTTCCTCTTCTCCAATAGGCGTTTCCAGCGATATCGGCATTTGAGATAATTTCATGATCTCCCTGACTTTCTCCGTGGAGATCTCCATGCCGTCACCAATTTCCTCATAGCTCGGCTCGCGCCCATACTCCTGAGTAAGACGACGATTTATTCTGAATAGTCTGTTGATGGTTTCCACCATATGCACCGGGATACGGATTGTGCGGGCTTGATCGG
>CAZQRP010000011.1:0-105405 GCA_964596125.1 uncultured Dehalococcoidales bacterium | reverse complement strand
CACCTGGTAATACCTTCCTGAACCAGACCAGCTTCGGATTATCCGGACAGTCTCCCATATCAACGTCTCATGGTAATGACACATGTACTGTAAATTTATTATTTTGCATGAAAACTAGCTATTTCAGCTTTTCGACAGCCGCTTTTTGCTTGGCCTCAAACTCGGGGGTCCACTTCCCTATTTCCTTAAGGTACTTGACGGTTCCCCCATTAAGAGGAGCAGCAGTGAATACGCCACCACCAACAATAGTATCCACGGTCCAGAGCTTTAAAAGAGGATGATACTTCTGTAACTCGTCCAGGTGCTCGAATATAGCCTTCACCATAGCATAAGACATTTCTTCGTCCGTATCTGTTTGTGTAACTACGCAGGAGAAATTACGGATGGCATGCACGTCTACATCCACACCTTTATATGTCCCTGCTGGTATCTCTCCCTGGTAACGGAATTCCTCTCTCGCCATAACTTCATCAATTTTATCCGGAGGCATTGGTATCAAGTAGATTTGCCTAGCCGCTGCCAGCTCTTGTAAAGATGGTGTTGGCCTATTGGTAAAAGTAAACACTACGTCTGCCACGCCTTCTTTGAGTTGACGAAAGCCATCTTGCGTTTCAATGTGTTCCAGGATCTTGACATCATCCTCAGTCATGTTGTGAATAGCCAGGCATGTTTGAAACAGTCTGAGCATGGTAGGAGCACCCGGCCTGGCGGCACTTACCCTCTTACCCTTCAAATCTTCAAATTTCTTTATGTTGGGGTCGAGGGTAACGATGTGGACATTAGCCTCTGCGCCATAGGCAAGAACACGGACGGGGCGTGGACCAAAGTCTTTAAACATTAATGTCCCGTGGGTGAGGTACGCGATGAATCCCTCGGCGCTGTAATTTAAATCCAACTCGTCATTAACAAGTTGCTTCATCCCGGCGATGAACGAGGTAGTGTAAACCAATCGCGTTTTAACATTATATGGCAGGTAGTCTCCGGCATATTTGTTAATGATTTCTGACCAGGCGACCATCTGAGGTTCTATACTGGCACCGGTACCCAAACCAAATCTTACCTCCTTGGTCTCTTTAGG
This sequence comes from uncultured Dehalococcoidales bacterium, assembly GCA_964596125.1. Classification (GTDB taxonomy): domain Bacteria; phylum Chloroflexota; class Dehalococcoidia; order GIF9; family UBA5629; genus CAZQRP01. The sequence goes on along the minus strand of CAZQRP010000011.1, from coordinate 104,327 downwards.
TGGGGCTGGCGCAGGCGTTGGTGCAGGAGTGGGAGTGGGTGTTGGCTCCGAGGCTGATTTAGCACAGGCAGCAAATATTAAACTGATTATTACTAATGATGATAATAAGAGAAATATTGTTTTTTTCATGTCCCGACCTCCTTTAAATATAAATACCTCACATTTCATAATATTTGGATCCTCTCAAGCACCTTATCCCCTTTCTTGATTCAAACTATATACTGCCCTAATTTATTTCTGTTAGTTTGTCTATAGTCAGGCCTTATATACCTTACAAAGAATGCCTCTCAAATTGGCTGAACCCATCTCCGGGCCGAATGGAGGTTTATTGTCGGTGAGAACATTGATATTCGATTCCGCCCAGCCATACAGATTTTTTACTCCTTTTTCTGGAAACCACCATCCATAGTCAACCCAAACCACTTTTGGATCAGTTCCGGTCGTTAAATTAGCCTTCTGTCGTACTCTCCCGCGTTTGGTTTCAATATAGACCTGGTCATCATCCTTGATTCCCAGCTTGCCTGCCGTATCGGGGTGAATTCCGACAACCGGATCAGGACGACTGTGACGTAAAGTAGCAATTTGCTTACCCTCGGAATGGCGGAAAGCCTCCCTTTTGAAACTACTAAGAATCAAAGGGTACTCTTTCACGAGCTCAGGATTGCTGTACGGTGTTTCAGGAAATTCATGATAGGTTGGTAAAGGATCAAACCCCCATTCCTTCAGTCGAGGTGAGTATAATTCAACCTTTCCCGAAGGTGTTTCGAAACCGTTTTCCTGGTAATTTTTGTAGCGCTTGGAGCCTGAGATCATTCCCACTTCCCTGAATTCTGTAAAGGTCAACCCCGATGGTTGTAAGACAGTATCAAGAAACTTTTCTATATTCTCCCATAAGTAACTCTCTAGACTCAGCTTCTTTGCCATTTCGTTCAGTATTTTGAAGTCTGGCCAGCACTCTTCTATTTCAGTCACTTTTTGTTGAACCTGTGCTACGGGGGCGTGTGCCGGCATAACAATGCTATCGAATTCGAGGTAACTGGCCACCGGTAGTACTATATCGGCTAAACCGGCTGTCGGTGTCATAAACAGGTCAGCCACGGCTAGGAAAGGTAATTTCATAAGTGCCCGGTGTGTTTCCTGGGCATTGGGCCAGCTTAATAGCGGGTTACATCCCTGGACATAAGCGACACGAATGGGGTATGGTTCTTCCTCTAGAATAGACCTGGTTAAAATTTGTGGCAGGCCAAAGAAGATGATCGGCATAGTATGGTTGCCACCAAGCCTTTTTCTGCGTTTTTCCGCTGGTATATTATCTTGAAGGCTCATTTGAGGTGTATTAGCCCTTTGTACTCTTGGCGGTGTCCAGCTTACCTCTCCCCCGGGTATTCCGAGATTACCGGTGATTGCCCTCAGGATCGAAATTGCGCGAGCTACCTGGAAGCTGTTTATGTTATGATCGGTTGCATTCCCAATTTTAATACAGGCAGGTTTGTTTACAGCATAAAATCTAGCTACTTCTTTGATCATCCTGGCAGGTACCCAGGTTATATCCTCGACCTTCTCGGGGTGATAGTCCTGAATATGGTCCCGGAGCTGATCGAACCCTACTGTCCACTTCTCGACAAAATCCTTATCAAATAGCCTCTCATTTATGATTGCATTTATCATAGCGAGAGCCAATGCCAGGTCTGAGCCCGGTCTTAATTGGACCAACAAGTCTGCTTTTGTGGTGAAATCTGCTTTTCTCGGATCAATGACAATGAACTTGGTGCCTTTGTCCAGCGCCTGTTTGATGCGCTGAAATTCTCCTGTGTTTGTTTCAATTGAATTGAGTCCCCAGTTGATGATGCAGGCTGGGGGATATTCATGATCTGTAAAAGGATCGAATCCACAGGTCATCAGCGAGGCCATTCGCCGTGGTATAAAACAAACGTAAGAGCTTGTAAAAACATTTGGTGTGCCGAAAGCATTGGCAAATCTTGTGGAGTAATCATCTCGCAGCATCTTGTTTGCCCCGCGTATAATAGCTACTGATTCAGCACCATAGTTATTTTTTGCATCTGCAAATTCCTTAGCTATTATGCTGAGTGCGTCATCCCACGAGATCTGCTGCCACTTACCCTGTCCTCTTTCTCCCGTCCTCTTCAGTGGGTATCTCAATCGGTCCGGATTATGGAGATATTCCAGGGATGTTAGACCTTTTTCACAGAGAGCACCTGCATTGACCGGGCTATCAGGGTCTCCTTCTATGTGGACTGGTTTACCATTTTCTATACGTATCAATACACCACAGCCATCACTGCATTGACCGCAGGTACTTTTTATAATACCGTTATTAATCATCTATACGCTCATTTATCCATCTTGGTTAAATTTTACAGATAAAAAAACTGATATGCAGCTCGTTTGATAACGATATCGTTCGCATGACGAGTTATAACTTATATCACACTTCTTACTCGGATCGAACTAATAAGGTCTATATAGGTATGGAGTCAAATCTGTACATATCTGTACATAACAATATAAATTTCTTCGATATACGTAGCTGTCCTGTTTCTTCGCTTCTCGCTCTTATTACATTGGTCTTAACAACGCTAATTCTTTTCTATGCAATGTAACCGGAGACATTCCATCGCAGTACTAAGCAATAGCGTGTTTTTCATCTCTTCTGCTGCTTTTAACATCCCCCATTTTAGTCTCCCGCATAGCGACATAATCCTCTATGTCCTTAAGATGTTTGGCCATCGCGATTTCTGTTCCTTCTTCGTCATGTTCTTTAATATGAGTAACTATACTGCGATGACCGGTAACCATTTTAATTGAGAATTCAATATCGATGGTGAGATGGCTTCTTTTAAAACTGAGTACAGAGTCCATCGCGTAATCTACTATGAGAATCAGCATGGGATTATGTGTCGCTTCAGCTATTAGTCTATGAAAGTCTACAATTTCAGTATCGATATCAAGAAATTCTTTCTCTGAAAAAACGTGCCCTGTCTTTTCAATCATGTTCTCGCAGTAAACAACGTTTTTCTCAAGCGCTTTTATCTGACGAGATGTTATCCGTGAAGCAGCAATCTTAGCAGTGAGCGGTTCAATGATTTGGCGGACTTCAGCAATGTGCCTCACTAAAAGGTGTCGCGATGTGAGAAAATTGTGTAGGGCGATTTTTACGGAATCACTTTGACTCTGTGTCTTGAATATCCCTCCATCTTTACCTCTTCTCTTTTCGATAAGGCCAAATGCTTCCAGCCCTCTCAATGCTTCCCTCACGGTCACCACGCTCACACCGAACTGTTCACTTATCTCTTTTTCTGTGGGCAATCTTTGGCCTGGCTTGATTTCATCTTTCAGAATCAGGTCCCTTATGTAATTCTCAACTAATTCTGAGAGCCGTCTGACTTTAAGAGGCTTAAAATGAATAATTTTATCTTCCACGGCGATAATGTACCAGTAAAATGATAGTTTTGTCAATAACTTAAAAATCATATAATATAATGTTTTTGAAATTAGTTGATAACCGTTGCTATCTTTTAATTTTCTTGTTAGTATTTATACAAAATTTATGTGTGTCAGGAACAACTGTTTATAATAATCCCCAGTTGTTATTACGAAGTATTGATGAAAATTTTGAAAGGAGCAATTAAGGTATGGCGGTTCTAGAAGAGCCGGTAAAAGAGCTAAAAACGGTGAAGAACTTTATAGGAGGGGAATGGGTCGAGTCAAAAGGTGAGATTGTCGATGTTGTCAATCCAGCTAAATGTCAGACGATAGCAAAAGTTCCTATTTCCACCAGTGGTGAGTTAAGCACTGCTGTAGAATCGGCGAAAGAGGCTTTTCCTGATTGGCGCGCTACACCTCCGGTTGCCAGGATACGGTATTTATTCAGGTTGAAGGAATTATTGGAGGAGAACTTTGAAGAACTGAGTAGGATACAAACACAGGAACATGGAAAGACAATTGACGAATCAAGAGGAGAAACAAGGCGGGGAATCGAAAATGTTGAGGTTGCTTGCGGTATTCCTACTTTAATGCAGGGGTATTATTCAGAGGATATCGCCACTGGCATAGATGAGTGGGTAATTCCAACGCCTTCGGGAGTTTTTGGGATAATAAGTCCTTTTAACTTCCCGTTCATGATTCCGCTCTGGTCAGCACCCTATGCGGTGGCTACTGGAAACTGCGTCATTATCAAACCCTCGCCCCAGGTTCCTGTAAGTCAAGCAAGGCTGGCTGAGCTGGTAGACGAAGCTGGTTTTCCACCGGGTGTATGGAACGTAGTCAACGGCGAAAAAAGTGTAGTAAATGGCATGCTAGACCATCCGGATATTGTTGGAATCACCTTTGTCGGATCGACCCCCACCGGCAGGGACGTTATCTACAAGAGATGTGGCGAGACGGGTAAGAGGGTTATTGCACAGTGTGGTGCCAAGAACTTCATGACAATCATGCCTGACTGCGATGTTGACAGAACCATAGCAGCCATGATGACTTCATTTTTTGGTAATACCGGTCAGCGGTGTTTGTCAGCAGCCAATGCCGTCATTGTTGGTGAAGACGAAACGTTTTACAAGGATTTTATGGATAAGGTTGTCGACCAGACCTCAAGAATAAAGATTGGTTACGGGCTTGATGAATCAGTACAAATGGGCCCTGTACATGATAAAGAGAAGAAGGAGAAAATTACCAGATATATAGAAACTGGCGTAAAAGAAGGGGCAAAACTTAGACTGGATGGGAGAAAAGTAAAGGTTGCTGATGGGTATCCAGACACGTGCTTCCTAGGGCCGACTATCTTTGAGGATGTTGCACCAGATATGAAAATAGGTTCTGAAGAAATTTTTGGGCCGGTAATGAGTGTCATACGAGTAAAAGACCTGAATGAAGCGATCGCGATTACCAATGCGAACCCATTTGGCAATGGCCACTCTATCTTTACTTCGAGTGGCAAGAATGCGAGAGAGTTTCAGTACAACGTCACCAGTGGTAATGTTGGTATAAATATTGGAATAGTTGCACCCATGGCTTTCTTCCCGTTTAGCGGCATGAAGGATTCATTCTTTGGGGTGTTGCATACACAAGGTAAGGAGGCGGTTCGCTTCTTCACTGATTGCAAAGTAGTTGTCCAGAGATGGTTTTAACGAAAGGGGCAATGATAGATGGGATTAAATACCGCTGCTTCAGTTATCAGTTTTGCCAGGACACTTGAAGATGAATCTTCCAGGATTTATGAGGAGTTTTCAGATAGATATACAGAATACAAGGATATGTGCCTCTCCTTAATTAAAGAAAATAAGAAGAACGTTGTGGAGATTGAAAGATCATACTATGGAGTTATTTCCGATGCCCTTGAGGGTTGTTTTGCTTTTGATATAAATCCAGATGAGTATACTTTTCAAATCGATCTATCAGATAGTGCCAGCGATACAGATGCATTGAGCAGGCTATTGGGGATGGAAGAAAAGATAACGAAGTTCTATCAGGATGCAGCCGAACAATCGAGGTCCCTGATGGCAGATGTTCCCAGGACGTTTTTGAGGGTGGTAAAGAAGAGAGAAGGTCGAAGACTTAACCTCAGATCGCTTCTTGATAAAAAGTGAGCAGACGGGGCTAAAATAGTGAAAACAATCGTTTATATGAAGCAGGTGCTTGACCCGGAGGTACCTGGACTTACTCGTCGCTTAGGCTGAGTCATTTTCTCGCCACTTAGGTATACCGTTCGCTGATAAAATTGAGAAGGCATATCGTGCTGAAAATGGTCGCATGTATAATGTGCTCACTGAAGGGATAACACAACTTATAAAAACAACCCGTTGAACTTGAGTTGGTGTGTCCCTATTCGGGCTCATAATGCACATGCCACTAATCCCGGCTGATTCGGAAGTGGCAAGGCGGGAAACCATGTCTATTGTCCTTCATCCGGTCTCAGTAGTCTCGCAAACAGGTATTATCTATCCACTACATGATAATGGTCTATCCTCTCCTGTTGATCTTATGAAAGTGGTGGCTGAATCCTCGCTCAATACCTTGACTCTACCGGCTACACCCTTATGAAAAGCATGTGTAACGGTATACCATCTCGTCTCTTCAGGGAACATCTGGTTTCATTATGTTTACCGATTAACTCATTGAGTGCTGTGATTTTGGCCTGCGTAACTACAGTGAAAGGGCATTGCATACTCTATCTAACATACTTATAATTAATGTATCAGGGTCGATGCTAAGGAGACACATCCTGATCTTCTTAAAATACCTCTGTCTTGCATAATTACTCAATTAATTTACCCTATCGGATTGCTAATGAAATGATTTAAGATAGACCATGTGACTGAGGACGAGGAGAAATAGTTTATGAGGACCATTGGCTTGGCTTTTCCTGGATTGGTAATAACAATTTTGTTGACTGTTTGTGCCGGTTGTAGTGAACATGAAGATGTACAGTTAGTAAGTCCCCAGGAAACAGTAGCAACCGGAACAATGGTTGGCCTTGGTGGTCATGATGCTGTGGGAACAGTAAAACTTATAAAAGCGGGTAAAAATTATATCGTTAATTTTGAAGACGATTTTAGGGTGGACAGCGGACCGGATTTGTATGTATATCTGGGTAGAGATGGTGGGTATGCTGCTGATACGCTCATCTCCAGACTGAAAAGTAATACCGGCAGTCAACGTTACGCCGTACCTTATTCCATATCAATAACCAATTATAATGAGGTCTGGGTATGGTGCCGTAAATTTTCTGTCCCTTTTGGTAAAGCGGTCCTGGAATAAAACCGCTTTTACTATCAACTCCACATTCCTGTACTTATTAGAATTCCTCAGATTAGTGTAAAGATTAGAATCAAGAAATCTTGGATATATGCCCTGTTATTATTACCGTTGCACGCAATTTTGTGCCAGAAGTAGCTTGTTGGGATCTCAATTAAATTTATTATTTCGACTGTTACAATAAATTCAAAGGAGGAATGGGTGCTACAGCAACTTTTGGAGTGCTCGTCGGTCTGTTATTGTGCCAGTTTCTATTAGCGGCGTTGGTAACCGGTATACTATTCCTGACGGCGCGCAAGTCTGGTCTGACAACCAGCGTTTTGATTCTCACGCTGTCTATTGTTATTTTGGCCCAGGACATGCCTTCAATTCTGGTGGCATATCCCTTTATTCTTATCCTGTCTATGGTTTTAAAGCGGTTACAAAATAAGCAGAGCGGTAGCTGGTAGTCCGTAACAAATTGTTAAATTGCCGGTCTGACAGGACAGTACCGTATACTATCCTGGTCTTGCAATCTTCTGCTGTCCGCGCAGCCATAGCCACCTTGTCCGGTACACAACTATAGATTATACTGTTGCCAGGCAATTCGCAGTTACTTTATTCTGGACTCATTGATTTATGAAGGCATCGGCTGTCCTTTCCAAAGAAGATATTCTTGACCTGCTGAAAACGGATCCCCCTCTTGTAAGGGATTTATGTGACGTCGAGCTGCAGATTCAACCTAATGGTATAGACCTTACTGTAAAGGAAGTAGCCATGCTTTCTTCGCCCGGCAGGATCGGAATGGGAAACGATACTAGAGTACTTTCGGGTATTTCACCGCTTGCTTTTGACGGTCTGGGTGTGATTGATCTGTTGCCCGGTTGTTACCTGGTTACGTGTAATGAAATTGTTACTATTCCTAATGATATAATGGCCCTGGCGATGCCACGATCAAGTCTTCTCCGCTGTGGCGTAACTGTTCATACAGCTGTCTGGGATGCCGGTTATTCGGGGAGATCTCAATCTCTCATAGTTGTGTACAATCCACAGGGATTCAGGCTCCATAGGGACGCCCGCATTATCCAGCTTGTCTTCTTTCGTCTGAGCCGTGGGGTGACAGAAGGCTATGACGGTATTTTTCAGGGAGAGAACATCTGATGGTGAAGGTATAACATCGGGGCGGAGTATTAAACGATTGGTACAACAATAAAAAAGGGAATGATGCTTGGTGTCAATTAAAAAGATTAATACTCGATAGTGTGACAACAAGATTACTCTCAATCCTCCGTTGGTTCCTGTTCCAGGCATCGGAGTGGTTTACTACAGAAGAGGGGATGGAGCATCTTTTGAGCTGGATATGGCTGTATGACCTGGGTGAAAATGATTACGTTGGTATTGTCAGGCGAGACAGGACAGAAAAAATGGTATATAAAGTGTAGAGGGTGATATTTTTGGGTGAATAGTACCACGCCGGAACAGGACCGTCTGTAACATGAAAAAACAGGAAGTAACCCGAATTAGCCAGGAATGCCTCAGCCTGATAGAAAATAGTTTAATTGTCGAGGCTGTAAAAACGGTGGAGCCGGTCCTCCAACAAAAAATACCGTTTCTACTTCTGGACCATGCCGGCGAGGTCCTGGGCGGGCTGATAATAGGTAAGCCCCGGGATTTGATCACTTTCCTGGACAGGATCGAAGCGACTAAAGCTATGGGTGGCTATGTCGTTATCGGCAGCGTTCTCAACGGCTTCATCGAACACGATCTGACAACGGCTCTGGGAAAGTCAAAGGAGTATATATCGAAAGGTAGGACCTGGTATGTAGCCGATATTATTGGAGAAAGAGTACCGGGACAGGCTTTGGTAAAACGTTTTGATGAGGCGTTCCCCATTCTTGAAACCTTTTTAAGAGAACCAGACCTCTGGGTGAAGAGAAGTGTAGGTGTAGCTGCTCATTTCTTTGCCAAACGGGTACGAGGCGATGCTGGCAAGGCAAAAAGAGTGATTGATCTCCTATCGCCGTGCTTCGAAGAGAAAGATACTCGCATTGTGAAAGGTATTGGTTGGGGGCTCAAGACATTGGGCAGGTACTATCCTGATTTGGTAGTAGACTTTCTCAAATGCCAGCAGGGTAGAAAACCATCCTCGCTCCTTATGAAAAAGGCTATAACCTACCTGTCTCCAGAGAAGAGGGCAGAAATCCGATAGGCGGCCTGTCTATTACTTGTCTGTATTCTGGAGTTCCGATTTCACCCTGACTGAATTAATGATACTGTCTATCTCATCAGGGCTCTCGAAAGTCCCTTCCTTTATCGCTCCGATGTTCCCCTCAGTATCTATAAAGAAGGTCGTTGGGAAACGAGAAACCCCGTATTTTTCACAAACATCTCCTTGAGAATCTACCAGGACAGGAAAGGTTAGTCCCTGGATTTTAATATATCTCTGGATGAGTGACACGCTTCCTCTAACATTGACGGTAAGTATTACCAACTCATCACTCGACCATTTATTGAAAACTGCCTGAATGTGAGGTATTTCACTCCTGCAAGCTCCGCATGATGTTAGCCAGAAGTTTAATACAACTAACTTACCCTGGAACTCGCTTAACATTACGCTTTCGCCATCGATATTACGCAGGGTAAAGTCCGGAGCATGCCTGCCTATATTAAGACCGATGGATGTTGTAGAAAGTGTGGTGAATGTTCCTACCATTTCGGATATCGCCTGGCTTTGACTGGCATATTTTGCTTTTATCCTGAAGTGATACGTTGTATCCGGCTCCAGCTCGGTTAACTTAAAATTGTGACTCGTGGTAAGCTCGACGTCCAGTAGTGATATTGAATCCGAAGGATCGGTGGACCAGTACTCAAGTTCGCTGATGGCAGGTTCATCGGTATTCCACTCCACAGTAGCATTCGATTCTGTAATATTGGAGACATTGACATCAATAACTGTTGGAGGGCTGATATCGGTAGTAGTCAAAGTCGTAAATGAATGTTTCTCAGATATACCTTGATTCTCCAGGTTATATCCGGACAAAACCTGGAATTGGTACGTAGCGCCAGGTGAAAGACCTTCAACGGTTATACGATGGTCAGTGACCAGTGTTTCATCCGGCCAAATACCTATGCAAATGCCAATTTGTTCGTCGTATACTATAGCATCGCTGGTCGCTGGTTTATCAGTCATCCAGGTAATGATAGCACTTGTATCAGTTATAGCTGAGACCGATACATTCGTGATTGCGGGCGTTATGCTCTTTATTTCTTTATTGTTCTTTATACTGGTGAGTATCCGTTCGATTTCATTCTGACTGTGCAAATGTCCATTTGATATTGCCCTGATAATGCCTTTGGTATCGATAAAGAAATCTTTCCCACCGTGTATGACGTCATAGTCCGTACGGACTTGTTCCGAATCAAGCAGAAATGGAAACGTTAGACCATACTTGGTTATGAAGTCCTGGACTTCACCGCGGTCAGACCTGACGTTAATTCTTAATATCATTAACTCTTCACTTGACCATTTATCATGAACTGCCTGTATGGCATATGCTTCCCGGCTTAGCTTCTCATCAGGACATGAGCCGACAGGGCATCCAAAACTGAGCATCACCATTTTACCGCGAAAACTGCTTAATGTTATGCTTTGGCCATCAATGGTTTGCAGGGTAAAATCGGGAGCACGCTTGCCTACTTCAGGCCCTGTGTCGGGGATGGCGATTAATGCTATCACGCCCCATATAATCAAAGCCAGGATACACACTCCGGAAATGATTGTATAAACGGTATGTTGTCTGGCGACATTCCCTATATTGCTGAGGAATGTTAGAGCTCTGGAGACCGATTGTCGAAGTTCCATATAATAACCAGCTATTTTCATAATTGAATGCTTGATTTGTTGCCACGCTATCCTTTGTACAAAGGACTGGGCAGATTGATACACATGTCTGTAATCTATTAATTATACACCGTGTTAAAATAAAGCAAAAATATGTTTCTGCAAGCTATATGGTTTAGGTCGGGATAAGGTTAATCACGGGATCCAATTCCGGCATTCACGCACTGGCAAAGTTAAAAAGAAAAGGGCATCGGACCTTTCTCTTTTGTCATGAGGCTGATCAGTGGTACTATACTATAGTGGCAGTAGATTATATTCCCTATAAAGCTAAGAAAATTTTGAATATCTATAAGCATATCGACGGCGGCTGGTTCTGGAATAAATACTCGGCCTATCCCTATGTGGGCTGTCAGTTCGGTTGTGAATTCTGTTATCAGCGGGGACCCAAATACCTGCCTTATAAAGACCCGGACGATTTCGATAAATCCATAAAGATTAAGATGAATGCCCCCGAACTGCTCAAGAGGGAGCTATCGAGTGTTCCCGTGGACCTGATATCCACCGGTGATTACCAGCCTGTAGAGAAGGAACACAAGCTGTCGCGTCAGTTGCTGGAGGTAGTACTTGAAGCCGAATTTCCCGCCTTCATACTGGAACGTTCTCCCCTGGTAACCAGAGACCTGGACTTGATTACGGAAATAAATAAGAACACATTTGCTGCCGTTCTCTTTTCTACCAGTTTTATTGACTCTGAAGCTGTTAAAAGGGTATTTGAGCCAAAATCACCGGGTGTAAAATTGCGTTTCAAAGCAATGGAAAAAATCGCCGGTCATGACATTTTAACAGGGACCGCTTTTATGCCGGTATTGCCCTTTATCTCAGATTCGGAGTTCAGTCTGGAAGAGGTGGTTAAAATGACCAGGGACTCCGGTGGTAGCTTTGTTATAGCCAGCGGTCTTACTGTTTCCGGATATCAAAAAGAACGATACATGAGCCTGCTGTCAAGGAATTATCCGGAGCTGGTTCCCAGGTATGACGATCTCTTCAGGGGTAGCTATAATCCATCGGGTGACTACTGGATTCGGATTGCGAACAAGGTTCGAGAACTATGTCATCGGCATGGTATTAAAGACAGGATGCCCAGATGGATACCACCGGGCGTACTTGCCTTAAATAAAAGAATAGCTGAGATGCTGTTTGTCAAGGTCTATGACCTGGAGCTGGAAAAGGAAAGCAGCCATAAAATCTGGGCATATCAAAAAGCTGCCTGGAGTATAGACGAGCTTGATAAAAGTATCGAGGAGATTTATGCTACCGCCGGACCCGCCGGTTTGTTATCAATACCAAATATAGGCAAGCAGATAGCCGAGGAAATCGAATTGACACTAAAAGATAGAAAGTGAAGCTGGCATTTAAAATAGGTTGGTTGTAATTATCTGTAGATTGGCTAGAGGGGCATGATGCCTGGTTTGTTTTTACATCTTCGACTCTCTTTCATAGTATTCTGCCCGATATTATCTATATCAAAGCTGTGAATGGGAAGAAGGTGGAGAAAAGAGTTGTCAAGAAATATCAGGAGGTTAAAAGGGCGCCCGTGTTTATCATCAAACTGAGGAAAGTAAAATAGCTTCATATAAAAAGCTGCCCGTAGTTAAAGATTGTGGTACTATTTATAGCTAAGCACATGGGTGAAACGCTGTATGATTGGGGGTGGAGACCAGAGCAGAAAGGGGAGTTTTTAAATGAGCTCGATAATCTATGAGGATAAACCACATTATGATATGTGGCTCAAAGCTGTTCTGATATTCCCCATAGCTGCTTGCATAATACCGGCACTTTTTTTAATACCCAGTGATCCCGAGGAAACCATAAGCCTTTTGGGTACTGCTGTGTTTATAGCTGTAGTTTTCTGGGCGATCATGCCCCGGAAATATTGCATTACAAGCGACAAAGTCAGGTTAGTACTTGGTGGACCGTTCTCTTTTAGTATCTCCTTCGATACTATTAAGGCTGCCAGAGTACCTCAGGGGATAACATTAGGGATCAATTTTGTAACCTCACGCAAGAATACTGTGGAGATCGTCAGAAAAAAAGGTATGAGTATAAACATCTAGCCGAGTAACCGTGAGTTATTCCTTGAGAACCTGGAAAAAGCAATCAATAATCGGAGAGGTCAGTAGGATACAGAAGCATGATGAAGCCGGTTGAATGGTTAGGTGACAGGCTCAGAATTATAGACCAGACGAAGCTGCCGGCAACGACGGCGTTTATTGAAATCAGGGACTATTGCGGTGTTGTGTCAGCAATCAAGGGACTGAAAGTCCGTGGCGCACCGGCTATTGGAGTAGCTGCTGCGTACGGGATTGTGCTGGGGGCACAGGGGATAGAAGAGGATAGTAATGAGGCTTTTTCTTGTCGAATGGAGGGAATTGTCAGGGCTTTTTCTGCTGCGAGGCCTACCGCTGTGAATTTATTTCGCACCATTGACAGGATGAAGAAAGCCGCAGCGATAGCTAATGACATTGCTGAAATAAAACAAGCCCTTGTTGAAGAGGCGAAACGAATTCATGCTGAGGAAGAAGCTGGCACGGAGAAGCTCAGTGTGCTTGGTGCTGAGCTGATTGAGGATGGTTTTACCGTCATGACCCACTGTAATACCGGCCCACTGGCTACCGCCGGATATGGTACGGCTTTGGGCGTGATTATAGCTGCAAAGGAGCAGGGAAAGAACATTGAGGTGATTGCCACTGAAACACGGCCGCTCCTTCAGGGTGCCCGTCTCACCACCTGGGAGCTGGTGCAGGAAAAAATACCTGTGACCTTGATCACCGATTCAATGGCTGGTTATTTCTTAAGCCGGGGTGGAGTGGACTGTGTCATTGTTGGTGCAGATAGGATTACGGCGAATGGTGATGTAGCTAATAAAATAGGCACGTATATGTTAGCTGTTCTAGCTGCTCAGAATGGCGTTCCTTTTTATGTGGCTGCACCGACCAGTACCGTTGACCTCTCTCTGAATTCCGGCGTCGAAATCCCCATAGAAGAGCGCGATGCTGAAGAGGTAACCAGCATCGCAGGGGTAAGAATTGCTCCGATAGGTGTCAAGGCGGCTAATCCTGCTTTTGATGTTACACCGCATAACTACGTAACTGCTATAATCCTGGAAAAGGGAATAGTAACTGAACCATATGAATACAGGCTAAAAACGTTATTAGAGGAGGTAACTTGATGGCCGAAGCTAAAATCGGAGTTATTGGCGGTAGTGGGCTCTACCAGATTGAGGGCATGACTGATGTGGAAGAAGTGAATGTAAGGACGCCCTTCGGTGAGCCGAGCGACGCCATTATCCTGGGCAATCTGGAAGGGATTAGGATAGCTTTTTTGCCCAGGCATGGCAAAGGACATCGAATCAGCCCCGGCGGGCTGCCGGTACGAGCTAATATATACGCACTGAAGTCGCTGGGAGTAGAAAGAATAATCTCGGTTAATGCCGTAGGCAGCCTGAAGGAAGAAATAAAGCCTCTGGACCTCGTCATCCCGGATCAGATTATCGACCGTACCAGAGACAGAATTAATACCTTCTTTGACGGCGGGATAGTAGGACACATTGCGTTCGCCGAACCGTTCTGCCCTATCACCAGTCAAGTACTATTAGAAGCGGCGAGGCAAACCGAAATCCAAACGCATAATGGTGGTGTCTATCTAGCAATGGAGGGGCCACAGTTCTCTACCAGAGCTGAGTCAAACCTTTATCGTTCCTGGGGAGCCGATATTATCGGCATGACAGGACTGCCAGAAGCCAAGCTGGCTCGCGAGGCAGAAATATGTTATGCTAGTCTTTCATTCGTTACTGATTATGATTGCTGGCATGAGGTACATGAATCGGTAACGGTAGACATGATTCTGACCAACTTGCAGAGAAATGTTGAGGTTGCTAAGAAAATCCTGAGGCTGGCAATAAATCGCCTGGACCGGGCACGAGAATGTATTTGCGCCAGCGCACTGGAGAACGCTATCGTGACTTCTCCAAACCTGATACCGGAGCTGGTGAAGAAAGACCTGGCACTTTTAATTGGGAAATATATTAAATAGGAAATAGAAAATATAGTAGCAGAGGGGACTAGATGACGCCTAAAATCGAATTCGGCTGCCTGCCAACCATGATCGGGACTTTGCCTCTTACCGATGCTATGGAGGCCTGCTCACTGGTGGTTAAATACCTCCCTGATCTTCCGGCCTGGCCACAATTACCTAAACGCACCAATCTTGAAAATATGTATATCCAGTATAGCGAGGGGTTTCCCGGTGTGGCGCTTGACGGGAATAAAATCTATGTAGAACGCACAGCCGAGTTCGATGTGCAGCTAGAACAGCTCTACGCTGCATACTCGAAGAATGAGCCGGATAGATATAGCATTAGTGCGGAATATGCCGCAGGGCTGCATGCCTTCCGGACAATCGAGCGAAAGTCTCCCGGTATGGTAAAGGGGCAAATAACCGGTCCTATAAGCTGGGGACTCAGTGTGACTGACCATGAGCAACGGGGTATTCTTTATGATGATCTTTTAGCTGAGGCGGCTGCCAAATTTCTGCGGTTGAAAGCTGTATGGCAGGAAAAATTTCTACAAACTATATCAACTGACACAGTCATCTTTATTGATGAACCTTATCTCACTTCTCTTGGATCTGCGTTTGTTGCCATCTCCAATAAGCAGGTAACTGCTCTTCTTGAGGAAGTGTTTAGTGGCATAGAAGGATATAAAGGAGTGCACTGCTGCGGCAGTACCGACTGGTCACTGCTTTTAAACAGCACCGCTGATGTCCTCAGCTTTGATGCATATAACTATGCTGACTCCTTAAGCTGTTATCCCGCTGAGGTGAAAGCATTCCTGGAACGAGGTGGTACAATCGCCTGGGGCATAGTTGCCAATGATGAGGATGCTCTGGCGAAGGAGACCCTGTTTAGTCTGTATGACCGTCTTGGCGAAGCTATCGCCCCTTTCACCCGCGACGGTATCTCTTTCAAGCAGGTCGTTGCCCAGAGTCTATTAACTCCGTCCTGTGGATTGGCGTCCATGTCAGCGGAAGCCGTTACCGAAGCTTTACAATTGCTTACAGAACTTTCAGCTAAAGTGAAACGTAAGTATTCAGTGTAAGTGAAAATATATACTTTACGAATCGCTATTTAAATAAGGCAAGTATCCCGTCTCGCCACGTATTATCATCTGCTACACTTATTATATACTACATTGGGGGTGTGGCGTTGTCTAGTGTTTTTAGTTCCATTAAGGAATATCTTCCAAAATTGCCAATTAAAAATACCTTTGCATCTATTAAATTGCGGTTTATTAGAAACTTATCAATCCGAGGATTGTATATTTCAAAAACAATTGATGCTATTTGGCAAATATACACCCATAAACATATCACTTTACTCTTGCTTTTTGTACTTGCTTTTGCCGTTGTTTACGGTATGTTTACTGGTGAGGTGGGGATAATGGTAGAATGGGCTGGTAGAATTGGTCTTATAGTAATTATCCTGATTACTGCACCATTGTTTATATTTCCTTTTCTTTCAATTTTCCCTTTTGGTCAGAGGCTATTAGAGAAAATACATTGGCCTGTTTCTACTGAACAGAGATTATCTAATCTTGAACACAACTATGGCGAGATAAAAGATATGCTCGAAAAATTACTCAATAAAAATAACAGAGAAAGTAATCATAGTAAGCCTACGAGTGATAATAATGTAGACGATATAGCATCAATAAGACAGGAATTGGAGTGGATCAAGGCCGATATTAGGATATTGAAGGGGGATTCACAATCATGCCAAGACAACCAAAGAAAAAGCCGAGACAGCAAATACCAAAGAAAAGGAAAGAGGTCAAAAGAAGTATAACTAGAGGGCAATTCCATGACCTTGTTAAGAAGGCAGCACAACCAGTTAAAAAGAAGCCTAAATCTGGTTCAAAATAGTTATGAACATAGGAGTTTCGTCATTACGATGGTTGTATCTAAAAGTATACTCATTCAGGTATGATTGTAGATATTTAGGACTTACAGCATGATAAACACCACTGATACCACGCTTAACCAGAGACCAGAATCCTTCAATGTTGTTGGTATGGACTTTGCCACGGGCATAGACTTTAGCTCCATGCTCAATTCTCCTGTGAGTAAAGCCAATCCTTGTAAAGTGGTCATAGCTAGGAAATTCATCGGTGTAGAGAACTGCATCGGCAGCAACCTTCTTGGTGATAAGAGGGACTATGGTAGACCGTTTGACATTGGGAACGACAGAAGCCATGACATGACCTTTTCTCTGAACAATCCCGATAACGGCAGTTTTACCTTCTGCACCACGTCCACGAGTGCCATGCCTTGTCCCACCGACATAGGTCTCATCGGCTTCGACTTCGCCAGAGAAAATAGGGGCATCTTCATTAAAAAGCGTTCTAATCTGTTTAAACATTCTCCAGGCTGTCTTGTAGGTAACACCAGTCAACCGTTGCAATTCTTTGGCAGAGCGACCAGACCTTGTAGTAGCCATCCAGTACATAGCATCAAACCACATCTTGAGCGGTGTTGCAGACTTGTGAAAGATAGTCCCAGCCGTGGGATAAACCTCATGCCCACAGTGGTCACATTTGTAGCAAGGTCGTTTGGCAATCTTGTGGTGCTTTGTAATCTTGTCACAGACTGGGCAGTGAATACCATCAGGCCAGCGATATTCTTTGAGCCAGTGAAGGCAGGCATCGCTATCAGGAAATTCCTGCTCAAAGTTTTTAGTGGTAAACTTTGCCATCCGATTTTTAACTTTAGCTTCCATTTCAATCCCCCTTATACACGTATTATAACACATTTAGTACGTGGTGTCAAGGGATACTTGCCTTAAATAATTTGTAGCTGCGATTTGAAATGGTAGGCTGATTAAGAGATAATGTACTCTGATCTTTAATGATTTATTAATTTCTACTGGTGGTGAACTATGAATAAAAGTAAAAGAATTGCCGCTTTAAAGCATCGGCGCCGTAAGAAGAAACTAAAGGAAAGGCAAAAAGCTATAGCTTTGGCAGCTGGCCTTGGGACTGGAGTCGCCAAACCGGTGACAAAACGTGTTGCCGAGGTCGCTAAGCCTGAAGCATCTCTAGAGAAGAAAAAGAGGATTGGCAGAAAGACAAAAGTTGCGGCTGAGGTGGCAAGTCCTGAATCTGTACCCATTATGCCTGTAGAAGAGACTGCTCAAACAGTAGCACCACCAGAAATAAAAAAGAAGACTGGCAGAAAAAAGAAGGTTGAGGCTGAAGCCAGTACTGAAGAGACCAGCGCTGCACCAGCGGCAGAGGCTGCTCAAGCTGATGTCCCGGCAGAGCCTAAGAAGAAACCTGGTAGGAAAAAGAAGACCGAATCTGCAGCAGATAGTTAATGCCAAACGTTTACCTCCTGACTGGTAGTCCGGGTAGCGGAAAGACTACTATTATTAGAGAGGCGATTGCCAGATCAAAGGTTTCCGCTGGTGGCTTTTATACCGAAGAGATACGGGTCGGCGGTGTAAGGCACGGCTTCAAAATTATCACCTTAGATGGACAAGATGCTATATTGGCACATATAAATGTCTCAACCCCCAACCGGGTGAGCAAATATGGTATTGCTACCGATAATCTGGAGAAGGTCGGTGTCACTGCCCTTTATCGGGCGATAAAAGAAAGTGATTTGATAGTCGTTGATGAAATAGGCAAAATGGAGCTTTTCTCTCCTCATTTTCAGGAGGCAGTGCTGAAGGTAATAGGCAGCGGAAAGAGAGTTCTCGGCACCATTATGCTTAATCCACATCCCTTTGCCGACGAGATAAAGCGGCTCCCTGAAGTAAAAACAGTCAAAGTCAGCAGAGCTGATTACTACCAGGTACTGAGCGAAGTAATTAAATGGCTAAAGTTAACCACCAATGAGGATCACACTTAAGCCGATCGGTGATGTTGACAGTTCTATAGTAGTTAAGCTTAAGGAAAAACTTGACTGTATCTTTGGCTGCCCTATAGAGATAACTTCAGAACCGGGGATTCTTTATCAGGCTTATAATCCGGAGCGCGTACAATATCTTGCATCAGTCCTGCTCACCGCGATGAAAGAATCCGGCATGGAACCAGATGAAAAAGTCCTAGGCGTAGTTGATGTAGACCTGTATGCTCCGGGACTAAACTTTGTCTTTGGTGAGGCTGATATACACTCCGGAGTATCCATCATCTCTTTATACCGCCTCAGGCAGGAATATTATGGTTTGCCCGCGGACAATCATCTATTTTTAAACAGGGCTGTGAAAGAAGCTGTTCATGAGCTTGGACATACCTTTGGCCTGGGGCATTGTTCGGACATCAGGTGTGTAATGCATTTTTCCAATAGTCTGGCCGATACTGACTGGAAGCTAATAACACTCTGTAGTCAATGCCAGCCGAAACTGATACAATAAACGACCATACTACATTCAGGTATATAAACGTTGTGAAAGTGGTGGCGTTTATAGCTGGAGAGTCAATCAGACTGGCTATCAAGCTTGAATCCTGGGTGTCTGATGGCATACAATGACGCTTGAGTTAAAATCGTGTCAGAGTCTTCAGCTTTAGTTGAATCGCTACTTAGACCCGAAATCTATCCTGATAGGCCCCAGGCAATAGAGTTTGTTCAGACACAGATGTCATTTGTTTTCCTCACTGGCAAATATGCATTTAAAGTCAAGAAACCTGTTGATTTGGGCTATCTCGACTATACCACGCTTGAGAAACGCCACTTTTTTTGTCAGCAGGAGTTGAAGCTGAACAAGCGTCTGTCTCCCGATGTCTATTTGGAGGTAGTACCTATAGTTGAAAATGCGGGACAAATTCGTTTTGGAGATAAAGGTAGGGTAATTGAGTATGCAGTTAAAATGAAGCAGCTACCAAGAGAACGAACTATGGAGAGCCTTCTTCCTCAGAATCGTGTAACAGAGAAAATGGTGCTGGATGTGGCTGAAAAACTGTCAGCATTCCACCATGAAGCTGAAACCAGTCCCGAGATCAGCGCTTATGGAGAACTGGATATCATTATGACAAACGTTGAAGAGAATTTCAGTCAGACCGAAAAGTATTTAGATACTTGTATTACTTCATGGAAATATAACGGCCTTAAAGCTTATACAGATAAATTCGTCAGGGAAAACGAACCATTGTTCCGCAAGCGTGTTGAGACTGGCAGGATTAAGGATTGCCACGGTGACCTTCATGCTGCCCACATCTGCTTCAACAATGGAATTATTATTTATGATTGTATCGAGTTCAATGACAGGTTTAGATATTGTGACATAGCCTCTGAAATTGCTTTCCTGGCCATGGATCTTGACCGCTATCACCGGGAAGACCTTTCCCGGGCTTTCATTGATGGTTATGTCGGATTCAGTCAGGATAACGAGTTACAGCAACTATTAAATTTCTATAAATGTTACCGTGCCTGTGTTCGAGGTAAAGTGGAAAGCTTTAAACTGGATGATCCCTATATTTCGGAAAAGGAAGCAGCATTGGCTGCGGCACAGGAGTATTTCAACTTGGCTTACAGGTATATAAGAGAAAGACCCCTGGTAATTATTACCAGCGGTCTGGTTGGCACCGGTAAAACTACTGTAGCCCAGGCTTTAGGTGAGAGGTCTGGATTTACCGTTATCTCTTCGGATGTCATCAGAAAAAAATTAGCTGGTATTGAACCAACTGAGCATCGCTTTGAACAATTCCAAAGTGGTATGTATTCTGAAGATTTTTCCAGGAAAACATATGAGGAGATGTTTGCTCAATCCAGGGTGCTTCTATCCCGCGGGCAGTCTGTTATTCTTGATGCCTCTTTTAAAAAAATGCAGGATAGAGTGAGAGCCAGAAGTGTAGCTGAGGAAATGGAAGCCGATTTTGTAGTCGTTGAGTGCGTCCTCGATGAAAACAACATCAGGAGCCGCCTTGAGCGAAGACTTGAAGAGGGCTCTGTCTCCGATGGTAGATGGGAAATATATGAATCACAGAAGCAAGATTTCGATTCAATAACTGAATTCCCTGCAGAAAACCACATAGTACTTGACACTTCCCAGCCTTTGAATGATATTGTGAAAATACTATCGGAAAGGATTTTATTAGAATTATGAATTACGATGTCAAAGACCTTTCTCTATCTGAACAGGGCAAGCTGCGTATCGATTGGGCCGGCCGGGAGATGCCGGTAATTAAGCTTGTACGGGAGCGGTTCGCACGTGAGAAGCCATTAAAAGGGATTCGTATATCAGGTTGCCTTCATATTACCACTGAGACCGCCAACCTGGCTTCGGTTTTAAAAGAGGGTGGTGCCGAAGTTGTTCTCTGTGCCTCAAACCCTTTAAGTACGCAAGATGATGTGGCTGCGGCTCTTGTTGAACAGGGGACGCCCACTTTTGCTATTAAAGGAGAAGATAATCAGACCTATTACCAGCATATAATCGCTGCTCTTGATCATAAACCACATCTAACTGTAGACGATGGTGCCGATCTTGTCAGTATTATCCATCAAGAAAAAGGTTATCTTGTTGAGGACATAATCGGCGGGACCGAGGAAACTACAACGGGGGTGATACGGCTTAGAAACATGGCTGAACAAAGTAAACTGCGATATCCGATTATTGCCGTAAATGACGCCAAGACTAAGCATTTCTTCGACAATCGCTACGGCACAGGGCAAAGTACCATTGATGGAATCACCAGAGCTACAAATGTCCTGTGGGCGGGTAAGAAGGTGGTTGTTTGCGGATATGGCTGGTGTAGCAGGGGTATAGCCCGGCGAGCACAAGGCTTGGGTGCCCATGTAACTGTAACCGAGGTGGAACCTATACCGGCTCTTGAAGCGGCCATGGATGGCTATCAGGTTATGCCTTTAATCGAGGCAGCCAGGATAGGAGATATTTTTATCACTGCTACCGGGGATATCAATGTAATTGACGAAGCCCACATTGCTCAGCTAAAGGACGGAGCTATTCTGGCAAATAGTGGTCATTTCAATGTGGAGATAAATATTCCAGCTTTAGAGCGGCTAGCAAAAGCGAAAAGGCAAGTGCGTCCCTTTGTTGATGAATATACTCTGGCCGATGACCGGCGGCTCTATCTGCTTGGTGAAGGCAGGCTGATAAATCTGGTGGCGGCTGAGGGGCATCCTGCTAGTGTGATGGATATGAGTTTTGCCAATCAGGCACTGTGCCTGGAGCACTTGGTAAAGATGAAAGGCACTCTCCAACCGAAGGTCTACTCAGTACCCGAAGAAATCGACAATGAGGTGGGGAGATTGAAACTTAAAGCAATGAACATAACAATCGATTCCTTGACCCAGGAACAAAGCAAATACCTGGAAAGCTGGGAGTCGGGAACATAATCGGAAATAAGAGGAGAAAAACATGACAAATAGTTTTGATCAAAATAGTTCTTATTTTTTTGCTTCGGAGTCGGTCACTGAAGGGCATCCTGATAAGCTCTGTGACCAGGTTTCCGATGCCATCCTTGATGCTATCTTGGAACAGGATCCGTATGCCAGGGTCGCTTGCGAGGTTGCTGTTACCATAGGCCTGGTAATAGTTTTGGGTGAAATAACTACCGATTGCTATATAGAGGTACCCGATATTGTGCGAAAGGTAGTCAAAGATGCAGGTTATATCAGTCCCGAGTATGGTTTTGACTATATGAGCTGTGGCACACTGGTAAGTATAAAACAACAATCCGTCGATATAAGTGCGGGAGTAAATCGATCATTGGAAACAAGGGGTATAACACAAACTGAGGATTTATTAGAAAAGACAGGCGCTGGTGACCAGGGAATGATGTTCGGTTTTGCCTGTACTGAGACGCCAGAGTTCATGCCTTTGCCTATTTCCCTGGCGCATAAACTGTGCCAGCGGCTGGCTCTGGTTAGGAAAGACAAGACTTTACCTTACCTGCGCCCGGATGGAAAATCTCAAGTAACTGTAGAGTATAGCAATGGCGTACCGATGAGGATTGACGGTGTAGTTATCGGTGCACATCACGATCCAAATGTCGACAATGATACTATCCGACGTGATATAACTGAAAAAGTAATAAAAGCAATAATACCTTCTAATTTGATGGATGATAGGACCAAGTTCATTATCAATGGTGCCGGACGTTTCGAAATCGGTGGGCCGGTGTCAGACACAGGTTTCACCGGACGAAAAATACTTGTAGATACCTATGGTGGCACCGCTCACCACGGAGGAGGTGCCTTTTCTGGTAAAGATCCGACAAAGGTGGATCGTTCAGCTAGTTACATGGCCAGGTATGTTGCCAAGAATCTTGTAGCTGCCGGAGTTGCCGATCGCCTTGAGGTCCAGGTATCCTATGCTATCGGTGTTGCTCACCCGATGTCATTGTCAATTGAGACTTTTGGCACGGGCAAGGTATCGGACGTAACGATTCTTGAGCTCATCAAAAAGCACTTTGATATGCGACCTGAAGCGATTATCAGGTATCTTGATTTGCGTCGGCCGATTTATTTACCTACTGCTACGTATGGACACTTCGGTAGAAGTGATATCGATCTCCCCTGGGAGAGGTTGGACAAAGTTGACGTTATTAGAAAGGAAGCTGGTCTTTAGGAGATCGAAGAACTGTTTCAGGAAGGCTTTGTAGATACCATGCATAATGCGTTCAGGTGGTAAAAGTGGATTCTTTTTGGTATCTTTGAGGGGGAGTAGAGCTAACGGGGCTGCGGATCAAAAAGACTGACTGTGAATAAGATGATTAACTTCGGTACTGATGGCTGGCGTGCAGTTATTGCCGAGGATTTTACCTTTGATAATGTCCGGGCTTGTGCTCAAGGTGTAGCCAATTACTTAAACCATGCGAAAAAAGCCGAGCAGGGACTGGTCATTGGTTATGATACCCGTTTTGCTTCTGAAAATTTTGCTGCGGCAGCAGCAGAAGTTATCGCCGGTAACGGAATAAAGGTATACCTTTGTTCACAGCAGGCACCTACTCCTGTAATAAGCTATCTGGTAACCTACATACATTCGGCCGGCGCCATAATCATTACTGCAAGCCACAATCCGGGAAATTGGAATGGATTCAAATACAAAGATAGTACTGGCGCGAGTGCTCCTACCGAACTTGCAACATTGATTGAAAAAAATACAAACGACGTTCTATTATCAGGTGGTATAAAGAAGGTATCTTTAGATGATGGCTTGAATAGTGGACAAATAACCTATTTTGATCCGGTAACAGCATATACCGATCAAATTAAACGACTTATTGATGTAAGGCCCATTCAACAAAGCCATCTGAAAATTATCGTGGATTCAATGTATGGAGCCGGTATCGGTTATTTCAAGACTCTTCTGGGTGAAGGAGGGCTGGAAATAACCGAAATTAACGCGGAACGCAATCCCCTGTTTCCTGGGATCCAGCCTGAACCGATTGCCAGGCACCTTACCAAGCTCTCTGGCCTGGTCAAAGAGCAGAATGCGGATGTCGGTTTGGCCACTGATGGTGATGCCGATCGAATCGGTGTAATTGATGAAAAAGGAAATTTTCTGAACCCACATCAGGTCTTTGCACTGCTTGCCCTTTATTTTTTAGAAGTCCACAGCGAACGTGGCCCAATAATCAAGAGCCTGTGCTCAACTGATATGTTGTATCGGCTGGGAGAGCTTTTCGATGTCCCTGTTTACGAGACAATGGTAGGCTTCAAGTATGTGGCACCTCTGATGATAGAGAAAAACGCCTTCATTGGTGGTGAGGAGAGTGGTGGTTATGGCTTTCGTGGGCATGTTCCTGAGCGGGATGGAATCTTGGCCGGCCTCTATATCCTCGACTTTATGATAAAGACTGCTAAGACCCCTTCACAGCTTTTGGATTATCTGTATAGTAAAGTCGGGCCTCACTATTATGATCGTTATGATTTGCACATTTCACCAGACCAGCGCCAGGGATTCTTAAACAAGATTACCCAGGGCACTATCAAATCAGTTGCCGGAATAAAAGTGGTAAAGATGAACACAACTGATGGCTTCAAATATATCCTGTCTGATGGCTCCTGGCTGCTCCTCCGCTTCTCTGGTACAGAACCATTGATCCGTATCTATGCTGAAAGCCATAGTCCGGAGCAGGTGCAGCTACTGCTGGACAGCGGTAAAAAAATATTGGCTATTTAAGCTATGGTTAACTTAGATACCCCGACGATATTCAAGCAACTTGATACAGAGAACATGAGAGCTCACCTTCGTGGATTGCCCGAACAATGCTGGGCTGCCTGGAACAAAGCCAGAAAATTTAAATTGCCTTATGACTATGTCGATATTGATAAAATAGTATTTCTGGGTATGGGTGGTTCAGCAATAGGTGGTGACTTAGTCCGAGTATTGGCCTCATCAGTAAGTAAACTGATTATCTTTGTAAACCGTGATTATGACCTGCCCGGTTTTATCGACGACAGGACACTTGTCATTGCATCCAGCTACTCAGGAAATACCGAAGAAACGCTTTCTGCCTTCTGTTGGGCACTGGAAAGGAACTGCAAAAAGCTGGCTATAACCACTGGTGGAAAGCTGAAATCTATAGCTGAAGCTGCTAAAGTGCCGGTTTTCATAATAGACTACGTTTCACAACCCAGGGCTGCGCTGGGGTATAGTTTCTTACCTCTTATAGCTTTTCTTCGCAGGCTGGATTTCCTTGAGGATAAGCCAGATGATGTTGAAGCGATGATTGGAAATCTTGAGATGCTCTTAGAACGATTTAACGAGACTGTACCTACGAGCTCGAATTTAGCCAAACAGTTGGCGACTGAACTATACGGTAAAATGGTGGTGATTTATGGTGCTGGTATTCTTACTGAAGTCGCTCGTCGCTGGAAAGCCCAAATTAATGAAAACAGCAAGGTCTGGGCTTTCCAGGAGACTTTTCCTGAGCTTAATCACAACTCCGTAGTCGGCTATCGGTTTCCCCCGGGACTGGCCCCGAATTTATATGTAATTCTCCTGCGATGTCCGTCAATACATTCCCGCACTTTGGTTCGCTACCAGGTGACCAGCGAGCTCCTTTCACAAAATGGCATTGCTCACCGAATTATTGATAGCCAGGGTGGAGATGAACTCAGTCAGATGATGAGCCTGATATCTCTTGGCGATTGGACCAGCTACTATCTGGCGATCCTCAACCAGACCGATCCCACACCGGTGAAGCCCATTGATTATTTGAAAGAGCGGCTTGGTAAGGTCCAGTAATCTTTTAATCGGTCATATGATCTGGACTTGAATTTAACAGGTAAACGATAAGCAGTCATCGACTTTTGCTGAAGTGCCTACAATTAGCGAATATGATTCGTTTTCACCTTGCAGCCACTACTTCATTGTCAAAGATGAACACAATAAGAAGTTAGCAAATAAATGGTACATCGCTTCTTCCTGAGTATAGAAAACATTTACCGTTTGGTATATTGAGGTGCTTTTCGAGCACGCTTGAGCCCGTATTTCTTACGTTCTTTAATCCGTGAGTCACGGGTAAGCAGACCTTCCTGGCGTAGAAGAGGCTTAAAGTGCTCATTAACCCTCACCAAAGCCCTGGCGATCCCGTGGCGAATAGCTCCAGCCTGCCCGCTATTACCGCCACCTTTTACCTTTACCTCAACATTATATCTGCCTATCGTATCAGTAGCCTTAAAAGGCATTTCTATCGTGCGGCGATGCTCAAGGCGAGGAAAGACCTCAGTATATGGCTTGCCATTGACGATGATTTCGCCGCTGCCTGAAAACAGCTTAATCTGGGCTACGGCACATTTACGCCTGCCTGTACCACGATCGTAGGTTTGAGTTGTCACGAGCTCTCAATCCCTCCTGTATTTACTTTAGAACTCCCAACCTGGGCCTGATGAGGATGACTGTCACCCTCGTAGACCTTGAGTTTCTTAAACATGGCCCTTCCTAATCGAGTAGGGGGTAGCATCCCTTTTACGGCATGCTCAATTACTCTGGTAGGATGTGTGCTAAGCATTTTTTCAAGCGTTACAGCCTTTAGGCCTCCAGGATAGCCGGAATGTCGATAATAAATCTTCTGTTTGGCTTTATTTCCGGTAACTCTTACTTTAGACGCATTAAGCACGATAACGTAGTCGCCCGTATCGAGATATGGAACATACTGTGCTTTATGCTTGCCAATAAGCAAGCTTGCTATTCGAGAGGCCAGCCTGCCTAATGTCTTTCCCGAAGCATCGACAACATGCCACTGGCGCTCAACGTCCTTGGCTTTAGTTGAATAGGTCTTCATATCGTAACTCCAAATCACTGGGATAATTGACTTTAGTAAGATATAGTCCGCAAGCTGGAGCTGCCGGTCCAGCCAGGCCGCGTTTTTTTGCTTCCATAATCTGGTTAAGTTCATCAAGTCCTACTTTACCCAGTCCAATCCTGATGAGCAAGCCTACAGTATTACGTACCTGATGACGTAAGAATGAATTGGCAGCCATGTGAAGGGTGACCACATTATTTTCCGTGGTCACCTTGGCTTCATATACCGTTCGAATTGTGTTCTCTATTCTGCCCGGGGATGAAGCAAAGGAAGCAAAATCGTGCTCATATTTTAGAAATTGACATGCTTCATTCATAATTTCAATATTCAATTTTACTGTTACTAAATAAACATAACCTTCATATAAAGGTGAACGGATTGGACTGTTCAAAATCCGGTACTTATATTCACGGCTCAGGGCATCACGCCTGACATTGAAATCGGCGCTTGCTTTGTAAGCAGCTTTCACGGCAATGTCATCAGGTAAATAGTAATTTAATGCTCTAACAATGGTCATCGGCGAAAGGGTAGAGCGAGTTCGAAAACTGACCACTTGTCCATTAGCATGCACTCCAGTATCAGTCCGACTTGCAGCAATGATCCGTCTATCCTCTCCAGTCAGTTTGAGTATAGCTTGTTCCAGCATAGCCTGAATGGTAAGCCGGTCCGGCTGCCACTGGAAACCATAATAACGGCTTCCATCATACTCTACGATTAGGATGATCTTGTTATAATTATTAAAGAGCTTCACCCGCTACACGTTGTTGCTATTCAACCAGCTCGAGTTTAACCATAGCTGCTCCATCACCTACTCTTGGGCCCAACTTGGATAATCGAGTATAGCCGCCCGCACGTTCTATATATCTGGTGGCAAGCACAGCGAACAATTTCTCAGTTACTTTTTCATCGGTAATGAAGGTTAAGGCACGGCGTCGAGATGAAAGACTACCTTCTTTCCCTAGGGTGATCATCTTCTCAGCCAAACCTCGAATCTCCTTGGCTTTAGCTTCAGTGGTAACAATTTTTTCGTGTCTGAATAAATCAGTTACTAAGTTACGATATAATGCTAATCGGTGTGCCGTTGGTCTACCCAATTTTCGTCCGGCTATCTGATGTCTCATTCTTCATCAACTCCACATTTAGACGGTATCGTTCTCCTGGCTAGCTTCGTCTGTATTGTTCTCCTCATCAGGGGAAGTCTTAGAACGCCTCAATTTTTTTATTGATTTTTTTATTTCAGGAATAAAGGGCAGGCTGAGACTCTTAAGAGCTGATTCTACTTCTTCTTGTGATTTAGCTCCAAAGCCCGCAAGCGAGGTCAGGCCTTCGGTAGTTCTTTCTAAAAGCTGACCTAGCGTGGTGATGCCGCCTCTTCTTAGACTATTATAGGTATGAGTGGACAAATTTAATTGGTCTAGAGGCATATCATATTGCTCCGGTGGAATTAACCGTTGCCAGGCAAACTCGGCTCCCTCCTCAGTTAGAGACCTGGCAAGTTCCCGGAAGCAGGATATTTGTTCTATTAGAATAGTGGCACTCTGACTCACTGCTTCTGTTGGAGATAAAGTGTTGTCAGTCCAAACTTCCAGGACAAGTTTCTCGCGATTGCTGCCTTCCCCAAGTCCGCTCGTTTCTATTGTGAAATTGGTCTTGCGGATTGGAGTGAAAATAGAATCGATTGGAATTGCGCCAATAGGCAGACCGTCACTGGAACTAGCCGGTACATAACCTCTACCTAGCTCCACGTTTAGTTGAACACTTAATTTTGCTTCAGGAGAGTCTAAGGAAATTAAATAAAGTTCGGGATTAACAATTTCAAAATCGGCGGACGGCTTAATATCAGAGGCATAGAACTTTCCCTCCCCCTCAACTTCCAGGCTCAGTTTTCCCGATCGTTGGGAGAGAGGTCGGATGCGTATTGCTTTTATATTCAGCAGAAAGTCCAGTGTATCCTCTACAGCATGAGGGATCGTCGAAAATTCATGGTGAATTCCCTCAATCTGGACCCAGGTTACTGCGGCACCAGTTAGAGAACTTAAAAGCATCCGGCGCATGCTATTGCCTAAGGTAACTCCAAAACCTTTCTCTAATGGTTCAGCAACGAAACGACCGTAGGTTTCGGTGCTTTCAATACATTCTACTTTTGGTAAAACTAATCCAGCCAATATGACCCTCACCGAGAATAATACTCAACAATAGCCTTGCCATCAAATTTAACTTCGATATCATCACGATTTGGCAGGGCAAGAACTCGACCAATCATTTTTTCTGTATCCAGATTTAACCAACCAGGTATAATTCTATCACCAATGCTCAGGACCATTGTCTTATAGTATTCACTATGAGTACTGCGCTCCCGCCAGGTGATAACATCTCCAGACTTTACCACGCATGAAGGAATATCGGTTTTGCGCCCATTTAAAAAAATATGCCCATGCCGTACTAACTGTCTGGCCTGGGGCCGGGAGCTGGCAAATCCTAATCGATAAACGACGTTATCTAAACGCCTCTCCAATAAAATCACGAGGTTGTCTCCGGTTACACCAGCCAGCCTTTCTGCTTCAGCGAAGGACTTACGGAATTGTCTCTCTAAAATTCCATAGGTATAACGGCCTTTCTGCTTTTCCTGCAACTGAAGCCCGCGGTCTGATTTTTTAGCACGCCGTTTTGAAGTAGCACGTTGTCCGGGTAGAACATTTCTCCGCTCCACCGCACATTTGGATGTAAAGCATCTATCACCTTTAAGCACCAGTTTATCGCCGACACGGCGACATAAACGACATTTAGCATCTATATAACGTGCCATATTTACACTCGCCTTCTCTTTCGAGGTCGACAGCCATTATGTGGAATTGGAGTTACATCTTTAATTCCGGTAACGGAGATTCCGGAGGCTTGCAGAGCTCTGATTGCTGCTTCGCGACCGCTACCGGGACCCCGAACGTGTACCTCAACCTGACGTAGACCATGCTCTTTAGCCCTTTGTGCCGCTCCTTGAGCAGCTAACTGAGCTGCGTAGGGAGTACCTTTACGAGAGCCCTTAAATCCGGCTGTACCGGGACTTCCCCAGGCGATAACATTTCCCTTGGGATCGGTAATAGTGATGATAGTGTTATTAAATGTAGACTGGATGTAGGCTTTACCTTCAGGAACGACCTTACGTTCCCGTCTTCTTGTTCTCGCTTTCCTCTTCTGGGGCATATTCTAATAACTCCTTTACTTCTTCGACATACCACGCTTTTGCCCACGCCCGGCAACTGTCTTACGAAGCCCACGCTTGGTTCTGGCATTGGTCTGTGTTCGTTGTCCCCGAACTGGCAGGTTACGACGATGTCTGGTTCCTCGGTAGCTACCGATTTCTATAAGTCGTTTGATATTGAGATTGACTTCCTTCCTGAGTTCACCTTCTACCTTATGCTCTTTATCAATGGTCTCACGAATATGGCTTATCTCTCCCTCAGTGAGGTCCTTCACTTTAGTATCGGGATTTACCCCGCTGGCAGATAAAATCTGTCGACTAAGGGTAGGGCCGATTCCGTAAATATACTGTAAGGAGACCACGATTTTCTTATCTCTGGGAATATCTACACCAACAATGCGTGCCATATCTTATTTCACTCCAGTTGTTATCCCTGGCGTTGTTTGTGCCTAGGGTTTTGGCAAATAACCCGAATTATTCCATGCCGTTTAATAATTTTACATTTTTCACAACGACGTTTAACCGAAGCACGTACTTTCATTTCTAACTACCTTGATTCTAAAAATGCCATTAATAATAAAACTTTATTAACCACTATGTCAATAAGCCTGAGGCCTGAAATCATTTTAACCTGTAGGTGATCCTCCCCCGTGTTAAATCGTAAGGAGAAAGCTCTACCAGTACTTTGTCTGCGGGTAATATCCTTATATAATGCCTCCTCATTTTGCCTGAAATATGGGCCAAAACCTTGTGACCGTTTGCCAATTCGACACGAAATGTAGCATTAGGTAAACATTCAATTACTTTGCCTTCAACCTCTATCGTTTCTTTTCCAGGCATGTTGCTGTCCTATAACAGAGTGAGAATCTCAGGCTCGGCATTGCCAATAGCAATCGTATGCTCAAAATGAGCTGACAGGCTGTTATCAGCAGTGAACACGGTCCAGTTGTCTTCACTAAGGCGTGTACGCCAGTCTCCAGTATTCACCATGGGCTCCAGAGCCAGAGTCATCCCCCTTTGCAGTAATAGACCTTTACCACGTGGGCCAAAATTCGGTACTTGTGGATCTTCATGCAGGTCTCTACCGATACCATGCCCACAATATTCCCGAACGACAGAGAACCCCCTTGTCTCAACATATTCCTGAATAGCCGCTGAGATATCACCCAGATGCGCTCCTTCACGTGCTGCCTGAATCCCCGCAATCAACGCTGCTTCTGTGGTCTCTAATAATTCCTGTGCTTGAGAACTGATCTGACCTACTCCTACTGTTATAGCTGCATCACCATGGAAGCCGTTAAAGAAGGCTCCGAAATCCAACGACACTATATCACCCTCGTTCAGTATCCGCTCACCTGGGATACCATGGACAATTTCATCATTAACCGATACGCAAAGAGAGGCGGGGTAACCCCGGTAACCTTTGAAAGATGCCTGAGCCTCCTGTTTTTCCATCTCGTCTAAAACAACCGCCTCCAATTGTTTTGTCTTAATACCAGGCTTTATCTTATCCCTTAGTTTTTGTAATACGGTTGCCACAATTTTCCCTGCTTGCCGCATAATAGCAACTTCTTCTGAGGACTTGATAATTGTCATTTTTTTTACTTAGGGCCAAGAGCATGGATGATTTTTTCAGCCACTTCCTCTATGCCCAACTCTCCATCTACTCTGAGAAGCTTACCATCTGCCTCGTAATAGTCCAGGACAGGGATAGTCTGAGTAAAATAGACTTTTAATCGCTCTTTTATTGTCTGTTCGTTATCATCTTGACGCTGGTAGAGTTCTCCACCACATTTATCACATTTATTTGCAGTTTTAGGTGGCGATGCTATTTCATTATAGACCGTTTGACATTGCCGGCATGTCCAACGACCACCGAGACGTTGTAATAGTTGCTCGTCATGTACATCTATATATACTGCTTTATCTACAGCTTTTCCTAGATCAGCTAATGTCTCATCAAGTGCCTTAGCCTGTTCCAAAGTGCGAGGAAAACCATCGAAAATACATCCTGATTTGCAGTCGGATTCATTAAGGCGCTCTGAAATGACCCGAATAGTTACCTCATCGGGGACTAGCTCACCCTTTTCCATATAGGCTTTCACTAGTTGCCCCAGTTCGGTTCCTTTGGTTAATGCCTCCCGAAACAGGTCGCCTGAAGCGATGTGAACCAGCCCCAGCTTCTGAGAAATGATAGCTGCCTGAGTTCCCTTGCCTGCTCCTGGAGCGCCGAGAAAAACTAAAAACATCCGCTTATTTCAAGAATCCTTCATAACGGCGCATAGTGAGCTGCGCTTCTATTTGTTTCATGGTATCTAAGGCTACACCGACAACAATAAGCATTCCGGTACTGGATAAAGTCAATACTGCCACATCGGTAACTTCGCGAATTAGAAAGGGCATTACTGCCACAAAAGCCAGGAAGAGAGCCCCGCCCCATGTGATACGACTGATAACTTTATTAAGATAATCGGTAGTGGGTTTTCCGGGGCGAACGCCTGGGATAAAGCCTCCCTGACGCTGCAATGTTCGTGCCAGGTCCATCTGCTCAAATATTACCATAGTATAGAAAAAGGCAAATGCTACTACCATTAAGAAATAAAATGCCCAGTAAAATAAACCTATGGGGAGAGCTGCGTTAGGATTGAACCAATCCGCAATTGTATTGGCAAAATTTGGGTCTTGCCCGGCAGGATTGGCGAAATAGCTAGCTATTGTCCCGGGGAAAATCATTAATGACATGGCAAAGATAAGCGGAATCATTCCGGCAGTGTTTACCCGAAGTGGGATATGTGTTGAACCTGTTTGGCGGTACATACGTGCGCCGCGAAAAGCAGTCTTGGCGTATTGGACCGGAATACGTCGATGACCTTCGGTAAAAATGACTATTAATACAACAAGGGCCAGTGCTAAAATGACGAATGCAAGCAGCCCGCCTAAATTCTCCTTGGCTATGAAGCTTCGACCGATCATCTGCGGCAAACCAGCCACTATACCACCGAAGATTATTATCGATACACCATTACCAATACCTCGTTCGGTGATTAACTCACCAAGCCAAACAAGGAACATAGTGCCTGCCACCAGTGATAATATTATACCTATTGTAGGCAATGCCACTGCACTACCAATTATACCCTGGCTGCGTAAAAGTGCTAATTGAGCGTAACCCTGGATAGCAGCCATAGGTACAGTTAGCCAGTGAGTAATTTGATTAATCCTGTTTCTTCCGGCTTCTCCTTCTTGAGATAAAGCTCGAAGCTGCGGAATAACCGGTACCAGTAACTGCATTATAATTGAGGAGGTAATGTAGGGGTAAACTCCCATAGCTGCCACACTGAAGTTCCTCATGGCCCCACCGCTGAACATGTCCAGCATGCCCAGAAGTTGATTCCGATCGAAAAGATTGCGTAAGGCGTCGAGGTCAACTCCAGGCAAGGGCACATGGGCAACAAAGCGAAAGATCACTAACATACCCAAGGTGAACAGGAGTCTCTGCCTCAAGTCAGGTAATGAAAAGGCATCAATCAAGGCTTGAATAAGGCGTGGTCTGGTCTCTCTCTGCCTCATGCTAAATTCCTTCTATATTCCCGCCGGCAGCGGCAATTTTACTTTCCGCGGCAGAGGAAAATTTGTGAGCCTTTATGATAAGCGGGTGATCGATCTCCCCCTTACCCAATATCTTTACCGGCTGCCTTTGAGATTTAATGAGTCCGGCTTCAAACAATTTCTGAGGTGTAATCTCGGTATTAGCAGCGAACACATTAAGTCTACCCAGATTGACGATGTTATATTTGGTCTTAAAAATATTAACGAATCCTCTCTTCCGCGGCAAGCGCTTAATAAGGGGTAATTGACCACCTTCGAAACCAAGTCGAACTCCACCTCCAGAGCGTGATTTTTGTCCCTTACAACCTCGTCCTGAGTAGGTACCATGTCCGCTGCCATCGCCGCGTCCGACGCGTTTCCTTTTATGCTTGGCCCCAATTGGAGGTTTTAAGTTATTCTGTTCCATTGCTAACCACTTCAGATTTTACCAAATGACGTACTTTCGCTATCATCCCTCTAATGCTGGGTGAGTCTTCATGTTCTACTATCTGATAAAGCCGGTGGAATCCCAGAGCTTTCAAGGTACGTCGTTGGTCTCTGGCATAACCAATACCGCTCTTTACCCAGGTGATACGTAGTTTAGCCAACTGTCTCTATCTCCTTATCTACAAGACCAGCTTTTCGTCTGGATACGACCTCTTGAGGATCGCGGAGGCTGGCTAAAGCCAACATGGTTGCCTTAACTACATTAACGGAATTAGAGCTTCCTAGAGATTTGGTAAGAACATCTTTTATACCTGCGGCTTCAAGCACTGCCCGGATTCCACCACCAGCAATCACACCAGTCCCGGGCAAGGCTGGCTTGAGCAGAACCTTAGCAGCCCCGAACTTGGCAAATATCTCGTGATGGATAGTCGTATTAGCCATATTTACGTTTATTAGCTCTTTTCGAGCTACGACACCTGCTTTATGGATTGCTTCCGGTACTTCTCTTGCCTTCCCCAGACCTATTCCAACATGTCCGTTACCATCGCCAACTACGACAAGAGCCCTGAAATGAAGGCTTTTACCACCCTTAACAACCTTGGCTACCCGGGCAAGAGAAATTAATCTCTCATTCAGTTCCAGTTCACTGGCATCAATTTTGGCTCTGTTCCCGATTACTCTGGTAATTGCTTTCATAGAATAATCCTTAAAACTCTAGCCCGGCTTTACGAGCGCCGTCGGCTAAAGCTTTAATCCTTCCGTGATATTTATAACCGCCTCTATCAAAAACTACCTTACTAATCCCAATTTTTAAAGCACGCTGAGCAATATGGGACCCTATTAAATCAGCACTTTCCGTTTTGTTTTTTCCCGCTATTTTATCTTTTATCTCCGGGTCCAGACTACTGGCTGAAGCCAGAGTGTGACCAACAGAATCATCTATAATCTGAGCATATATATATTTCAGACTTCGAAAGACACAAAGCCTGGGCTTCATTATTGTGCCGCTTATTCTGGCTCTGACTCGAGCATGCCGGCGCTTTCGCGCTATCCGTGTACTTGTTTTAACCACCATTATCTATCATTTCCTCATCGCTGTTTTGCCGCTCTTACCAGCTTTAAGACGAAGCTTCTCTCCGGCATACTTAACACCCTTACCTTTATAGGAATCAGCGGGACGGATAGACCGGATTTGGGCTGCTGTCTGGCCTACTACCTCTTTATCTATACCATTAATACGAATGCGGTTCGTGCCCTCGACCGCGATATCTACACCGGGTGGTGGTGAAAAGTCCACCAGGTGGCAAAAACCAATCTGTAGCGATATTCCAC
The DNA here is from genome assembly GCA_964596125.1 of uncultured Dehalococcoidales bacterium. Taxonomy (GTDB): domain Bacteria; phylum Chloroflexota; class Dehalococcoidia; order GIF9; family UBA5629; genus CAZQRP01. Next base: position 68,842 of record CAZQRP010000011.1, on the reverse strand, counting down.
TATCAGTTTTTTGAACCCTATAACCTACGCCGCTCAACTCTACAGTTTTTTCGAAACCTTTGGTAACTCCCTCAATCATATTTGCCAGCAGGCTTCGAGTGAGTCCGTGTAGAGAACGATGGATTCTGCCGTCACTGGGTCTTGTTACTACCAGGTTTTTATCCTCTAATTTAATAGAAAGATCTTGATGAAATGTGCGGGACAGCTTACCCTTACTACCCTCCACTGTTATTCTATTCGCTTCCATATTGACTTTAACGTCTTCTGGCACGGGAATTGGGAGTAATCCTATTCTAGACACGAGTACAACCTCTTAAAACGTAATCTACCAGACATAGCATAATAATTCACCGCCAAGATTTTGACGCCATGCCTCTTGCCCGATCATTAGCCCCTTGGATGTGGACAGGATGGAGATACCAAGGCCACCATAGGCGCGGGTTATTTCCCGGCGTTTCACATAGATTCTAAGGCCGGGTTTACTGACTCTCTCTAAGCCTGAAATAGCTGGTTGGTTGTCAATATACCTCAGATTGATTTTGATAACTCGCTGTGGCCCGCTTCCTTTAAGGACGGTATACTCTTCAATAAAGCCTTCGTCCTTGAGTATCTTAGCAATAGAAAGCTTGGCCTTTGAAACTGGTATCAGCACACTATCATGGCGTGCCACAACGGCGTTACGTATTCGAGTTAACATGTCAGCAATTGGATCAGTAACCATTATTAAATCTTCCTACTTCTTTCAATTACCAGCTAGACTTTCTTACTCCTGGAATTTCACCACTTAATGCTAACTTTCGAAAACAAATACGGCACAAACCAAACCTACGGATATAAGCTCGTGGCCTGCCGCATAATTGGCATCGGTTGTGTTGTTGGACCTTATATTTTGGAGGTCGTTTCGATTTTACAATTTTTGATACCTTTGCCATACTTTGCTCCGACTAGTTAATTTTTCGCAAAAGGCATGCCTAAAGACAAAAGAAGTTGTCTACCTTCTTCATCACTGGCTCCAGTTGTTACAATTACAATTTCGAATCCCCGTATCTTGTCAACCTTATCATAATCTACTTCAGGAAAAACTACTTGTTCCTTAATTCCTAAGGCGTAGTTACCTTGACCATCAAATGATTCTCTGGATACTCCTTGAAAATCCCTTATACGAGGCAGCACAATATTGACAAGTTTATCCAAGAAGACATACATACGCATACCACGTAATGTTACCATCATTCCAATAGGCATATCTCCTTTAAGTTTGAAAGAGGCGATAGGCCTCTTAGCTCTGGTCACTACCGGGTGCTGCCCTGAAATAGCCGTTATATCTTTTTCAACTGCCTCCAGAGCTTTGGGATTTTGTATTGCCTCACCCAGACCAACATTCAGTACAATCTTGCTGAGTTTAGGTACCTGCATTATATTCTTATATCCGAATTTAGCCATTAGCTCAGGTACAACTTCCTTTGTATATCTTTCTTTTAAACGAGACATTATCGAGATACACCTTTAGTTAATCAATTATTTCATGACAAACACGACATATTCGTGTTTTTTTCCCATCATCAAGAATACGGAAACCGACTCTTGTCGGTTTATCACACTTATTGCAAACAAGTATTACATTCGATATATCTAGTGGAGCTTCCATCTCAATAATGCCAGCTTGCCTGGCCTGCCCCCGAGTTCGGGAATGTCGTTTGACCATATTAAGGCCGTCAATCACCACTTTACCTTTTCTGGGTAAAGCCCGCCGTACCTTGCCCTTTTTCCCCCTGTCTTTGCCGGCGATAATAAGGACCATGTCATTCTTTCTAATCTTCATTATTATAGAACCTCTGGTGCCAGAGATACGATTTTCAAAAAATTTTTATCTCTAAGCTCTCTGGCTACCGGACCAAAAATGCGTGTACCTTTTGGATTGTTTCTATCATCGAGTATGACTGCGGCGTTTTCATCAAACCTGATATGCGTGCCGTCGCGACGATGGTATTGCTTTGCTACACGCACAACCACCGCTCGCATTACATCACCCTTCTTAACTACGCCGCCAGGTATCGCTCTCTTGACGGTAACTACTATGATGTCACCAACACCAGCATATCTTCTGCGACTGCCGCCCAGTACTTTAATACACATAATCTGGCGAGCGCCGGTATTGTCAGCCACTTTAAGTTTGGTCTCAGCTTGAATCATGCTATTCTACTCTGTTGGAATATCGCTTATTTCCGCTGGCTTGATTTCTGCTACTTCCTTCTTCCTTATTACTTCCGCTACTCGCCAGCGCTTCTCTTTGGATAAGGGGCGGGTCTCAATAATCATTACATCATCGCCGATATTACAGGCATTATTCTCATCGTGAGCTTTAAATTTGGCATTGTGTCTAACGACCTTTTTATAAAAGGGATGGCGTCTTAAAGTTTGTACCAGGACGACCACTGTCTTATCCATCTTATTACTTATTACTTTGCCCGTTCTTATTTTTCGCTTCTTTTCCATGAATTATCCTATTCCGATTTCCCGCTCTCGCATTACAGTCTTAATTCTGGCAATTACCTTTTTGACCCGCGAAAGCTCACGGTGATTAACTAGTTGTCGGGTTGCCATGCGGAAACGTAAATTAAATAGTTCCTGGTGAGCTTCCTCTAACCGTTTTGATAATTCGTCATCTCTAAGAGCACGAACCTCACTTGTTTTCAACAGTAGCCTCCCCCTTAGCGGCTTCTTTCACTATAAATCTGGTAGTAACAGGTAACTTATAAGAAGCCAGGTGCATTGCCTCACGAGCCATATTTTCTTTAATACCACCTATTTCGAAGAGTACTCTTCCCGGTTTCACTACAGCGACCCAGTGGTCTGGGGAGCCTTTACCACTACCCATTCTTGTCTCTGCTGGCTTTTTAGTCACTGACTTATCCGGGAAGACCCGTATCCACATTTTACCACCACGGCGTAGATAACGAACCATAACGCGCCGTGCTGCCTCGATCTGCCTGGCGGTTATCCAAACTGCCTGTTCTGACTGTAGTCCAAACTCACCGAAGGCAATACTATTACCCGATTGCGCCTCACCCCTTCGCTTCCCTCGGTGGGTCTTACGATATTTCACTCTCTTCGGTTGTAACACTTTCTCTCCTCACTTCAGGAAGGATATCACCTCTATAAATCCAAACCTTTACTCCAATATTGCCCATAGTGGTATGGGCTTCAGCAAGACCATAGCTTATATCGGCACTGACTGTGTGCAACGGCAACCGGCCTTGACGAGTAGTCTCACGGCGGGCTATTTCATTTCCACCCAATCTGCCCGCACAACTTATTTTCACACCCTTTGCGCCTGCTTGCATAGTCCGAAATGCAGTCTGTTTCATAGCACGTCTAAAAGCTACCCGACGCATAATTTGTTCAGCTACGTTTTGGGCTACCAGATTAGCCTCCAGTTCCGGTTGCTCGACTTCTTTAACCGATAACCGTACTCTTTTACCACAGGCTTTTTCTAATTCTGCTCTTAATACCTCGGCGCGCTGTCCGCCCCGACCGATAACAACGCCTGGGCGCGACGAATATAGTGTTAGTACGATCTCATTACCCTGGCGATCAATTTCTACACTCGCAATACCACCATCACGGCAACTCGTCCTGATAACCTGTCGTAGCTTCAAATCTTCCTGTAAGAATTCAGTGAAATGCTTCTTGTCATACCATTTGGCCAGCCAATCGCGCGTTATACCAATTCTAAAACCATATGGGTGAACTTTATGTCCCACTTACTTTTCCTCCTCCGAGACAGAGACCATAATATGAGTTGAACGCTTCAAGATAGGATTAACGCGTCCTCGGCCTTGCGGACGGTACCTCTTTAATATACGTCCCTCATTCGCAAATATATCGATAATCCTGAGATCGGTAGGTGTCATTTCGTAATTGTTTTCAGCATTAGCGACTGCCGATTTGATCACCTTGGCAACAGCTCGTGCAGCAGGGGTTGGTAAGAACCTGAGAACAGTCAAGGCTTCATCAACCTGCTTACCCCGAACCATATCTACAATCAGTTTAACCTTTCGGGGTGGGACGCCGACATCTTTTGCTATTGCACTTACCTTCATAATTGCTCGACTATTTCTTTTTTCTGGCATGGACCGTTACCTGGGATTTACTAATGTGTCCTCGAAAAGTTCGAGTCGCAGCAAATTCTCCCAATTTATGCCCTACCATATTCTCTGTGATAAAAATAGGAACATGCCGCCGGCCGTCATGTACTCCAATAGTATGGCCTATCATTTGAGGCATGATAGTCGAAGCACGTGCCCATGTCTTTATTACTGCCTTTTCCCCGGAGCGATTAAGCTTCTTTATTTTTTCGAGTAACTTTTCATCGCAATAAGGTCCTTTTTTGGATGAACGTGACATTATCTATTTACCTCTTCGGTTACATTTCTACTTTGCGACGCCTGACAATCAGTCTATCTGAGGCCTTACGGCCACGTGTCTTGGCGCCCAAAGCAGGTTTACCCCATGGTGTTTTTGGAGCCATGCCTCGTGGTGCTCGTCCTTCACCACCTCCGAGAGGATGGTCTCGCGGTGTCATGGCTGAGCCACGAACTTTGGGTCGACGCCCCAACCATCTCCTGCGCCCAGCCTTACCTAACTTTACACCCCTGTGTTCAACGTTTCCTACCTGTCCTACCGTTGCCAAGCAGCCAACTAAAAACCGCCTCATCTCTCCCGATGGCAAACGGACAAGAGAATATTTTCCCTCCTTGCCTAGAAGTTGGGCTACAACTCCTGCACTGCGGACTATCTGTCCGCCTTTACCTGGCTCAAGCTCAATATTGTGAATTAACGTACCTGCCGGGACTGAGCCTAGCGGTAAAGTATTACCCGGCCTTATTTCAGCGTTCTCCCCGGATTCTATAGTATGGCCTACATTGAGACCAATAGGAGCAAGAATATATCGCTTATCCCCATCCGCATAATGAACCAGAGCTATGCGTGCTGAGCGGTTGGGATCATACTCTATCGCAGCTACCTTGCCGGGGACGTTAAACTTATTTCTCTTAAAATCAATTACACGTAGTTTGCGTTTTGTGCCGCCACCACGATGTCGTGTCGTTATTATGCCCCTGTTGTTCCGGCCTGCTTTTTTCCTCAATGGTTTTAACAGGGACCTCTCGGGAGTATTTCTGGTTATCTCTTCAAAAGAAGCGCTAACCATGCCTCGCCTGGATGGTGAAGTTGGACGATATGTTTTTAATGCCAAATCCCTCTCCCTATATTACGGGTGTCTTCTTTGCCATCGGTTTTTCTTAATAAGCTTCCGATGCTTATGTCTGGCCATTTTTTTTCTTCGTTTTTTGATGACTGAACCCAATTTTATATTCCTGCCTTTTATACTCCTTCAAAGAACTCTATCTTATGTCCGGCGACTAGAGTAACGACTGCCTTCTTCCAGGAAGGAGTCATAACCATCCGCCTGCCCATCCTTTTTAATTTGCCTGGAACGGTCATCACATTTACTTTAACAACTTTAACCTTAAATGCTTTTTCTACGGCCACCTTAACTTCGTGTTTCGTAGCGTTCTTTGCTATTTCAAAAGCATATCCGTTCTGCTCTTGAAGCAGCGTAGTCTTTTCAGTAATTAACGGTCGACGTAACACTTCGTAAGTATGCATATTTTATATAATTCCTGAAATTATATATTAATTATTACCTGTTTTTGTCCTTAGGGCAGATTCCTGTCCCCATATCTCTTCCGCAGTCCGAACTGCGTCTACAGTCATTAAAAGTCCTCTATGGGAGAGTAAGTCAGCAACATTGAGTAGTCGTGCTGGTAATGTCTTTACGCCGGGTAAATTATCTGCCGATTTCACTACATTATAATCGGCTTCAGCAGTTATAATTGCTACCGATTCACCGATTCTCAGTGCTAACAAAATATCAAGCAAGTCTTTAGTTTTCGGTTTATTAAGCTCAATTTTGTCTATAATTTTTAATTCCCCACTACTGACTTTGTCCGAAAGGACACATTTTAAGGCCAGTTGCCGCATTTTCTTAGGCATAGCCTGCCGATAGCTTCGCGGATGGGGTCCGAAAACCACTCCACCTCCCCTTAGAAGTGGTGTCTTTGCGCTGCCACGACGTGCCCGACCTGTATGCTTCTGTGCAAACAGTTTCCTGCCACTTCTATTTACTTCACCTTTTGTCTTGGTATCAGCGGTCCCCAGACGACGGTTAGCCAATTGCCGTACCAATGCTTGATGTACTACTGCTTCGTTGAGGGGTAAACCAAAAACATCGTTCCTGATCTCAATATTTCTTATTCTTTCACCCCTCAGATTATAAACGTCTACTTTCACTTTTGTGTAACCTTTATCCAGCTTTGTTGATTAGTAACAGCCCTTTCTTTGAGCCGGGTACTGCTCCTTTAACTAAGATCAAATGATTTTCCAAATTGACATCAACTACTTCGAGATTGCGTACAGTTGTCTTTTTGTTTCCCATATGTCCAGCCATGCGAAGCCCTTTAAATACCCGACCAGGAGAAGTAGTCGCACCAATAGATCCTGGAGCCCTGTGCCGGTCAGATTGCCCGTGTGTCTTTGGGCCACCTGCAAAATGGTATCGCTTAACTCCACCGGCAAAACCTTTACCTTTTGATGTGCCGGTGATATTGACCAGGTCACCTGATTTGAATATATCTACATCGATTTTCTGTCCTTCTTGAGCATCCCCCATGTCTTTTACCTTGAACTCACGGAGATATTTAAACTGACCAATACTTTTAAGGTGCCCTTTTTCTGCTGAATTGAGCCGCTTGGATTCCTCAAAACCCAGTTGGATAGCGTTATACCCATCCTTTTGCTCAGTCTTCACCTGGGTAATGAAGCAAGGACCGGCTTTGATGGCTGTTACTACCACTTCCTGGCCATCTTTGAAAAGGTGCGTCATGCCTACTTTTTTGCCAATCATGTCCTGGTCTATCTCGATAACTATAATCTAATATCTAACTCAACCCCGGAAGGTAACTGGAGTTGTGTCAATGCATCTATGGTCTTAGAAGTCGGCCCCAGAATATCAATAACGCGTTTATGCGTGCGAATCTCGAATTGCTCTCGTGAGTCTTTATCGATATGGGGCGAGCGAATAACGCAAAATTTTTCGATCCTGGTAGGTAAAGGTACCGGACCGGCTACTACAGCCCCAGTTCTCTCTGCAGTCTCCACAATTTGTCCTGCTGACTGGTCAACCAGCCTGTGGTCATACCCCCGAACTTTAATACGAATCTTTTGTTTGGGCATTTTAGCTTCCTTTTATCCGATGTGTAATCTGGTCCGTCAATTCATCGGGTAACTCCTGATAATGGTGAAACTGAAGCGAATATGTTGCCCTTCCCTGGCTAAGCGACCTCAAGTCTGTGGTATAACCAAAGGTATCTGATAAAGGAATGAAGGAATGGACAACACATGTTTCTCCATGCGTCTCGATACCTTCAACGTGCCCTCTCCTTGAATTTAGATCACCGATAATGTCGCCCATGAACTGGGCTGGCATCACCAGTTCCAACTCCATAATCGGTTCAAGTAGGACAGGTTTAGCTTTACGAAGGCCATCTTTTACCGCTATTGAAGCTGCCATTTTGAAAGCTATTTCTGATGAATCTACTTCGTGGTAGCTACCGTCATACAACGTTACTTTAACATCTACCACGGGATAGCCGCCTACTACACCGACTTCTAAGGCTTCTTTCACACCCGCTTCTATTGACGGAAAATATTCTTTTGGAATAGCTCCACCCTTGACCTGATTGACAAAAATGAAGCCGCTATTTCGTTCTCCGGGCTCGATTTTAAGCCAGACATGACCATACTGCCCCCGGCCACCAAATTGCCTGATAAAACGACCTTCTGCTTCAACTGGTACAGAGATAGTCTCTTTATAAGCCACTTGTGGTTTGCCAACTCTTACCCCAACATTGTATTCGTGCAGCACCCGGTCTATCAGGACCTCTAGGTGTAGCTCTCCCATTCCTGAGATCAGTGTTTGTCCGGTTTCCTGGTCACCATGTATTTTAAAAGTGGGGTCTTCTTCGGAAAGTCTGTTTAATGCTTCACCCAGTTTATCTTGATCAGCTTTACTCTTGGGTTCTACTGCCATTGAGATCACTGGATCGGGAAAACGAATAGGCTCAAGAAGTATTTGCTTAGCTATATCACATAGAGTGTCCCCGGTGAAGGTGTTTTTAAGGCCGACGGTAGCTGCAATGGTTCCAGTATCAGCTTCATTTACTTCCTCGCGGCGATTAGCATGCATAAGAACAAGTCTACCAATACGTTCTTTTTGCCCCTTGCTACAGTTGTAGACCTGTGTACTCGCTTTAACCTTGCCGGAGTATACTCGCAAATAAACTAATCTGCCCATAAATGGATCAGCAACTACCTTGAAAGCCAGAGCCGAAAAGGGGGCATCATCACTTGCTTTTAAACTGACCTTCTCTCCGGTCCTGGAATTAATAACACTAATCGGAGGTACATCTAGAGGGGAGGGGAGATAATCTATAATAGCGTCGAGTAGTGGTTGTACTCCTTTATTTCTTAAAGCACTGCCACAGAAGATAGGAACTATCCGATTAGCCAGAGTTAGTCTTCTTATGGCAGCCTTAAGTTCAGAATCAGCTATTTCTCTGTCTTCAAGATAAAGTAACATCAGTTTATCATCGATTTCAGCCAGTCTTTCAACCAGTGATTGACGATACTTGACTACCAGATCTTTCTGTTCATCGGGAATAGAAGTTTTGACTGGTGCTGCGCCAGCCTCATCGGAATAGAGCCATGCTTTATTGCTAATCAAGTCTATGATGCCTCGGAAGAGATTCTCTTCACCCAGGGGTAACTGCATTGGCAACGCGTTAGCCTTTAGCCGTTCCTCAATCATATTTACTGTGCGGTGAAAGTCAGCTCCAACTCTATCCATTTTATTGATAAAACATATTCTCGGCACGTGGTACTTATCAGCTTGTCTCCATACGGTCTCAGATTGAGCCTCTACTCCGGCAACGGCATCGAGAATTACCACACCACCATCCAATACCCGCAAGCTGCGTTCGACCTCGGCTGTAAAATCAACATGTCCCGGCGTATCGATTAGGTTTATTCGATGTTCTTTCCAGTGGCATGTGGTAGCTGCGGCAGTGATGGTGATTCCTCTTTCACGCTCCTGCTGCATCCAGTCCATAACCGTTGTACCATCGTCCACATCGCCGACTTTGTAGGTGCGGCCTGTATAAAAAAGGATTCTCTCGGTAGCAGTGGTCTTACCGGCATCGATGTGTGCGATAATCCCGATATTCCGAACTTTGTCTAAAGGAAAAGTCCTGGACATATCATTGTTTCCTGTACCAACAATGGTTTTTGTTCGTGATTCTTTAATTCCTGCTGTTGTTACCATCGGTAGTGAGCAAAGGCTTTATTTGATTCAGCCATTTTGTGCGTATCCTGTCGTTTCTTAATAGTTGCACCCTCGCCTTGATAGGCATTGATGATTTCAGCCGCTAACTTCTCTGCCATAGATTTTCCGGTACGAGCTCTGGCAAAACCAACGAGCCAGCGGATGGCCATGACCTGGCCGCGTTCCGGGGTAACTTCCACCGGCACTTGATAGGTCGCTCCGCCTACGCGTCGCGCTCTGACTCTAACTACAGGAGTAGCATTCTTCAGTCCCTGGTCGAAAACCTCCATAGGATCTTTTTTCGTCTGCTGCTGAATTGATTCTAAAGCGTCGTACACAATTTTCTCGGCTGTGGCCTTTTTCCCATTCAACATTACTTTGTTGATAAATTTAGCCAGAACATGGCTTCCGTATTTGGGATCCGGAGTTATTTGTCTTTTTATTGCACCTGCACGCCTTGACATTCAGTCTCCCCTAGATTAGCTAGATTTGCCTCTCTTAGCTCCATATTTGCTCCGACCTTGCTGGCGTTTCTCAACTCCAGCAGTGTCTAAAGTCCCGCGGATGATATGGTAACGTACTCCAGGTAAATCTTTTACCCTGCCGCCACGTATCAGAACAACAGAATGTTCCTGCAAATTATGACCTTCCCCGGGAACATAAGCTGTAACTTCAATGCCATTGGTAAGCCGTACCCGAGCGATCTTGCGCAAGGCGGAGTTAGGTTTTTTAGGAGTCATGGTCTTAACCTGAACACAGACGCCGCGCTTCTGCGGTGAACTCCTATCTCGCCTGATTTTATTCTTTAAAGCGTTATAGGTAACACCTAACGCAGGGGCTTTGGTCTTTTTACCGACCTTTTGCCGCCCCTTTCTAACTAATTGATTAATCGTAGGCACCCTTTGCTAGTCCCTTTCCCTTTTTTTATTAAAAAAATAATATTTTCATCTAATAACCAAAAAGCCACCTAGTTGTCTACCGAGCTGCTACCATGTCAGAATAGCGCCCGGTTCAACCAGCCGGCTTTTTCAGGTTTAACAACCTATTTAGTGGCTAGCAGACACAAAGAATTAATATACCATACCGTGTAATTAAATGTCAATAGTCATGAGCCTTGCGTTAGTTCCCATTACTGTCCGTTATTAATCATATTCGATTTTCACTTTTACGTCTGACAATTCGAAAGAATCAGGTGTATTCGCTTATTCATGTTGAGCATCAATTATAGGTGATAGATACGTGATGGCAAAGGTCATGGTTATAACTCCGTAGCACTCTCTATATCTTCAGGTGCCCAGTTTTTCTCAAGGTGGCGGCCGAGCTTAAGGCCTTCATGGAATGCTTGTAGATTTAACGACACGGTCTTCGGTGGCATCCTTCTCCTTATGGCGTTAATGATTGAGCGAGAGGATACCCATTGGCAAAATGGTACTAAAGCTCCTAACGCCAGTATATTGGCCACTTTCTGGGTTCCGAATTTGCTCTGCGCCCTTTGGGAAATAGGTACTCTCACCACGTTCTCCCAGAAAACCTTCTCTATCAGGTCTTCGTCTATTATCACCAGACCTTCAGGCTTTATGTCGGGCAGGTTTTCATCACAGGACTTCTGGTTTAAGGCAAGCAATATATCAAGCCCGACTGTCTTTGGATAATCTATCTCTGTATCGCTGAAAATTATATCTGAAATAGAGGTTCCTCCTCTGACTTCCGCACTATATTTCTGGCTCTGGACAACATAATGTCTCTGAATCACTCCTGACTCAGCCAGAATAAGACCAGCTAAAATAACACCTTGACCTCCAGTGCCCGCGATCCTTATCTCATACCTCATAGCTTTTGTTCATAATATTTTTTCTTAGTGCTTCATATTTTTTATGGTATGTCGGAGCTTCTCTATCGACCAGCACACCGATGACTATCTTTCGCGCGAGTGCTTCCTCATCAAGGTCCGCAGCTCTATCGACCTGGACTGCGTTGTCCTTCTGCCATTTCATCATCTCTACAACCGAATCAGCACCCATCTGTTTACCGGTGTAGGTTACACATTGTGACATTACTTCTACTATTGAAAAGCCATCCTTGTGAAATGCTTTTTTGATCACCTCCTCGAGGAGAGTTGTATGATATACCGTAGACCTTCCAACAAAAACTGCACCTGCTGCCTGGGCAAGCTGGCAAATATCGAAGGGGGGCTCTAGATTACCGTATGGGCTGGAACTGGTTGCCACTTCGGAAGGTGTAGTGGGAGATGTTTGCCCGCCTGTCATACCATATGTTTGATTGTTGATGATTATAGCTGTAATATCTATGTTTCTTCTTGCAGCGTGTATTAAGTGATTGCCCCCTATAGCGATGGCATCACCATCTCCCATCACCACTATTACTTTAAGTTCAGGTTTGGCTAGCTTTATCCCGGTGGCAAATGTCAATGCTCTACCATGGGTAGTATGCATGGTATTGAAGTCCACAAACGTACTGAGTCGCCCGGAACAACCGATACCGGAGATAAGGGCGATGTCATCTTTGCTGTATCCGCTGTGATCAATAGCTCTAATAAGTGTGCCGAGTAAAATACCTATACCACACCCTGAGCACCAGATGTGAGGAAACCTCTTAGTTGTGCGTAAATATTTATGGATTAGATGTGGTGTTTCTTTCAAGGGTAGATATCCTCTAATTTCTCCAGTATTTCCCCGGGAGTTATCAGGGTCCCATCCACCTTGTTAAGTGTTGTCACTAAACAGTTACTTTGATTTACCCTCTTTACCTCTCGAGAGAGCTGTCCCATATTCAGCTCGGGAACCAGCACTTTTGTCGAAGTGTCCAGAAACCGTATTACTGTTCGGCGCATAAAAGGCCAAAGCACTTTTAATATCAGGAGTCCTACCTTTAGCCCCCGGTCTCTTCCTTCTCGCACTGCATGCATGGCAGACCTGGCTACTGACCCATAAGCGATCACGGTGACCACGGCATCCTCAGCATAAAATGAATTGTACCATTGCAAAAGGTGGAAATCCTTGGAAATCTTGCTGAAGAGACGGTTCATGAGGTCTGTTACCTCATCGCTTTTGCTGGTGGGAAAACCGTGGACATCGTGAGCCAGACCAGTAACATGGTAGCGATATCCTTCGCCGAACGGTGACATTTGAGGAACGCCTGTTCCAGGGTCTCCATACGGGACAAACCATTCGGGGGGTACGGTGGGTCTTGGCCTATCCTCAAGAATAATTTCCTCCTCAGGTGGAAGGGCAACACTCTCTCTCATGTGGGCGATTATCTCATCCACCAGCAATATCACCGGGGTGCGATACCTTTCAGAAAGGTTAAAAGCTTTAATGGTGAGATCGAAGAACTCATATACCGAAGAGGGGGCTAGCACGATTATGGGATGGTCTCCATGTGTTCCCCATCTGGCCTGCATTATATCACCCTGAGATGGCAGAGTGGGTATTCCGGTACTGGGACCGCAACGCATCACATCCACTATGACACAGGGCACTTCTGCCATACAGGCATAGCCGATGTGCTCCTGCATCAGTGAAAAACCGGGACCACTGGTGGCAGTCATGCTCTTAATTCCGGCGAGTGAAGCTCCTATCACCGCTCCGAGGCTGGCAATCTCGTCTTCCATCTGGATGAAGTTCCCACCTATTTCAGGAAGACTCGCAGACATTAACTCCATAATATCAGTTGCCGGGGTAATTGGATATCCGGCGAAGAAGCGACAGCCAGCAACGATTGCACCTCTAACGCAGGACTCATTTCCCTGGAGTAGGATATACTCATTCTTTGGGTTCTTGCTCATCCTTGTTTACCACTATGGCAAAGTCGGGACATCTTATCTCGCACAGACCGCATTCGGTACATTCCTCGGGATTCTTCACAACCGGATAACCGTCCTTCCCTCTTTCCAGAGTACCTCGCGGGCAAAAAGCGATACAGATGCCGCATTTTTTACACCAGCCCTCGTAAATTTCAACCCGGTTTTTTACCTCTTGTCCCATAATTAATGTTAACAATACTATAATAATTATATTGAGGTCAATAAAATCTGCAATGAGCGGTTTTCACGACTCATGAAGTAACTCCGCCCTGCAATATTGCTATAGTATCGGCTCAATATAAACATTTTCCCCATATGCTTCGTTCTTATATAATAGACGCCAGATAATTAGAGGTCTATCTGGTGTTAAGCGAAGACATATTAGTTCAGCAGGCGATAGATGGCAATCAAGCAGCTTTTACACAGCTTTATGATGGGTACTTCGATAAAATATATCGCTATATATATTTCAGAGTTAAAAATCAGCCTGAGGCAGAGGACCTAACCCAAGAGGTGTTTATCAAAGCGTTAAGGGGGATCTCGTCTTATAAAAGTGGGAAAGCACCATTTGCTTCATGGCTGTTTCGTATTGCTCATAATCAAGTGATAGATCATATTAGAAAGGATATAAAAAATAAAACAACATCTCTGAATGAGGCGTCTTCGGCTGTTGGTAATGCGGATCCGGTGACTATGACTGAACAGAAATCCGATATCGAAGAGCTAACTGAAGCGTTGAAACATTTACCTCCAGCTCAAGGGGAAGTGATTTCCCTTCGTTTTATTGCCGGGCTGTCCATTGCCGAAGCTGCGAAAATCCTGGGTAAAAGAGAGGGTACAGTTAAGGCCTTGCAGTTTAATGGTATGGTATCATTGAAAAAGATCCTTTACGAAAAGTGATATGGTTAAAAAGTTAGATAAAATTTTCAATGAGTGCGTTGAACGGATAATTCTGGGTGAAAGCATTCAAGACTGTTTGAAAAGATATCCTGGGAGGGCGGCTGAACTCGAGCCTCTACTAAGGACTGCCTTTGATGTTAGCAGAAGAGCTTCATCGCTCAGACCTCGGCGTGTATTTAAAGCCATTGCCCGGGCCAGGATTGAGGGAGCACAACAATATGCCAGATATGTTCAACAGCAGCCGGCAAAGGTCGGTTTTTTTACCTTACAGAGGGCCTGGGTGCCTGCATTAACTGCGTTTCTTGTTTTATTATTCAGCAGTGCTGGCACTGTAGCTGCATCTTCGGATGCTTTGCCCGACCAACCTTTGTATCCAGTAAAGTTGGCTGCTGAGCAGGTAAGATTAACGTTTACTTTTTCTGATGTGTCAAAAGCCAAATTCAATGTCTATCTTGCTGAAAACAGGTCGCAGGAAATAGTGGCGATGGCTGCTCTGGGAAAGACCGAACAGATTGTTACAGTAACGGAAAAATTAGCTAACCACCTGGAAGAGGCTGATCTTGCCATCAAGAGAGTGGAGGAGGCCGAAGCCGGGCAGTTCTTTTCTATTCCTGAAATGCCTACAACGCCTGAGCTTGTGCCAACACCGGAGCCAGAGCCTGCACCTGAGCCAGTGTCTGAGCCTGGACCGGCAGCGGAGCCAGAGCCTGCACCTGAGCCAGTGTCTGAGCCTGTGCTGGCGCCAGAGCCAGAGCCTGCACCTGAGCCAGTATCTGAGCCTGGACCGGCAGTGGAGCCAGAGCCTGCACCTGAGCCAGTGTCTGAGCCTGTGCTCGCACCGGAGCGCAAGCCGGCACCTGAGCCTGAACCGTCACCTGAGGATGTGCCAGCAGTTGAGCCAAAGCAGGTGCCCGAATCAGGGCCTGCAACTAAGATAAGGAAATCTGAAGAGATAGTCCCTGACTCAGAGCAGGAAGAAGTCACGGAGTCTAAAAGGCTGAAAAAGTCGTTCAAGATGAGTATCTCTAGGAATCTGGCTGCGTTCGAGCGTGCCTTGGGTGGTGCACCAGAGCAGGTTAAACCCGCTCTCAGGCATGCCATTGAGTTGTCAGAGAGAAGGTACAAACAGGCACAACAGGGAGCTAAATCTGAAGACACTACCAAGCCAACGTCTGCTAAACCTGAGAATGTAAGGGATTCTAGAAATTTTCCCCATAGTAAGTACTCGACGGATAACATCACGAAAAAAGAAAATATCTCAAGTGATAGATAAAGTGTAGGTCCTGAAGTCACTGATTAGGGCAATTCAACAGCTATTAAGCCTGTAAAGAAGATTATAATCTCTAGAAGTTTTAAACAGGCAAAAGCTGTAGTAGCTATATAGCCATATTGATCATGCTGTCTTCTTCGTTGGTAACCGTATGCCGGACTTTTTTGTGCTGTTTGACAGCTTAGAAGTATAGTATTAAGGAGTAAGCGGATTTATAGAATCTTTATTTCCGATGAAAAACGGTTTTCATCTATTGTCTATCAGAAAGTATAATGGTGGAATATACCTTCTCTATTTTATAGTTGAAGACACATAAACAGGCATATAAAACAGTAAAAAGACTAATGAGGCCCACTCGTATAGCGCCTTCTGTAAATTTTAAAGCCAGGAAGGACATCGTAATTAGTACGATACATGAAATGATTAATAAAGCATAATTTGCAAAGACACGGGCAAGATTCCTGTAGCACCTCCCTAATGTTCTCTCTATTTCAGCCAAAATGCCCTTGTTAAACTTCAAGCCTTCCGCGATGTATAAGCGAGCACCATCTTTTTTTAGATCTAGCGATATATATGGATTACAACAGTCTAAACTCAAATTGTGTATTTTTTTATTATTAAGATATTTCAACTGTTCAAAATCGCTGATTACACCTATATCCGTATTAATCGTTACCTTTTCACACGTATTCTTGAGGATGTTATACAACTCTTGTAAATCGTCCAGATAGATTTTAACGGGTGGCATCTGTTTTACTATTGCTTTTCCTGCTTTTTTCATAATTCTTCTACCTTGTATGGAGTTTGAAATATTTTTGCAAAATTGTCATTTCTATTATATCACTAGTTTGCAATAGAGCTTTTATAGCCAGTATACAACAGTCGCTTCTTTTGAAGAAAATCAGGCTACCCCTTAATAGTTGTGATTATATCGATTAACTTAGCTGTCCATTTAAAAATAAAAATCCGGCACGATAGTGCATAGAACTAAACCTTTAGAGAGATATATCGTTATAAATGAAAAGCAGTCGTAGTGTGTGACGTGAGAGCAGGCTTGTTTAATCATTAATGAAATATAAGCATAATCAAATAATGAAGAAGTTGATTTTGCTGGAGATACTGACCTTGATCATAGCGACAATAATCTTACTCATGGTTCTTTTCTCAATCAATCTCAACGACCAAGGTTTTATTGATATTAACTTTTCTTCTAAGGCCAGAAGAATTTCTTCAGCAAACAGTATTCCTTATAACCATGGGATCACCAAAATAGGTACTATCGTAGCCAATAACATCATCCCGGAAGACGACTGGATAGGGAATACCCAGAAGTACTGCCTGGATTTCCTTAAAAGGTAACGGTCTGTATATAGTATAAAGAGTCTGTAAGCATTAGAATACCTGATACAGAAGACCGGCAGTGGACGGATGTCAGTGTGATTTACAGACTGGTCAATCAGTCGTGGTTAAGAGCAGCACGTTTCTGTGACACCGGAATGGTGAAGGAAAAGCGGCTGCCCTTTGCCGGTTCACTGCTTACGTCAATAGTACCACCGTGTGCCTCAACCAGACGCCTGGCAATGGTGAGGCCTAGACCAGTGCCTCCAGTTGCCCTGTTTCTAGACTTGTCCACCCGGTAGAAGCGCTCGAATATGTTCGGCAGATCGTTGGTGGGAATGCCTTCACCAGTGTCAGTAACGCTCACTTCCACCAGTTTATCCACCTCTCTGGCAGCCACCGTTATGGTTCCATCTCTGGGTGTGTGAGCTACCGCGTTATCAAGAAGATTATGCAGTACCTCGCCAATACGCTGCGGATCGATATAACAGAGAGGAAGATTGTCTGGTAGGTCTGTAGTCAGGGATATCCCGTTAGTAGCAGTTGTGGGACGAATGGCGGCCATTGTTTTATTGATGATCTGTTTAATATCTGTGGCTTGATGGACAAGCTTTAATTTGCCGGCCTCGGCAAGGGTCAGCTCCTGAAGATCATCGATCAACCGTGACAACAGGATAACTTCCTCATAGATCGAGCTTAATGTGCGTATATCCGGCTTTATTAACTTGTCGCCGATTGCTTCGAGTTGACCACGGATATTAGAAACCGGTGTCCTCAGTTCGTGGGCGACATCAGTAACCATGTTCTTTCGCAGGAGCTCTGCACGCTCCAGGCTATCAGCCATTGAATTAAAAGTCTGCGCTAATTCTCCCATTTCTCCCTTGTCCCGGAATTGGACACGTTGAGAAAAGTCACCCTGTCCAAGTCGCTTGGCAGCCAGGGTGAGAGCTTGAATTGGTTTTGAAATTCGGCGTGACAGGACAATAGTGACTATAGTGGCCACAATAATTGCCAGCAAGCCTCCCATAAGGAGAAAGCGGTTTATTGATTTAGTAAGACTTCCTGTAGAAGTGGGATCGGACTCATTTGGGCTGATATAGAGCCTTCCCAGTACAGTATTGCTCTTCCGCTGTATCAGGAGCCTCCCGGGTATGACCGGATTATATAACTGGTCGATAAGCTCCCCCTTGGAGTCAGCAACTACCAGCCCGCTGTTGTCGGTCAGCACAATGCGCCGATCATGTGAAATCTCCATTTGTTCTACCAGTGGTTGAATGCCCTTCCAGCTTCCACGCTGGCTGTAATAATAGAACAACGCTCTTTCTATCCTGAGAGCACGGATCCTGTTAATATGTTCATCATACTGCTGGATTTTGCTTTTTAAATTTTGGCTTACAAAAAGAGATACTGTTCCAGTAGCCACCAGTATCACCAGTGTGAAAGCTATCAAAAGGCGAAACTGCAAACTACTAGTCATTCATTACCTGCAACTAATTTATAACCAGCACCATAAATGGTCTTTATGAGCCGTCTGTGGCCGGGTCGTTGCTCTAATTTCCGACGTAAGTTATGGATGTGAACGTCTATGGTACGGTCGAAACCCTCGAAATCATAGCCGACTGCTTTTTCAATGAGCTGTCCCCGGCTGAAAACCCTGCCCGGCTCTCTTACCAGTATCCCCAGCAGCTTGAATTCAATCATGGTTAAATTCAGCAGGCTGCCATCAAGATATGCCTCATGCTTCAGGAAGTTAATGCTGAGACTACCACATTGAATCTCTTTTGGACCGCGCATAAGCATTTCCTCAGGTATGCGCCTGAGCACGGCACGGACCCTTGCTGCTAATTCCCTGGGGCTGAATGGTTTGGTTACATAATCATCCGCTCCTATTTCCAGTCCAGTAAGGCGGTCGTCCTCAGTTGTTATCGCGGTAAGCATGATAATCGGTACGTCGGACTCCTTTCTGAGGATTCGGCAAACCTGCAGGCCATCCATGCCGGGCAGCATGAGGTCCAGGACTATCAGGTCAGGGTGATTTTCACGGGCGAGGCGCAGTGCTTCATTCCCGTCGTTGGCAGTTATTACCTTGTAACCATCCCGTTTGAGGTAGAGCTTTACCAACTCGACGGTTTTAGCATCATCATCAACTACCAGTATCCTTTTATTGGCCATAGGACAGGATCCTCAGCTTTCCATTGCGGTCATGTTAATAGTATAACTGAATTATTAAGAAATTATTAATACAGGAATATGTTTTTACTATTTGGATGATATATGCATTGTAATCTAAAAAAGAGGAAAGGAGGACTAGTCCTCCTTTCCTCTTTTGAACATGACCTTTTGTAGTATTCGGTGTTATATTTTATAGGGTAAAACGGTGTCTAATTCAGCCATTGAATTTAGAAGCCAAGTCGGAAACCGGGGCGCCATCTGGGCTTTTGATGGCTGGGTAATGGTACATCCGGTTTAGCCTCTCTCCATTCCTTGTATTCTTTCAGATATCCGTCCATTTGCTCCTGGGTTATTACACCATCCTCTACCAGTGCCTTAAGCTGTCGAGGTCCGACCCGCGGTATATCTGGTTTTGCCTGAATCCATGCTTTGTACTGATCTGCTTGTTCCTGGGTTATTTCATCTTCATCCACCAGATTCTTAAGCCGCTTGTCCAGAGCTTCTTCCTGCAATTCGGTTCGGGCTCTTTTAAAGGCATCTTCAAGTTTTTGCTGGTCGACGCCTAAGATCTCAGCAACCCGTGTAAGCAGGGCACTGCCTTGAGTCTTATCCTGGCCTTCATCTTGCTGTGCAAGCACTATACCGGCAGTGCCGACGATTAGTAAAGCTGCAATCACTATCCCAGTGATAATGAATTTTCGGCTTTTCCACATTTTCGTATCGCCTCCTTTCTCGTAGAATATACGGTTGAGTATAGCATCTGAATGTTAATTTCCTATTAAGATTTAAGCCGACGAGTAAAAATCTATCCTGATACAAGGGTAAATATATAGGGGGCTTACCAAATGGCTATCCCTTGTGTTACTAAATGGCTATTTCACTCAGTCACAGACAGACGTATAATCAGGATGATACATTGTGTGCTACGGTAATGATGCAATGGTATGTGCCAGGTAAAATGGCTGGTAATGTGTAGTATGCAGCAGGCATTCACCTGCCCGAAGTGTGGGTGGCAAAATCATCTGGGGCAGCAGTACTGCCGTGCTTGTGGTGGCCCGTTAGTCACCGCTTGCCCCTACTGTGGAGCTGACATCAACCTTTGGTCCAGGTTTTGCGGGAGTTGTGGTGGGGTGATGGGTATGATGAGACAACAAGTATCAAATAGTGTAGTGGCAGGCAAGTCTCCGGTGAGGAATATTCCAAAGCGAAACAATTATAGTCTAAAGGGGACAACAGCAATACCACCGGAGATCAGGGGATGGAACTGGGGAGCATTCTTACTGACCTGGATATGGGGGATTGGCAATCGTGTCTGGGTAGCGTTTATTGTTTTTATTCCTGTTCCTCTTCTTGCTTTAATAATGGCTTTCATGCTCGGGGCGAAGGGAAATGAATGGGCATGGCGTAGTAAGAACTGGCATAGTGTCGATCACTTCCGCATGACACAAAAGAACTGGGCCTATTGGGGGATTGCACTATTCGTTTTATCTATTATCTTCATGGCTGCCATCTATATTTTGGTTTTTGTTGCTTTAATGAATGCCATTCCGTTTGATATTTGGACTTTTTTATAGGTGTCGATATATACCGGCCAAAGAGTGATTCAGGAGGTTGCCTTCGGCGGTAGTAAAAGCATTTGTTAAAAGTCAGGAGTATTATACGATCCCGTAAAAAGGTGAAGACCAGGGATTCTAACGCCTGGCATCAATATTCACTGTGTTACAGACCTTTGCCGAGTATGTATATAACCAGGTCGGCAAGGCGGCAACTATACCCCCATTCATTATCATACCAGGATAGTACCTTTACCATATTGCCCGCAACGACCATGGTGCTCAGAGCATCAAATATAGAGCTAGCCGGATTACCTTTAAAGTCTGAGCTTACCAGGGGTAAATCGCAATATTCCAGTATACCTTTGAGGTAGCCTTGAGCTGCAGCTTGCATAGTCTGGTTAACCTGTTCAGCGGTTATTTCCCTGTCCAGGTCGGCTACAAAGTCGCAAAGGGACACAGTAGCTACAGGTACCCTTAGGGCACTACCGTGTAGTTTTCCCTTAAGTGCTGGTATGACCTCTGTTACAGCTCTGGCAGCGCCAGTCGTTGTTGGTACGATATTCATGGCCGCAGCCCGTGCTCGGCGCAGGTCTTTGTGGAACATATCAAGGAGCCGCTGGTCATTGGTGTAGGCATGGATCGTGGACATCAATCCCTTGTTTATTCTAAAGTTTTCATGTAATACTTTGACTACCGGAGCAATACAATTTGTGGTGCAGGATGCGTTGGAAATGATATTGTGCTTTGCAGGATCGTAAGCACCCTCGTTTACACCCAGGACGATTGTTATATCTTCGTTCTTTGCCGGCGCTGAGATGATCACTTTTTTAGCCCCACCCTCGAAATGAGCGGCTGCTTTGGTAGCGTCCGTAAAAAGTCCGGTAGACTCAATTACCACTTCTACCCCATAGTCTTTCCAGGGTATCTTGCCCGGATCACGCTCGGCCAGGACTTTTGTCTTTCTGCCATCCACAACTATAGTGTCTTCTTTTACCACGACATTTCCGGGGTAAATACCATAGCTGGTATCATATTTGAGGAGATGTCCGTTTGTCGTGGCGTCAGTAAGATCATTGACGATAGCAACTTCGAGTTTATCATTGAAATGCTGGCTAATCGCCTTAAAAGTAAGCCTGCCAACGCGTCCAAATCCGTTAATTCCAATTTTTACTGCCATTTTGCCTCCTTTTCCTTGTAGAATCGCTGGTTAGTCCCCATTATAGCTTGCTATTACCTTAGTTCCAATACCGCCTCTTATGTTCCACTCTGCCATAACCTCCATCTTTTTAGGTTGTACTGCATTGACCAGGTCGTCGAGTATTCGATTGGTTGCCTCTTCAAAGAAGATTTCAACCATTCTGTAGCTGGTAAGGTAAAACTTCAATGACTTCAATTCTATTATTTTCTCATCGGGTGTATATTTGATAATAAGCGTGGCATAATCCGGCTGTCCCGGATTAAGTGGACAAAGAGTGGTAAACTCGCTCGTATTTATCTCCTCTTCATAATCTCTGTCAGGAGATGGATTAGGCATAGCTATCAGTAACTCTTTCTGGGGGTAAGCTTTATATTCCAGCTTGAGAGTTTTTACCTTATCGCTTAGCTCGTCCATCGATAAAATCCTGAGACCTGAACGTTAGATATTAAATCATATTACTATCGATTCTTCAGGTTTAGCACCACCATTGATTTAAAATATAGAGAATACTATCGAGAATATTGCTCCACGGCGTTTGACCTCAGGTCCAGTAGAAATAGACGCCGTCTATAGCTGCTCGTTTCGATTTATCCTGTTTCTTCAGGAACTCGAGATGGGCGAGTGTCTCCATTAAGGCCAGCCGACGGTTTCGTACATCGAGGTCACTGAAATTTAGGCCATTATCCTCTGTCATCCATTGGATTTCCGTAGCTACTTGATAAGCTGTTTTCATATCGTCCTGAATAGCTTTGAGAACTTTCGATTTTCTTTTTTCGTGATGATTGAGTATTGCCTCAATTCGTTGCCTGAGTCCGCTGAAAGCGGGACCATGTCCTGGGAAGACAAGATTGATCTCCAGATTCATCAATTCCTTTAATGAACTCAGGTAAGTACCCAGCGGATCTTGCCCGGATTGGGGATGGAGACCGATGTGTGAGGTTATTTCCGGTAAAATATGATCGCCGGCAAAGAGTAATTTTCGGTTTGGTTCATAAAGACAAATGTGTCCGGGGGAATGTCCTGGAGTTAACAACACCTTAAATTCGAACGGGTCAATTGATATTTTCTTTCCATTTTTTAATTTTATATCTGGTAAGCATGGTACTACGAATTTGCTAGCTGGCAGCGAAGCTTCGGTGAATTGGGACAACTCATCCTGGGGCACCCCATTGGCTTGAAGAAAGTGCCGCATTTGCTGTAGCAAAGGGTCCATATTTATGTATCGTAAATCAAGTATACCGGACTCGATCGCACTGATGGCAACACTAGCTCCAGAAAGCTGTTTTAACTTGCCAGATAAGCCAAAGTGGTCAGGGTGGAGATGAGTGACTATAATTTGATTAATGTCTTTGAAACTAAAGCCGTAGCTTTTTAACTGGTTATTTAATATGGAAAAAGCATCCGGGGTGTTCCAGCCAGTATCAATCAACAGGTTGCTCTGCTTGCCTTCAATTAAATATACATTTACATTGGCAATAGAGGACTGTAAGATTTTCTGCTCAATTACATTGATCAGGTTATCCTTGCTGGCTTTGATTGGGTGGCCGTCATCGGGAGCGGGCGCCAATCCGGATAGCGGAAGCTTTATCTGGTAAACACCCTGAACAAGTTCCATGTATTTTATCCTCCCAAATTATGAAAAGCTTCTTTACCTGCATAGCGAGCATGAGCTCCAAGTTCCTCCTCTATCATAAGAAGCCGATTATATTTGACCACTCTCTCGCTGCGACACGGAGCGCCGGTTTTTATTAAGCCGGCATCTACAGCGACTGACAGGTCGGCAATAAATGAGTCTTCAGTTTCGCCAGAGCGATGGCTGATTACAGTCGTCCAGCCAGCCTGACGTGCCATTTTTATCGCTGCCAGTGTTTCGCTGAGAGTGCCTACCTGATTTGGTTTGATCAGGATTGAGTTAGATGCTTTTTGGGCAATGCCTTGCTCAAGCCTTCCGACATTAGTAGTGTAGAGGTCATCACCGACCAGTTGCACTTTGTTACCCAGTTTAGAAGTCAATGATGACCACGAAGCCCAGTCATCCTCATCGAGCCCGTCTTCAATACTGATAAGTGGATAGCTGGATGCCCACTTAACATAATAGTTAACCATCTCATTACTGGTGAGGCTTAACTCTTCTTTAGCCAGAACGTATTTGCCCTTATGAAAGAAGCTGCTAGCCGCCGGGTCCAGCGCAATGAAACAATCGCTACCTGCTTTGTAGCCAGCCAGGTCAATAGCTGTCAGGATTAACTCCATTGCCTCTTTATTAGAAGTAACTGAGGGGGCAAAGCCGCCCTCATCACCTACATTAGTATTCAATCCTCTAGCTTTAATCGCTTTCTTAAGTGCATGATAAATTTCTGCTCCCATCCGGATTGCTTCTTTGAAGCTGACAGCGCCTGACGGTACCACCATAAACTCTTGAAAATCAGTTGAATCAGCCGCGTGTTTCCCGCCATTTAAAATGTTCATCATCGGGACTGGTAGAAGCCGTCTGGATGACTCACCAAGATAACGATATACGGGGATAGCGAGAGAACTGGCAGATGCTTTGGTAGCTGCTAAAGAAACACCGAGAATCGCATTCGCACCGAGATTTGATTTGTTGGCAGTGCCATCAAGTTCAAGTAACATCCTGTCAATATCTGCATGGTAGGTAGCAGGCATGCCAACCAGCGCTGGTGCAATGATGTCATTTACATTACTGACTGCTCTAAGAACTCCCAGCCCATTGTACCTGCTTTTGTCTCCATCTCGCAGCTCTACGGCCTCATACTTACCTGTGCTAGCTCCCGAAGGTACTGCGGCAGTGCCGGAGTTGCCGTCAGATAGTTTCACTGTGACTTCAATCGTGGGATTGCCTCGCGAGTCAAGAATCTCCCGCGCTTTTAAGGCCTTGATGGATATTCCGGTCGACTTCATTTCTGTATGATACCTGGCTTCAGTCATTTGGTCAGGGTGATGGCCTTCTCAACCGCATCGAAAGCATCTTCCGCTTCAATTATACTCCTATCAACCTGTCCGTTTCGTGATAGTGACCAGGTATTCAATCCAATGACAGGTATGCCACTTTTTAAGGCAAAGGCAATTTCACTCAATGTACCGTAGTCACCGTCGATGGCAATAACCGCTTGAGCTGATTTAACCACTACAAGGTTTCTGGCAGAACCCATTCCGGTGGCTACAGGGATCTGAACATAGCGATTCGCTGTTGCCGGGTCATCGCCAGGTAGCACGCCCAGCGTCAATCCAGATTCGATCGCAGCTCCACGGCAGGCAGCTTCCATTACTCCACTCAGGCCACCACAGATCAAGATGGCCCCACGCCTGGCCAGTTCTCTGCCTACAGCCTCAGCTCTTGTTGCCTCCTCAGCGGAACATTGCCCTCCACCGATAACAGCGATGATTAACCTTTTATCTGAGCCTGATTTTTTCACGCCGAAATAATCCAAAACTAGTTAGAGGACTTGCCAGCAATTATATCATCCAAGCTAGAAAAGCAGCAATAAAATCTTAATTAAACTTGTTCATTGCTGCGGTTATTCCTTCGGCTACAATATACTTAATGGCCTCGGTTGCATTTTCGATGGCCAGTTTGATTACTTTCTCTTCATCGGGAGTAAAGTCGCTCAGGACATGGCTGATTATGATGTCATCTTTGGGGACCAAGTCCTGATCTTGATCGGGCCGCCCGATGCCTATCCTGATGCGAGAAAAATCCTGACTATCCAGAGCCGATATTATGGACTTTATCCCTTTATGTCCTCCTGATCTGCCGCCCTGGCGCAGGCGTATCTTGCCCGAAGGTAAATCGAGATCGTCGTAAATAACCAGGAGCTCACTTATGGGAGTACCATATTTCCGCATTAGCTGGCTTACTGCCTCACCGCTGAGATTTACAAATGTTTTGGGCTTGGCCAGCAGCACTTCAGTGCCTGCTACCATGCCAATGCCGATTTGAGACCGGCACTGATGCCGATTCATTGAGATGGCATGGAGTCTAGACACGTAGTTTATACAGCGGAATCCTACATTGTGGCGATTGTGAGCGTAATATTTGCCTGGATTTCCCAGGCCGACAATCAGTTTCATCAATTTTATTACAGTGAGTATTTTGTTATTTTTTTGAGGCTTCTTCCAGCTTCTGTAGCAACTTTGATTCGTTTAATTTTTCGGTGCCCAGGGCCTCAGCCCTTGCCTCCTTGGAGCCGGGATCAGCGCCAACTACCAGGAAGCTGGTCTTTCTGGTGACATCTGAGCCAACCTTCCCGCCCAGCGCCTTGATTCTGGCTTCGGCTTCCTGGCGAGTGAAAGCTTCCAATCTGCCGGTGATAACATATTCCTGTCCTGCTAACGGCAGCTCCTTACTTTTTTTCTCCTCAGCCTGTAGTTTAACTCCCGCGTTCCTGAGCTTCTCAATGATACGCTGATTTTGTTCCTGGCGGAAGAAAGCCAGAATGCTGTCGGCTATCTTGGGGCCAATGGAAGGAATGTCTATGAGCTTATCTCGGATCTCTTTTTGGTCCTTTTCTAGCTGTGCTCCAACTAGCTTGTCAATGATATCGGACTTCTCGGCTAACAGGTCTGCCATTTCATCCCCGACATGGGTAATTCCGAGTGCGAAGATGACGCGTGATAATGGCCTGTTCTTACTTGCTTCAATTGAGTTAAGTATGTTGGCGATGCTTTTATCCGCCATTCTCTCGAGACTAAGAAGCTGATCGGGTGTGAGACTATACAGGTCACCGACATCTTTCACCAGACCGGCATCAAACATCGCCTGGCACAGCTTCTCGCCGACTCCGTCTATATCCATCGCACCACGGCTGACAAAATGCTTGATCTTCTCTAGCGCCTGGGCGGGACAGGCAGCATTGGTACAGCGGTGCATGGCCTCGCCTTCGGGCTTGATTACCTCAGCCTGGCATACCGGGCAGCGGTTGGGGATATTGAAAATTTTCTCCTTACCGGTACGGCGGCTTGTTATTGGTCCCACTATTTCAGGTATTACCTCGCCGGCCCGCTGCACAATAACCCAGTCGCCGATGCGGATGTCTTTGCGATGTATATCCTCTTCATTATGAAGGGCTGCATGTTTGATGGTTACGCCACCAACCTGTACCGGTGTCAGAACAGCGTAGGGGTTCAGGCTGCCTGTCCGACCGACGTTAATTCCAATAGCCTCAAGCTGAGTAACGCCCTGAATAGCAGGAAACTTATATGCGATAGCCCATCTCGGTTCACGTCCCACATAACCCAACTCGGTCTGGAAAGCAATGGAATTGAATTTCACCACCACACCGTCGGCGTCATAGGGGAGGTCTTCTCGTCCCTGAACCCAGTTTTCATGGTACTTCTTTACCTCATTGAGGGTATGGCATAGAACATTGTTTGGATTTATTTTAAAACCCAGGGACTTAAGATATTGCATTATTTCCCAGTGAGTTTCCGGTACCGCTTTGCCCTCGGCCCAGCCGAGACCATAGATGAAAATATCCAGAGGTCGCCGTGCCGTAATTTTAGGATCGAGCTGCCTTAGCGAGCCGGCAGCGGCATTCCTTGGATTGGCAAAGAGCTGCTGTCCTTCCCTGGCTCGCTCCTCGTTAAGCTTCTTCAGGCCGCTTTTAGACAGATAGACTTCACCCCTGACCTCAAACCGTGGTGGAGCTTCGTTTGTCACGGCAAGAGGTATGCTCCTTATTGTTCTCAGGTTTTGCGTGATGTTCTCTCCACGGTACCCATCGCCCCGCGTTGCGCCAACTTCCAGCATTCCATTAATATATGTCAAAGCTACTGCCAGACCATCGATCTTTAATTCACAAACGAAGTCAAACTCGTCCCTGGCCAACAGATTAGAGGCTCTTCGATGCCATGCTTCGAGGTCTTCGTCAGAAAAGGCATTTGCCAGGCTTAATAGAGGCTGGGGATGCTCCACAACACCGAAAGCTTCTACGGGGGCGGCTCCGACTCTTTGAGTTGGAGAGTCCGGAGTTACCAGTTCAGGATGTGTATCCTCGAGCTTCTTCAGCTCGACCATAAGCTTGTCATATTCAGCATCGCTGATTTCCGGGCTGTCCAGAACATAGTATCGATAGTTATGGTAATTAATCAGCTCCTTTAGCTTTTCAGCCCTTTGTCTTGCTTCAGCCATGGTTTCTATGAATTAATCTCCTGTTTTAGTATAGCACTTTGTAAAAACAGGTAGAAGATAGCGTAATTATCTATCAAGATGTCCCGATGTCGCATTCTTACTACATATCATTAAATAAGATAAATGAAGCCGTGCCGATTTTTACAGGCTAATCGTGTGTAATAAATTTCAGCTTGTTATGTTTCTCTGTACAGGATTATTGATGCAGGTATGCGTTTATCAAGCACAAGAGCATATTAAGCAGGATTATTTGCCCTTTAATCCTAATAAATGGTGCAAATGATTACCGGATATTGTATTGCCATCTTACTGGATTGGGACTATACTGTTCTCTGCTTTAACCTGAGTAATGTCTACAGGGCTGTTGCTTTTAGATAGAGCGTTTTACTGCCGAATGTGAGCTACTACAGCAGTCTTACTTTAAGGACTAGCTCTAGTAACAGGTTTTCGTTCTATTTGATATTAAAATGACCTTTATTGAAAATTGATCCTGAGCATATCGAATATGGCAGCACTATTAGGATGAATGAAGATTACTTGTGTTTGACCTTTAAAGTGGCATCTATTTAGAATTAATGTGAAATGGTTTTTAAATCGAGACATCTATCACCTTTAGGGTACACCATTTACGCGCTTGTAGGTACGATACTGGAACAGGCTGCACTCGTTGTTATCGTGCGTTGGGGACTGCCACATCTCAATATCAACATTCCTTGGTGGGGCCTGGCTATCTTGATGGTGGCTCTGTTGTTATATTCCTGTTTTACCTATCGAATGGGCAGACAAGTCCTTCTAATGAAACCAATGGTTTCACCCGAATCTATAATCGATAGTGAGGGCACAGTGGCCACCCCACTGGACCCTAAAGGCTATGTAAGAGTAAAGGGTGAACTTTGGAAAGCATCAGCGGGGTTAAAGCTGGAAGTCGGCGATGAGATTGTCGTGACAGGAATAGACGGGATTAAACTTATTGTTGCCCCTAAGAGAAAAAGCCGGGCTGAACCCCCTTCGTTGAAAACTAAGCACAGGGGATTCTAATGGTAGTCTCCTATGTTATCGGTAACTCACTGGATATGCCCGCATTTAATGAAAGCAAGAACTTTTCTTCTTTTCAATAGTACCAGAGCAAACCAGAACAGTATGGCTGCTCCTATCAGCTCAGAAATGAAAGTTGGGGGGTCTGTCACCAGGGCGTGGGAGATATAATATAGCCAGTTTTCAACGCCGACTTTTTCGAAGGCGAGGCCATATAATGGCCATAGGAAAGTCCTGGGGTAAAGCCACATTTTGTCGAGCATGATATGCATAAGGCTTCCAAATGATAGGACAAGGAGCCATGTTTTACCGCGGCTTCGATATAAGTAAAGACCAGCCAACATGATCACTATAGTAAATAAGAGAGTGTGGCAAACTATCCTGCCATTGTCGAAGATTGCTCTAAACAAGAATACACCAACTGGTTTATCAACGATATCAGGGAGAAGCGAACCTACCAGCAGAATCCTTATATCTATGTTATCTGCCACAGAGGTAAACCAGTTGGTTTTACTGCTGCGAGCACAATCGTTGGTGGATGGTGCCTCGGGTAAATGTTTGGAATTCTTAAGTGGTACTTCTGCTTTAGCAGGGAAGAGGCCTCGGTTATATAAGGCTCCCCCCAGTAGCATAGTAGCTCCCAACGTAATTCCTGTATGCGCAAAAAATAGCATATAGCCTTTTTTCTCTCATATGCAATTCGAAGATAATGAGAGGATTATTGTTGCCAGGCTTGACGTGGACTGCTAATTATTGCTACGGAAACGGTAGGTTTGTGTTCAATCCAGCTTCTTTAACTGCTTTATCCCGTAATTTTAGAAGCATCGGATAGATTCTTTGTCGCTGGCTTTTAGTAAGAGAAGACAGAATCTTTTGAATGGACTCTACTTTCTTTGCATTCTCAAGTGCTTGATATCCTTTTTCAGTTATGGTGACTCTGACCAGGTTTTTTTTGTGCAAGTCTTTTGATTTTCTTATGAGTCCGTCTTTTTCCATTCTGTCCAGCAGGCCGGAGACTGAGTGGGATTTTCGTAATATCCACCTTGATATTTCAGCAGGTGTCGCTTCGCTGCCAATTAACTGGACAATGTGTAAAAGTGCGACTTTCATGGTTGACAGCCTATATTGGCTCAGCTCCTTGTCCCTGGCTGCGAATGCTGTATCTCCTACTTGTTGTAGAAGTACCCACAGTTTATAGTCTTGATCTCCAAAAGCCAGATTTTTCAATGTATTCCCCCATATTTAATTTTAACTCGTGGTATTTCGTACTTCAATATGTTGTATCGAATATGAAGCATATATTACCTTATATATTTCGGTTAGAGTAATTTCACTGTTTTATACATTACCACTTTAGTCATATTATTTTACACAAACAATAGTACTAACTTCAAGTTTTATACCTGTATTTGTGATAGTGGTACGAGGGATCCTTTTATGTGCACTATTAAACATGTCTTGTATTGCTGTAAGGTGATGATAGGAATTGATAAATGCTGTTTTTCGGGAAAAGTATGAAATTATAAAAAGATAATCTCTAATGAATATTCTTTTACTTACATAATATCAGCCGACGGTACAATGAGACAGATTAAACTCTTTCTACTATTTCTTTTATATCAGGTATCTCCAGTATTAACTGTTCCAACCGGATCTCTTCTCCAGTTATCCTGAAAACTTTTTTGGCTGATGGAGTAATTAACACGACAGCAATCGGTCGTTTGACGCCGGAAAATGAAATGTTATGTGTATCATACCAGTAATTCATAGATAACTCTGTTATCGCGATAAGAGTAAATCCATTTACCTGTACAGGACTGCCGATAGCTACTGTTTTCTTTTCCATTTAGTCGCAACCAGAGTTTTTACAACCCGAAATGCTGGCAACGAGAAAATAAATCTTGTGATGGGTCTTATAAATCGGATGGGCCATGATCTTATTACTCCGTGTAAATCACCTTTAAGAGTAGCCTCATTATCAAATGATGGCTGCAAACTAATATCATAGTGGAAATAAGAACTTAGGAAATTATTAACTGGTCCGGCTATGGCAAATAAAAGTCCGGTATCCGCGGGATTATCAAGTCCTATTACGAGGTCTGCTCCCAGCCGCTTAATCTTAAAACAGTTGAATATATCTACGACTAATTGCTTGAGTTGTGTTATCAGACCTTTGGTTTTCAAGATTTGAAATATGGTGCTGGCGCTTATCCCGCCCCTATGCCTCTGTTTGTCCTTAATGATTTTCTTTTCGGTTTTTTCCTTACCCTTCTCTAGTTCCTTGTCGACCAAGCCAAAGAGCCATATTAATCTTATCCTGAACTTGTGGCTCGTGTGAGTGCATATGTAGAATGCGACATCAATCGGCACGCACAGTACCAGGATAATAAGTAATGCCAGGCTAATAAGGGTAACGGCGATCCACAACTACATCACCCTTCCTTTTTTCGTTCCCCCCATTTTTCTGCAAATTTGGTCATCATCTGGGGCGCTGTCTCACCCAATTTTTCAAACGCAGTTGCCATGCCACCCTTGATTGGCTCTATCCGGGCACCATCCTTGTCGACGATGATTACGGCGATCGGCTTTGCACCTCCACCAGCTCCACCACCACCTCCCAGACCTTCTCCTTTTTGTTTAGCCTCTCCCTTACCGCTGCCACCTCCGCCGCCAAAACCGAATCCGACACTTATTAGTGGGATAATGGTCGTACCTTCGACTTTAATAGGCTCGCCTACTACTGTTTTACTGCCCAGAACTTTCTCAATTTCACCGAGAGTCGTCGTTACTAAGCTTTCTACATCACCCTTATCCATGTACTTTCTCCTTTTCGTTACATACTATTTGATGCCGATATTCGTTACCTCTGTATTCTCACCTCCCGACCATTAACGGTTTTACACTGTGTATTTTCCTTTTTCTAAGGCAAGCAGTATGCTTCTATCTCATGTGGATTCTCATGTACTATCCCAATTATAGCGGAATTTTTTTACATTCATTTACTTCTACGGCATGAAGCTGGCTTTAGCTTTCGCGGTTGATATTCCTATCAATTAACCATATCCTAGCACTCTGAATAGATGCCGTCAATAGATAGTTTGTTGCGTTATAGTTACAAGATATCAGGTTGAATACCGGCCAAGAATTTTGGCATTCGCTGTTATGTTGTTGATTCATTGTAGAATTCCCGGGCACATTGCAGTAATTAATTATTACAATCGCCCGACTATGTAAATGGCATAAATATTCCAGGTTATCATCTTCACTTTGTCACAGAAGATAGGAAAGCAGGAGGACATTTGCTTGAATGCCTGACACAAAATGTGGATATTAGAATCAACAGTACTGCTGGATTTTATATTAAGTTGCCTGAAAGTGAATAGTTTTACAGGTTTGATTTGGAAAAGGGCAGGCAATCAGAATTGGGGAAAGTGGAGAAATAGTGTAAGGTCAATATGGCTTTATGAGGACTCCTTTTTTTTGGGTAGTGAGCTAACTTAGATGCTCGTTACCATACACTCTATAAGCATAAGCTATTGATATACGCTTGTATCTGACTACATATATAACTGATCCACGCCCGTTTTTCTATGATTAACCAAGTACTAAAGTACTAGTAAAATCATGACTCATGGGTGATTCGCCAGTTGTCGTTTTGTCATATGCTTAGAGTAAATAGTTAAAAGATCAGGGCTTCGATAATTGCCATTATTTAATAATTCCTATGCATTACCATTGTTTGTGGTTTTGTTGAGTTAGCAAGGGAGAAGTTGGTCCCTACCAATGAAAAAGATATCAATGTCGGAACATGATACAGCCTCGGGAAAATGGCTAATTCGATAGACAACATGTGTATTCAGATAACACACAATATAACTGAACAAAACGTTATGAGAATCGTACCCTGGTAACTAGGAATTGATAAGAAGCGAATTGTAACCGGAGGATATCAAATGAAACGGAACGAAGAGCAAAATATGTCTGATACGACGAAAAGAAGCATAAAAGTAAGGTTAAATGTCAGGACAAAGCTGCTGAGTGGCTATGTGATCATGGTAGCTTTGCTGGTTGCCGTTTTCATTATTGCAACGAATGGATTACATACGATGGGAGACTCAGGGCGGACCGTAATCGAAGAGACAAAATATCTTGGGCGCGTAACGGAGATGAGCACACTTGTAGCTAA
Source organism: uncultured Dehalococcoidales bacterium (assembly GCA_964596125.1). Classification (GTDB taxonomy): domain Bacteria; phylum Chloroflexota; class Dehalococcoidia; order GIF9; family UBA5629; genus CAZQRP01. The sequence continues at coordinate 35,774 of CAZQRP010000011.1, read as the reverse complement.
AGAGTGGCAGTTGTATACCGATTACTCTGTCACTGGTAATACAGAGCTCCTGGGTGAAGCACGGGCAGTAGGGCAAGAGATTACCACAGGGGCTGAAGAGCTGCGTCATCATTTTGACACTATAAAGTCTTTTGAAGTAGGCGGAGCTATTGACCGATTTATTACTGCACACCAGCAATTTGTGAATGACAGTGAAAGAGCGGTTATTTATCTTGTTTATGATTTACAACAGGATAGTAGCCAGATGATGGCTGTGCTTGCTTCGAGCGCATTGCTGAGTACAACAATGAATGATTTGGAATCCATTCTAGATCAAACAGTCGAGGCTGCTATAGTCCAGGCTGATAGTACACGGAGATCGGCGGTAATTTTGACTGCAGTACTTGCTGCTGTCTCTTTATTGGTTGCTGCTGGGCTGGGCTTATTCCTGTCGCAGCGCATATCAAGTAATGTAACCAGCATAAACAAAGCCATGAAGCAGGCATCCATAGGTGATCTTACTGCGGAGGTCAGTACTGTCTCATCAGATGAGCTTGGGGAGATGGGTTTAACATATAGAAAGATGGTTAAAGACCTCAGCGGGCTAATAGATAATGTTAGACAAACAGCAAGTAGGTTGGCTTCAGCCAGCAGTCAACTTGCCCGGGCTGCTGAACAGGCAGGAACAGCCAGAGCGCATAAAGCTGATAATGACCACCAATTGGCTAATGGGGCTGATGTCATAACCGGGAGCATTGTTACTGTTGGCTATAATGAAAAGGATGGAACAGCAGTTGATGCAGCCACTATCGTTTCACATATATACAATGCTACTCAGTTAGTGAGTGATAAAGCTCAGAAGGCTGCAAGTGGTGCCGTACGAACCGCTATAGTTGCCAAGAATGGCATGGATAATGTAGAGAAGAGCATTAAAGGTTTAACAAAAGTCACCTTTGCCATGGATGATGTGGCTGATGCTGTAATACGAATAGGTCAGCACTCGGATAGACTCCTTGGAATATCCACGATTGTTAATAAAATTGCCGACGAGATTAACCTGATTGCACGAAACGTTGCAGACGAAATGGTTGAGGAGGGTAATCATAGCGCAGATTTTGTCATTGTTGCCAGTGAAGTAAAGCAGGTGGCAGAGCGGACAAATAATGCAGCACAGGATGTTTCCAGCCATATTAATGCTGTTTTGAAAGACGTGAATGAATGTATAAGGGCTACTAATGATGGATCCAAGCGAGTAGAAGAAGGCTATAAGCTGGCTAGTGAAGCCAGTACTGCACTGAATAAAGTAATGGATGCCGTGGAGGAAACGTCAGGGTATATTGATCAGATATTAGCAGCAGCTGAAGAGGTAAGCATAACGAGCAGTGGGGTGAACAACATGATTGAAAGTGTGGTACAGGAAATGACTAACTCATCTCGGCTGCTGGCTCAAATGTCTGATGAGCTCCAGGTTTCGGTAGCCATGTTTAAGACCAGCGAAAAAAACGAAGATCTTACAAAACCGGTATCTACAGTACAAGCGATTGAGGAAGCAGTATCCGTGGCAAAGTAGCAGTGTTACAACTTTGACTTTGCCGGCAAGGATAGTCGGGTGGAGTGAAAGCAACAGTCACGTTAACTCCCGTACAGGATTATAGGATGATTGGTTGCACAATCAATCCGGTGGTTAAAAGCCTGGTTTCTATATCAAGTGAGCTTATTGGTTCAGTCTGTCCAACCAAGCCGTAGACTTGACCTGTCTTTCCAAAAGATATTTGATATATTCACGTGTTAATTGCTTTAACTCTGTAGACAACTCAGAATTTATTTTTACCCGAGTGGCAGTAGCGTAGTTGCAGTTCTGCCACAAACGTAAAACTTTTAAAGCGTTCAAAGATAAGGGACGTACCAATGGTTCTTCATAGCTGCAATCGGCACAAAGTACACCGCCCTGACTGGAACTGAAGCAATTCCTCATTGGGCGGAGTAGTAAGTCACAATTGGCGCATCGATGTAACTGGGGACGATATCCGAGGTGGTCCAGAAGATGCAGTTCGAAATAACGCAAAACGATCCCGGTATTCTGTGCATGAGACAACTGGTGCAGAGTATCAAGTAATAAATCAAAGAGACCACGATTTTCAAATGATTCGCTGGTAAAGGATTCAACAAGTTCTGATACATAAAGACCACATGACATGCGCTTCAAATCATCCTTTAAAGGTAGGAAACTGTCAATTGTCTGGGCCTGGGTGACAATGTCAAGATTGCGGCCTTTGGCTAACAATAATGAGCTATGGGTAAGAAGTTCAACATGTCCGCCTAATTTGCTTTTCGGGCGGCGTGCTCCCTTGGCTACAGCCTTTAATTTGCCGTGGTCTGGTGTAAACAGAGTCAGGATTCTATCGGCTTCACCTAGTTTTGACCGTTTGATAATAATAGCTTCTGTCTTATAAGCCCGAGGTAGTTTCATAGGCCACAACTGATTACATTTCTTGTCTTCCTTCAATAGCACGGCTGATGGTAACGTCATCGGCATATTCTAAGTCTCCACCAAAGGGAAGGCCACGGGCTAGCCTGGTCAAGTGAATATTTAACGGAGAAATTAACTGCTGTAGATACATTGCAGTGGCCTCCCCCTCTGTATTAGGATTGGTTGCGAGTATAACCTCGGTTACCGAACCATTATTGAGGCGAGTTAAAAGCTCGTTTATTTTCAATTCTTCAGGGCCTATGCCATCGGCGGGGGCGATAACCCCGTGAAGCACATGATAAAGGCCATTGTATTTCTTAGACCGTTCCAGAGGGAGAATATCAGCGGGCTCTTCTACTACACATATCTTGTTGTGATCACGCCCCGGATCGCAACAGATACTACAGGGAACAGCATCCGTTATATTGAAGCAAATAGAACACAGGCTTAAATTTTGCTTAATTGCTGTGATGGCTTCAGCCAGGGCTTTGGCTTTCTCAGGAGGTACTTGTAATAGATAATAGGTTAACCGTTGGGCACTTTTTGGGCCGATGCCGGGCAATTTACTGAATTCTTCTATTAATCGGGCTATCGGCTCGGCGGTGGGCATACTATCCGTGTTCAAGGTTCATCCTCCTAGAACATTCCTGGGATTTTAAGCCCACCAGTTAAGCTGCTAAGGTGACTGGCAGCGAGTTCCTGGGATTTATTTATAGCTTCGTTTACTGCCGCCATAACCATGTCCTCAAGAAGTTCAGCATCTTCAGAGTTGATTACCTCCGGTGAAATACTTACTGAGTGTATTTTTTGCTGGCCGTCTATGACTATTTTGATTGCTCCCCCTCCTGAACTTACTTCTGTTGTTATATTGCCCAGTTCTTGCTGAGCCTTGGCCAGCTTGGCCTGCAATTCCTGCGCTTGACGTAGCATAAATTTGCTCATTTCTCCTCCGTTTTAGACTTCTCTTCAATTTTCTTAGCGCCCCTCTCGAGAGCAGCTTTAAGTAAAGGACTCTCGGTTTCTGGTTTTGTTTTCATTTCTTTTCTACGTTCGACAATAATACAGTGTAGCTTGTATGGTTGTCCGAAAAATTCTCGTAACTTCTTTTCCACCAGGTGCTTATACTTAGGGTCCTCAATATACTTTTTATGAAAATCGGCATAGAAGCCCAATATTAAAGTACCATTTTCAATGTTTACAGGTTCGCAGGCGCTTCGTAAAAATGCATCCAGGTTACCTCTGGACCCTTCACCACGCATAGCACCAACAAACTCCTTCCACCGGTTACGTACATAGTCGATATCCTGAAATGATTTCATTTCGCGGATTTCAGAGGTTTTAGTTTGTTCAGGAGTCTTATACTCTTTGTAAGGCTCGACAGGTTCTTCGGGCGCAATAGGAGCTGTTTCTGCGGAAGTATTAACGACATTGGCTGGTTCTTGAAACTTAGTTGGCTCAGGTTGAACGGGCTTTCTCTCTTCAGCGGGCTTTATAGACCTCATTGGCTCAGGATGGTTAACTTGTTTTTCCTTGGTTACTGATAAAATAGTTTCTATCAGCGCTAATTCAAGTGGCAATGGGGAATAGTTATTCAAACGGAGGTCAGTTTCGCCAAAGAGTTTGACCGCTGTTAATAGATAATCGAGGCTAATACCGCTTGCCAGACTTTTTAACTCTGCTCTATCGTCATTGGTAACATCTACGACTTCTTCAGAGCCGGACTTCACTAAAAGCAATTCTCGGAGGTAATTAACCAGTTCCCTGTTGAACTGGCGGAGGTCAATTCCGTCGCTACTGATATTATTTATTGTAATTAGCCCGGCGGAAATATCATTATTGACAATACACTTAGCCAGTTCTCTAATTCGCAGATCACCACTGATACCTAACAGTGCCTTTACCTGGTGAAGCTCAATATGATGCCCGTAGTAGGCAACTAACTGCTCTAGCAGATTTTCAGCATCACGCAGGCTGCCGGTGGTGGCTTTGGCAACAAGCCGCAGGGTCTCAGATTCGACGTCAATATTTTCCTGCTTACAGATAAACTCGAGCTTAGAGATTACTGCGGATTGAGAGAGACGACGGAAATCAAAGCGCTGGCAGCGTGACAGGATGGTTGGTATCACTTTGTGGGGTTCTGTAGTCGCCAGAACAAAGATGGCATGAGGAGGTGGCTCTTCCAGTGTTTTAAGGAAAGCGTTTGATGCTTCCTTGGTTATCATATGGACCTCGTCTATAATATAAACCTTATAGCGAGTCATATTTGGGGCATAATTTACTTTCTCTTTTAAATCGCGGATTTCGTCAATCCCGCGGTTGCTTGCTGCGTCTATCTCTATTATGTCCAGTGAATTACCTTCGTTGATTGTGCGACATATCTCACAAGTATTACATGGTTCACCTTGAGTTGGGGATAGGCAATTTGCTGCCTTGGCCAAGATGCGTCCGGAGCTGGTTTTTCCAGTACCTCGAGGACCGCAGAAGAGGTACGCATGAGCTATTCGACCGTTTTCTACTGCATGGCGTAATGTCTGGGTAACATGCTCTTGACCTACCACTTCAGACAGGGTCTGGGGGCGCCATTTGCGATAAAAAACTTGAGAGGTCATGCTGCTTTTATTATACTCCATGTAAGCTCATTGCTAAAGCGTCTGTGCAATGATTGCATACCTATGTTATAATTTTGGTTTAAAGTCTTAGTAATACAAGGAGATAAAATTTGGATAAAGAAAAGAAGAGATCTATTATTTCTGATTTTGCGGTTAATGAAGGTGATACTGGTTCTGCTGAAGTTCAGGTAGCGTTACTCACCACAAGGATTAATCGGCTGTCAGAACACCTGAAAGTACATGCACATGACCATCACTCCCGTCGTGGACTTCTGAAGTTAATAGGGCAGAGAAAAAGACTGTTAGCATATGTTAATGAAAGTGATGTCAACCGCTATCGTAGTCTTATTGTCAAATTAGGCTTACGGAAATAGACTAGAGGTCTTCTTAAACATGGTTTGGTCTGAAGATAGCATAATTAGTGACCGATTACTCAAAATCGAGACAGGCAAGTTGGCCGGTCAGGCTGCAAGCTCAGTTACTGTTAGCTATGGTGATACTATTGTTTTGGTCACTGCTTGCATGGGTGATGAGCGCCACGAAGACAGCGATTTTATCCGTTTGACGGTGGATTATGAGGAGAGGCACTACGCTGTAGGAAAGATTCCAGGCAGTTTTATCAGGAGAGAAGGACGCCCCAGCGAACAGGCAACTTTAACTGCCCGGTTAACTGACCGCTCTTTACGCCCTCTTCTGTCCAAAGATTTTGGCAGTGATATTCAGATTATTGTTACTGTACTTTCTACGGACCAGGAAAATGCGCCTGACGTGCTGGCGGTTATTGGTGCCTCGGCCTCTCTGACTCTCTCTTCAATTCCATTTAATGGGCCGGTAGCGGGAGTACGCATTGGCTACATCAATGAAACTTTGGTATTAAATCCAACTTTACCTCAGTTGGATGACAGCCTGATCGATGTAATTGTCGTTAGTACCAAAGAAGACGTAGTGATGGTTGAGGCAGAAGGACGGGAAGCCTCGGAAGAGTTAATTCTGGAAGCCGTTGCACTCGGCCATAAAGCGAATCAGGAAATAATAAAAATCGAGGAGAATCTTCAGCGAGCCTGTGGCCAGCAAAAAGTGGAGGTAGCGGCTACTGAAGTTCCTTCTGAGTTACTAGCCATTATTACTTCGGACTTTGGGGACAGCTTGGTCCAGGCTTTTACCCAGACAGACCGAAATGAGCGAAAAAAGGCAATAGCATCAGTTAAAGAGGAGGCTATTGCGAAGCTTAAAGATACGTTTTCTGAGGCTGATATTACCAGGATCATTGAGGACAAAATAAAAAAAACAGCCAGGAAACAGATGCTGGACAGTAGGATGCATCTTGATGGCCGGCAGGCCAATGAAATTCGCCCTTTGAGCAGTGAAGTCGGCCTTCTACCCCGTACTCATGGTTCGGGACTTTTTGCCAGAGGACAAACGCAGGTGTTATCTATAACTACCCTTGGTTCTTTACGTCAAGAGCAACTGATTGATGGTCTGGGGCTAGAAGGCACCAAGCGTTTTATGCATCACTATAATTTTCCACCCTATTCTACTGGCGAAGCAAAGCGACTGGGTACCACAAGCCGGCGGGAAATAGGACATGGTGCACTGGCGGAAAGAGCGCTTTCAGTAGTGATACCTGAAGAAAAGGACTTTTCTTATACCATCAGAATAGTTTCTGAAGTCTTGAGTTCAAATGGCAGTACTTCAATGGCCAGTGTCTGTAGCTCAACACTATCGTTAATGGATGCCGGTGTACCTATAAAAGCTCCGGTGGCTGGGATAGCCATGGGGCTCGTTACCAGTGATGATCATGATTACCTGGTTCTTACTGATATTGAGGGTATGGAGGATGCATATGGTGACATGGACTTCAAGGTGGCTGGTACCAGCCAGGGAATTACTGCAATTCAATTAGATGTCAAACTACCGGGAATAAGCTATCAGATCATTGCTGATACCTTGAAACAAGCTCGTGAGGCCCGTTTAAAGATACTTGATAATATGAAGGAGGCTATTGCATCGAGTCGTGATGAGCTTAGTCCATATGCACCACGAATTTATAGGATCAATATTGATCCGGGTAAAATTGGTACTGTTATCGGACCTGGTGGGAAGACTATACGGTCTATAATTGAAGAGGCCAAGGTAAGTATAGATGTTGAAAACGATGGAACAGTAATTATAGGCTCAGCAAATGAAGAAGCAGCCAAAAAAGCAATCGAAATCGTGGAAGGTTTGACCCGTGAGATAGAAGTAGGTGCTATTTATACCGGAAAGGTTACACGTTTAATGAACTTTGGTGCTTTTGTGGAGGTGCTGCCTGGTAAAGAAGGGCTGGTTCATATCAGTGAGCTGGCTGATTATCACGTGTCCAGAGTTGAAGACATTGTTAAAGTGGGCGATGAGATTATGGTTAAAGTCATGGATATTGACCACTTAGGGAGGGTGAACCTTTCACGACGGGCAATTTTTGGAGAATTGTCACGGGTTCAAGGTGCCAAAGTTGTAGATTCTGCCTCAGCAAGCAGTCCTTATCAAAAAGAGTCAAGACACCGTCCAGGTATCCAACAACGTGGTAGCAGAGACAAACGGCATCGTCCCTATTTTAAGAAATAGCGAAGATGGCACGGAAGCCATTGCCCTTATTGGGCTTTAAGGACAAATCAATGCAGCCTATAAAAGTATTGGTTCATGGAGCCCTGGGAAAAATGGGTAAGGAAGTCCTGAATGCTGTGAATCGAGATCCTGCCCTTGCGTTGGTTGGTGCAATTGACATTCGAGCTACTCAGGGGTACCTTGAGTTACCCGATACTTATGAGAAAGTACCATGTTCTACTGATTTAAGTACGCTTCTACAAAGCTGTAGTCCTCAGGTAGTTGTGGATTTCACCATTGCTGAAGCATCCTTATCGGCTATTCGCATTGTAGCCGAACGAGGTATTAATTTAGTCATAGGTACCACAGGGTTTTCAGATGACAACATTAAAGAAATTGATCAACTTGCCAAATCTAATAAAGTTGGTGTAATAATAGCACCAAATTTTGCTCTGGGGGCGGTGGTTCTTCTCCATTTAGCCAGGACTGCTGCAAAGTACTTTGATCATGCTGAGATTATCGAGTTACATCATAATCAGAAGGCCGATGCCCCTTCGGGAACTGCATTAGCTACCGCAAAAGGCATGCTGGAGTCTCGGAGTAAACCTTTCGTGTATTCGTCAATTAAAAAGGAAAATCTTAGTGGTAGTCGGGGTGGACAAGTTGATGGCATAGCCATCCATAGTGTAAGATTACCTGGTTTTGTGGCTAGCCAGGAGGTTATTTTTGGTGGGGAGGGGCAGACACTGTCTTTACGCCATGATACCACAAGCAGAGAATGTTATATGCCCGGCGTTATTTTAGCAATAAAAGAAGTAGTTAAATTACAGGGATTAGTTTATGGCCTGGACGTTTTATTACACTTTGGGGGGAAATAGTGAAGGCTCATAAAGTGGCAATTGTTGGTGCTACAGGTCTTGTGGGTCAGGAGTTTATAAAGGTATTGGAACAACGAAGGTTTCCCATAGCTTCTCTAGATCTTTGTGCTTCTGATCGTTCAGAGGGTAAAAAGCTTTTTATAGGTCACCATGAGATTATAGTTAAAGAGACTACCGCTGAGTCTTTCCAGCATGTCGATATTGCTCTTTTCTCGGCTGGCGCTGAGGTTAGCCGGCATTTTTCTCCACTTGCTGCCAAGGCCGGTGCTCTGGTTATCGACAATAGTTCTGCCTTCCGAATGGAACCGAAGGTTCCTCTGGTTGTCCCTGAAGTGAATCCTGAAGATATTAAATGGCACAAAGGTGTCATTGCTAATCCAAATTGTTCAACCATTCAAATGGTAGTAGCACTTTACCCACTGCATGTGGTAAATCCTATCAAACGTATCGTTGTTTCTACGTATCAAGCGGTTGCAGGTACTGGTGCCGCTGCAATGGAGGAATTGACTACTCAAACCAGGTTGATATTAGAAGGACAAAATGTAGTCCCTCATGTTTATCCCCACCAGATTTCCTTTAATCTGCTTCCGGAAATAGATGTTTTTCTGGATAATGGCTATACCAAGGAAGAATGGAAGATGGTGGAAGAGACTCATAAAATAATGCATGCTGAGGATATTGCTATCTCTGCAACCTGTGTAAGAGTACCTGTTTTTGTCGGGCATAGTGAAGCGATCAATGTTGAATTTACACATCCTATGCCTCCAGAGGAAGCGAGACAAATTTTAGCTCGGGCTCCAGGTGTTAAAGTACTCGATGATCCGAACGTTAGCCTTTATCCGCAACCATGGTTGTCTGCGGGCTCAGATGATGTTTTTGTGGGACGCATCCGCACGGATGTATCCCAACCCAATAGCCTGGTGATGTGGATTGTAGCTGACAATTTGCGTAAGGGTGCTGCTCTTAATGCCGTCCAGATTGCCGAAGAGGCAGTACGGCGTGATTGGGTCAAAGTCGGGGACTGATTAATCTTTGAGGAGACGGGAGATGAAGAAATTTGGTCGTTTACTTACGGCGATGGTAACACCTTTTGACGCCAGTGGAAACGTTGATTATTCGCAGGCTAAAAAATTGGCCGGAGCTCTATTAGATTCAGGTAGTGACGGAGTTGTGGTCTCGGGTACCACAGGTGAATCTCCGACTCTTGATCGAGAGGAAAAGATGCGACTCTTTGCTGATGTTAAATCAGCGGTTGGAGACCGGGGCACAGTTATAGCTGGCACTGGTAGCTATAGTACCGCAGAAAGCACGGACCTCACCAGAGAAGTTGAAAAGACGGGAGTTGACGGCTGTCTTCTCGTTGTCCCTTACTATAATCGACCAACGCAGGAAGGACTATTTCAACATTTTAGGACAATCGCCCAGGTCACCAGCCTGCCCTGCATTCTTTATAATGTGCCATCACGTACTGTAGCGAACCTGAATGCTGAAACTGTCATAAGGCTCAGTCAAATTGACAATATAATCGGCGTAAAAGAAGCTAGTAGCAATTATGACCAGATTGCTAAGATAATTCAGGGAGTCAGAGATGATTTCCTCGTTTATAGCGGTAATGATAGCGATACATTACCTATATTAGCTCTAGGGGGGTATGGTGTCATTAGTGTTGCTTCTCATCTGGTTGGCCTGCAGATTAAACAAATGATTGAACACTTTCTAAGTGTCAGGACAAATGAGGCAGCGGCTATACATCGTAACTTATTGCCTCTGGTCAATGTTTTGTTTGTCATTGCCAACCCGATGCCGGTTAAGTATGCCCTGAATCATTTGGGTTTTAAAGTCGGCGGACCTAGATTACCGCTCATCGAACCTGATGACAAGTCAAAGGCCCTTATCGAAGCTGCTTTAAAGAATTGTAAGATTGACTTACCAATGGCTGGCGGCGCTTGAGTCCTCATTTGTAATGCCAGGTTATACCCGAATAATTACCATTAATGATATATACCTTTAATAGTTTCATACTAGCCGCGGAGATTAGTCTATTATTTTACTGGGTTAACAATTATTGTCTGATCTCGATTTGCGCCAACTGAAATAATGTCAACCGGACAGGATAAAAGCTCTTCAAGTCGAGCTATATAGTGAAGGGCTTCTGAGGGTAGGTGATTGAAATCACGGATATCGCTTGTTGGTGTCTGCCAGCCTGGTAGTTTTTCGTAAACGGGTTGGCATTTTACCAGTAATGACATATTGGTTGGGAAATAATCGATGATTTTTCCGTGTAGCTTGTAGCCGGTGCAGATTTTAATCGAAGGTAAGGTATCCAGGATATCGAGACGAGTTAGTGCTATACCGCTGAAGCCATTAATATTGACACTGTACTGTCCGGCCACAGCATCAAACCAGCCACAGCGTCTTGGTCTGCCAGTCGTAGTTCCATATTCGTGAGCGCGCTTTCTGATGAGTTCACCGGTTTCGTCGCTGAGCTCGGTAGGCATAGGTCCTGCGCCGACTCTCGTGGTATAGGCCTTGAATGTCCCGATAACACGGTCGATGTTACGGAAGCTTATTCCAGAACCTGTCGAGCTGCTGGCAGCCAGGGGTGAGGAGGATGTTACATAAGGGTACGTGCCAAAATCGGGATCAAGCATCGTACCTTGAGCACCTTCTAATAAGATTGTTTCTTTTCTGGACAAAGCATCCTGGATAATAGGACCTGTGTCTCGAATGAAAGGTGCTAGTTGTTCCCCATAGAGATAGTACTGCTCAAAAATTTCTTCCAGTGATAATGGTGAAGCCTCATATACTTTAGTTATAATTCTGTTCTTAAGTTCCAGGATAGTGACAAGTCGAGAACGAAATAATTCTTTATCCAGTAGGTCGCAGGTACGGATTCCAAGGCGAGCTGTTTTATCCGTAAAAACAGGGCCGATTCCCTTCAGCGTAGTGCCTATAGCTCCTCCACCCCGCCTTTCCTCCTCAAGGCGGTCCAGAAGTATATGATAGGGCATTATCAAGTGAGTCCGGTCGCTGACTAAAAGATTACTGGTATCGACGCCATGCTTTTTAAATTCATCGATCTCTTGTAGAAGTGTAGCTGGATTAATAGCTACTCCATTTCCCAGTATACAAGTTACCCCTGGATGAAAAATACCCGATGGAATCAGGTGCAGCTTAAATTCCCCATAGGGATTAATTACAGTATGTCCGGCATTATCGCCGCCGGAAAAGCGGATTACTACTTTGGCCTTCTCAGCCAGAAGGTCGATTATTTTCCCTTTACCCTCATCCCCCCATTGACCACCGATGACCGTTATTACTGACATTACACCTCGCTCACTCAATACTTAACTATATAAGTTAGAAGACGGCGAAATTACATTTGGCCGGGACTTTTAGTAAAGTGTCCATTGATAAAATACCTGTTTTGAAATGGAACAATCCCTCCTCATTGACAATCCATATTTAAAAACCGAGAGCGGCAGTCCATAATCCCGCAGTGCTTTTACCAAAGATACTTTCAAAGACAATCCTCTTTATAGAATACATACGCATTTTTGTGAGTTCCGTTTAATGGTGTCATTACTCATGGTTGCTTATGTCTGATTAACTTTGATTTTCCTGTCTTTTCGTGGCCCGTGAGACATGTAGTACTCTTTGCACAAAGGTGATGAATGTGAACACCACTAGGAATATGAGAGCAATAAAAATTTGGTTTAAAAGCAAGCCCAGCGCTAATATTATAACCCTCTCAGCTCTGGTGAACAAACCAACGCGGCATTCTATCTTTAAGCTTTCAGCTCTGGCCCTAACATAGCTGATAAGGAAAGACCCCACCATAACACCAAAGATGAGTAATACTTCTACATCATTCTCCATTCTCACGCTTAAGATCAAAAGACCGAATAGTATCAGTGCTTCAGAAAGCCGGTCGAATGTAGAGTCTAATAAGGAACCAAAGAGAGTTGTTTTATTGGTGAATCTGGCCAGTGCTCCGTCAAGGAGATCAAATAGTCCGGAGAAAAGGACGAGGAATCCTCCGATAAGGAGATGGCCTGTCGCTATGGTTGCAGCAGCAATTATATTTATTGATAGACCGAACCAGGTTAGTATATTGGGTGTCAGCCTGGTCTTACTCAGAACAGGCATCATGGGTCTGGTAATCCAATTAGCGGTGCTCTTGCGAAAATCCATTAATTCAATGTTTCTTGCCGGGGTTGCTAGCTATCATGTCCATGTAGTAATCAATGACCTGCTGAGCGATATTAGCCCAGCTATATTTTTCAGCATTGAGTTTGCCTCTGGCTCCCATTTGCTGACGCAAAGAGGAATCTTTAAGGAGAGATAACAGGGCTTGTGCTAGGGCTTCCTCATCTCCAGCGGGTACAAGCAGTCCCTCTTCGTTGTGTTTAAGCACACTGGCGTAGCCGTCAATGTTTGAAGCAATAACGGGTTTTCCGCAGGCCATAGCCTCTAAGAGAATGATACCAAAACTTTCTCCGCCGGTAGCCGGAGCGCAAAAGATATCGGCAGTACGATAATATTCCGGCAGCTCTGCATTTGACACAAAATCGGTAAAGATTACATTATCTAGTTGTAAATTTCTAGCCAGTTCTTGATATCCCGGACGTAGTCTGGTGCCAGGGCCAACTATTATTAGTCTAAAATTGTTGAATTCTCTGTTAACTAGAGCGCAGGCACGAAGCAGGTGTCCCAGGCCTTTACGTTTTTCCAGCCGCCCGACAAACAAGATATTTAGTTTGCCGTCTGTGAAACCGACTCGCGTAGGTCCGTCTTGATAGAAACGCTCGGTATCAATACCGTTGGGGATGATATGATAATCACCGGGCAAATATCGGCTTACAAAGTCTGATGCTGGCTTAGAAACAGCGATTTTACCGTGTAGTCGCGGGAGCCATCTTTTGAGGACAGGCTTCATTGTCCAGTAACTGCGGGCCTTATTATGGCAGGCATGGAATGTGCCTATGTTTATCGAATTCGATTGAAGGAGGGCGCTTAACGACAGCATAGGCGTGAATGGTTCGTGAAGGTGAAGTACGTCGAAATTTTCCTCATTTAAGATTTTTCTTACCTGAGCTGGCAACCATGGGGATACAGGGACACGGGCCATCGAGCCGCCGTATGGTATCGGTACTGGTCTCCCAACAGCCCGTATTTCTTCCTCGAAGTATCGAGTTCCGGCCTTCAGGCACGGGGCTATTATTTTGACTTCATGTCCCCAGCGAATAAAGTGATTAGCCAGACAAGAAATATGGTTGACGACTCCGCCGGGGAATGAATAATCGTATGGAGAAACTAACCCAATCTTCAATGTAATACTGCTCCTGTCTGATATACTTGTTAGTTCTGTCCTGTTGGAATATACTGGCTATTCCAGCTCTTTTTCAGGCAGGGTAATCGGGCTCTGTTGCTCCTGTCCGGCAATGAACTCTTCCACGCGTATTCGGGCTTCTTCGTCAGAATACTGAATAGGGGGTGATTTCATAAAATAGGAAGCAGGAGCCACGATTGCTCCAGCTAATCCTCGATCTAGCGCTAACTTACAGCATCTGATTGCATCGATAACTACGCCGGCTGAATTTGGACTATCCCATACCTCTAATTTCATCTCAAGATTTAAAGGAACATCGCCGAATGTTCGTCCCTCCATTTTGATATAGCAGAATTTACGATCGGTTAGCCAGGGTACATAGTCACTGGGGCCTACATAGATGTTATCCGGTTCAAGTTCATAGTTTAATTGAGATGTGACAGCATTGGTCTTGGATATCTTCTTTGACTCAAGACGCTCCCGCTCGAGCATATTATAAAAATCTGTATTACCGCCGAAGTTGAGCTGGTACGTTCTCTCTAGCTTAACACCCCGGTCGCCAAATAGTTTGGTTAGTATGCGATGGGTGATGGTTGCACCGACTTGGGATTTTATGTCGTCACCGATAACTGGCAGTCCCGCATTAATAAAACGGTTATACCAATAGGGCTCACGAGCAATGAAAACAGGTATACAATTAATGAAGCCACATCCGGCATCCAGTACCTGTTCAATGTACCATTTGGTTGCCTCCTCGCTCCCCACGGGTAGAAAGTTGATAACTACATCGGTTTTTGTTTCCTTGAGGATACTGACAATGTCGGCAGTTGTCCCCGGCGCTTTGGTAATAATTTGAGATAAATACTTACCTAATCCATCGTGAGTCATACCTCGTGCCACCCTGACACCAGTCTTGGGCACGTCACAGAATTTGAAGGTGTTATTGGGTGGGGTAAAAATTGCTTCGGCCAGGTCCTTGCCCACCTTTTCTTTGTCAATGTCTATTGCAGCTACAAAATTGATATCTTTAATGTAGTATCCACCCAGGTTAATATGCATTAGTCCGGGCACGGACTCATCTGCTTTAGTATTTCTGTAGTAATTAACACCCTGAATAAGCGAACATGCACAATTCCCAATTCCAATTACGGCTACATTGATCTTACTCATGTTTAACTGCTCCTTTTACTCTTCTGCTTACCTTCACCTCATTGTGTTTAATCTTCATTTTTAATTGTTGTCATTTTTGGAGACCTGACTAACCATATTGGTGTATCAGATGCACGTAGTACCTTATCAGCTACACTTCCTAATACCCAACGGGCAATACCGCTTCGCCCGTGAGTTGACATTGCTATTATACTGTCTTTTCTTTGACCGGCGAGGTCGACTATTACATTTGCCGGATCACCATTTATCACCTCATATTTAGTTGTGATTCCTTTTTTATTTAATCCTTCAGCTATATTTTTGAGATACTCTTCACCAGAGGCGTGTAAATCTGTAGTCTGTTTTTTCGCGTTGGAGTTAAATTTGGCTTCTACATCGGCAGGTGAGGCAATAACCTGGAGTAGATTAATCGAGGCTCCTGTAGCTGTGGCTAAAACCTCGACCTGAGGTAAAGCTGTTTCACCAATGTTTGAGCCATCTAAGGGAGTGATAATGTTTAGTAGGGCTGATTTTTCTTCCGCCTCCATTTTACTGATACGTCGGCTTCGGATCAGTAGAATAGGAATATGAGCTTCACTTATTACTCTCTCCGCTACACTTCCTAACCACCAGCGGGTAATGCCGCCGCGGCCTCTGGTTGCCATAATAATTAAATTGATGTTATTTTCCTCAGCGTAAGATAGTATTTTATCAGCAGGTCTACCGTAAAGTATCACTGATTTGGCTTTGATATCATCGTTGTCTAGATTGCCCGCTACCTCATCGATGTATTGTTCAAGCATACGATTGACTCTGCGCTGCTTGTTCCCGATGCCGACACCCAAAACATGAACTTCAGAGCCAAATCTCGGAGCCAGATCTCTGACGAAGGGAATTACTCTTTTACCCTCCCCGGAACCGTTAAGAGGAACTAAAATATTTTTAAACATACTCTCCCCTGAACTATTGCCTGTATATTATAGTTTATAAAGGCGCTCTTGTATATAACTAAACTTTTGTGATATTGTCAAGGGGTGCTTTATGATTTTCATACGCATACTTTCCATAGTGACGGCGTTTTATCGCCAATCGAATTAATACATAGGGCTGTTATCGGCGGTTATTCATCCATTGCCATTACCGATCACGTCGCCCTTGGTTCTCTTGATCGTGTAATAAAGGAAATAAGCGAAGACTGCGCCCTGGCTAGAAAGTACTGGGATATTTTGGCCATCCCCGGTGTGGAGCTTACTCATCTTCCTTCTGAGGCTATTCCTGATGTTGCCCGAAGAGCAAAGGAATTGGGCGCATGGCTGGTAGTTGTTCATGGAGAAACATTAGTAGAACCTGTGCCAAGGGGTACAAACCTTGCCGCAGTCCAATCACCTTGTGTTGATATCCTGGCTCACCCCGGCTCAATAACAGCCGAAGAAGCTACCCTGGCGGCGAAGAATGGTGTCTTCATTGAACTCACAGCTCGACATGGGCACTCGGCAACTAACACTACTGTTGCCTCTGTCAGCCAACAGACTGGAGCCAGGCTTCTAGTCAATTCGGACGCACATACAGAAGATGACTTACTTACACCTGAACTGGTTGAATCCATATTACATCAAGCTGGCTTGAGCAATCATCAATACCAACAAGTTCTCAAGCAAAATCCTCTGCTTTTAATAGATAAAATTAATAAGTCATCTCACTGTCATGACTAAGAAGTGCTGATGCTTTAGCTTTTACTAATCCTATAGACTTTGGTCCCGCAGTATGGGCAAGTTCCACTGGTTGCCGGTCTACCGTTCTTCAAGATAATATTCTCTGGATTCTTGATATCTGCTTTTTTCCGGCATTTAAAACAATATGCTTGTGCCATTTTGTGGGGCCTCCTCTGAAAAAGCTAAACCATTTCTATTATATACGGAATGTCAAGATTGCTGACCGCAAGTTAGAATGAGATTGTTCGCTTCATGCCAGGTGAAAATATGTTAAATCTCAATTAATACGGGGATACATCGTTGCCTCTACTCATCTCGGACAGGTTTCAGTACTTTTCCCCGGGCCCCAAATTATATTTGTTTAACAGGCGTCCTACTGGTGGTTATCGCAAGGAACAACTGGTTGAGGAGAAAAAACCTTTTCTGGATGCCATAGCTTCTCATCTGCGATAAAACGAAGAACGGCGATGAAATGTCCGTCTGAGCTATAAGCACGACAATATTCTTCTGAATGCGGATGGTCTTGCTTCAAAGAAATGGAACGGCCATTTCTAATGGCTGCCTCATCCCTTTTATTTACTATGGCTGCTTTCCAATTTAATACCGGGCTGTCCATTGGATGAAGAAGCTTTTTCCAGGTACCCTGTTGAAAGGCACTTTCGATTTCAGGCATGGACAGGGCATCTTCAATGGAGAAAGGGCCACACTGAATACGAGCCAAGCTCTTTAAATGAGCCCCGCAACCCAGGCAGCTTCCCAGATCATTAGCCAGGGAGCGCACGTAGGTTCCTTTACCACATACAACCTTGATTGTGATGAGTGGTAGTTGACAGTCAACCAGTGCGATATTGTCTATGTTGACCTTTCTTGGCCTGGGTTCTATCAAGATACCGGCACGGGCAAGTTCATAGTATCTCCTGCCCCGATATTTTAAGGCACTATGGCTTGGTGGTATTTGTTCGATGGAGCCTTGAAATTTAGCCAGGGCCATTTCTACTTGTGCCACAGTAACACCGCTTGGATCATCACTGTGTGTTATTTCTCCCTCTCTGTCAAACGTATTTGTCGCTGTACCGAGTTCTATTTGGGCAATATAAGTCTTGTTACTATCTATAAGAAATGAGACGACTCTGGTCGCCTGACCAAAGCAAATGGGGAGAACACCTGTCGCTATTGGATCGAGAGTACCTGCATGTCCAACTCGTTTTTCTGATGATAGATGTCTCAGACGGGCTACAATGTTAAAAGAAGTCATGCCTTCGGGTTTATTGACATTGAGAAATCCGTCGATACTCATTCTTCAATGTTGTCAGAAGCAACCTGCTCGATTAATCTCAACACTTTCGTGCCATACTCGATTGAATTATCAAATTGAAAGGTAAGCTCGGGAATATATCTTAATGTCAAGCGACTGGCTAATTCCTTTCTTAAGAATCCTGTGGCAGCCTTGAAGCCATTTAATACCTCGTTTTTGTTTATATTATCTTCCAACACACTGACATATATTTTAGCCTGTCTGAGGTCATCAGTTATTGATACTCTGGTTACCGAAATGAAAACTGTAAGTCTTGGATCATTGATCTGTTCTTGAAGCAGTTCGCTGATTTCTTGTCTTATCAGATTGCTTACCCGTTCAGCACGACGTGTCATAACTTTTTCCTTAAACCAGCAATTAATTGCCTCAATTTAACGAGAGAAAGTGGCAAGAGATTTACCTTATATTGGAACAGGTCAGGTTACTTTTTCTTTACGATAAAACTGGATAATATCATCAATCTGGAAATCAACGAAGTTGGCTATTCCTACCCCACACTCAAGACCAGCAGATACCTCTTTGACGTCATTTTTGAAACGTTTTAGACTGTTAACATGAGATTCGTGAATTGTTTCGCCTTGGCGTATTATTCTGGCCAGAGCATCTCGGCTTGCCCTACCCTCTTTTACAATAACTCCCGCAACCTTCCCCTTTTTTGCCGTATCAAAGATGGCGCGTACTTCAGCTTTTCCCTCTATGACCTCAGTTAAAGTGGGTTCTAACATACCTTTTAATGCGGCATCCACATCCTTTATAACTTCATAAATAACGTTATAATAACGGATACTGATCCCTTCTAATTCAGCCAGACGTTGCGCCCCTGGTTCGGCTCGGCTATTGAAACCGATTATTATTCCTTTGGAGGCTAATGCCAGCATTACATCGCTTTCGGTAATACTTCCGCTGCTGGAATGGATAACTCTTACTTTTATCTTCTCGTCTCCCAACTGTTCCAGCGAATCCTTAATTGGCTCGATACTACCCTGGACATCAGTCTTGAGTACTATATTAAGCTCTTTTATCTGTCCGGTACTGACCTGGGCTGAAAAGTCACTGAGGCTTAATGTCTTTGCTGTGGTTACAAATTCCTGTTGTGGGGCTTTATGCTTTTCTAATAACATCCGTGCTTCACGTTCATCATGCACTACTTTAAAAATATCTCCGGCTTTTGCGACATCGTTTATACCCAGAATTTCCACCGGTGTGGATGGCTCGGCTTTTTTCATTTGCTTCCCTGACTCATTAAACATAGCCTTAACTTTACCGTGGGTATTACTGATTATTAACGTATCGCCTAATTTAAGGGTACCTTTCTGGACAAGCAAGGTAGCTAATGGTCCCTTGTTTTTATCCAATTTAGCTTCGATTACCACTCCTTCTGCAGGACCGTCTGGTCTGGCTTTAAGCTCTAATATATCAGCAACCAGAACCAGGTTCTCAAGAAGTTCGGCTATGCCCTCCCCTTTCTTGGCTGAGATAGGGACACATACTGTATCTCCGCCCCATTCTTCGATAAGCAAACCCAGATCTGTTAACTGTTGTTTTACTCTATCCAAGTTAGCGTTAGGTTTATCAATCTTATTAATGGCAACAACTATAGGTATTTCTGCCGCCTGTGCGTGATGTATGGCTTCTTCAGTCTGAGGCATTACTCCGTCATCGGCGGCAATCACCAGGACAGCAATATCGGTGCTCTGAGCTCCACGAGCTCTCATTGCAGTGAATGCCTCATGACCTGGCGTATCTAGAAAAGTAATTTTTCGCCCATCCATCTCCACCTGGTAGGCTCCGATATGTTGAGTAATTTCCCCTGCCTCGGTAGCAATTACATTGCTTTGACGAATAGCATCGAGGAGGCTCGTTTTACCGTGGTCAACATGACCCATAATGGTAATTACCGGTGGACGAGAAGACAGTTTTCCGCCTTTCACTGTTTGCAGGGGCTTTTTTTGAGGAGGGGCCAGTTGTCTTTCAGCTTTAAAACCGAATTTATCGGCTATCATTGCGGCAATATTAAAATCAATTATTTGATTAATATTAGCCATGATGCCATTTCTCATGAGCTGCTTAATAATTTCGACGGCGTTTATTCCAAGGAGATCACCTAATTGCTTCACACTTAGGGCTGGGGGAAGGCTAACAAGAGATGAATTCTGGGAATCCAGCTTTGTTTTCTGGTTATCTTCTTGCTTATTAACCACCAACTCTTGTCCTTCTTCACTCATTACTGGTTTTCCCCTTTTTAGGCAGGCTTCTGCCATATTCTATCAGTATCTGGCGGTTTTCCAAACTGAGCTTCGTGCGTAGAGCAGATTCCAGGCGATTCCTTTTTAATCCTATCTCCCAGCATTCGTATACTGGACATAAGTAAGCCCCACGGCCCGTTCTTCTTCTACCAGTATCGATTTCCACAGTACCAATGTTGCACACCAGACGAATTAGTTCCCTCTTATCTTTCGTATTTCTACAGGCTATACAACTGCGCTGGGGCATATGCTTATGCCTGAAGGTCTGCTTTTCAGGACTATTCTTCAAACTCATCATCTTCTTCTGGATAGCCCGTTCGTTTTGGGCGCGCTTTCTTTAGCTTTGGTCCTTTTTCTCTCAGTTCTATGTCTTTCTTTCCGCCGCCTTTCTTCCTTGATGAGCTTGGCTTGGCTGGTAGAATATCCTCGGCGAATCGGATTTGGGATGTCACCAGTGGTTCTGGCTGTACGATCTCGGAGTCTAGAACTAACTCATAATCAGTTGCAATTGTTGTTGCATCCTCTTCTGTGAGTTCTTCGATTGGCTCCGTTACTTCAGCAACTTCTTCTTCTGGAATCACTAGTTCAGGGATGAGTTCGGGGACGACCTCCTCCGTTTCAGTGGTTGTATCTTCGATTTCGACAGTGGTTTCTTTAGCGGCGCTTGCCTTCTCAACTTCATAAGCTGAAACACTTTTAATATCAATTCGCCAGCCGGTTAACTTTGCCGCCAATCTGGCGTTTTGCCCTTCTTTACCAATAGCCAGTGATAATTGCTTATCAGGGACAGCTACCAGAGCAGTGCTCTCTGACTCATTAAGTTCGACACTGTTGACTTGAGCCGGGCTCAGAGCATTGGAGATATAAATTTTGGGATTATCAGTCCACTGCACTACATCAATTTTCTCATCATTTAGTTCGCTTACTATATTTTGTATCCTAATACCACGTAGACCAACACAGCAGCCTACAGGATCAATACCATCCTGTCGTGCTGCTACTGCTACCTTGCTTCTATGACCAGCCTCCCGAGCAACAGACTTCAGCTCAACAGCACCACTATGGATTTCAGGAACTTCCAGTTCGAAGAGCCTCTTTAATAGATTACGGTGAGATCGAGATACTACTATTTGAGGTCCTCTATTTGCTTTTGTCACTTCTAATAGATAGAATTTAAATCTCTGACCAATCCTATAGCGCTCATTGTGTACTTGCTCACTATAAGGAAGTATTGCTTCAGCTTTACCCAAGTCCACATATATTTGATCGGGTGTAATACGCTGTATCATCCCGGTAACAACTTCACCTTCCCTGCAGGTGAATTCCTCATAGATAGCATGGTGTTCCGCTTCGTGTAATCGTTGTAGGATCACCTGCCTAGCTGTTTGAGCAGCAATACGCCCGGCATCCGGTGGTGTGGCTTCTATACTTAAAACATCACCAATCTTAGCTGTTTTGTCTATTTTTTGAGCTTCAGCAGGGGATATTTCGGTTGGCGGATCGGTTGGGTCCTCAACTACTGTCTTCTTAACGTAGACTTTTACTCCACCGGTATTGGGATTAATTTTGACTGAGATATCCTGGTTGAGGGCGAAACTATTTTTCCTATAAGCCGAGATAAGTGCTGATTCAACCGCAGCCAGGACTACTTCCTTGGACAGATTCTTCTCAGCTGATAGCTGGGTAATGGCGACCATAAATTCAGTTTTCATCGCTCATCAACTCCCAATTTCTGTTTCCCGTTTTTATATGTTAATAAAAAAGTGGGAGCTAAGCCCCACTTTAATTGAACTTCCTCTTCAGTTCTATTTCAGTTTAGCACAATTGAAACAGAAATGCAAATAATTATGTCCAATTTTTTAATTTTCTTCACGTTTCTGAGCATTTTTGATAATAAACAGCATTCATTGTCACATGCACACTGTGTTTGCTGCTCAATGCATTGTTATAGTATTGGGAACCTCAATATTTCAGCTTACTGAATTGTCCAGACTGCCAAACCGACGCTTTCGTTTGCTATAGGCCCTGAGTGATTTGACGATTTCATCCCTGTTGAAATCAGGCCAGAGGACCTGAGTGAAATATATCTCGGCATAAGCAGACTGCCATAACAAAAAGTTACTAAGCCGCTTCTCACCGCCGGTGCGAATGATCAGGTCAGGATCGGGAATGCCGGCAGAGAATAGATGCTGGCTGACAACCGACTCATCGACATCCTGTGCAGCAATACCCTTTCGGATGATTTTGTGGGTTGCCTCTACAATCTCGTCCCTGCCTCCATAATTAAAAGCCAGGCTAAGGGTTATCTGGGTATTGTATTGTGTGAGTTCCAGAGCTGACTGAATTTTCTCCTGTATTTTCGGCGGCAGTCCATCAAGCTTCCCCATATGATAAAGTTTGATACCCTTCTCCAGCGCAAGCGAAATTCCTTCATTAAGTCTCTCATCTAAAAGTTCAAATAGTCCATCTACTTCAACTTTTGGACGGTTCCAGTTCTCGGTTGAGAAAGTATATAAAGTAAGGTAAGGGATTCCATATTCTATGAAAACTTCAACAACCTGCTGTACACCAAGAGCGCCTTTTTTATGTCCCTCAAGTCTGGAGAGGTGGTGCCGTTTAGCCCAGCGGCCATTACCATCCATAATTATGGCTACATGCTGAGGCAAATGGTTTAAATTGCGTAATGGAATCATGCCAGCTTTTATATCAAAGGAATCTATGTATAAGCAGCCGATTTATTTGAATAGCATGGCTTTTCATATTCTCAATTCGCTTATTATTACTAATAGCTTTTGCTTTACCTTTCAATATTATATCATCATCTGATGGAATAAAATAACTATAGTTCTCTGCATCTGCCAACGTATAAATCGGAAATAGTAAAGTTTGCATATGATATGTCGGGAGTAAGAGTTATTTGATAACCTGGTCAGAAATATCGATTAGTTTATGTTGGCCAGTTGTCATACCGGTCCAATAAATAGACTTAATCGAAATAAACCGGCAATACCCATCCCCAAAGCTGGACGGGGATATGTTATACATAGTGCCTAAAGTAAAAGGCTGGGTATTATTTTATAAATACCCAGCCCTAAGTAAGTTTGATTTTTATACTTTTAGCTCTTGCCAATTCTGAACATTTTGGTGCCGCAGACGGGGCATACCCCTTGGGTTGCCGGCTTGCCATTCTTCATTGTAATGGCCTTGGCATCTTTCATTTCCCTCTTGGTGCGGCATTTCATGCAGTAAGCTTGCATCGATTCACCTCCTTTCAGTTAGATAATAACTATTTACTCGTGTAATGTCAATAGTCTTGAGGGATTATTTCACTATTAATTATCAATTATCTGTATCTATTTATGGTGTGCTTGCGTTATAAGCGGTAATTTGCATGGTATACAGACAGTTTTAGCTGTCTAATATGTCTTGGATACTTGCAGCACACGTTTGACCATAAGTACGGGATTTTAGTATGATT
The DNA here is from genome assembly GCA_964596125.1 of uncultured Dehalococcoidales bacterium. Classification (GTDB taxonomy): domain Bacteria; phylum Chloroflexota; class Dehalococcoidia; order GIF9; family UBA5629; genus CAZQRP01. Next base: position 12,023 of record CAZQRP010000011.1, on the reverse strand, counting down.
TGAGTTGTGATTTATATATGGATAATTGAGGAGGGCCGATGATAAAGGACTTCGAATATTTTACTCCTAAAACTGTTGAGGAAGCTCTTTCTTTACTTTCGAAATATAAGGAAGAGGCTAAGGTCATCGCTGGGGGGCAGTCGTTACTGGTTGTGATGAAGCAGGGACTTATTGACACCGAGTATTTAATTGACATAAAGGGTATATCTGATCTGGATTATATCAGTTATGATAAGAGCGATGGCTTGAGGATCGGAGCGTTGACAGTACATCGGGCGATAGAAATGTCCCCTATCGTCCAGAAACAATATCGAGTGCTCAGCGAGATGGAGGATAACCTGGCGGTCATCCAGACAAGAAACTGGGGTACCATAGGTGGTAATCTTTGCCATGGAGACCCTGCGGGCGATCCTGCCCCGGTGTTCACCGTATTAAATGCGCAGTTGAAGCTGATGAGCTTGAGCGGGGAAAGAGTTGTCAGTATGGAGGGATTTTCCAGGGATTATCTGGAGGTGGACATTAAACCAGATGAAATGCTCACTGAAATTAAAGTGCCAAATCCTCCACCTTGTACCGGTACTGCGTATCAAAAACTTATGGTGATGAAAGGTGATATGGGGATTGTAGGAGCGGCAGTGTCAATCACTCTGGACACAGCACATGGTGTTTGTAAAGATACTCGAATAGCACTCAGCAATGCTGGTTCGGTTCCCGTGAGACTGCGCAATGCTGAAAAGCGGTTGGTGGGGAAAGCAGTCGATGATAACCTGCTTATCGAGGCTGGTGAGGTGGCCTCAACGGAAATAGATCCCCCTTCTGATGTTCATGGTTCGGCGGAATACCGGAAGGAGATGGTGAAAGTGTTGCTAAGGCGTGCGGCAAGTGCGGCTCTGGTGAGGGCTCGTGCATAGCGCTATCTTTAAGGAAGGCATAGTATGAATGTTAAAATGAAACAATTGAAGTTTACAGTAAACGGAAAGCAATATGAGCTGGAGGTAAAGCCTAAGACCTTGCTTGTGGAAGTTTTAAGAGATGAGTTGAAGCTGACAGGTACCAAGATAGGTTGTCTCTCCAGTGCCTGTGGTGCCTGTACGGTTCATATCGACGGCAAGGCTGTCCGGTCGTGTTCTATACTGGCGTTACAGGCAAACGGTCATGAGGTCACCACGATTGAAGGAGTTGCTAATGGGGACAAGCTTCATCCTATCCAGGAAGCATTTGTCAATCATGGTGCCATAGAATGCGGGTTCTGTACCTCAGGGATGGTAATGTCGGCCAAGGCGTTGCTGGACGAGAATCCAAGCCCAACACGTGAGGATATCAGAAAGGCCATACAGGGTAATATATGTGCTGATTCTGGTTATATTAAATATATGGAAGCCGTGGAAATAGCTGCTGAAAAGATGCGAGGAGGTCAATAAAGGCATGACAGAAGTGCGTTTAAATCAAGCAGACCATCCAGAATACTCCGTTTTAGGGAAACCAATGCCCCGGGTTGATGCACGGCTTAAAGTTACCGGTCAGGCGAAGTATGCGGCTGACATTGAAGTGGCTAATATGTTGTGGGGCCAGGTAAAAAGAAGTCCGTATGCCCATGCCCGGATACTCAATATCGATACAAGGAAAGCTGAACGGTTGCCCGGAGTAAAGGCAGTGACTACCGGCAAGGATTTCGGCGGTTTCAAATGGGGCTGGAGTCGACCGACCAGGGACGAGGAGCCGTTAGCTACCACGAAGGTACGCTATATGTATGAAGCAGTAGCAGCCGTAGCCGCCGTTGACCAGGATACAGCCCAGGAAGCCTGTGATCTCATTGAGGTAGACTATGAGCCGCTTCCCGGCGTGTTCGACCCGTTTGAGGCGATGAAGGAAGGAGCTCCCCTGGTTCACGATGACCGGCCCAGGAACATAACTGTTGAGTATCACTGGAACTTTGGTGATGTGGAGATAGGTTTTGCCGAATCATATCTCGTACGAGAGGATACCTTTAAAACACCGCGGATGGCAAAGGGATATATTGAGCCGCCGGCAGTAGTAGCATACTGGGCAGATTCTAATCATCTGGTCTACCAGGGAGCTAAGGGAAGCCCTTATTTCCCGTATAGAATTCTGGCTAATTGCTTTAACTTACCTCTCAGCAATGTCCGCATAATACAGCCTTTTATCGGCTCCGATTTTGGCGGCACCAAGAATGACATGGTAGCTCTGGACTTTGCTGCTCCCATGCTGGCAAAGAAGACCGGTAGACCGGTCAAGTTGGTGTATACGCAGTTCGATGAGCTAACTACCTGTCTGCGGCGCCATCCAATGTGGATTACTATCAAGACGGGTGTTACCAAAGATGGCACATTAAAGGCTATACAGACAAAGGTTATTGCTGATGGCGGTGCTTATACCCGCATGAGTCCGCTCACCATGTTTCTCACCGGGACTTTAATGTGTCTTCCTTACGAGTTACCCAATTTTAAAACGGATATTTACAACTATTTCACAAACAATCCAAGTTCAGCAGCGATGAGAGGACATGGAGTGTATCATACTCGCTTCGCTGCGGACGTTCAGATGGACATGATAGCTGAAGAACTTGGATTAGACCCGGTAGAGATAAGACTGAGAAACGCCATTAAGAATCCTGAGCCAGGACAAATTTACCAGACGATTAATAAGACGGTTTTAGCAACATGTGGTGTAGTAGAGTGCCTTGAAGAGGTGGCCAAGGCTGTCGATTGGAACAAGAGGAAAAAAGTTAAAAAAGCTGAAGGAAATAAGGCCTATGGCATGGGTTTTGCTGCTGCGGCTTACAATGGTGGAACACAGCTCAGCGCGCACAATGCGTGTGCTGCTGTAGTGAGGATATGTGAGGATGGTACCGTTAATTTTATTACCGGTGCTTCAGATGTGGGGATGGGTTCGGATACTATCGGCTGTGCCATTGTTGCTGAGGTGCTTGGTATCGGATTGGAGGATATCGATATTAAGAGGGTGGATACCGCATATTCACCTGCTGATCCTGGTTCTTATGGAAGTCGAGTTACCGTACTGGCTGGTGAAGCTGCAAAGAATGCAGCTTTGGATGCAAAGCGCCAGCTTCTCGAAATAGGTGCGCAGCAGCTTGGTGTAAAGCCGGACGAGGTTGATATAAATAATAAACATATTTTTGTGATAACGAATCGATCGAGGAATATACCCTGGTCTAGGCTTGTCAGAATTGCCTGCTATGATCAGCCTGGAAGGGTAATAATTGGGCGCGGCAACTCAACCAGGGGGGCTGATCTCCACACGTTGGCTGATTTCAGTACTGGCGAGGGATCTATTGGGACCAATTATAGTCTTACTGCGCAGGCAATCGAGGTAGAGGTAGATGTGGAGACAGGTGTGGTGAAATGCACCGATACCAATGTGGTTGCTCATGATTGTGGCTTTCCTCTCAATCCTCTGGCAGTAGAAACACAGGTTTTAGGTGGAGCATATCATCAGGGAATTTCGGCGGCTTTGTATGAAGAATTCAAAATGGACCAGGGACAAACAATGAATCCAAATTTTGTGGACTATAAACGTCCACGTGCTAATGAGGCACCCGATACCAAGGTCATCCACGTAATAACTAATGACCCGTTTGGCCCATTTGGTGCCAAGGAGGCCAGCGAGGGGAGCTGTTGTACAGCTCCACCGGCGGTAATAAATGCTATTCATAATGCAACTGGTGTATGGATCAAGGAACTTCCTGCCCAGCCAGAGAAGGTTTTTTGGGCGCTGAAGCAGAAAAGGGAGAAAGAGAAAAAATAAAACAAGAGATTGCCATAGCTGATATGTAGCCAGGACATGATTGTCATCGTTATTAAAGCATTGGTTGTAATGGATTCGTAGTCTGGTTGAGGCTGGTGTTTTCAGGGGCTGCCCACCTTACGGGCAGCCCCTTTTACTCATATAAAGTTATGCGGTTGAGCACACATGACAGCCTGGATTTCTGTTTATTTCGAAAATCCGGAACTTTACAGCATCGCCGTTGAATAGTAGTAACTTGCCAGCTAATGATGGGCTTTGACCGATAATTAGTTTTATGGCCTCCAGAGCCTGCAAATTTGCTATCAATGCGGGCGTTACTCCTATTACTCCCAGCCCCTTTGGTCCTTCGGCATAAAAGCATGCTAGACAAGGAGTTTTTCCGGGGATGATTGTGGTAACCATTCCTCTTAAGCGTGAGACACCACCATAGATAAATGGTATTTTCCGTTGAACACAAGCCGAGTTTACCGCCAGCCTGGCAGCCATATTATCTAATCCGTCGACCACTAGCTGAGCTCCATTGATAATACTCAGGGCATTCTGTTCAGTTATCTCGGTTGCCATAGGAGTAATTTCTACCGCAGGATTTAACCTGGATAACTTTTTTTGGGCGGCTAGTACTTTCTTCTCTCCTATCTCATCTTCCCAGTAAAGAATCTGCCGATTTAAATCAGACAATTCCACGATATCAAAATCGACGATGGTGATATGCCCAACGCCGGCAGCAGTCAGATATGTTGCTGATGGACAACCCAATCCGCCGATACCGGCAATTACGACATGGGAACTTTTTAACTTTCTTTGTCCCTCCTCTCCGAAATCGGGGATCACAAGCTGCCGATTATATCTGATAAGTTCATTTTGTTCCAGCATGTTATCTCCTTAACCATCCCAGCGCCAGAGAACCTTGACCTTTACTTCGTCATCGTCTGCCAGCTTTGTGTCAAGGCCATGTGGTAATGCCACATATCTCTTATCATTTACCAGGACGTCATAATCGAAGTCGACATCATCGGTTTTTATGTCGATTGGATCAAAATCGACATTTACTTGTTTGTATCGCTCTGATAGTTTAGTGAGAAGAGCCCTTAACGTTTCGCCCTCTACGTCAGTTTCTATAATCCCTTTTTCCTGGGCTTCCGGCCAGGGTGCATATAACCAGGGCATGATAATGGAGAGCAGTCCTTCCCTGGTAACATCCCTGGTAGGATTAATTTTGATTATCAACTCCGAAAAACCGGGCATTATTATTGCTTTCATATCCACCTCCTGTGCATCATACGGGTAATATTTCCTTTATGGGAAGCCAATCGTAAAAATCTTCCGGTAATTAAGAGAGCCTGTTGGGACTGAAGGTTCCCGGGATGAACGGCGGTCACCCTGGGTACCAGTCCATACTGACTACAACCTCATCTCCGGTTGTTAGTTTAGCGTCAAGGCCATCAGTTAAAACAGCGCAGTCCTTACCATTAACGAAGACATAATAATCACAGTCTACATCGTTAGTTTTTGGGTCAATTGGATTTAGGTCAACATTTACTTCCTTATAGCGTTCTGCTATTTTGGCAAGAAGAGCTCTTAATGTGTTACCCTCCACCTCTATTTGAACAATTCCTTTCCCCTGAGCTTCTGGCCAGGGTGCGTATAGCTGAGGCATAATTGACGAGTTTGTTGTCCCGGTTATTTCTCCTGCAGAATTAACTCTTATTCTTAATTCTACAGGGCTTAAAATGATAGATACTCTCATATCAAATGTAGCAGGTTTCATCAACTCCTTAGCGTTCATTATTGGTAATCGCAGAGGTTTAGAGTAGCTGGTTGAACAGCCTGCTTAAAAGCCGAAGTAATGTTAAATCTATTTTAGCACAGCATATATAATGGCGGAAAATTTGTGGTATTTGCGTGGTGATAAGGTGTCGGTCAATGTGAGTTCAGCCTGGATCTGCCAGGAACTACCTTTAAAAGGAAATATGACTGTGAACTGCAGGAGCATATTGGTGCGTTACTAATTACAAGCGCTTTTCTTTCGACAATATTATTGGATGGTCTGCTCTATTTGAAAATTACGCAGGAGGTTTTAATGAGTGAGGGAAGCTATTTATTTTCGAGTGTACTTTAAGATGATCATAGCTACAACTACCAGAAATGCAAATCCGGACATTAGTGCATAACTTGCCTGGTAGGAGTCGATTATATCATTGATAAGTCCTGTAGTATAGGGCCCTATAAGTACTCCCAAATTAAGGCAGGTAGCTGTTATGCCGTAGCTAAGTCCCAGTCTTTTGGGTTCACTAAGTTCAGCGATCAGGGCGAATATCGGCGATGGCACTAAAGTTTGTGCGATGCCAATGAGGAGCATTGACAACACTATCCACCCGGTAGCTTCTGGAACCATTAGTATGAGAATCACCAAAGCCAGGCCACCGACAGCGATTATGCCCCGTTTGCGGTCTATCTTGTCAATGATATACCCTACCACCACGCTCAGCGCCAGAGAAGGCCACATGGTCATGCTTGTGATGAAACCAGATGAGCCGATACTGAATCCGGTAGCAGTTAAGAAGTCTGGAGTGAAGGTAAAAAGTGAGATCATTGCGGCATTGAATAGCCCCCATGAACCTGCAACGATCCATACAGGTGTCCCTGTGAGCCTTAGACTGTGCAAAAAACCTTCGTGTTGATCTGTGATTTGATGACTTTTTTGTGGTGCTGGAGCATAGAAAAAAGCGAACAGCACCAGTGCTACTACGGGCAAAACAATGCTGGTGCCAATAGCAAAACGCCAGCCCTGGTTCTCACTTAACAATGATAGGAGGGTCAGGGAGAGAACGGTACCCAGGGGTACACCTGTATTGGATACACCCAGGGCAATTCCTATCTCACGTCCGGCAAACCACTGGGCAACTAACTGAAGTATCACAACTTGCAGGGTCGCAGCTCCTATTCCAGAAACCACCCTGCCTAAGGCTAATGTTGACAGTGAGTTTCCTAATAGAAATATTATCGTGCCGGCAATAATCATAGCTAGAGAAATTATACCTATCAGCTTCTGGTTATACCGGTCGGCGAGTATACCAGCCGCAATCGAAAGAATTATTCCGGGCAGTGCAAAAAAGCTCATCAGCAACCCCCCCTGGGCATGCGAGAGGTTAAACTCGGCCATGACAAGGCTCAGGACAGGCGGGATCGACTGCATTACGATTGCAAATGCAAGTATGGATACATAGATGATCGCAAGGATGACCCAGCGCTGATTCGGATTAATACTGTCGGCATTGTTATCTGTGGCTTTATGGCTCATTAAGCACTCGATTGTAGCATGTCAGAGCTTAAAATGATAGCCCATAAAAAGTTGGAAATCGAACTATACACTGTGACGGGTCTCGGACAATTATTTTTAAAAGATGAAAGCAAATAATGTGCCTGGCCTGTTTCCGAGGTGAGCAGACGAGTAGTAAGGTACTCACTTACTAATGCTGGTAATCCATTTTATCCGGAAGGTCATTTCTTCTTCCTGGTCGTACATTTTTTGGGTGAGCGGGCTCGAATCATTGTCGCTAGCTTAGCACGATTCTCTCGACGCATTTCCCCGGTGCTTGGCGGCTGTAATTTGGATTTTTCCCAGTCGGGATTGAAAAGCAAATCGAGGATATGAATTACGGGCTTATAAGCGATGAAGGCTTCACGACAGGCAGCACAGTAAGTAAGTATATCGTGGTTGGCTTCGTTAACTGTTCTCTGCGTCATCCTGAAAGCCAGGTCAGGATCAGTAAAAGAGACCATCCCTCCTAATCCACAACAGCGCGTCGTTTCCTGTGTATGTTCCATTTCATTTATTGAGTGCCCCGTTTCGTTTACCAGTGCTCTGACGCTGTCTTGTATTGCCTTTTCCCAGCGGGCGGAGCAAGAATCAAACAGCGAAAATGTTTGCTTATTGCCTTGCATTCCCTCGGGTAGTCCTACTTGCAACAGCACTTCACTGAGAAAGGTTACTTTCAGCTCCGGAGCGTATTCTTTAAAGGTTTTGTAACAGAGCGGACAGGCAGTGATTACCTCTGAAGTTCCCAATCCTTTGAACATATCCACTGTTCCCTTCAGTATTTCGTGAAATCGGGATTTCTCGCCAATAGAGCGAGTCGGCTCGCCGCAGCAACCTAATACGATTCCGATGCCGAAAAGCTTTTGACACAGATAATCGTAAACCTTTAAAACCAGAGATGGGGAGTATCCGGACAAAGTACAACCCGGGAAAAAGACTCTTTCGCATTTTTTATTTGCTGGGTCCTGCCGGGCCAGAGCAAAGGAGTCGGAAGTATTGAAATCCTGGCTTATTTGAATATGGTGATGTGAGGGAAGAGGTGCCAGCCTGTCCTTTACCAGCTCCTCCCTTAAATCAAGACACATCTTACCGATATTCAACTCCTCCGGGCAAATCTCCTGACATAAACCGCACATGTTGCAGGAATAAGGGATTAGGGGCTTCTCTCTGGAATAGCCGGCTGCAAATTTCATTGCCAGTTCCCTGGGTGTGTCACTACTATACTTACTCAGAAACTCACAGTTTTCAGTGCAGAGTCCACACTCAGTGCATTTCTCTAAAATCTTTTCCGTTTCACTCATGTGATATCCTTATTAATTATATGGCAGATGGCATTTATCCGGCATCATTTTTTCGTAAGTGGGCAATAAAGACATTTCAGATGTTACGTGCATATTATTGATATACGTTCGGACGGAGCTGATTCCGTAGTTTACCCGACGATTCTATGTAACTGGTAACACTATGTGCAGACACCGGCATTTGGAAAATCTATCGTCGGGAATGGCATGAATCCGGGAAAGCAGAATTTTCAAATAATAGACAATGTATCAGCAGCGCACAGCTTAGCGCTTATCTAGCATAGAGAATACAGGTTTTAGCACCCGGCTCTGATGTGTTTGTTTATAACTGTTAGTTTTCGCTTGGCTTCTCTTTGAACCAGGCCATCGTTATGTGCGGTCGTGAGTGCTATAAGGTCTTTCTTCAATCTTTTTACATCCTGCCCCATTGTGACCTTTCCGCTCCTTTGCTTCGTTGCCTGGTTCAGGGCCATCACTGTAGGCATCAGCCATCCTCCTAATTATTTATCGGTCCACGGTTCGGATGAACGGACGCAGGCTTGCACATAGTACATCTGTATTTGTGTGCGTGAAGAAAATAAACTCAAGGCAGGTTGGCAAGGCATCTCTCCGGATTTGTGGTTTTCCAGCTTGAGCCATCGAATTAATTATACTATTTGACAGTAGCATTGTCAATATATATATAGATATTTTCAAGTATGGATAACAATATGTAGTAAAACAAAGGCCCGGAGCATTTATACTGATAACAATCAGTGTTGACAATCTTATGAGGATACGTCCAGAATCATAGTTGTCTACAGCGATTCTCAATTGACTTGATATAATTGCTTCGTTGCTCAGGATCGAGATGAAGGATGAGGGTGGGATAACAATATCATTGTTGGGTGGCGGTTGTTATTGCTCCGATCGGCTAACACCTCTGGCAGGCAATTATTATCTTTAGGCCAAAAGCGTTTCCACAGATTGCTACCTTCCTGACCGGCTTTACTACATACTAAGCTGTAGCTGGTTTATCGCTAAAGCAGGTCGGTAGCTAACTATCATATCTGAGAAAACCACTCACAACTCCGGCGTAGCTAATTTTGTTCAGGATTTCACCCGGTGTTTAGCAGTGGAGGAGCAGAGTGCATGGATTACCAGTTGATAATGAACGGCATCCGGAGATAGACATGCCGTTATTTGAAAAGCCAGGGTCGAATGTTTATAATCTATTACGTTTTGATTCGAGCTTGCTATAATCAATGAAGTGCATGAGTTAGCTATAACCCAGAATATATTGAACATCGTTTTAAATGAGGCAAAAGCAGCTAAGGCAGACAGGGTCACCAGGATTAACCTGGTTGTTGGTGAGCTGTCCGGCGTTGTGAGCGATTGTGTACAGTTCTACTTCGATATTCTGAGCAAGGATAATATCGCTAAAGAAGCAACCATAGATTTTAAAGTGGTTCCGGCAGAGTTAAGATGCAGAGACTGCCGCACCGACTTTAACCCGCAGGACTCATTCTGGATTTGTCCCAATTGTCAGAGTTTCAACATTGAAATAGTAAGTGGGCGAGACTGCTATATAGAAAGCCTGGAGGTTGAATGATGAAAGTAGAAGTGTTAAGGAGTGTTACCAGCGCCAACGACATTATTGCTAATCAAAACAGGCAGGTTCTCGATAAACATGGCATTTTCACCATTAACCTTATGTCATCGCCGGGTGCCGGCAAGACCAGTCTCATTTTACAGACAATAGACCATTTGAAGAATGAATTGAAATTAGCGGTCATCGAAGGTGACGTAGCTTCCAAGATCGATGCTGACAAGATCGATAAACAGGGAGTCCCGGTAGTACAGATTAATGTGGGTGGTAGTTGTTCGCTTGAAGCTCATATGATCGGCCCGGCTCTGGATAAGCTCCCCCTGCAGACTATCGATACACTCTTTATTGAGAATGTGGGCAATCTTATTTGTCCCGCCGAGTTTGCCCTTGGTGAACACCGGAAAGTAGTTATCGCCAGCATACCGGAAGGCGATGATAAGCCCACAAAATATCCTCTGATGTTTACTGAAGCCGATGCCGTCGTAGTCAATAAGCTTGACCTGATGCCTCATCTTGAGTTTGATTTGTCAGGCTTTCGCAAGGTAGTGAAAGGTCTGAACCCGAAGGTGAAAATCTTTGAAGTCTCCTGTAAGTCGGGTAAGGGAATAGACGACTGGTGTTCCTGGCTGTCAGGCGAGGTGAAAAAGGCTGTGCTTAAAACGAAGGGGCAGTAGTAGGTGACGTTTATATTGCTTTGATAAGCCGGAGACCTGGCTGAACAGAGTTCCGGTTAAAAAAGCAAAGTTCAGGACCAGTGTATGATGAAGCCTGAGGTAATCGTTCCCGGTAAAGATAATGGTGAGGGTATGGTTATCCATTACCGGACTCGCAAAGGGACTGATATTTTTGGACTGGCAATACCCAATAAACTGTCCAGCGAAGACTGGGATCTCGGGCCTACCTGGTGCTATTTGATTCTGGGTAAAAAGACGACGCTGATCGATACCGGTCGGATAGAAAATTTCCAATTTTTTAAGGACCTTATTCTATCATCGACCGGTACAAAACTTTCGGATATTGACCGCATCATCATTACCCACGGCCATGAAGACCACGATGGAAACCTGGCCGGCATAATGGTAGAGGCACAGGCCGAGTTATGGGCCCACCCGATCTATCGCCAGATGATTTCTTATCACCCCGATATTCGGGAGGGTGCCGTATTTCCTGAATTTCCCGGTTCATGCCGGCTCTGCCCCATGCCCAAAGAGTATAACCGGGACTGTCTTCCGTATCATAAAAACCGGAGTTTGTTAACTATCGATCTGGATATCGAAGACGGCCAATCGCTTGCTGAGGAGGGTCTAAGCTTTATCGCTACTCCCGGCCATACTCCTGACTGCATCTGCATTATTTTACAGAATGAGGTCATATTCGCTGGCGATACCATACTACACGACATTACTCCGCACCCTACACTGGCTCGCGACTTTCAAGCCAATCGCCCGATATTGCCGGAGGGATACCGGCAGGAAAATACGGTCTATGGTCTGAAAACCTATATTACTTCTTTAAACAAGATCGCCCATCTCGATTCCGGAAGGCTGCAGGCTGTCTTCCCTGCCCACCGCCTGTTTTTCGACGGTCGGTTTAATTTCATTCACAACATATCCGACCGTGCCAGGGAACTCATCCGGTTTCATATCGATCGCTGTCGAGATATCTTTTGGATCATAAACGATAGACCGGCTGGAGTAGCAGATATAGCCAGCCAGCACTTCCCCCCTTCACGGCTGGCAGGTATGGGGCGGTACCTGGCAGAGAAGGAGATCAAAGCTCATCTCGAAATCATGAAGGAGTGCGGTGATGTTCACTGGGCCGGTGGAAACAAAGACCTGGTGCAGCGCACCGGATCGGAAAATTGCCTCAGTATAATAGAGGCGTATCTACAGTAGAATAGAGCCTTTCTATTATTGACACCAGTAATCCAACTATGTTAACTTTTTAGCGTGGCAGCGTAGCTCAGGGGTAGAGCAGGGGACTCATAAGCCCTTGGTCGTAGGTTCAAATCCTACCGCTGCTACCATTT
>CAZQRP010000010.1:29696-106789 GCA_964596125.1 uncultured Dehalococcoidales bacterium | reverse complement strand
TTATCGATACTCTTGCCGAACTGCGGCGTAGTGTTCCCTTCATCATTATTACCGGTCAGGGCGATGAAAAAATTGCGGTGGAAATGATGAAGCGGGGTGCCCGGGACTATCTGGTGAAAGATACTACATTTCTTGACCTGCTGCCATCGGTAGTGAAACGGGTAGTTGAACAATTAGATACGGAGAAAAAGCTGGCCGATGCCGAGGAAGCCCTACGCGAACTTGACCGGATGAAATCCGAGTTCATCGCCAACACATCACATGAGCTGCGCACTCCTCTCTTTTCCATTCGTGGCTTCACAAAATTACTTCTTGAGGATAAGGTGCCTGACGCTGAAACCCAAAAAGAGTTTCTCTCCATTATAGACCAGAATAGTGAGCGTTTAGCACATCTTGTAGATGATATTTTGGATGTATCGGTTATGGACTTCGACAAAATGGTGGTCAAAAAAAAGCCTGTATCGATTAGTGAAGTCATCGAAAGGGTGGTGATTAATCTGAAAAATGAGGCCAGGCGAAATGGCGTTGCTGTAAAGACGGAATTGCCGGAGATACTTCCAGAAACCGTGGTGGAGGAGCGAAGACTGGAACAAGTCGTTACCAATCTGGTCAGTAATGCAATTAAGTTCAGTTCAGAAAATGGTAATGTGTTTATTACAGCCGAAACAATGAATAATGAACTGTTAGTGCGAGTTGTTGATCACGGCATTGGCATTCCTGCCGAAGCTTTACCACATATTTTTGAGAAGTTTTATCAGGTAGATGGCTCCTCAACGCGGCGGAGTGGGGGGATGGGCTTGGGACTATATATCGCCAAGCGAATTGTTGAAATACTCGGTGGCCGGATATTTGTGGAGAGCGAACTAGGAGAAGGTAGTACCTTTAGCTTTGCCCTCCCTCTAAGTCCCGACGGCAGAAAGCAACTGCAATAAGAGATGCATGTCCGATAGAATAAATGGAGGACAGGAACATGGAAGAAAAGTATCACGATAACAACAGCATAGAAAGTAAAACACCAAAGCCTCACCTTATTCTGGTTGCTGAGGATGATGAAGGCTTATCAGGCCTGATTCAGAAAAGTTTACAGCGAGCTGGCTTTCATACAAAGGGCGTTGCCAATGGATCGGATACCATTAACTGGATAGTAAATAGACATGCCACAATATTACTTTTGGACTATCGTTTACCAGATATGACAGGCAGAGAAGTTATTGAAACTCTATACGGAAAGCAATCAAGCATCCCCTTCATTGTGATTACCGGCCATGGTGATGAAAAGGTAGCAGTTGAGATGATGAAGCTGGGCGCTCGTGACTATCTGATCAAGGATGTAGCACTTCTCGATCTGTTGCCATCGGCGGTGAAACGCGTGTTCGAGCAGCTAACCGTCGAGAAAGAATTAGCCAACGCAGAACAGGCATTGAAGGAGTCTGAGGAGAAGAATAGAGCCTTAATTGATGTAGCTGGGAAGACAGGCTTAGGAATCGTCATAATCCAGAATATCGAAGATCGAGAAGGAGCTGTTGTCTTTGCCAATGATGAGATAGCTATGATATTAGGTTACTTGCCTGAAGATATGCTCACAATGTCTTTTAAGGATTTTCTTTTTCCTGACGTACTGCCGGCGATGCAAGAGCGATACAGGCGAAGGCAACAGGGGGAGGATGTTCCTAGCCACTATGAGATAACAGCAGTCCGTAAAGATGGGGCTACGGTGGTTCTTGAAATCGGCGCTGGTATCATGACTTACCAAGGCAGGGTGGCAACGGTTGCTTTTTTTAGAGAGATCACCGAACGCAAGCGGTTTGATGATATGCTGGAAGTCCGGATCGAGGAACGAACTGCAGAGCTACTCAGCATAAAAGAAGAATTACAACTTGAAATGGACAAACGCAGGGAGGCAGAGGAAAAATTAGAGAAGCTTTATAAATAGCCAGCTATTGTGCATACCTTTCAAAGGCAATGAAGTAGTGAGAGTCGCCTTTATGAAATGAGCCAAAATATAAGCCAGGACGCCCAAATGAAAATAGCAGTATTGTTGAACACTAAGACGTGATAATGAAGAAGATTAGCAGGCTCCGTTGACTCGATTGTTATTGCAATTAATTCCTTCGACAAAACAGATAGAATTATGGTAGCCATGTTTTAAGATGTAGAGAGGGGTAGATAGGTTAGGGGAGCGCTTTAAGATTGGTACTATCTCTCAGTGATTAACACTAATAAAAGTGGTCCCAATAATTATTCAAGTAAGTAAAATGAGGAGAATATCAGTCAAATACGCCAGGCCAGGTATGGTACTGGGCGCGCCGGTATATACTGAGTTTGGCCACAAGTTGTTGGACGGACATATCATACTGAATGAAGCTTGTGTAAGAGATATGAGGGCTAATGGAGTAAGCGAGATCCTGCTCGATGATTGGCGAGTTGCTGATGTGCCTGTGGGTTCTCTCTTTCCTCCGGAAGTTGAAGGGAAAGTACTACGAGCCTTCAGCCAGCTAATGATTGAAAGCCGACAGGAAAGGAAAATTGCAGATGGGTATCTAGACCAAACGGTGTTAGCGATAAATGCAATGGCACAGGAATTAGCTATCGAGACTATAGGTGAAATTTTTATAGCAGGCATTGGGTCACAGGAGAACTATACCTGTGTTCAGTCAGTAGAAGTTGCTGGTCTATCTATGTTACTAGGTAAAAGACTTGGCTATAAGACGCCTGACCTTGCGAAATTGGGATTGGCTGCGTTGCTCAAGGACATAGGTTACATCTCGATACCTACAGAACTTTTGAATAAAACAGGATTATTGACAGAACAGGAGTTTAGAACTATTCGTGGGCACCCTCTCTATAGCTATGAGCTAATTCGTCAGCATCGTGCCTGCAACGGTGAAGTAGCAAAGTCTGTCCTTCAACATCATGAACGATGGAACGGAACTGGTTACCCTAAAGGATTGATAATGTCCGAATTGTCTCCTTTCGTACAAATTATCGGGATAACTGACACCTACTGTGCTATGCTCTCAGAAAGGCCTGGAAGAAAAGCATACCTGCCACACCAAGCGATGAATCATATCATGGCTGCCAGTGCTTCACTGTTCAGTGCACAATTAGTCGAACTTTTTGCTAGGAACATTCCACTTTATCCCGGCGGTTTAGGAGTTAAGTTAAATTCGGGAGAGGTTGGTATTGTATCCAATGCTAACCTTGGAGCCATTGGTAGACCAGTGGTGCGTATCTGCTATGACAAAGACTTCGAGGCAGTAGAAAAACCGTATGATATAGATTTGTCGAGGGCCGACAACCGGGACTTGATAATTACTCAAGTTCTGGGTTACGACTAACAAAGCAAGGCGGATAATTAATGTTTTAATGCGATATAGATGGCACACTCGTAAAAGTCCCTTAAGCGAAAATAAACGATGAAAAACTTGGGAAGAGAGAATACACATAGCAGTAGTGCGGAATGCAACCTATACATGGCCCATACTGTTCTTATTGCTGAAGACGATGAAGGTTTATCACGTCTTGTTCAGAAAAGGCTACAGCATAATGGTTTTCATGTACAGCGTGCTGTAACCGGGGCTGAAGCTATCGAGCGGATAGTTAACAACTCGAGCACACTGCTCCTACTTGACTACAGTTTGCCAGATATGACGGGTAGAGAGTTCATAGAGTCTCTTGCCGAGCGGCAATGTAACATTCCTTTCATCGTTATTACCGGTCAGGGCGATGAAAAGATTGCAGTGGAAATGATGAAGCTGGGTGCCCGGGACTATCTGGTGAAAGATACTGTATTTCTTGATCTGCTGCCATCGGTAGTGAAACGGGTTATTCAAGAGTTAGCAGTTCAGGAAGAGCTGGCTGACTCACAGGAAGCCCTGCGAGCTAAGAACAAAGAGCTCAAACAGAATTTACACAGGTTACAAAAAGCCCTGAATGGAGCTATTCGGGCTATGGCACTAACAATTGAGTCGAGGGACCCTTATACCGCCGGTCATCAACGACGGGTCACCAAACTAGCTTGTGCCATAGCCGAAGAGATGGGCTTTCCTAAAAACAAGATGGATGGAATCCGTATGGCAGCAGTTATCCACGACATTGGCAAGGTATGCGTACCTGCCGAAATTCTCAATAAGCCCATTAAGTTAACCGAAAATGAATTCAATATTATGAAAATTCACCCCCAAGTAGGTTATGAGATATTAAAGGAGATAGAATTTCCCTGTCCGGTTGCTACAATAGTTCTTCACCATCATGAAAGGATGGATGGTTCTGGATATCCTGAAGGCCTTTCGGGTGAGGATATTCTCTTGGAGGCCAGAATTTTAGGTGTAGCTGATGTCGTTGAGGCCATGGCCTCACATCGACCATACCGACCAGCTCTGGGTATAGAGAAAGCGCTCGAGGAGATTCGTCAAAATAAGGGCCTCCTGTATGATCCCAAGGTTGTGAAAGTTTGCTTACGACTTTTTACCGAAAAAGGGTTCAAATTTGAGTAACTGATGGTTGATTTAATATACACATTTTGGCCAGCGGTTAAAAAAGTGCATCTTGTCGTTATTACCATTATTACTACCAGTTTGGCTAAGTCAGATAAACTTTTTACCGGAGTTACCACACCTAAATCTTTTATTATGTCCTATATGGTTTGGTAGCTTGCGCTGTTTATGTGTGAAATCATGAAATTAATCAAGATTGTCTTCTGAATGACCAATTAGATAAAGATGTGAAAATCGAAAATATAAAAACGACATATGATTCCTGGTTTAAAATTCTTACTGGAATTTTTGCGGCTTATATCCTTGGTCTTATATATATATTTATTTTTTCTTGAGAGAGATATTTGTTATATTGACACCAAATGCAGAGGGACAACTTATATTAATGAATACCATTGCAGTGGCTACTATCATAAATATTATATTATTTGTACCTTTTTCATTAAAGACCTACTGTTTAAACTCTCTGAAATTAGGAAGAGCATACTTATATTACATAGATAATCGCTTAGAGAATGAAATACTCAAGATAAAATGCATTTATGAATAATAGTGATTAAAATTCCCATCATAATAAACCATTGTCATATCATCGCAGAGGCCCATGGTTCGAGTCCATTACCACCCACCATCGCACTGGTTTATATAACGTGTGACCGTTTCAAGAGCGGCCAGTTTTAGTCTTGTGCCTTTTAGTTGCCATGCCGGTTCCCATTTCAGGGCCTGTAATAAGGGTGACATCAGGGGTGGGCAGCAGGGTTAACAAGGTAGGTGAAGTAGTGCCTCTTTCTTGGCGCAAAGCTTTGCCATTGCTGATAGACGGGGATGTTAGAGGCTGCTATTCACTGCTCGCATGTTGAGGATTACTATATAGCTCTGGGATATAGATTGACAACCTTGTGCTACATCTATATTATTGGTGAGAAGAGTGACGGTCTCTTCTGAACGCTCATCACGAGTTGAAATGGGAAACCCCAAATATCGTATAAAAACTCTTCCTGTGAAACATATGCCAGCGCTCGTGGCACAGTGGGATATTGACCGAACGTAATGATAAAACGTCTCCTAAAATTGTGATTTTCAAATTATAGGGGGATATGATATGGATACGGCAGCAATTAAGGAAGACAAGTGGTTCAGGACATGCTGTGCTGGCTGCTATGCTACGTGCGCCATACGGGTGCATCGGGTTGATGGCGTAGTAGTAAAAATTGAAGGCGACCCGGATTCTGATATGGGAGCACGAGGGGGTGTCTGCGGCAAAGCTTCGCAGCTAATCCAGTTCCTCTATCATGAAAAGCGAATAAACTATCCTTTAAAGCGAACGAATCCTGAAAAAGGGATAGGCGTCGATCCCAAGTGGCAGCGCATTTCGTGGGATGAAGCCCTTGACATCCTTACCAGTAAGATGAAATCTACCATGGATGATGACCCGCGCAAGATAATAGCCATGTGGGGTCCTACCGCGCACGGAATGACCCCGGGTATTTCCTTGATTCCCTTCTGGGGCACTATTGGGACGCATATTGGCATGTGTGGTATGGGCTTACAATGCGGCAATGCTTCACACATCACTGCCGGCATGAACCATGCTTCCTGGTCGATATTGCCGGATTTCGATTATTGCAACTATGCCATTTATTTCGGCTCTAACAAAGGAGTGGGCAGCGGCCATTCATCGGGAATCGCGATGCGAAAAGCGGCCGAGGCTAGAGCCAGGGGGATGAAGCTGGTAGCTTTTGACCCGATGTGCAATTTTGCCGGCGGCAAGGCAAATGAGTGGATACCTATCAAACCGGGCACTGATCTGGCTGTTGCCCTGACGATGGCCAATGTGATCGTCAACGAGGTGGGATTATTCGATGTCGAATATTTAAAGAAACGTACCAATGCACCGTATCTGATAAAGGAAGATGGCCGCTATGTCAGGGACAAGGAAAGTGGAGAGCCTTTACTATGGGATACTGCAGATGGGAAGGCCAAGACCTGGAATGATCCCAGCCTGACGGATGAGGCCCTAGAGGGGACATACACCATTGACGGAGGAACGTATAAAACGGTGTTTTCGTTGATACGGGAGCACCTGAAGCAATATACGCCGGAGTGGGCGGAGCCGATAACAACGGTGCCAGCTCATACCATACGGCGCATCGCCAACGAGTTTGCCGAGGCTGCCTGTATCGGCAGTACTATTGAAATCAATGGCAAGACCTTACCGTACCGGCCTGCCGGACTTGCTATCTTTCGTGGGGCACAGGGGCACAGCAATGGCTATCACACCTATATGGGGGTAGACTTTCTGAACCATCTGTTGGGCAATTGCGAGGTGCCGGGAGGAACCATAGGTTGGGCAGTACGGAGTTTTGGCTATCCCGAAACCGGCAATCCTCATTTTACCCCATATGCCGCTAAGGATGGCTTCCTGGCCCTGTCCAACTGGTTGCCCGATGTGCCCGGAACATGGCCGCACCCCGATCCACGGAAACCGAAGAAAAGCGACTTGAGCGATCTTTTTACCACTGTCGCTACGCCACCGATAGGAATGACACCCGATGCCGAGGAAACATGGCGGAAGTTTGGTCTCCCTGCGTACGAGGTAGCAGTGGGCTATGCCTGTAATCCGGTAATGATGGCCGGGGACCCTGACATCATGATCAAGCGGTTCAAGAATATGTTTGTTGCTATGTTTGCAGTTGTTCCCAATGAGACGACGGAAACGGTGGCAGACGTAGTTCTGCCTGATTGCACTTCCCTGGAATTCACCAACTGGGCAAACGGTGAAGCCTATTTCTTCAGCTACCCGGTTGGTATGGGTAACTGGGAATATCACCCCTATTTGAAGGTAGTTGAGCCAACATACGAGAGAAGATATGCCTTCGAGGTCTTACTGGAGCTTGCCAATAGACTGGGCATAAGGGAGAAGTTAAACCGTGCCTACAATGGCTACCTTGGTCTGAGCGGCTGCCCGCCTCCCTTTGCTCCCGATGAGACAACCACCTCATGGGAAGAGCTATCGGACAAGGTATTGAAAGCCAGGTTTGGTGCTGAGCATGGTCTGGAGTGGTTCAAGGAGCACGGCTTCATTAGCTGGCCCAAGCAGGTAGAGGAGGCATACTGGAGACCGTTTGTCAATGCCAGGGCATCCATCTACATGGAGTGGATTATCGATCATGCCAAAGAGCTGAAAGATATCTGTGATGCCCACGATTTCCATCGTGTTGACTGGGAGCAGTATACACCGCTTATTACGTATTTCACTGCGGTCATTCATCGAGAGGGAGATCCCAGGTATGACCTTTATGCTTTTTCCTACCGTGATATCCTGCATAGCGCCTCCATAAGTCAGGAAATACCGTGGTTAATTGAGCTGAGCGAGATGAACCCGTTTACCTTCAATGTTTGTATGAATGACAGGACCGCCGAAGAGAAAGGGATCAGAGACGGAGATATGGTATGGCTCGAGAATGAGATGGGAAAGAGGATAAAGGTGAAGATCCATACTATAGAAGGCATCCATCCGAAGACAATAGGTATGATCTGCGGGGGCGGTCACTGGATCGAACAGAACCTGGCAAAAGACAAGGGCGGACTATTGACACAGGTACTGCTGTTTGACTGGGAGCATCTCTGCCCCATTACCCATAATCTGGAGACAACGGCGAGAGTTAGAGTTTATAAGTCGGAAGAATAATGACAAAAAATACTCCTGATATACTACACATAGTACCAGTCAATTGATATACTTGTGTTAATTGCAACTATAATGCCCCGGTCTCCTTTCCTTCGTCGGATAAGGAAATGACTGTCAACGAATATTGCATCGCTGTCCAGTGCATGATATAAAGATGGAATCTGATAAGGTTCAGGCATCTGGAGAATATTTAGAGTGTTTGAGCGAATCCTAGACCCGTTGTTTTCAGGTGTCACGTTAGGTTGTATCTATGCTATCATCGGCTTCGGTCTCATGGTTTTCTACAGTGTAACCAAGATACTCAATCTCAGCGTTGGCGAGTTTGCCATGCTCTCCGGAATGATTGGAGCTTCTCTCTATGCAATCGGCCTGTCTCTACCGGTAGCCGTAACGGTTGGCATAATCGCTAGTTGCTTAATCAGCATTGTGATGTGGATGGTTTTCCTCAAGGGTCCTGTTGCCCGTGGACTTCCAACTGACACGTTAATCTTTATCACCGTTGGGATCTACCTGTTGATTTCCAGCTCGGCTTACCTTGGCTGGGGGACGGATTTTAGGGAACTACCCTACTTTATTACTATCCCGCCGGTACATCTGGGGGGGGCTACTATATCGCCACAGGCGCCCTGGATATGGGGTATTGTCCTTGTAATGATAGTCGGTTTAAGCGTACTGTTCGATAGGACCCTCTGGGGCAAGGGACTAAGGGCTTGCGCTATTCAGCCCGTGGCGGCAAGATTGATGGGCATCAGCCCGCTTACCATGGCTTTCATATCTTTTATCCTGGCTGCCGGCGTGGCAAGCATTGGTGGAGTGATACTGGCACCGCTGGTAATGACCCAGTTTTCAGTCGGGATCGGGCTGTCAATAAAGGGCCTTCTGGCAGCGGCGGTGGGCGGGTTCAATAAAGCTCAGGGGCCTGTAGTGGGTGGCTTGATTCTGGGACTGGCGGAATCTTTTACCGGCGCATTTATCTCCTCTCACTATATGGTGGCGGTTCCATTGGCTGTTTTGATACTGATATTGCTGGTCCGTCCTCAGGGTATATTCGGAGTTAAAGAGGAAGTATGAAGGGGAAAGGTATAAAAGGTTACCGAAAAAAAGTACTGTGGGGAGTGGCAGCTCTTTTTCTACTTCTTGTTCCCCTGATAGTGACTAATCCTTATCAACAGAGCATTCTGGTATTTGTCGGGATCTATGCTCTGGCGGCGACCGGGCTTGGGATGTTGACAGGCTATGCCGGGCAGGTCTCTATAGGGCAGAGTGCCTTCTACGGGATAGGAGCATATACTTCGGCACTGGTGTCACTCCGGCTGGGGGTGTCGGCATGGCTGGGGCTGCTTTCTGGGGCTGTTTTAACCGGCATCGTTGCCTATATCCTGGGCAAGCCTTTTCTCCGTATCCGCGGCTTCTATCTGGCATTGGTTACTATCGGCTTTGCCATGCTTGTTCACAATCTTATGGCGAGAATGGACTTCATTACCGGCGGTCACGATGGTATTGCGGGAATCCCGCATTTTTCTATCGGTGGCTTTGTGCTGGATAAGGATTTTCACTATTACTACCTGCTGCTGATTGTATTAACTATAGCCATCCTCTTCTACCACAATCTGGTCAAGTCCAAGATAGGCAGAAGAATGAGAGCTGTTGATCTGTTTACTGGTGGCAGTGAGATGGCTGCCAAGGCACTGGGAGTGGATATTGGCAAGCTAAAGACTCAGGTCTTTGTTATATGCTGTGTCTACGCTGCTGTTGCCGGAAGTATTTTCGCTCACTACATGGGTCATATACACCCTGAGCCTTTTAGCCCTCACTTCTCCATTCTATTCCTGATAATGATAATGCTCGGCGGTTCCCGGAGTATCTGGGGAGGACTGGTGGGTGCCATCTTCTATATCGTGATAAAAGAGCTCTTGACCTTCCTTGTCGGGGGAGCCGTAGGATGGGAGCTGGTCATTTATGCCCTGATATTCCTGGCAATTTTGATATTCTTACCCCATGGTCTTGTTACACTCCCTTTCAAGTTAAAAGAGCGGTTAGGTAGAGTAAATCTTAGCTGAAATGAGGTACGATGGCGAGACAAAGAGAAGGTAATAAACCACTCCTGGAGCTTAAGGGGGTTTCCAGAAGCTTTGGCGGTTTAATGGCTGTTAAGGGGGTAACTCTGGATATCTCGCCCGGGGACTTGTTGAGTATCATTGGGCCTAATGGCGCTGGTAAGACAACCCTGCTCAACGTAATCAGCGGGGCTTTATCCCTCACGGGAGGTGAGGTATGGTTTAAAGGACAGAGAATAAACGGGATGCCTGCTTACCGTATTTGCTCGCTGGGTATCAGCAGGACTTTTCAGGACCTGCAAATTTTCAATAATATGTCTGTTATTAACAATGTTATGGTTGGTGCAGATGGATGGTGTAAAGCTGGTTTACTTCAGGTCATGGCTGGTCTGGGCCTGGCTAAGAGAGAGGAAAAGGAAATAGCCGAGAGAGCTATGGAACAGTTACGCCGCGTTGGCCTGGAGGAAAAGGCACATGTCTTGCCTTCAAGCCTGACGATGAGAGAGCGAAAACTTTTAGGGATAGCTCGTGCCCTGGCTACTGAACCCAGCTTACTTTTGCTGGATGAGCCAGTAGCCGGGCTCAGTACGGAAGAGATAGATGAGGTTGCTGACTTTATACTCGACCTGCAAAGGAATGGGATGACTATTCTCCTTATAGAGCATCGGATGGAAATGGTGATGAGTATTAGTCACCGGGTGGTAGTGCTTAATTTTGGAGAAATAATAGCGGATGACGTGCCCGCCAAGATACAACAGAACCAGGAGGTAATTACTGCTTACCTTGGGGAAAGTCTGGTTTAGCCATGACAACTGAACATAAAATTGACAATATCTTGGAGCTCAATGAAGTAGGTGTAAACTACGGGCCTGTGTCCGTGTTGCGGGGGCTGAGTATATATCTTAAAAAAGGCGAAATCGTAGCTTTAGTGGGGCCAAATGGCGCAGGCAAGAGTACTTTAATGCGTGCTATAGTCGGATTTTTACCTGTAATCGAGGGTAGTATTGTATTTAATCAACAGGTCATTAGCGGACTTAGTACAGAGAAAATCGTCCGGCTGGGTCTGACCTTAGTGCCTGAGGGTAAGCTGCTTTTTCCGGTAATGAGTGTTTATGATAACCTCATTTTAGCAACTTATCACCGTAGCAGGCACGGCCGGAAAGAAGCGGTTAGGAAGAGTCTAGAAAATGTGTACAGCTTGTTTCCAATCCTGAAACAGCGGAGAAAGCAGATGGCAGAGACACTCTCGGGTGGTGAACAAGAAATGGTGGCGGTGGGGAGGGGACTTATGAGTGATCCGAAGCTGCTTCTGCTTGACGAACCATCACTTGGTCTATCTCCTTTGCTGGTCAAGGAACTGGTAGATACTTTAGCCCGGCTCAGGGATGAATTAGGAATAAGCGTACTTCTTGCTGAGCAGAATACAGTAGCTGCTCTCAGGATCGCTGACCGGGGATATGTGCTGGGACAGGGCAAGGTCATCCTCCAGGGTTCGAGCGAGCAGCTCCGTGCTTCAGAGGCAGTCAGGTCAGCCTACCTGGGTAAGACCACTTAGCGAATAACGTCAACTATCTAACACGTGATTGACTTTATCTCTATCACAGGATACCACGAAGAGCAGTTTATAAATAGTAACATTATCTTTTTGCATTGGTATCAATAAACTCAATCCGTCCTTCTTTTATAATTTTCTCAACAAAAGAGCCTGGTTTGGGTTTGACAGAGTATTTCTTGAATGAAAGTATTTCCGGCAGCTTAATGCCTTGCTCTTGAACTACCTTTGTTCCTGCCTTCATTTTAAGAGCGACGTCTACAACATTTTTGCCTAGATTTCTCAAAGAACGCTCGTTTCTTACTCCTTGTGTAGGAGGGATGGTTCTGGTACCTGCTTTTGTTATGGCATCTTTGGCATATACATTAACAGCGTCGACTGCTACTACCGTGCCGCCATGTACACTGGTCACCGGTAACGTGTCTGGCGGGCGGGGAGGAGCTGTTACAGGGATCATGCCCAGGCCAAGTGCCCAATCAAAAATGTGCGATAGAATCTGTTCATGTCCGTTCTGGCCGGCTACGGTAATGACGCCGACCGGCTTATGAGTAAGTTTTCCAAAAAATGGAGTGAATGAAAAATATCCGGCCAGATGCATTTTTTCCATAAATATCCTTGAGAGAGAGTTGACACCAATTACGTAAACCGGTACTCCAAATATAAGGGCATCACAATCGACAACCTTTGGCAGTATTGTACGCATATCATCGTTATACTTACGGCAGTACACTTCACCGTCGTCAGGTGCCTGCCAGCCGAAGCACTGCATGCAGCCATCACACGATACAAGTTTATAATCACCAAGGCAAATATACTCTGTTTCAGCATATCCTGTATCTTCGGCTGCTTTCAAGGACATCTGGACGGCTGTTTCAGTATTGGCGTGCCTGGCACTCCCGTTGACCCCTAAGATTTTTACTTTCAGGTCTTTGTTTATTGACATTGTATTCTCCTTAAGGCAGTAATTTTTGTATTGATTTAAAAAAATCACGTCGTTATAGTATTACTTAGCTCCATAGCACAAGAGAAGTACTATGGAGCTAAGATAGCATACGTTCCTAACCGTTGCAGTACAAGTGTTTCCTGTAATACGAATGGACTTATCAGGTCACCTTCACAAGTAGTGAAGGTGACCTGATAGACTAGTATACCTGTTACTTCGCCAACTCAGTTATTGGACCTCTCCAACCGACCTTGGGACCCAGCTCTCTAAAAAGGCGTACATATTCTGGATCGGTCATACCACCGCTTAAATACGTCCATTTGCCTCCGCTGAACTTACCAAACAGCTCATTGGTGCCCAGTATGGATCCACTGTGGTCATCTGGTGAGAGAGAAATCATGTTTGTCCCGTTTGAATAGGTCGGAGTCTTTTCGAGATAGTCGCGGACAGCGGAACGAATAGTGGCCAGGTCCTTTTCCAGAATGTCAGGCCGGTCTTTAAGCAACCTCTTAAAACTGTCCTCAATCGGGATCATACCCTGTATTGCGCTTGTGTCAAACGTGCCTCTTATCTTTTCACCCGGATAAGCTTCTCCCCATATCTTGTTAAGCTTTATCAGAACAGGCTTGTTCAGATTAGCATCAGGCAGGGTCTCCCAGACTTCGAGATTAGTGGGAACGCCTTCGAGACCATCGAATGCATTCATCACTTTTTCCAGCTTAAGCTGCTCTGCTGATGTTAACGTGTTAAATATTATTAATTTGTCGCCAAAGCCAGCCTCTTTTATAGCAACTGAGGCCAGGGAACCGGCCATCTCGGCGCCATAACAGCCGATAAGCTCTATTTCGGGGTGGGCTTTCAACTTCGATATCAGGTGTCCGAATGTGGTGGCATCTGCCGGATAGGTGTCCGAAAGAACAACATCATTGCCTGCTGCCGGAAGGATTTTCAACGCAGCTTCAAGGTTTCCCTTGCCGAAACTTGACTCTGGTGTGAAAAAGGCGATCTTGGTTAAACCTTTTTTATCCATATACGAAGCTATACTTAAAGATTTCTCCATACTATTGCCGGCATGAGGTCGAAAGTTCCACTTGTGCTGCTCTGGTCCGGCTTTCATGTTCATAAACTCGAATACCTCTGCTCCAGACGTTGCCACGAAAGCTATCTTGCTTTCGGGAGCTGCTGGTGCTATCGCCATAGCGATACCGGTGGCAGTACCTCCCATTACCACATGGACGTTATCAGATTCGACACTTTTCTTAAATGCCAGACGTGCCTTGTCCGGTTGACTCTCGCTATCATAGTAGATGAGTTCTACTTTGTGTCCATCTATACCCCCCTGTTTATTCAACCAATCGATATAGGCTGTCATGCCCTTCTTGGAGGGAACCCCCATAGTTGCATAAATGCCGGTAAAATTCTCGATATAACCGATTTTAATGGGACTCTTTGGTGATGGGGTCGGAGCTGGTGTCGGCGTTGGTTTTGGTGCTGGTGCCGGTGCCGGCTTGGCGCATCC
This sequence comes from uncultured Dehalococcoidales bacterium, assembly GCA_964596125.1. Taxonomy (GTDB): domain Bacteria; phylum Chloroflexota; class Dehalococcoidia; order GIF9; family UBA5629; genus CAZQRP01. The sequence continues at coordinate 92,531 of CAZQRP010000010.1, read as the reverse complement.
ACCTATAAGCAGACTCACCATCAATATAACTGCTAGTAGACAAAATGTTATTTTTTTCATGTTCACCTCCACAATAATTTCGAGCCTGAGTTCCTACTGGCTGTTAGTTAGTTATATATTCACATCACCTCCCTTCATATAAGAAATAATGTCCTTTGCTTAAATAAAATACATGTTTAAAAAGGTCGCATAACTTTACCTGTGTTATTTATTGGGCAATTTTCTATCTCAATTCCTGCGATTGATTGGCTATATTCTTGGACTCCAATTCATCGACTTACGATTGAGATTATAAAGATGATGCATAAATTGTGTTCTTTATTATTGAATCTAAAGCAACATTACTCCAGGCTACGTATTCTTTTATGCTATGTCGGAACTGAATGTACAATAGATTAGCACTATTGAAGTAGTTTTACAATACAGTTTTCTACTTTAACTTATATAATAATGCTGGATATTAGTAACGCTCTTACCTTATGTTTGGCGAAAGCAAGTTATTATGTCGCTCTGAATTGTTTGTGAGGAATGTAACACAGGATTTACCATTACCACTTGAGTCTTTGTTCATATATTTTTTATAGTAACCTATTGTTCTTTTCCTCGATTAATTCTTCAAGTAAATAAATTTCGATTAAGATAATTTATTTTTAGGATTCAAATATAAGAGTAACTCTAATTAAGGTTTAGATTATCCTCCCAAGTCTATACTCCGGCACTGGTATTTTTCAGTATTTATGACATACTAGTACCTGATATTTTTACAAGTGAAGAATACTGTTATCAGGGCTATCAAAGTACAATCTTTAATTTCATGAAGCGAGGCGGGGCGAGATGCAGGTTATTGTTGCCAGCTTACTAGCTATATTGCTCCTGGCAGGTATACTGGTGGTAGTATGGGTCTGGAGATGGAAAAAGGAAGGTATCTATCCAGAAACAAACTACCGCGCCTACTTTATATGGGAATATCGTTCATACCTGCCGGTGCCGCTATGATGATTATCTTGTTCCTGAATGACATATTGTTTGTCACCGGTTTACCGCTTTTTGTCCTGGGCGTGATATATCTTTTTATCGGCCTGGCTCATAGGGATAAATGGAAAAAATAAGGGAGGGAACATGGCAGGCAAGTCTCTCATCATCATCAGGGCGGGCATCACCGGCTTATCAGCCGGATGTTGCGCACAGCGAATGGTTACCGGTCGAAGACCTTTGAAATGCACGACAAGCCCGGCGGGCTGTGTACCTCATGGAAGCGCAAGGATTATATAATTGACGGCTGCATCCACTGGGGCCCGCACCCGAAATCCGTTTTATCGCTTCTGGGAAGAAGTTGGTGCTGTTCAGGGATGCCGTATGATCGACCACGAAGAGTACGGACGGGTAGAGAGGGGGAGAATGGTGAGGTCCAGGAACTATACTGCCGGTGGAGGCGGAGGTTCTGTCGGACATGTCTTCGTTGAGCTCTGGACAGGATATCGCTGGATAGTGATTGATTCCACCTCAGGGGAATATGTTCGTGTCTATAATCGGGTCTTCTCTGTACTTCAGTTTACCAAAAAGGTTGAGCCCACCGGTTACTATGTTTTGTTGAAAGGACTAGACCCTGCCGATTACGGAGTGTCCAGCAATGAGCAGTTGCAGCAGTATATGCGAGAATTTGCTGCGGAAGTTGATACTATTGATATGTATTTCCCGGAGTACGAAATCAGCTGGCTTCCACGTTAAAACGGTCACGTCCAGTATACTCATCTGCCTTTGCTGTCGGTACTCCTGTTGTGTGTTAGCGGAGGCGGTACGGTCGACTGCCGTACTGTCAACGCCGGGGTAAAAAGTAGTACAATGATGGAGCAGGTCAAGGAAGTGTAGTTCCACTGTGAAAAAGGAGGATGCAGATGGCGGAACAGGTAACCGATAGTTACTATGCCCGGCGGAAAATCAAGCTGTTAAAAGACTTCGGCAAGACTGCGGACCTTGTCATGGACTTTGTTATCTTGCGCTACGGACCGGATTTTGCAGATGAGCTTTACAGGGAAGCTCGAAAGGAATATGAGGAGCTTATACCACAGATCCCCCGCATCGGGGGCGCTATGGCGGCTGCACTTAATATATTTCTCATTATTACTGCTCAGGAACTGGCGGTCTATAGAGGCATGAAAAAGTTGGGTAAGACGGCCGAAGAAGCCTGGGAGATTTGTCACGAGGCGCTGAGATTGAGGATGGAGAAGTTTCCCAGAATCAAACGATGGCTGCTAGCGCGTCTCATGTATTCGAGTTTCATGAGAAGAAGAATTAAGAAACGGGCAGCGGAAGGGAAACAATTTAAATTTGGTGATTTTGAGATAAGATGGGTCATCGGAGATGGAAAAGACTTCGATTTTGGCGTGGACTATCTGGCATGCGGTAACTACGAACTTGTCAAAAACCAGGGAGCGGAAGAGTTTGCTCCGTACGTTTGTATGTCAGACATTGCACTGGGTGATGCACTGGAATGGGGTTTAACCAGGACCGGAACGCTTGCTGACGGCTGCGGGAAATGTGATTTCAGATTTAAAAAAGGTGATGAAACGCATATATCTTCAAAGACTCCTGAAGTACAGGCGACGATTGAAAGGATGAGAAAAAAGGAAGCATCTTAATCCTGGCGGAAACAACCAAAGTAATATGGAACGTGGGAATACCCGGAAACGCCGGGATTATAGGCTAAATAGACCGGGGAAAGGAGAAACAAGCACATAGAAAACAAGAACCCATATAATGTATGTACCTGGGATGAACAATCTGATTGTGAAGTATGCGGCATTCAGGGGAAAGTTGCATGTAAATGGGACAGGAAGCTCCTTTACGGTTTTTATGCAATAGGTTTTCCTCCGATAATAATCGCTGTCTTTGGAATGGTGATGACCGCTATTTTAACGGGAGCGTGGTGGCTGCCGATTGCTTATGTTATTTACTCTCTTGTAATGTTTAATGTTTTTGAAATACGCTTTCTTTGTAGTCACTGTCCGTACTACGCGGAAGACAGCAGAGTGCTTCATTGCCTGGGTAATCACGGGAGTCCCAAACTCTGGCGTTATCGTCCTGGGCCTCTGAACAAACTGGAAAAGTTTATGATGAATTTCCTTGTCATTGCAGTGATATTCTTTGTGTTTCCGCTTGCTGTACACGGCTACGGGATATGGTTTTTGACTGTTCATTATGCTGAATATGGCTTGGGTACATTTGTAGGGCTCACAGCGATAACGGGCGCAACTTTGTTGGCTGCCATTACTTTTTTAGTTGTTCTCAAGACTTTCTTTTGTTCCAGATGCATCAACTTTTCCTGTCCGCTGAATACCGTTCCCAAATCTGTAGTTGATGAATACCTGAAGAGGAACGAGGTCATGAAAAAAGCATGGGAAGAAGCGGGCTGGCAGACAGGTCGATGATCCGGTGGGCAATGTTGATGTTAGAACAGGCAGGAGGGACTAATGGAGACATTCACCGTAGAAGCGGTAATCGACGGCAACACCTTCGAGATATCTCCTGAGTGGGAATTCGGAGATGAAAAAGGAGTCCTCGTACAGGCGAAGGGTTACACTGCTCCCAAGAGCGGTAAAGGAGCGATGGCTGTCGAGCAGAGGCTCTCCGGGCTTATCCAGAATAAGCAGGTCGAATTGGATTCGCCAGATGGTGTACAAAACGGCAGGCTGGTCTGCAATGTGTACTTTCGCGGTGTCAATATCGCAGAGTACTTCTCAACATATCGAGATCAGGCGAGTGAAGAGATGGGAACGGAGCCAGAGGAATTGACCGGGATAACCGGTGATGAAGAGCCTGCTACAGGGGAAACGGAGAAGTAAGGAAATCAGGGTAGTACAGGATTAATATAACAAATTTATTGCAATAATAATCAAACTGCCAGCAACGATAAGTCCGGACACAGTAATACCAAACAACATTGCCGAGAGCACTTTATCATCTTTCACGATGATAAGAAAATCTTTAATTTCAGAAAACAGTCTGTCAACGCATTGTCCAGCAACTTTACCAAAACTATTACGAGGCGCTATAACTGCATGTTTACTATTGACATTACCTCTGTACGAAGCTATGTGCTTAAAAGCTGGATAGGTGAATATATAAATGGTGAAAGCAAGTAGACTCAGTCCGATAAATGTGATTACCAAGTATAAGTTAATCATTTCTCTTTTTTTGATTGCCTCCTGCTGTATGCTCAGCTAAATCTTACTGTGTATATTATCCCGTGTACTTCACTGGATGTACATCGGGAGTTAGTATGATTTTAGCTCGTAATATAATCTTACTACTAATGGCGGCACTTGAAGACATTCTACCTAGTTCTTTTGGCAGGCAGCTTCTTATCACTGTTTTGACCATGTAGCAGTACCTCAAAAACCTGCCGTTTCAATTCAGGGCTAAAGCTTCTCCGCTTATGTATATATGATGTACGGACCTGCATCACGGCGGAGTCGGGATAGCAACAGGAAAGTCATCTTTCATAGTCTTGGTAATCCCTTCTTATTAAAGAGAGAGCTAGCCCATAACTATGCAGCTATGTAGCTCTATATACACGTGATGTTATTTCGATGGCATAGTTCCCATATGGCAGCATCCAGGATGGTTGTTATGGTAACTATGTTATGGAAGTGATACTTTTTTACTGGGCTGCTTGTTTTATACAGGTTATAGTAGTGCCGCTGGAGCGTAGCTATGTGATGGCATTCTTTGAAACTTTGTATTGCCTGATAATCTGGTTGTAGCCGGGTCCAGGCGGTTTATACTTTAAGCTCCGGTCTTAAATTTCATCAGTAGTTAAATTGGGGCCTCGATTAAAATCGTGGAGCCTCTTCCGAAATCGGACTTCAGTTTTAAACTGCCGCCAAGTAGCTCCACACGCTCCTGTATACCAGCAAGGCCCAGCTTGCCTTTATGAGGCAGGTCTCCAAGGTCTTTCGGGACTCGAAAGCCGATGCCGTTATCACTAATGGTAAGTACGACTTTTTTCTCGGCGAACTCGATCTTCACCTCAGCCTCTGAAGCCTGGGCATGTTTTATTATGTTACTCTGTGCTTCCTGTACGATCCGGAAAAGTAGTAATTCTGCTTCCTGAGGCAGTCTTCTCTCAGCGCCGACCACGTTCAAACTGACTTCTATCCCGTATTCATTTTTCAGTTCCCCCGTAACCCATTCCAGGGCCGGAAGCAGACCCAGGTCGTCAAGAATAGCTGGTCTCAGGTCACGGCTGAATCGCCTTACCTCCTGCAATACATCCCTGATCTGCTCATGAAGGCCCCATAAAATCTTGGCCTGTTTTACCGGCAGTTTTATCTTCACCCCAACTGACCAACGAGGAGAATTATCTGGTCCAGAAAGTTGCCCGCGCAGCCCTGGCGACTAATAATATAAGCAGTCTGGCAACTCCTGTAACGAATGAGAGCCTGATGAAGAGCTTCGGGAGAGATGCATCTACCTGCTCCTACAGCGACATTCTGAAAAGCGATCTTATTCTGGTCTTTGGTTGTGATATCAAAGAAGACTACCCTGTAATGGCATTAAAGGTCAGGGAAGCTGTGGGCAGGGGAAGCAAGCTGGTTACCTTGAATCCCCGATCGACCAGGATCGATTCCCTAGCAAAGATTGCTTTGAAAGTCAACCACAGGACAAGCGTGGACTTACTTGAGACAATGTTGAGTTACATTATATCCTACGATCTTATTGACCACGATTTTATTAACTCCCGGACAACAGGATTTCAAGATTTTACCAGGAAGATGAAAAAACATTCTCTGGAGGAGATTTCCAGGGCGTCCTGGGTAAAACCATTGAAAATCATTGAGGCGATCCATCTTTATATCCGCGCCCGAAAACCGTTAATAATAGTAAATGCTGAAACGGTTACAGCTCGCGAACTCACTTTAATTAGTGACCTGGCATTAATCACAGGAAATATAAGCCAGGGCGGATTGGGAATAATAGTCCTGCGTACTCCAGGCAATGCTCAGGGATTGATCGATATGGGAGTGAATCCAGCCTATCTGCCCGGGCAGCAGTTAATCACTGATAGTGCTTCACGACAGAAATTTGAAACTGTCTGGGGCAGACCAATACCCTTTGAAACAGGCAGAGATGCTATCGGTATTATCGAGGGAGTGGAGAAAAGCGAGATACATGGCATACTCGTTGTTGGGGGTGATGCTACTGGTAAAATAGGGAATGCCATATTTGAAGTTCCGATTTTCTCCGTACTTGTTGATACTGTGTACCCTGAAGAACCGCCTTATCCTGATATAATTCTTCCGGGTTGTACTTTTGCTGAAAGTGAGGGTACGTACACTAACTGTGAGCGGCGGATTCAGCGTCTGAACCGTGTCGTCGTACCTCCTGCTGGTAAACAAAACTGGCAGATTATCTCAGTGTTGTCGACTGCTGCAGGATATGCGATGGATTATCCGACGATATCAAGCGTCTATAAAGAAATTGATGAGCTTGTACTCCTTTATAGAGGGGCTGGGGAAAGTGTGTCTGCTGAAGGAGTACAATGGCCATTCCTTGGGAACGGTAAGTTCGATTTTAATGATGGTCTGGCACGGCTTCGGCTCCCTGAACTCAAATATTCTGAGGCAATAGAAGCCTTGATCAGCCTGTCGTAACTATCAAACAGAAATACTTCACTGCTTCGTAGCTCAGACTGATGGGGTATTTGTTTCCTGTACAATGCGCTCGAAGCAAGTGAGTAGGTCCGCAGTATGCATGATCGGATATATCCTTCTACCTGTGATATCGATTCATGTAATGATTTTTTCTGGGTATCTGGTCTCAGGGTAATTGCACTCATTTAAAAAATTAGTAAAATATAGCTGTTCTAAATCTATTTGACAGTTATTGGCTATTGGATAGTAAAATTGTAACAGGTCCGCATAATTGACGCCTCAGATTGAGGAGTGGTAAGAATGGGGTAATGGCGGTCCGATAGTGCTGTAATCGCCGGTTTGGTACTCGCATGAGTATAGCCTTTTTATAGTTATCGGCTCTGGCCGCCTTGTCAAACATACATGTAATGTACCCGAGTGACTTGTCCATCGGGAGTCTGGCTGCTTGTCGTAAGCCGGTGTACATCACTACCGGATACAGTTGTTCATCAGCGGTTTGAGTGAAGAGCCAGCAAACAGCACGGTTATAGTATAACATGACATAATGTTTAACATGATCGATATGCCAGGAGGGGAATATGCATGATATCTTTAAAACTGATTTTCGGCCGAAAAGGATAATCGATAATCCGTCTGAAGAAAAACTCAGGGAATGGGCTCTGGAAGAGGGGGGAATGATAACAGAGTTTGGTAATCTTGCAGTGACGACAAAGGTACGAAACAGGATAGCCAAGTTTACTGAGGTGGTGATGGGTGAGCCTGATCAGGAAGATATAAAGTTTATTAGCGATGTCTTAGAGTACCTGCGTGATAAAGAGATGATTATGCTCGACAAGGTGATGTGCCAGACGCAGGGCTTTAGAAGAAATTGTCGGATATATGTTACCGCTGGATATCCGCGATTGCCCCTCATGTGGGGCAACACGTTATTTCCTCCTGAAGGAGGTGAGCCTGACTTTGTAGCGATTACAGTTCCAGAGTGGCCGGAGAAAAAAGTTCTGGTCTTTCCTGAATCGGGTATGACGCTCATTGCGGGCAGCGATTACAAGGGTGAGAATAAGAAAGCAATGCTTCGGCAGGTGATGTACTGGGCGAAGAAGGAGGGTAATCTTGGACTCCATGCAGCAAGTAAGATCGTTCGGGTTTCTCGTGACGGCGCGTTGGTTAACAAAGGCTTTCTTCTCTTTGGTCTCAGTGGTACTGGCAAGACATCGCTTGCCTGTCATTCACACTGGTTACGTCCACCGGAAAGGGTGGTAATTCGTCAGGATGATGTGGTGATACTCAGGTCTGATGGTAGTGCGATTGGCACTGAGGAGTCTTTCTATATGAAGACTGAAGGGCTGGAGCCCGGTGCACAGCCGCTTCTATATTCGGCAGCGATAAGTCCACGGGCTATACTGGAAAATGTTCGTGTGTACCCGGAAACGGGCAGGGTAGATTTTTTCGATACTACCCTGACAGCCAATGGACGAGCTATGGTCAAGAGAGGTGATATAGCGTTTACTGATAAAGAGATCGACCTGGAAAAGGTTGACTTCGTCATATTTATTACCAGACATCATGATATTCAGCCGCCGATAATCCGTCTTTCTCCCGAATGGGGAGCAGCGGCTTTCATGCTGGGCGAGTCCATAGAGACATCGGCTGGTGATCCGTCGGAAGCGGGGAAGCCGCGCAGAGTTGTTGGTACTAATCCTTTCATAGTAGGACCTGAGGAAGAGGAGGGTAATATCTTTCTCAGTATCCTGATGAATAATCCCGATATCCAGTGTTTTCTTCTGAATACGGGAAAAGTAGGCGGAGCAGCTAGGGGACAAAAAATAACTGTGGGTGACTCGGTAAAGATAATTGAGATGGTAGCACGAAATAATATTGTATGGAAAAATGATGACTTCTGGGGCTATGATGTGCCGGTTGAAATTCCCGGCGTAGACCTGGCCCGCTTTGACCTGGCTAATTACTATCCCGGAGATAAAGTTCGTGAGATGTCGCAGGATTTGAAACAGGAGAGACTGGGATGGCTTTCTCAGTTCCACGGTCTTAATCCGGCTATTATAAATGCCCTGAAACCATGAAATCTGGCGAGTCTTTGTGGAGTTCGCTGGCTATTGCCAGGATACGGGTATACCACTCGTCTTTGTCAGTAGCGGCCTGAAAGACTTAGCCTGGTAATACTTCTGGATTCCCGTAGACGGCTGTAAAGCTGTCTTTGATCTCAAACACGACCTGCCAGTTAACAGATAATTGGACCTGTGTAATCATTATTATGATGACAAAAACAGGCCAAAAGTCTATAGTTAATTGAGACTAATGGAGCGTAAAACTTGCTATTATTTTTACATTACTCGTAATGGATGTATAATGAGTCATAAGTGTAATGGTGCTATTGGGAAAAGACATGGGGGGGAGAGGTAGTGAATAGTATTGTGCTGCATGGTGTTGCACTTACAGCAGCATTGGCTATAATGCTATCCGGTTGTGGTATTACCGATCCATCTCAACTGTTACCTGTATCAGATGTGTCCAAGCAGGTGGAAGCTTCTCAACTAATTACTGTCAGTATGCCGGACGGACCATCAGCCGGCAAAGTCGATGAAGTTTTAACCTATACTGTTGGTGTTAATTCCAGCCTGGATGGGAAGCACTCATATGGATTTTACTGGGGCGATGGAAGCTATACCTGGTCTACAACAGCTCTTGCCTCACATTCTTGGCCTACGTCCGGTATGTACACTGTAAGGGTCAAGGTGAAATGTGGTGACGTTGTTTCCGAATGGTCTCACGGCAAACTGGTAATGATCGGCTCGGCCGTATTATCACGTAGGCCATTGAATAATCCAGCACAAGCACAGCGATATGTGACCCCCGATGCTGAGGAAGTTAAGTCAGCAGTGAATACTATTCTTTCTTCACCGTGGAGACGCTACTATAGTGATTTTGATGCTCTTAGGGAATGGGTAGCTTCGAATGTTCAATATAAGAGAGATCCATCTGTTTATGGTTATGTCGACTACTGGCAACTACCGATAGAAACACTTGAATGTGGCACAGGCGATTGTGAGGACATAGCGATTCTCCTTTGCAGTATGCTGCGTGCTTCCGGTGTACCGCCAAATGAAATATATGTCGCTATCGGTTGTCCCCCGGGCACAAATACTTATCACGCCTATCTGTTTGAGCGCCACAGCAAAGGCGTATGGAGGATGATTGAGCCCCAGATTGATTTTTCCACTTCTGTTCTATCGTTTGAATTTCTTGATTGGGCTTTAACAAGCGACTACAGCAGCAATCTCATTTGCTTCAATGATCGGTATTTTTTTGCGGGGCCACCGGCTTTGGGTTCGGGAGTGTACGAGACTGAACTTGCGTATAGCCTGTGGCCTATATTAAAAGCATCATCGGTAAAATTCGAACGTAAGTTAGAGGCGGAAGACAGGATTGAAGGCTCTGTTGAATGGGTGGGGAATGATAAAATAATGTTTGATTGGAACCTTACCATTTATGGACCTGACTATGATGTTTTACTTACGTGGAATGGTAAGGACTTGCAGCACGACTTTACTCTTCGGGTAATAACACCGGGAGTATATACGCTTGAGATATTGAAAAGGGACTTCGTTGCCAGATTTACCAAACTGAAGATCAACCCTCCTGATTGGAAAAAGGCGAGTAATTAAGGGAGAACTAGCTAATTGGCACTTTATATAGGTATAATAGGGATAGAGGCAATTTATAAATAGTAGTATAGTGTGAATGTAACTACTGTGAAGGAACCTCTCGCTGATAACTGCGCGGGGTTTTTATTTAATTAAATTGGTAGCGGGAATGAAAGGATGGCACCTGAAGACAAAGAGTCTAAATTAGAAACTATGCGGCACTCAGTTTCACATGTCATGGCTGAAGCTGTCCTGTCTCTTTTCCCTGATACCAGGTTTGGCATCGGGCCGCCAATTGAGGCTGGCTTTTATTATGATTTTGAATTGCCCCGGGCTCTCGTTCCCGAGGATCTGCCGGTAATCGAAGCCAGGATGAAAGAAATAATTGCGGCAGATTCTCCTTTCGTTAGCGAGGAGGTGGACAAGGTAAAGGCAAGGGAGTTGTTCTCTGACCAGCCGTATAAGCTGGAATTAATTGAAGAGCTTCCTAACGATGTTGTAACTATCTACCGGCAGGGTTCTTTCACCGACTTATGCCGCGGTCCTCATGTGAGCTCAACCGGTGAAATAAAGACGTTCAAGCTGATCAGCACTGCCGGAGCTTACTGGCGTGGTGACGAAAGACGTCCCATGCTGCAAAGGATTTATGGCATTGCTTTTGAAACTGAAGCCGAGTTGGAGAAGTATTTATCACTGTTGGCCGAAGCGGGCAAGCGTGACCACAGAAAACTGGGGAAGGAGCTTGATCTCTTCAGCCTTCATGATGAAGCAGGGCCGGGATTGGTACACTGGCATCCCAAGGGTGCTCAGGTGCGTCGGATTATCGAAGATTTTTGGAAGGACGAGCATTTCAAGAGGGGCTATGAAATCCTTTATACTCCGCACATTGCAAAGTTAAATTTATGGAAGACCAGCGGGCATTGGGATTTTTACAGGGATAATCTGTATTCCCCTATGGACATAGAGGGACAGGAATATATTATCAAGCCAATGAATTGCCTGGGACACATCTTGATTTATAAAACACAATTACGTAGCTATCGGGCTCTCCCGCTACGTTATGCTGAGCTCGGTACAGTATATCGCTATGAGCGGTCGGGTGTATTGCATGGTCTGGCACGGGTGCGCGGCTTTACTCAAGATGATGCCCATATTTTTTGCCGGCCTGACCAGCTTGAAGCTGAGGTTGCGGGGGTAGTGGAGTTGGCCAGCTTTATGATGAGTACATTTGGTTTCAGTGATTATGAGTTGCTTCTATCCACTCGCCCAGAGAAGTATGCCGGGACAATGAAAATATGGGAAGGAGCTACGGAATCATTGAGGAACGTGCTGCGGGACCTTAAACTTGATTATACTATAGACCCGGGTGAGGGTGTTTTCTACGGGCCTAAAATTGACATTAAGCTGAAGGATGCACTGGGACGATTATGGCAGGGGCCGACTATTCAGGTTGATTTCAATTTGCCTCAACGTTTTGATGTTAATTATATAGGTGAAGATGGATCAGAACATCAGGTAGTAATGGTGCATCGTACTGTACTGGGGAGTATGGAACGGTTTATGGCTTGCCTTATTGAGCAATATGGTGGAGCTTTTCCGGTATGGCTTTCTCCAGTCCAGGTTGTAATAATTCCTATAGCTGACAGACATCTTGACTATGCTCGCCAGTTGGCTGATATATTTATGGGAGAAGGTATCCGTATTCAGGTTGACTACCGGTCGGAAAGGATGAACCTGAAAATAAGAGAGGCTCAACTGAGTAAAATCCCCTATATGCTTATTGTTGGTGATAAGGAACTCGCTGATTCTGCTGTATCTGTTCGGTTAAGAACCGGAGAAGATCTTGGTTCACAGTCCATATCTAAGTTTATTGACGGTATAAAAGCAATTATTAAAGCCAGGGACTCATATAAGCTTTGATTTCCTGCTGTGAATGTGTTATATTTTTGCCCGATGAATAAACTATGGTAAAGAGGTTGAGGACTGAAGCGGCGAAAGAGCCGCGAGTTAACAGACGGATTCGAGCCAAGGATGTGAGGGTTATAGGGGAAGCCGGGGAGCAATTGGGGATAATGCCGATTGCAAAAGCATTGCAGATTGCCAATGAACGTAACCTTGATTTAGTGGAAGTAGCGGCTATGTCGGAACCACCTGTGTGCCGGCTTCTTGACTACGGCAGATATAGATATGAACAGACCAAGAAACAACGCAAGGCACGCCAGATACAGAGAGCGAGCGCATTAAAAGAAATTCGTATTAAATCGAGAGTGCATGAACATGATCTGGAAACGAAAATTAAAGTAGCCAGAAGGCTTTTAGAAGAGGGTGACAAAGTCAGAGTTTTTGTAGTTTTCCGCGGTCGGGAGATTACCCATCCCGAACTGGGTTTGAAAGCATTACAAAAGGTAGCAGATGATTTGAAGGATATAGCTGGAATAGATGGTTCACCGTCTCTGGAGGGACGTATTATGAACCTGGTGCTTTCTCCTGTATCTGCTAGACAAGCAAAAGGAATTAAAGCGAAGGAGGCAGGTTCAGGTGCCGAAACTAAGGACTCATAAAGGAGCGAAAAGCCGCTTCCACATAACCGGCAGTGGCAGGATTATGCGAGTGAAGGGTGGCAAGAGTCATTTAAGACGTAAGAAACCAGCCAGAACGAAACGTCTTTATGATGAGACGATTCCTGTCCAGCCCGCAGATAAGGCCAGGATAAAACGGCTTTTACCATACGGTTTGAAATAAATCAGGAGGAAGTGATTGCCAAGAGTTAAAGGTGGAGTAACCACTCATCGACGACATAAAAAAGTTCTAAAGCTTACTAGAGGGCATAGGGCTACCCGGCATTCGCTCTATAGACGGGCCCATGAATCTATGCTTCATGCTTTAGATTATGCTTATTGCCATCGGCGTGAGCGTAAGGGTGATATGCGAAGGCTGTGGATTATACGGATTAATGCTGCTGCCAGAGATGGTGGGCTATCTTATAGCCAGTTCATCGACGGCTTAAGAAAGGCTAATGTGGAGATAAATCGCAAGATGTTGGCGGAAATGGCAGTAAATGATCCAACCAGATTTTCCAAGTTAGTGACCTTAGCTTCAGATGTACATAACAGCTAGCCCTGCCCGTATCTGGAAATGATGCTAAATCAAATTGAAGAACTTGCGTCTAAAGCTTTTGCTGAGTTAGATGAAGTTACCAATCTCAAAGAACTTGATGAATGGCGAGTTCATTATTTGGGCAGGAAAAGCAACCTGGTACAGGTCCTGCGTTCATTAGCAAATGTGCCCGGTGAGGAGAGACGGGTAGTAGGGGCCAGGGCTAATGAGATTAAAAAAGCTTTTGAAACTAGGGCGGTCAATAAGAAAAAAGATTTGGAGCAAGGCTTAACCGTTACTTCGCTACGCGAAAGCCTTGATGTAAGTTTACCCGGAAAGCAGGTCCAGCTCGGACGTCTTCATCCAACAAGTCAGATTCTAGACGAGATTTGTGATATTTTTAATGGTATGGGTTTTCAGGCTGTTGAAGGACCTGAGGTGGAATGGGAATATTACAATTTCGAAGCGCTTAATATGCCGGCAGGACATCCGGCTCGGGATAGTTTTGCTACTTTATGGATGGAGGGTGAAGCCGATACACATGGTGGCGCCATGCTTTTACGGACTCATACCTCTCCAGTCCAGATACGAGTTATGGAGAGATCACGTCCACCAATAAGAATAATAGCTCCCGGGCGCGTATACAGATATGAGGCAACTGATGCTACACATGAATGGATGTTTTACCAGGTGGAGGGGCTGGCAGTAGATACCAATATCACTATGGCTGATTTAAAAGGGACTCTGGTTGAATTTGCGCGTTGTCTCTTTGGTAAGGATAGAAAGTTCCGTTTTCGATGTGATTATTTTCCTTTCGTGGAACCTGGTGTTGATGTAGCTATAGACTGTTTTGTGTGCCGGGGGACTGGTTGCCGTCTCTGTGGGAACAGTGGCTGGATTGAAATCATGGGTGCAGGGATGGTACATCCTGACGTTCTAAGGCGTGTTGATATTGATCCTGAAGTCTATTCAGGATTTGCCTTTGGCATTGGCGTGGAAAGAATCCCAATACTTCGATACGGTATAGACGATATTCGTCTCTTTTACAGCAATGACCTTAGATTCCTGGGGCAATTCTAGAATTCGCCTCCATTCGAGAACTGAATATCTGGTAACAAATATTCCTCAAAAGGGATAAACGATGAAAGTTTCACTTAACTGGCTTCGTGACTATGTAGATATTACCACATCTGTTGAAGAATTAGCCGAAAGGTTAACTATGGCCGGATTGGAAGTAGGGGAGATACAGGTTACAGGTGGGGACTGGAATAACGTAGTAGTCGGCCAAATTGTCAGTATTGATACTCATCCGAATGCTGACCGTTTAAGATTGGCTACTGTTGACTTAAGAGACCGGCAGTTAACCGTTGTTTGTGGCGCACCTAATTTGCATGTCGGTGATAAGGTAGTTTTTGCCGGTGTCGGTGCGAAACTTAGAGATGGACATTCAGGAGAGGTGATCCAGTTAAAGTCGGCCAAGATTCGTGGCGTAGTCTCTGATGGTATGATTTGTTCTGAGAAAGAGCTAGGGATTTCCGATAACCATGAGGGGATTATGGTTCTTTCCCCTGAAGCGCCGGTAGGTACACCGTTACCGGAATATCTTGGTGATACTATACTGGACCTGGATATTACGCCTAATCGTCCTGATTGTTTGTCTGTGATTGGCATAGCCAGGGAGATAGCGGCTCTTACCGGTGGTAGGCTGCATATACCTGGTATTCAATACGATGAGCGAGAAAATGCAGTGGACTCGTTTGCATCTGTTGAAATTGCCGAACCAGATTTGTGTCCGAGATATTGCGCTAGCGTGCTTACAGGAATACAGATTGGTCCATCACCTCAGTGGCTGCAACAGCGGTTACTGGCTTCTGGTATGAGGCCTATCAGTAATATCGTTGATGTTACCAACTACGTTATGCTGGAGTACGGACAACCGCTACATGCGTTCGATTGTAACGAAGTTGATAACAGGCAAATTATTGTTCGTCGAGGTGGGGATGGTGAAATAGTTACTACTCTGGATGGAGTCGAACGGACTTTACATCGAGATATACTGGTCATTGCAGATAAAGCAAGGGCGATTGCTGTTGCTGGCATTATGGGTGGAGCGGCTACGGAGATTACATCCGACACAACTACTGTCCTGTTAGAATCGGCGAACTTCAACCAGGCGGTAATCCATGAAGGTAGTATATCTCTTAAGCTAAGTAGCGAAGCTTCGCTGCGTTTTGAGAAGGGACTTAGTAGAGATTTGCCGATGGTGGCATTGAAGCGGGCTACTCAGATGATGCTGGAATTAACTGGTGCTAAGGCGGCGAAGGGTATCATTGACATTTACCCGGGAAAGCGGGAGGAAGAACCTATAGTATTGTCCAGTAGTGAGGTTAAACGCTTAGTTGGTATAGAGATGGGCATTGATGACATAATAAAAGCTTTAGAATGTTTTGGTTTCGTTTGTAGGCCATCGGAATCACCAATGAAAATTATGGTTGATATTCCCTGGTGGCGTACCGATATCAGTTGTGATGCTGACCTGATAGAGGAAGTAGCGCGTATTTACGGATATGATAACATTCCAACGACTACGTTGAGCGCTCAGTTGCCCATTCGTGAATCGATACCGATTCTACCTTTTAAACAGAAGGTGAGAGATATATTGGTTGGTTGTGGTTTCCAGGAGGTAATCACCTATTCTTTAACCAGCATGGAAATAATGAGGATGCTCTCTCCTGAGCTTCGGCTGATTGGTCCGCAGCCGGCTAAAGTGGCGAATCCCATGAGCAGGGAGCAGGAATATCTACGCACTACCTTACGAGCTGGTCTGCTGTCAGTTATAGCTCGCAATCAAAGGTACCAGCAAAAAGGCGTTCGAGTTTTTGAGTTAGGAAGGGTATTTATACCTCGAAAGAGAGATCTGCCATATGAGAAGGAAGTGCTGTGTGCTATGATCGGTGGCCTGCAACGTGAGCTATTCTGGCGCAGAGAGGAAGAACCTATCGACTTTTTCATTGCTAAAGGCGTTGCAGAAACGCTCTTATCTAGAATAGGACTGGTGGCCAGCTTTTTACCCGCTGATGATGAAAGCCTGTATCCCGGGAGGACTGCTTCTATGACCATTGGTAATGAGGTGGTAGGTGTTGTCGGGGAACTTCATCCTAAAGTACTAAATGCTTTTGAGCTTACAGAGGCCACTTACCTGATCGAATTTGACATAGAGAAACTGATGTCTCTGGTCAGTGGTGATTATAAATATAAAACGATTTCCCGTTATCCGAGCATAGTGAGGGATTTAGCACTGCTGGTCGACAAGCAGATTACTTACCAGCAGGTTTATGCTATTATTCGGGATTCTCCTTTGATTACCCACGTAGGTCTCTTTGATTTATACTTTGGCAAGCAAGTTCCAGCAGGTAAAAAGTCTCTTGCTTTCAGAATAACCTACCAGTCGGAAAGTCACACGTTGGTAGATGAAGAGGTTGATGAAGTCCAGCGACATATTCTTGACAGGTTGGCAAAGGAACTGGGAGCTACCTTGCGGGCCTGACTTGTTCCACGAGTATAATAAACCTGAAATTCAATTACTACCACTATGGAAGAAAAACGACATTTTCTTGATTACTTCTTTAATCCCAGAAGTATTGCTGTAGTAGGCGCTACAAATAACTCATCAACGGCGAACTTCTGTCTTTTAAATAATCTGATAAGGTTAGGTTTCTCAGGAAAACTGTACCCGGTTAATCCTAATGCCAGTAAGATCTCGGGAATACCAGCATATACTTGTTTAAAAGATATTGACGGTGAAATAGACCTAGTCGTTTCTGCTGTTCCAGCCGCTAAAACACTGGGTATCATAAAAGATTGTGTTGCTAAAAGGGTAAAAGGAGTTGTACTGGTATCCGGTGGGTTCTCTGAAATAGGAGGGCAGGGCACTAAAGTGCAAGATACAATTGCCCGGATTTTAAAAGAGAATGGAATCAGGGCAATTGGGCCAAATACATTAAGTCCCATAAATTGTTCTAATAACCTGGTTATTAGTTTCCACCCGATTGAAAAGGTGCATCAAGGCCCGGTGTCTTTTATATTTCAGTCTGGCATATATGATCCTAGGCTCAGATGGATTTTGAACCATTACCATCTGGGTATAAGCAAACTAATTGACCTTGGTAATAAAATGGACATTAACGAGGTCGATGCTTTAGAGTATCTGGCACAGGATCAGAATACAAAAATTATAGGTATCCACATGGAAATCGTTAAAGGGGATAGCAGGGAGTTTGTGCAGCTTTTAAAAGATACAGTGAAGAAGAAGCCGATTATAATACTTAAGTCCGGGCGTACTGTGGCTGGGGCGAAAGCGGCTGCTTCACATACGGCATCTGTAGTCAGGGGAAGTGACATTGTCTTTGATAGTTTATTAAGGCAAACCGGCGTAATTCGTGCACAGAACTTTGAAGAGTTTTTAGATTTTGCAAAAGCTTTTGAATTTTTAAATCTACCAGGTGGCAATAAGTGTGCTATCGCTTCTTTTTCTGGAGGGGAAGGTGTAATAGCTGCTGATATATGTCAGCAAGAAGGTTTTTCAATGGCTAGCCCGAGCCAGCATACGATAGATGGAATTAAAGCTATTTTCCCTCCCTGGGAGATTCCTGTAAATCCTCTTGACCTCGGTGTTTGTATTCAATTTAATCGCGCCGAGAAAATTTTTCAGGTCTTTTTTGACTATATGGCCAATGATACAAATGTGGATTGCTTATTAATACAGTTACCTTCAAAAGCTTCTTATTCCGTGGAGGAAGAGTTTTGCAGGTCTTTCCTGTTAGCAAAAGAGGAGGGGAAAACTATTTGTCTCTGGACTGCTTCAATGGCAAGTGACAGCATTGATTCACTGGTTGAAAGGTTGGAATTAAACCATATACCTGTATATCTATCTGCGCCTGGAGCTATAAAAGCGTTATCCGCGGTCTATAAATACAAACTTATGAACGCGGTGAACGTATAACCATAGTCATATGACTTATAATGAGCTAAAGAATTTTGTTAAAATGAATACAGCATGAAATCTGATCAAAGTAGAAATCTTTATTTAATACTGGCACTGGTCTGTTTTGCTGGTATATTAGCCATATTTGTTGTTGATGGATACCTGGGCATCTATGATACGCTGTATATAAGTGTTCAAGAACGGGAACAGAAAATAGAGCCGGATTTCTGGCAGGAGAGGTGGATTGACAGGGGTGGTTATAATATGCCGGCGTTGTGGGGTGATTCAGTCTCTTTCAGATATAGTATCGATAACAGGAATTTTTCTCCTTATGCAACTAATGTAGATGTCTCGGTTTGGAAAAGCGGAGAAAAACTACTTAACTCATTGAACAAAAATATTTTATTGTCTAGTTTTGATGATATGACTGTGGAATGGACATTGAGCAGTGAAGAGATAGACGAAGCAGGTCTTGGGATAGGTGAGTACACGGTACGAATCAAGCATGGTGAAATAGAACGCAAAGTTATTCTTGATTATTATGAGCCTCGTAGTCCACAAACAATTATAGAAACACCAGTGCCTCCAGTCAGATGAAGAGGTCTTAAGAAATGAAGACATTTATTTTATATGGTTTTGGTATATTGCTATGTGTTTCAGGCGTTGGATATCTGGCGGCAGAATATGTGAAGTATCTATCGGAACCAGGGAAACTGGCCTGCCTCATTCTGGCTGTAGCTATGTTTGCCTTCTTCGGTAAATACTTTGATGCAAGGAATTGGTGACAGAGATGATTGCAGCGGGAGTTATCGGTTCTTTCGTATTTATTGTCTGGTTGATATGGCGAGCAGCTACAAAGAAGCCGATTAAGGCTTTTATGGTGATGTATGGTCTGTCGTGCCTGTCAGGTCTTTTTACCTTTGCTTTTTTCCTTAGTATGGACTTGCCGGAGATGGTCAAAATATTGGTCAGTATTATTTTGGGCGCAGTTATGATATTTGTGGCTGCCTGGCTACAGAGGCGTGCAACTCCAGACCAACGTTAGCTTGACCTTGTTTCTTTAAGTAATTCCCTTAGTTTGGTAGTTATACCGTCTAAAGGTAATAATTGGACATCTTTTTCGTTACGCCATTTCATTTCTACAGTCTGATTTTTCAGAGTGCGTGGACTCAAAGTTAGGCGAAGAGGTACTCCAATTAAATCGGCGTCATTGAACTTAGTTCCTGCGGATTCGTCGCGGTCGTCGAAAAGCACTTCAAAACCATCACTGGTTAAGTCTGTATAGAGTGTTTCTGCAGCGTTGGCTATCTGGGGGTCCTCTGGCCGCAAAGAACAGATGTGTATCTGAAATGGGGCGATAGGAAGTGGCCAGATTATACCTTTATCATCGTGGTTTTGTTCCACTGCTGCAGCCATCAGTCTTCCAAGCCCTATACCGTAGCATCCCATATAGATGGGTTGTGATGTGCCATTTCGATCGAGGAAATAGGCACCTATACTCTCGCTGAGGAAGGTGCCAAGTTTGAAAATATGGCCGACCTCGATACCGTGCGTAGAGAGAAGTCTACCACCGCATTTGGGGCAACTGTCACCCGGGCTAACCGTGGCTATATCGGTGATAACGTCAACCTCGAAATCACGGGGATAGTTAACGTTTTTAATATGAGTATCTGGTTTATTGGCACCGGCAATAAAATTAGAACCCAAGGTAATAGAGTCATCGGCTACAATTTTGATTCCTTTTATACCTATTGGTGAAGCTGAGCCTGCTACAAGCCCTGCTATTTTCAGTTCGGATTCTATTGCCAGACGCAAGTCAGTGCATTTCAACAAGTTCTTAAGCTTGGTCTCATTTACCTCAAGGTCCCCCCTGATGATAACAAAAATGATCTCATCATCGGCGGAATAAAAGACAGCTTTCAAAGTATGGCTTTTGGGCACACCAACAAAATCAGCTACGTCTTCAATCGTTTTGATGTTTGGGGTTGAAATTTCTTCCAGCGGTAATGGTGCTCTAATCTCCACTTGTTGCTTAACGCTCTGGGCCTTTTCCATATTTGCAGCGTAATCGCAGTTTGAACAATAAATTATTTCATCTTCACCGGTCTCGGCAATGAGCATAAACTCATGGGATGCTTTACCACCGATTGCTCCACTGTCAGCTTCTACCATTATTGCCGGCAAACCACACCGTGTATAAACATTTTTGTATGCCTGGATCATTGTCTGATAGCTTTTATCAAGGTCTGTTTCATCAACGTCAAAACTGTAGAGGTCTTTCATAATGAATTCGCGTACACGGAGTAAACCACCTCGGGGTCGAGGCTCATCACGGAACTTGTTTTGTATCTGGTAGGGCAAAAGCGGAAGGTCACGGTAGCTTTGTACATAGCGGTGAGCAAGTTCGGTGATTATCTCTTCATGAGTAGGACCTAGCGCTAATTTATGCTCCTTGCGGTCAGTTATGGTAAACATGGTCTTACCAAAAGATGGAAGTCTTCCTGATTGTTCCCAGAGTTCAATAGGTTGGAGGGTCGGCATCATCAATTCTTGCCCGCCGGCTTTATTCATTTCCTCCTGGATAATATTCTCGATTTTCCTTAATACCCGCCATCCTAGAGGCAGGTAGGCGTAGATACCCGCCGCTACCTGCTGAATCATTCCCGCCCTGACCAGTAGCTGGTGACTAAGATTGTCAGCTTCCGCTGGTATCTCCTTTAACGTTTTACCGAAGAGTTTAGATAGATACATATACTTACCTGCAAATTTGTGCTGTGCTGTTTGCTACAAGACTTCTTTTGTTGTGAAACTGTATTTGCATAGTAGTTACGTTAATCGGAAAGGTGGATATTTGTCAGTTAAAAGGCAGTAATAGCTGCTTACCCTGGCGTGCCAGCGAACATAACCGGAGACAAAATTGAAAGCCCATTTGGGATATCTACCGGTGAATAGAATAGCAAACCAGGCAATAAGAATAACGATGCTGGCGGCTATACCTATACCGTATAGAGCAATACGTTGAGGCAAAACGAGAACAATTCTAAAAAGAGTAGACAGCCGCGATAGCCTTTCCTGGTAGCTGATGTCGACGTTTATGGGGTAGTCCACGTTGTCCTCCATTTTGAATTCACTAATCATACTTAATGTGGAACTTTGTGCAATATTAAAACATATGAAAGTAACTTAGTCCAGTGATAAAAGTTTATCTATCTCACTCATTAATGATTCCAAAAACTCCTTTTCACTGACTGTCCGTATTACCTTGCCTTTTCTAAAAATTGCACCTTTACCTTTGCCGCATGCTATACCAACATCAGCGTCCTTTGCCTCACCCGGGCCGTTGACTACACAGCCCATTACTGCAACTTTTATCGGTTGTTTTATTTTCCGGAGTTTTTCGTCAACAGACTCGGCGATGCCAATTATATCTACTTCACATCGGCCGCAGGAGGGACAGCTTATTAAAGTGGGACCATACTGACGGAGTTCTAAGCTCTTTAAGATTTCATAAGCGGTATACACTTCTTCGTTGGGGTGTGTGCTGAGAGAAACACGGATAGTATCACCTATCCCTTCGTAGAGAAGGATGCCTATACCGACTGCGCTGCGGATAGCACCCGTTTTGGGTAGACCTGCTTCGGTTATGCCCAGATGAAGCGGGTAGGGGATTTTAGAGGCAATTATTCTGTAGGCCTCGATTGTAGTAGGCACGTTAAAAGCTTTAAGTGATACTTTAATTAAATCAAAGTTCAGACTCTCCAATAAGTCTATCTGCTGTTGTGCTACGTCGACCATGTGCTCGGCCACAGATGAATATTGCTTCGAAGCGGGTGGCAGGCTGCCAGCGTTGATACCGATGCGTATGGGAACAGCCCTCTCTCTCGCAGCATGAACTACTTTGGTGATTTGATCGCGGTCACGAATATTCCCCGGATTTAAGCGCAGTCCATCGACGTTGGCATCCAGTGAAGCCAGAGCCAGCCGATAATCAAAATGGATATCGGCAATGACGGGGATCGGGCTCTTTTGCTTAATAGTTGAAATAGCCTGTGCGGCTTCGCTGTCTGGCACAGCTACTCTAACAATCTCGCAACCATGCTCTGCCAGTTCTTTTACTTGTGTTATAGTAGCCGGTATATTCCTGGTGTCTGTTTTGGTCATGGACTGGACTATAACAGGAGCATTACCGCCTACTATTACTGTCCCAATCCTGATAGATTTTGATGAACGGCGCATTATCAAGGCAGCAGGTTCTCCCCTTGAATAATGCGTAGTATATCATTGTAGGTGACGGCAAGAACAAGCGTTATTAATATCATGAAACCGACAAGGTGAACAAGTCCTTCTTTTTTAGGCGATATCCTTTTACCGCGCCTGATCCATTCCAGAACCACAAAAGTAATCCTGCCTCCGTCCAGTCCCGGGAACGGGAATAGATTAAATATACCTATGGCTATACTAATAATGGCCGCGATTTCAAGCAACGGGCTCAGTCCAGCCTTAGCTGCTTCACCTGTTAGCTGGGCTATACCTACAGGACCGGTAAGCTGAGGTGCTCTACTCTTGGTGAACCAGCCTATTATTTCATTTTTATACAGGACGAGGATCTCCCAGCAATGAACAACGCTTAAGGGAATTGCCTTCCAGAAAGGTTGGGACTCACGGACTATCGTTGCATCTACTCCGAAGAAGACGATACCAATTGCTGCCTCTCCCGGTGGGGGTTTCCATCTCGGCGTCAAAGTTACCTCTTTCCGGCTGAGATCAGCCTTTTGAAGTAAGATATGTATTTGTGAGCCAAGATTGCGCTGAACGAGTATAAAGACATCGCTGCGGTTTTTAATCGGACGGTTATCTATTTCTAGGATGATATCTCCCGCCTCTATCCCAGCGATTTGAGCAGGTGAATCTTGCGCTACTTCTTTTATTTGCACTTTCTCTAGTACGATATCGTGCGGAATCATAAAGGCGATTGAAAATAATACTATCGGCAGCAAGATGTTCATTAATGAACCAGCGCCAAGAATCAAAGCTCTGATAGCATGGCTTTTACTGGCAAGACTCCTTGGGTATGTGGGGTCTTCTTCACCAAGCATCTTACAGAAGCCACCAAATGGTATAGCATTCAATGAATATACGGTTTCACCTCGTTGGAAGCTTAGCAGCTTGGGAGGGTAGCCGAAGCCAAACTCCTCTACTTTAACTCCTGCCCATTTTGCAGTAAAGAAATGGCCGAACTCATGGACAAGGACAAGTACGGACAGTACAATAATAAAGGCTACTATCGTTAGTAACATAGGCTCCTCTTATTTGCCACTTGAATTGCTGTTTCCCGTGCCCACGCATCCGCAGCCAGGATATCGTCCAGTGTTGGGCTGGATATACTATGGTGTACGTTAATAGTGTTGGATATTATTTTAGCTATGTCGGTAAAAGCGATATGTCCATTCAGGAAGAGTTCAACCCCTATTTCATCAGCGGCACACAGTACAGCGGGGTACGTGCCTCCTTTCTTGCCAGCCTCTAATGCAAGGGCTAAACAGGGGTAACTTTCATAGTTTACTGCCTCAAAGTTTAGCGGACTGATTTGAACCAAATCAAGACGTGGTGTACTGGTGTTGGGGAGTCGTTCAGGATAGGACAGGGTGTACTGAATAGGTAAGTGCATATCAGGGAAACCGAGCTGCGCTTTTATTGAGCCATCTTCAAATTCTACCAGTGAATGAACAATGCTTTTAGGATGGATTATAATTTCTATTTTGTCAAATGGAATAGCGAAAAGCCAGTGTGCTTCAATTGCTTCCAGTCCCTTATTCATTAGAGTAGCAGAATCAATTGTGACCTTTCGTCCCATTTTCCAGGTGGGATGTTGTAATGCCTCCTTGACTGTTACCTTGTCTAATTGTGATTGAGGATAGCCAAAGAAAGGGCCTCCTGAGGCTGTCAGGAAAAGCCTGGCCACTACGGCCTTTTCCCCATGAAGACACTGCCATATGGCGCTGTGTTCGCTGTCGATGGGTAGTATCTGCGATTGGTAGCGTTTGGTTTCTGTAATGAGTATTCCGCCAGCCATAACCAGCACTTCTTTATTTGCCAGGGCAATTTTCTTGCCAGCTTTGATAGCTGCCAGGGTAGGGGTAAGTCCTGTTTTGCCTGCGGTAGCCATAACAACAAGGTCGACATCTGGATGGCTGGCCATATCCTCCATAGAAAGTGATTTTATGCCTTGGGGTAGATTTATAGGACGCTTTGAATACACAAAGGGAGGATTCAGTTCCTGGACTTGTTTGGCGAGTAGATCACTGTTTTCACCACCGGCCAATCCCACAACTCTGAATTTGTCCGGGAAGTTTCTTACTATATCCAGAGTTTGTTGTCCTATCGAACCTGTTGAACCCAAAACGGCCAGGTTTTTGATAATGTTACTCATGCTAGATGTCGTTTATTATCATACAACAAATGTTGCGAACACTCCATTCGGGAAGGTAATAACCTTTAGAGCAGGCTGATAAATGGAGTTTGCAACGGTATCAGTCTACATATATTGTACTATATATTACCAATATAACTTTTGAAATTTTACAATAGCGGATGTTTTTCTGCTGGTCCATTCAGGTTTATGAGGCTGAATTAGATACTTATTCAGTCTAATTGTCACTTGTAGTATTGGCTCTGCCTGCGGAATGAGATTGTATTGTCATGCTTTGATGTACTGGTAAGTTGTCTTTAATAAGGGTTACGGGTCTGCCGTCATGGAAGCGCGATTGTTATATAATAGTATACTGCTACACCAGTAAATATGAAGCTGTCCATGCGATCGAGGATACCGCCATGACCGGGAAATAACTTACCCGAGTCTTTGACCCCTGCATTACGTTTGAGAAGCGATTCTACCAGGTCTCCGAGCTGAGCTAATATGCTGATAATACAGCCTAAAAGCGCTGCCTGCCAGTAATTGACTGGCAGGGAAAAGAGTAAGCTGAAAATTAAAGAAATCAAGACACCGGCTAGTAGTCCGCCGATAGCGCCTTCCCACGTTTTATTTGGACTTATGGCTGTAGCTAATGAGTATTTGCCCCATGCTCTGCCGATAAAGTAAGCGCTGGTGTCGTTGGCTATAGTAGTGAATAAAATCCAGAATACCCATTTACCTCCGGCTTCCAGGCTTCTTAAGTCGATCCAGTAGCTGATTGTCCAGCCGATATATAGAATTCCAGCCATAGTCCATGCCCAGTTGTCAAAGGCTTGTTCCTTCGGAGAACGAAATAGCAGCCAGATAAGTGAGACAATTATTGCCAGGGTGATAAGGAATGGTTTTATTGTTGTATCGGGGTAGTGGGGGCTAACGACAAGCAGTACTATAACAAGTATACCTAGATAGGTAATTGGCTGTATCTTATGATGGCTGGCCATTCGATAGAACTCGATGCCGCATAGAATGGCTACCGCAGTCATCCAGAACGTAAACCAGGGATTACCAAACCATATTGCGGCAATAAAGAGCGGTAAGCTGACAATAGAAGTGAGGACTCTCTGCCGGAGCATACTTATTCCTCAGGCTCCAAATTATAAAAAGACATTACTGCCTGGTATATGCTTGACATTAATTAAAATTTGCGCTGCTGTCGTTTGGTGTCGAATATCTATTTTGTTGCTACCACCTTTTTTGAAAGTGGCTATGCATCAAAATCCGGATTATCAGATCTCCATCATTTCTGTTTCTTTGTCTTTTCCTATTTTATTGACCTGTTCTACGTAGTTATCAATAAATTTCTGGAGCTGTTCAGTAGCCCGGGCTAGTTGGTCTTGAGATATTTCCTTGTTTTTCTCTGCTTGTCTCAAACTATCGATACCGTCACGTCTTAAATTACGTAAGCTAATTTTCGTTTCTTCTAATCTCTTATGGACTGCTTTGATCAGTTCTTTACGTCGCTCTTCTGTAAGCGGTGGGATAATTATGCGTATTACATTGCTGTCGCTGGTCGGATTAAGACCGAGGTCTGATTTGAGAATAGCCTTTTCAATGTTACGAATAGAGGAACGGTCCCAGGGCTGTATGATGATCATTTTAGCTTCTGGCACCGATATTGAGGCGATCTGGTTAATTGATGTAGGGACCCCGTGATAGTCAACTTTAATGTGCTCGACTAAAGCTGGGGTGGCGCGTCCCGTACGTACAGTTGCCAACTCCTGGTTTAAAGCATTTATAGATTTCTGCATTTTGGAATTTGTTTCGGAAAGTATTTGCTCAATCATGTTACTTCCTGCTCTGTATGATAGTGCCAATCGGTTCTCCGTAAATGGCGCGCTCTATGCTTCGTTCCTCCTGTAGATCGAAAACTATTATTGGTAGTCTATTCTCTTGACAAAGAGAGAAAGCGGTGATATCCATTACTCGTAGCTGTAAACTTAGAGCTTTTTGGTGGGTCAAGCGCTTAAATTTTTTTGCCTGGGGATTGTTTAGTGGGTCAGTATTATACACACCGTCGACCTTATTTTTAGCTACGAGCAGGACTTCGGCTCCGATCTCGATAGCCCGTAGTGCTGCGGCAGTATCAGTAGTCATGTATGGATTGCCTGTGCCTCCGGCAAAAATAACTGCTCGTTCTTTTTCAAGGTGGCGTATGGCTCGACGCCGTATATAAGGTTCAGCGATCGCATGAATATTAATAGCAGATTGAGTTCTGGTGGTTACTCCCTCACTTTCCATAGCATCCTGAAGTGCCAGGGCATTTATTATTGTAGCTAACATTCCCGCATAATCGGCTGTGGCTCGGTCCATTCCTTTAGCTTCTTTACCGGTGCCTCGCCAGAAGTTACCACCCCCGACGACGATCGCTATCTGGACTTTTTGTTGAATTATATGCTTTATTTGCTGAGCTACCTTGGTGAGAACCGATGGGTCTATGCCGAAACCTTTTTCACCCATAAGTGCTTCACCGCTCAACTTGAGTAGAACGCGGTTATATTTGTATTTATTTTGTACCACTTTTAATAACCCAGCTCGTATCTGGTGAATCTACGTACTTTGATGTTTTCACCAACCTTAGCTATAGTTT
This sequence comes from uncultured Dehalococcoidales bacterium, assembly GCA_964596125.1. Classification (GTDB taxonomy): domain Bacteria; phylum Chloroflexota; class Dehalococcoidia; order GIF9; family UBA5629; genus CAZQRP01. The sequence continues at coordinate 65,080 of CAZQRP010000010.1, read as the reverse complement.
CGGTAATCATATCCTGAATTGTTTTAGTTGGGTCTTTGATAAAAGGCTGGAGAAGTAGGCAGGCTGTTTCTGGATCAGCATTTTCATCAGGTGGTATCTCTTCCGGTGAAATGAATTGAGGTGACATGGCTGTTATCTGTAGTGCCAGATTGTGAGCCATCTCTTTGAATTCATCAGTACGGGCAACGAAGTCGGTCTCACAATTGACCTCAACCATTGTTCCGATTTTTCCCCCGGGATGAATATAGCTCTCGATTATTCCCTGATCTGCGGTGCGATCAGCTTTTTTACGGGCTAAGGCTATACCACGCTGGCAAAGAATTTCATTTGCTTTTTCCAGGTCTCCCTCTGTTTCAAGTAGAGCATTCTTACAGTCTATAACACCAGCGCCGGTTTTCCCCCTTAGCTCCTTTATTGCTTCGGTTGAAACGTGCAATGTTACCTCCTTAATCTTAAAGGTAATAGTAATGAGTTGGCAGTTAGTTCTCCTCAGGTGTGAAAACGTAGGATTCTAGCAGTTCAGTAGGTTCTATGTCGGTAGTGAGAGGCTTACTGGTTTCGATTTCCCCGGTCTCTTTCATCATTTTGCCTTCTAAAACGGCGTCAGCGATCATACTACAAATTAATTTAATCGCCTTGATAGCGTCATCATTAGATGGAATAGGGTAATCGATACCAGCAGGATTACAGTCGGTGTCTACCATAGATACGATTGGAACACCGACCTTTTTTGCTTCGGATAGAGCTATCTTCTCTTTAGTTGGATCGACAATAAACAAAGCTCCGGGAAGATTAATCATTTCCTTAAAGCCGCCCATTAATTTATTGAGGCGGGAGGTTTCTTTTTCAAGCTTCATCTTTTCTTTTTTCGGTAAATAATCTAGTTCTCCTCTATCCCTTCGATCTTCGAGGCGAACTAAATAATCTATTCTGGCCTGGATGGTTGTGAAGTTAGTGAGCATTCCTCCCAGCCATCTCTGATTTACATAATACATTCCACATCTTTGTGCTTCTTCTTCTATCGCCTCTTGGGCTTGCCTTTTAGTACCAACAAAGAGAATAGTCTTTCCTTCACTTACGATATCTCTAACGAAACTACACGCTTTTTCTAGCAGATTGGCTGTCTGTTCCAGGTCGATGATATGAATACCATTACGCTGAGTGTAGATGTAGCTTTTCATGCGCGGGTGCCAGTGACCAGTTTGATGTCCAAAGTGAGCTCCAGCTTCTAAAAGCTGTTTTACTGATATGGGCTCTGCCAAATGTTAACCTCCTGATTTCAACCCTAGTACCTGTTCGAAATTGCTCATCAGTATAACATATGTTAAACGGTAAGGCAATTGACATTGAGTTTTAAAACTTGGAGGCTTACCCGGTTTATATCAGTGGTAGCCCGTTTTCGTCTGGGAAAGTCTAGGTCTTGCTCTGTATGGTAAGTTTGAAATGATTTTACGCACTGGTAACTCGCAACTCATTACGGGACATTTCTAAGAGTTGTCAAACAGGATTAAGTGAAGATGTGTATAGCCAAAGGGTTTGATAATAATGTTTTTATTGTGATTAACAGTTCTGGGGAACGAATCTTAGTTTTTCAGTATCAGGAAATCTCACAATAGACCACATGTGGATTATTGTTGCTTAATATCTTCGATCCTGTACGGCATAATTCCGGCAGGAGCCTTAACCTCGATTTCGTCGCCTTTTTCATGACCTAATAATGCCTGGCCTATAGGCGAAGCGATGGAAATTTTGCTTTTAGTCGGATTGGCTTCTCTAGCGTCAACCAGTGTGTAGTCAATTTGTTCACCTGAAATCAGATCCTGGAGTACTACAGTGTCACCAATGCCTACTTTATGACTGGTAACCTGCTTTTCATCCATTATAGTTGCCCTTTTGAGGGTTGATTCCAGCTCTCTAATCCTCGCCTCAAGCTTGCCCTGGTATTCCCGGGCAGCATCAAGAGGCGCATTTTCACGGAAATCTTTATCGGATGCAGCAGTCCGGATCTCCTCAGCAATTCGAGGCCGTTCTTCCTTGAGGGCGGTAAGTTCAGCCTCCAGATCAGCATATCCCTGAGAAGTCAGTGAAATGGTTTGCTGAGATTGTCTCTTGGGAAGCGGGGATGATTTCGACGAAGGTTTCTTAATCTTCAAGTGGACTGAAAGTTTTGTTCTGGTCCAGCCCTGCTTATATGCATAGGCAAGGAAAGCCTTTACGGGTTCTAACTTTTCTGCGAGCTCAGTTGTTGAAGAGGTTATCTTCTCAGCATAATAAGCAATTTCAGGTATTGTTAGTCCATTGAAAGCTCGTTCCTCTCCGTACCAGCGTACAAATTTGTTTATTTCTTGTTGGGCTTTCAGTCTATTATCCGGAGGTGAATTTACGAGGAATTGTGTTGCGGCGTCTCCTAAACTTATGCTGGAAGAAGTCAAACGTGACTCATTTTTCGAGATCATACTTTTGCCCTTGGACCTGTTTATATTAAATCAAGTTGATTGGAGGTGTCAACTGTTTGTATAATCGTGTTCAATACAATGCTGCTATCTTCATATATTTCAACCTGCATAATGTGATGAGATTCATTATCAGTTGTATTTTTACCATACTGGGGAAATTTCTTATTACAGTTGGCATATTGGGATTCATTATTGTATTCATTATAGGGGTGACTGTGCCTCCCTGGGTACCATGGTTATTGGGACTACCACTATGGATACGTCTTGTTATTGCCTTTTTTGTAGCTGTTGGAATACTATCTGTTTTACTGTTGACCGGATCTAAACTTTCTCATATTGCCGATAGTCTGATGGATAAAAAGCAAACAAGAAAATGAAAAAATAAATGTGGGCCTTCTCATCTGCTAAATCAAGAGGTATCTATGGAAACAAATAACTTCCAATCAACTATTTTCTCCGTTTGGTCTTTTCCCTGTGATAAAAATCCAGGCAGGTATCTTTTTAACCATTTCGGGCAAAAAAGAGGTTGAGGAGAATGTTATACCCCGAACTGTATGTGGTCTAGTTCTAAGAGCGGGGTCATTGACGATACCATGAGATAAATTTGAGTGCCCGGCTACGGAGAATGAGACTTTATCACGTTAGACCTTTGTGATACAGTTTATATGAAATTGAGTCAAGGTTGAAAAATACATCATCCCTTTTCACATTATACATAGTAGCTTTTGTCCAGTGTTTTAGCGCAAGCTTTTTATATCCGGTAATACCTCTATATGCTGCTGAACTGGGTGCCCCTGTTTCGCAGGTAGGGCTGATCGTTTCTACCTCTTCATATGTGACTGCTCTGGTTATGATTCCCCTCAGTATGCTTTCAGACAGATTTGGACGGCACAAATTCTTAATTGCTGGTTTATTCATGTCCTCCATACTGCCACTACTTTATCCTCTGGCTACAAGTCCCCACCAGGTTATAGTGATAAGAATATTTCATGGATTAGCCCAGGCTGCTTTTATCCCGGTTACGTTTGCCCTGGCCGCTGACCTGGCCTCAGCAGCACGACGAGGCGAGTCTATGGGTTGGTTTACAATGTCATTATCGCTCGGTTTTATGGCTGGCCCGGTAGTCGGCGGTTTTGTATTGAATCAACTTGGTTTTACAATTGCTTTCTACGGGTCCAGTGCTATTGCAGCGCTGGGGCTGTTATTTTTCCTCTTCAGGATTGGCTCTATTTCACAAAGTCGGGCTCGCGTATCAACTATATACAGTTCTTTAGGATGGCTGAGGCAAAGACCTGCCATTGCCGGCATAATAGCGTATATGTTTATTGCTTTTGGAATGAACACCATTATCGCTTATATCCCACTATATGGTAAAAATTATAGTATAACTGAAGCAGGTGCCGGGCTGATTGTCACGACACTTTTCGCCAGCTCAGCATTATTCAGGGGGCTAGCTGGAAGATTATCGGACAAACTCGGCAGGAAGCCTGTGATTATATGTGGTCTGTCGGTTGGCGCTATAGGAGTGGCCACTATTGCTCATTTCCATGGCTTATCTCAAATAATTGCCGTTGTCATTTTCTTTGGATTTGGTTTGGCTTTAGTTTCACCAAGTAGTCTGGCTCTGGTGGCCGACCTTTCTCCAGATGCAAGAGGGCTGTCCATGGGTATAATGACCTGTGCATACCAGGTTGGCTTGGCTGTAGGCCCTGCTGCCATGGGATTTGTGGCTGAAATAAGCAATTTTGAAACAATGTTTTTAGCTTGCGGTGCCTGCCTGGCATGTATACTGCTTGTTATCATTGGCTTACTGCGAGCGAGGTAGTCCCTTTATGTAGTAAGTAATCCAGGGCACCGGACCGGAGGCTCATACTTCATTTTGTCCATTTTTCACACAGGGGAATAATAAACGAGAATAAAAGATATTCCAGGTATTAAATACGACAAATGTATATTATCCCACCATTGCCTGATTGAATTGCACACTATTCTAATAAATTCTTGTTAAGCGATAGTCTGTGAACTTTGGGAACAAGTTGTTGTATAATTACTACCTGTGGCGAATTCGTCTAGGGGTTTAGGACACCTCTCTCTCAAGGAGGAGATAGCTTCGTTTTGTGAACTTTGTTCACAAATTGCACCTAGTCATTTTGGCAATTTCCTTTGACCACTTAAAATTATACTCAAATAAGATTTACTGATACCAAGTCTCTGGGCTAATTCTACCTGTTTCATCTCCTCTTACCTCCTCTTTAGTGCAAGGTACAAGGTACTATTGCTTTCTGCTTTTAACTCCCCTAATAATAAATCCTACAGCGCAAAGCAACAATCCTATGACGAATATAAACATTCCTGGTATATCTGTGTCTATTCCCCAAAGCCCATAAAGGGGAAAGACAAGTAGAAAAACGATTACTCCAATTCCCATAATGAAGAATGACGCTGTTATTAACTTCCCGAATCTTTTTACCATCCTTTTCACCTAGTGCCCTCCTAATTCTCTTCTCTTACCTCCCTTTGGTTTTCTTTTCCTCTTGTAGTCCAGGCTCAGGACTACCCAGTCACGGCATAGCTTCTTTCCTGCTATGTCCCCCTTTTCCAGTAACAACCTGAGGTGTCTCTGTGTTATGCCTAATTTCTCAGCAGATTCATATTATAAATGTATTACCATCAACATCCCTTTTGTAAAGGGCATGGAGGATATGGTAGTTCGTACTGCGACCCTTGCCGAGAGAAGTAGGTTTCAGGTGCTCACTGCTCTTTCTCAAGTTCATTCAGCATCTTAACAGCTGCTTGATTCAAACTCGCTAGCTCATTGTCTATCCCTTTAATCAACTGTATCTCATGCAGTTTATTGGTAAATTTCTTAAGGTCGCGAATTGCTTTATCTCGATTTCCCATCAATTTGTGGGTATAACCTCTATGATAGAAAGGGGAGGGATTCTTAGGTTGTAGCTCGATTATCTTACAGAAATCACAAATGGCCATTTTATATTTCCCTAAAGAACGGTAGAAAATTCCTCGGTTGCTATAGGCCATAATATAGTTTGGGTCGAGCTCGATGGCCTTATTGTAATCAGCCAGTGCTCTGTCATATTCCCCCATAACATTGTATACCAGACCACGATTGTTGTAAGGCTTGGCATAGTATGGGGCGATATTGATAGCTATATTGAACTCCGAAATAGCCTGCTCATATTTACCTTCAGTATATAAAGCGATACCATTGTCACAGTGCTCCTCTGATGATAAGGCAACGAGTGATGGTAAAACAACCGGCTTCTGGCAGCCCAGTATCGAAAGTACAGGCAACAATACCAGTAGTATGGTGCAGTAAAAAATAAGCTTCTTCAGGTTTAAGCCCTGACAGTTAAGCTTTCCGGTACCAAATTTAATACTAAGATAGTCACCAGCAACCGCAAGTAACACGATTCTGGCGCCCTTGCAACGTCCCATCTTCCCTATTCCCAGCGTAGTAGTTTCCTACTTCACATTATGTGCTGACTCTAATATAGTCTTCATATATGACTTTGTCAATATTGTGCCCGGACAGAAAACAGGTAACTGGAACTACCGGCTTTAAGAGATTTGTTTATTATAAGGAATAGGGACCATGATTGCCCGCGGTCCCTAATATTTATATGTTTAAAATATATGCCTATACATTACGAAAGATTGAACAGTTATTCAAAAAGGACATTTTTGAATAATACCCCTATTGAGAGATGTTTGAACGTAGGGAGTATACCCCCCTATTTTGTATCGATTTCGTTTCGTTTTTATCAGGCGTATAATCACTATAGACAGATAAGAGTATAGGGAATTATTTCTGATGACGATGACAAATAAAAAATTGAAAGAAGCTTTTTTACTGAAAGAAAAAGCTGAATCGTTCTTGACAAACTTAGAAAAACTCAAGGCGGATGAATCTGTTACAGAAACACAATACGGAGTGCTAAAGGCGGAATACACAAAGATGCGTGAAGATGCCATTTTCAATGTGAATTCCATAAAAGCACATTTCAAGAAAGAACTTGATAACAAAGTAAATGAGTTAAACATTTGCAAACTGAAGCTAAGTTACTTGGAAGCCAGATTTAAAGTTGGACAAATTGACTATAAGACTTATTTGAAACAAGAGAAGGAGCCAAAGCAAAAGGTGGCGGAATTAGATAAGCAGGTCAAGGAGCTTCAAGCGCTTATCAATTCAAATTACTCTGCTGATATTAATGTCACTACTGATACAAACGTGCCAGGTTTTGGCTTAATAGACCTGAAAAGTAAATTGCTTCAGAGGAAATTATCTAGTGTCATTGGAGAATCTAGAGAAGTGAAAGAGATTCCATCTATAAGAAGTGTTACCAAAGTGCCTGCAGCAGAACAGGGAAAATCAGTTCGTCAACCTCCGGGAGTTAAACGGTTGTATAATCAGCAATATGGCTATAACCAGCAGCCACCAAAAAAGAAGGGTATCTCTCGATGGCTTCTCGGTTGTATCATCTCGGTATGCGTTATATGTCTGGCTGGTGTGATAGTTGCCATTCCTAAGGATGATTTAGTCAATCTACCGTTCTATCCCAAGGTAGCACTGACGGTGCCAGAATTACCTCTAACAACTTCCGAGCAATTATATATTGCGAGGATAACGAATAATTCCAGTCAAGTTAGAACAACACTCGCTGAAATTGGAGGTTTACTGCGACAGATGCTACGAGGTAATGATGAATGGGTGAAGCAATGGATAAATGCAAATTCCAGTGCATTATTAAACAGGCTTACAAAGACAAAAAGTTTATATAATAAAGCGATTAAATTGGAAGCTCCCGATTCTTTATCAGGCATTCATGATAAATATTTGCAGTCCATGACTCATTATGATAATGCTACACAATTAATAACAGAAGGAATGGATACATTCAACATTGATATGTTACATGAAGCAGAGATAGAAATAAAAACATGTACTCAACTCATTAAAGAGGCAAACAAGCTTATAGATGAGTTTCTGGAAACACGCTCAGATTAATTATGAAATAGTACGAACACCTCTTTTCTTTCTTAGAAATTGAGAGGAATATTCTTTAAGAAGTTGAAATTCGCCAATTTTTCGTTTGGGCTTTTTACACTTTAAAAAATCTGTGGGGATATCCTTTGTTTTGTCCTGTGGCTAAAAGGGGGGATGGGGGTATCCATTTTCCGTTTAAGCATAGTATTGACAAACTCATAACCGAGGACTATATTGGAGCTAAATATATGACGTGAAGAGATAAATAATGTTGGAGTGGAGTGATTGAGTATGAAGGGCACTGGTAATCGCTAGGCAATGGCTGGTGTCCTTTTTATTATATATTGGCAAGGAGGTATCGAATGGTCAAATCCAGAAGGGTTATCATTACAACAATCCTGGGGTTTATCTTCGGCATTATATGCATGTTACTTTCTCGATACTCAAGCAACATTGCCTTTTGGCCAATGGGAGTTTCATTTTTAATCAACCACACTGTAATGGGATTCGCTATTGGTGTAAGCTCTATGAGAATGAATTGGGCGGCTCATGGAGTATTATGGGGAGCTCTTTTCGGTATTTTCACAGCTATCAGTGCTGTTGGAACGGGGATGAATCCTTTTGCGGCCTTTGTCTTCGTGGTAATTTGGGGATTCTTGATAGAGACAATAGCTGCTAAAGGATTTAAGCAACCACTGTAAATCTACTATTAAACCGGGGACTGAACTAGCTGAGTGTTTCCATCTACCCCAATGGTGCCTTATAAAACCTCATACTGTCCTGAAATGTAACTGACCGTGTGTATCTCTGTACCATTTCCAGCGATTCCCATCTATCCAGGTTCTGTCTAACTAATTGCCATTTATCTTTTGATACATGCTCAAAACATCATTAAAAGTGAGAGATTTTGAATAGTGCTCAACCATCGAAATCTGTTCCCAGCCACCAAGGGTCTGAACTACTCGTGTTGATAAGCCACTTTTCAGGTTGTGGAGACAAAAGCCACGACGGAATGAATGAGCATTACAACGAATACCAGTATCCTTTGCCATTCTTTTCAACATTGTCTGGATACCACCACGAGATATTTCAAACGTATCATGGTCTTTGAACCATTCTTTTACGACACCATTGCCAGCCAATGCTTTACGGTACTTATTGCTTTTACCTAAAATTACTACTGTACCTTCTTCCCAATTAAAATCGGCAGCTTTGACATTCGCAATCTCTGCTACTCTCATTCCTGAATACCATAATAGGGTAGTTAAAGCCTTATCCCTCTCACAACGACAATGGTTAAGTATAGTTGCCAGTTGTTCATCAGTTATCGCTGGAAGTAGCTTCTTTGATGTTTTTGGTGGCGATATCTTCTTAATTGGATTATCAGGAATGTAACCACTGTTATGTAACCAGTTACACAATGCCCTCAAACAAGAATAGAACTTTAGCTTACCATTACCGCATGCTAGGTCATTCAGGTACTGATTTATCCCCTCTGGTATAAGCGGATACCGGACGAATCTGTCTAAGGTATAGTGGTAAGCTTCTACCGTTCTGTGGCTAATTCCTGTAGGACGGGATTTTAGAAAGTTGTCAAACAACTCTTTTGTGAACTTTGGGAACAAGTTGTTGTATAATTACTACCTGTGGCGCATTCGTCTAGGGGTTTAGGACACCTCCCTCTCAAGGAGGAGATCACCGGTTCGAATCCGGTATGCGCTACTTTCCCCCTTTTTATTCCTTTATTAGAAGCTGTATTGTTGAGGAAAATTAATTTCTAAAATTGCCTTGTCCACTACATCTTTTATAATTAGTAATAAGATTATTCTTATTAGTTGACCATAACACTGGACTATTGAGGTAGTATTTTAGTAAAAGCGATGGCAGTTATCCGGAAGTCGTTACGTTATTCATTAACTTCTTTGTTTCCGCTCTTGATAACCGTTACTATTTACCTTACTGGGTGGAGCCATCGCATAGAGTGACGAGCTAGTGAAATGAACGAGAGCAAATTCCCGACGGGCCTCATGGCTGGAATAGTTGTAGCCCTGTTCTTAATTGTTGCCCTGGTTATCCGGATTGTGTTGCCCTATGATCAGGTCTTTACCGGTGACTGGATTAAGTTTACCGGTACCGATGCTTCTTTTCACATGCGCATCGTTGATAACCTGGTCCACAATTTTCCTAAGCTTAACTCTTTTGATCCCTATCTGCTTTTTCCCGGTGGAATGGGGGTAGATAGTGCACACAGATTTTTCGACTATCTGCTGGCAGGTATCATCTGGCTTATCGGTCTGGGTTCCCCGAGCCAGCATACGGTTGATGTAATTGGCGTTTATTTTCCCGCTGTCCTTGGCGCATTAACGGTTATTCCTGTATATTTCATCGGTAAAGAGCTGTTCAACCGCCTGGCCGGGGTGATTGCTGCGGGATTAATCGCCATTTCGCCGGGTGAGTTTCTGGGTAGATCAATACTCGGTCGCGCCGACCATCATAGCGCTGAGGTGCTCTTCACTACCATCGCTATGTTGTTCTTTATTCTGGCAATGAAAATTGCCAGACAAAGACAATTTACTTACAACCATTTAAGATATTGGGATGGCGCAATTGTTATCAGGCCACTTGTCTATAGCTTACTGGCCGGCATTTTTCTCGGCATGTATCTTCTCACCTGGTCAGGAGGTTTGCTCTTTATCTTTATCCTCTTTGTTTATTTTGTGATTCAGTTTATGATCGATCATCTGAGGGGGCAAGATACCACCTACCTGTGCTTAATCGGAGTCATAGTATTTCTGATTGCCCTGGCAGTATCTTTACCGTTTCCACACAGGGCGTCTTACCTGGCTGCCCTGGTTATCGCTCTGCTCACACCACCAGTCCTGAGCGTTATTTCCAGGCTCATGTCAGACCGTGCATCAAAACCGGTTTATTTTCCGTTGACCTTGGTTGGACTTGGTTTAATTGGACTGGCTGGCTTATACTTCATTAATCCATCGCTCTTAAAATCGATAGTTGCTATGTTCGGTTGGATTAATCCGACCGGCGCCGGGCTGACCACTATCGAAGCACAACGTCTACTCTTTCCCGGCGGTCAATTCTCGCTTTCCGTTGCCTGGGGCAACTTCAATACGGGGCTTTTCCTTAGCCTGGCTGCGGTGGGTATACTGGTATATTTTATTGTGAAGAAGGGTGAGGCAGACAAAACACTACTTGTCATCTGGAGCTTGATAATACTGATCGTAACCCTGTCAATGCGCCGTTTTGCCTATTATTATGCTGTTAATGTAGCTTTGCTTACGGGTTACTTTTCCTGGCTTATTTTATATTTCGCCGGTTTCAAAAAAAGTACGGTTGAGAAAGCGGAAGTACCTGTGAAGGTAAAAAAGAAAGCCAGGCGGAAAAAAGATCGAAGGATTGATTCCGGTAGTATCGCCGGCAACTGGGGTATAGCCATTGGAGCAATAATTGTCTTTTTCTTGAGCTTTTTCCCGAACTTCGAGTTGGCTATTAAATCTCCTGCTGTGGTGCATGCTGCTTATGCGCCCAGTGATGCCTGGTGCGAATCGCTTTACTGGATGCGAGATAACACTCCTGAGCCGTTTGGTGATGCGGAGTATTACTACGGGATTTATGAACCACGTCGGCCTGGTGAGAACTATAGCTATCCCGATACTGCGTATGGGGTGGCAGCCTGGTGGGACTATGGCTACTGGATTGTACGCCAGGGAAAACGAATACCGAATTGCAATCCAGGCGGTGGAAATAGACGCAAGATAGCTGAGTATTTCATTGCTCAGGATGAAGCCTCAGCCGATAAAATAGCTCATAAGTTAAACTCAAAATACGTGATTATCGACTATGATACGGCTGTAGTTGATTTGTACAGCAACAAATATTATGCGATAGCCACCTACGGTGGCAGCAGCATGGAAGAATTTTTTGATGTGTACGTTCAGCGGCAAGATGGCAAAACGGTGATAGACTATCTTTTTTACCCGGAATATTATCGTTCACTGGCTGTTCGATTATATAACTTTAACGGCGAGAAGGTGGTTCCGGAGAGGACAACCGTGATATCGTATGAGGACAAGGTAAGCCTTGAAGGCGTGCCTTATAAAGAGATTACCAGTTCGAAGTCGTTTCCCGGCTACAAGCAGGCCGCCAGCTATGTTGCTGAGCAGGGGTCAGCCAGATATAGAATAGTAAGTAATGATCCGTTTACCAGCCCCGTTCCTCTTGAGCCCCTGGAGCATTATAAGCTGATTTACAGTTCAGGAGATTCCAAAGTGCGACCCGGTTCCGGCAAGGTACCGCTGGTGAAAATTTTTGAATTTAGATTAGTGAGCGTAGATACTGTTACAGCCGAAAAAATTACCGATAGTTCAGCTACATTGGTAGGCAGCTTGGGTGATCTTGGCGGGTCCGACAAGGTGTCTGTTTCCTTCTTGTATGGGACTTCGGAAGGTTGTAAGGATGGGGAAACCAGTCCGAAAATAGTGGATTCAAAGGGTAGCTTCGAACTCACTGTATCTGATTTGTCACCGAATACAACGTACTACTACAAAGCTAAAGCAGCAGGTGAACAAATCAGTTATGGGAAAGTAAAGAGCTTCATAACTACCGGCCCGGCGCCAACGATTGACAGTCTCAGGGCTGGTGATATTACTGATACTTCAGCCGTATTGAAGGGTGATCTGATAGACCTTGGCACGGCAGCGGAAGTTACGGTTTCTTTCGTATACGGGACAACAAGAGCTTGTAATGATGGTGAGACCAGCAAACAGGTAAAGAACGCAAAAGGGCTGTTTGAAATCAACCTGTCTAATTTGCTACCAAATACTACATATTACTACAGAGCTAAGGCAGTTGGTGATGGCGAGAGTTATAGTAGAATGAGGCGGACATTTACCACAACTGGCCCGGCCCCAACGGTGTTTACTCTTAGAGCGAGCGACATTACCGATACAACCGCAGTGGTAAATGGTGAGCTGTCCGACCTTGGTACGGCACAGGAAGTCACTGTTTCATTCGTATATGGGACTACCAGTAGCTGTACTGACGGTGAGACAACTACAGAATTAAGGAACTCTACGGGATTCTTTAGTATTAGATTGTCTGACCTGTCGCCAAGTTCTACCTATTACTATAAAGCCAGGGCATCGGGTAATGGCGACAGCTATGGTGAAGTACTGAGGTTGACAACACATTAATAATGATTGAACTATCAGGCCCTGTTTAGAAGATTGTGCCTCGCATAGTACCGGTAGGTTACCAAACCCCTGTCTGTATTTGACATAATCCTGGTATCTGGTAGTTACATTTCATGCTAGCCAAGGATTTTATTTCTAATGGCTAGAAATACATCCTGGGGGCTATCTATTTCGTCATTAACATTTACACTTATTAACAGAGCATTTTCATGGTGGTCACCCTTTAGCGTACCCTGCTCGGTTTCTCTGGGCAGCGTTTGTATTTTAGCCTCGCCGAACGAACAGAAACCGTGATCGGAGATTACGATGAGAGAATTGGCCTTATCATTTAAAAAACCGGTATCGATCACTACCTCTCCAATTTTGCGATCGAGCTTCTGATACCATTCCAATACACAGTCTTCACCCCAGTGGAAATGCTGGACTCGATCCAGGAATGTATAAACTGAGATTAGCAGGTCTGGCTTCTGTGCGAGCAGCTCTTTTGTCTTCTCGCTGACTATTTCCAGCTCCTGCTGCCATTCTTTTTCATTGGTGGGGAGTCCAAAACCTATAGGTTTAAACGTAACTCCAAAGCAGTATGGTGGTATTATGAATGGTACGTTCAGTACCTTCGCTTCTTTTCCTTTATGGTGCACTATGTCCCAGATGAAGTCTACCTTTATATCTTCGCGTTTGACAATATTTCCATCGACGACAAAACTTTCATGCCCATGTTCGTGCGGAGATTTGCCGCAAAACATACCACACCATACTGAGGGAGATAATGGTTTCTCTCTGAGTACAAGCTCTTTGCTCTTACCCCTGTCACAGAGCCACCGGAAATTTTCAAGCTTGTCCAGGTTTGGTTTTACTACCGTCCAGGTTGCGGCATCTATACCCAAGACGAAAATCATGCTTGTGCTTCCAGAACTATACCTGCGGCGATGTTTTTATCACGTACCAGGACAAACCTGCCCAACTCAGGTATATCAGAGAATTTTTCCACTACCAGAGGATCGCTGGCAAAGATTATAGTAGCTGCCTCGTGCTCGTTTATATATGCGGGATGCTGGTCGATTACTTCCCCGGTCTCCGAGTTCAATTTTTCTCGTATTTTTTTTATGGTGCATTTTACTCTTTTAGTACCGCAGCGCAGTTCAACAACCTCTCCCGTCTTCAGACTATTGTCCAGTAAAACAGCTTCGCCAATGAATTCTGTTGTGGCTGCTGGGGGAGTTCTTAATAGACCGCAGACGTCTCCACGTTCCGGCATGCAATCGGTGACGATCCCGATGCTATCTCCTGCATCCGCTTTTTCCAACTCGCCCTGGAATATCTTTATCTTTTCGATTTTACCCTTTACTCCGGAAGGCTGGAAAACCACCTTATCACCCTTTTGTAATGTTCCTGATTCAACCCTTCCCACGAAGACTTTCTCAGAGTCAACTGTGTAACTATCCTGAACGACAAATCTAAGCGGCTTGATTTCCTTGCGGATTGTTACGTCATCCAGTACTTCTATTAATGTGGGGCCATGATACCAGGGCATTCGCTGCGATCTTTTATAAATATTGTCGCCTTCCATTGCTGATCCGGGAATAAAGTCCACATTGTGATACCCGAGTGAGCCCAAAAGTTGAGTAACCTCGTTCTTAATATGCTGGAAAACCTTTTCACTGTAATCAACTGCATCCATCTTGTTTACCACAACAAAGAGTTGCTTTATTCCCAGCATATGTATCAAAAAAGCATGTCTGCCGGTTTGTTCTTTGATACCTTCCTCGGCGGCTACAACAAGGACCGCAATGTCGGCATGAGACGCACCGGTCAGCATATTTTTAATGAATTCTTTATGACCGGGTACATCAGTAACGGTATAGAGATGTTTGCCTTTGAACATGACTCCGGTAGTATCGATGGTCCTTTCTTCCTTCAATTCATCATCGAATGAATCGATAAAATAGGCGAATTCAAACCTTTTCTTAAATTCCTCGGCTAATCTCTGTATCTCAGCCACTCGTCCCTCTGTGATACTGTCAGAGTCATAGAGCAGTCTGCCCACTAACGTCGATTTACCGTGATCGACATGTCCGATAATGACAACGTTTACATTCATTTTATGCCCCTAGAAATTGAAGTTTTGAAATGAAAAGATTGACATCATAAGAAAAAAGGTAATGATGCTTTTTAAACTGTTCAGAGTTGAGAAAATTCAAAATAAAAATGCCAGCCTTTTCAGTCACATCATTTGATTTTTGCTTTACTATCTAACCTACATGTATCCAAGAGCCCGTAATTTCTGCATGGTAAAGGATTTTTCTTTATCCTGTGCCCTGCCAGACCTCTCCGCTATCTTTGTCTCTTTTAATTCCTCCACTACTTCTTCTATGGTCGAGGCATGTGAACTGATTGTGGCAGTGCACGGCTCACATCCCAGGCTCCGATACCTTTGGCCTTCTTTGGCGAAGTACATCTGGTTCACCGGTATATTCTCCTGTTTGACGTATTCCCAGACGTCTAACTCTCTCCAGTGGAGAATAGGATGTACTCTGGTATGGGTCTTATCCTCGGTTATACTCTGGTACTGGTCCCACATCTCGAGAGGTTGGTCTTTATAGTTCCATTTGAACTCACTATCACGTGGCGAGAAATATCTCTCCTTCGCACGTATCCCGTGCTCATCCCTTCGTATTGATAGAATCAAAGCATCAAAGCCGTATTCATTCAGGCATTTCATTAATGCCTCTGTTTTAAGTCGGGTGCAGCATTCAAAATGCCCATCAGCAGGGCCTACCTTCTTATCGATTGCGTCTTCATTCCTGGCTACTATCAGGTCCATTCCCAATTCCCTGGCTAGATTGTCTCTGAATGTATACATCTGTTTAAATTTATAGGTAGTGTCGATGTGGATTACCGGGAATGGGATTTTTCCGAAGAAGGCTTTTCTGCACAGCCAGAGAGTAACCGTGCTGTCCTTTCCTGTGCTCCACAGGACAGCCGGCTTCTTGAACTCAGCATATGCTTCTCTGAGTATATATAGACTTTTATTTTCCAGGTCTTTTAATTCCAGCAATTGTGTTACCCCTTTATTTAGTATTTAATCTAAATATCCTAGTGCCCGCAGCCTGTCTTTAACCCTCTCTTCATCTTCCTTGCTGAAAGGCTCCAGTTCGTCCTCTTCTTCACTGATAACTTCTCTCAATACATAGGCAACATAGCTTGACACGGAGGTAAAGCCTGTGCCCTTGATTCGCTCCTCAACTTTCTTGAATAGTGGTGTTGGTATAGAGACTGTGGTAAATTTTTTCTCCTCCTCACTCATCGTTTACCTCCTGGAAATTTTGCTTAGTCAAAAAAAGTGTATAGTTTGTAATTATATTTCATTAAAGATTATATGTCAATAGCACTTTTGTCATAGATCGCATGAAGTAGTACCGTATGAATTACGTCTCATTACTACAAGGTTTCAACCATGGAAGAGACAGTGGCTAATTATATTTCATTTTAGATAGTGTAGACGGTTTACCTTAGCTGCATGTTGGCTTATAATATATCGTTGTTGTGCCCGGCAAATTTTGAGGCATGATTGTATAGAGGTAATTCTCGGTTAAAAATATTAACGGGCTGGCTTGATTGTCAGAAAATGCTGGGACTAAATTTTAATTATTAGAAGTATGCTGACGGTTTTAATAAGGTTATTATGAAAGCAGCCCTGCTTATCGTTAAAAATACTGCAGTCCTGTATGCCGCTCATATCATTGCTGCTTTATTGACTTTAGTTCTGACTATCCTCATTGCCCGCAAATTGGGTGATGTCAGTTTCGGCAGGTACTCATTTGCTCTCGCCTTTACTTCGCTTTTTGCTGTCATTCCTGCCGGCCTTAATTCACTGATTGTGAGAGATGTTGCCCGAGATAAATCCGTGGCCACCAAGTACCTGGGTAACATTGTTATTATGAAAGCCATAATGTCCGTTATGATAATTGCATTGATAGCACTTATCATTATCTTAATGGATTATCCGTTGGCCACTACGACTGCCGTTCTTATTTTTGGAGTTTATACTGTCTTTATCATATTTGCTGATACGTTCAAGATGGTCTTCCTCGCGTTTGAGAGAATGGAGCATCAGGCCATAATAATAGTGGTCCGCCAGTTTGTGATTGTATCGCTGAGCGTGAGTGCCATATTTATGGGGTATGGCTTCACTATGATAGCCTGTGTTTTTGTAATCGGGAGTGTTGTTGACCTTGTATTAAGTTTTTTCATATGTGACCGGCGCTTTACCAGGCTGAAACTCGAGATCGACATTGATTTCTGGAAAAAGGCGATAAAAATCGCTCTTCCTTTAACCTTCCTTCCTTTAGCAGCCATAATATATACCAGAATAGACATACTCATGCTTTCGGCAATGAAGGGTGATGCTGTGGTAGGCTGGTATAATGCAGCTTACAATTTAATTCTGGCCTTACAACCGATCCCTAATATCTTTGCCATAGCTGTTTTTCCGTTGGCTGCTCAGCTTTTTGTCTCATCCAGGGACTCTTTAAAAGTTGCCTATGAGAAATCAGCAAAATATTTATTAATTCTTGGCCTGCCGATAGCTGTCGGCGCCAGTGTTTCTGCGGACAGAATTATCACCGTATTTTACGGGACAGGATTTACTAATTCCGTGCTCGCGCTTCAAATCCTGTCCTGGGAAGTTTTGCTCTTCTTTATATATAGAATTTTAGCCAATATACTTATCTCCATGGACAGGCAAAATCAGATGGCAATTGTTGCTGGTAGTTGTGCCGTATGTAATGTTATATTCAATGCGATTTTAATTCCGTCGTTCAGTTATATCGGTGCAGCCGTCGCTACTATAATAACTGAAACGATACTTTTGGGTGCTTATTTCTATCTGGTTTCCAAATATCTGTATTTATTGCCTCTTCATAAAGTCATAGTCAAACCTGCGATTGCCTGTCTGGTTATGGCCGTTTTTGTCCACTTTTGCACCTGGTCAAATTTAGCTGTAGTGATTATTTCGGCGGCAGTCCTGTATTTTGCAGTCTTTTTCGTGATAAAGGGGTTCTCATCCGAGGATATAAACTTGATGAAAGCAGCACTACGACTAATCGGAAGTGGGAAATGGCGACGTCTTAATACATTTGACAGTGATACCGGGGATGAGTAACTTGCAAACGGCATAATGGCAGGCTGCAAAAGTCATAGAGAATCATGCAGATATCGCGAGCGGTGAATGTCAGTCTGAAGAATCAGGAAACCGGTGTTTTCCAGTGTACGCTTGTATTTAAACCTTAGAGAGCTTTCAAGGCTTTGACCACGATGAACGGAGAGAATAACGCGTGATTGATTCTATTCAGTCCGAATAGCCTTGATGATTTTACGTAACTCCACTCTACCGGCCGATAGCCGCATAGTTCCAGCAAATGGGAGAGTGTGGCTTTATTAAAAAACTGAATATCATCGCCCCCCCAAATTCCCAGTTTCTTATCTTCTTTACTGTTTCCAAAATACTTCACGTTCTTCCCTTTAAGATAGAGAAGTCTGGCAATCAGGTACGAAAAGTTCGGCACTCCGATAATAATGCACCCACCTTCATTCAAACTGTCCTGAAGTTTATTGAGAGCAGATACAGGATCGATCAGGCTTTCCAGCGTTGACGAAAGTATGACCACGTCATACATGCCCTGTACCGTATCTTCCTCTATATCACATTTAGAAGCGTCAATCCCTTTATCTCTGCAAACTCTGACCGCATCATCTGACAGGTCAAGCCCTTTTACAGTACAGTTTTTTTCATCTCTCAGGTAGGTTAATAGTCCTCCTCTGCCACATCCCACGTCAAGGACATGCGAGTCCGGTGGAACGAAACTGATAATAGCTGGGTAGTAGGTGTCCCAGTCCTTTTGATACCACTCGCCTTTATCTTCGTCGAATAGCAGGTTGTTCTTTTTTCTCATTTATGCCTCGATTTCTCAACCATCTCAAGCAACTGGTACTGGTTGATTACGGTTATATTCGTATCACGCTTGATATAATCCACAAATTCAAAGAAAACACTTAATTGTTTACCTTTTACCCGGTGGTTGGAATGGTGATACAGAAGCACAGGATGTGCTGAGAACATGATTACTCCATCCTTTTCGCTTTACTTGAAATTTTTATTAGGATAACGTATTAAACCTGTTAAAATCAAGGAGCTCTTCTTTCCCAATCATTGGATCCCAGACAGCATGAGTTGGATCGAATCACAACTGAATCTCTGGTCAATTGATGACGTTGTTTGGTCCGGAGATATTCATCATAGTATTGTTACGGATGCTCGACTTCATTAAGTTTAATATTTTCCCCGGTCTCTCTATTTTGGACCATGTGCAATCTAATACTATTTTCCGCCTTTTTTACGTAACTTGTTAATTACATGATCAAATGTTAAGCATAATAATCTGGTACGATATACACATTAACAAATATATATATAAATGTGTTATATTTTACTTATAACGTATGAAGCGAAGAGTAAAAAGGACTTGAGGTTGAGTATTGAACATAGTACTAAGGAAAAGATACTGAAATAATTGGTTGATGACTATGAGGAATTATATGCATATCAAACCAGTGGTAGTAGTTTGGATGTGGCGGGTGGTAATGCTCAAGTTACGACTTTTGAGATGGCTTTAATAGCATAGACTAGTTTATTATTTCACCGATCCCCAAGAAGTCATTGAAGACTACGATGGCGTGCTGTGTAAATGTGGTGCTTTTATTAACATTCGAGCTGTGCTATAGAAGCATAAATTGATTGATAGATACTGATTGGCAAAATGTATATATTTACCAGGTTTTATGTGGAAACGGTAGTCATGAATGGGGGATGTTTGTGCAAATCTATAGACACGGGTGACAAATGGCTGAAAGTGAGCATAGTCGTCTTAAGATAATGAAATGTATTTGTAAAGGTGGTTTTCTTGATTAACTGTGGTGTATTTACTATCTCCATAGATTTAGAGCTTGCATGGGGGGTGGTGGACAGACTGATACACTCTCGCGCCAGGTCTGCGATTCAACTTGAAAGAGATATTGTACAGCGACTTCTTGCTTATTTCACAAATTTTAATGTATCAGCGACGTGGGCAGTAGTCGGCCACTTGTTACTGACTGAGTGTAATTGGGAGGATGGAATAATTCACCCTGAAATCATCAGGCCAGTTGCCAGGGGCTATGATCGAGATTGGTTCTTTCAGCATCCCAAACATTATGACCCGTTGTGGTATGGATTGGATATCGTAGATTGGATAAGGAATGCATCACCGAAGCAGGAAATAGGTAGCCATTCCTTCGCTCATATTATATATGATGAAAAAAATACAAACGAGAATGCGGTACGCTCAGACATCGAAAGAGCAAAGCAACTTCATCAAACTGCCGATTTGCCTTTTGAAGCATTTGTTTTTCCCAGGAATATAGTTGGTTTTTTCGACCTTCTAGCAAGAGCCGGAATTCGTGTTTATAGAGGACATACTAAGAGATGGTTTGATATTCCACCTCGTTCTTTTAGACGTTTGCTAATGCTATTTAATTATATTTTTGCTATAACACCTCCGACAGTAATGCCAATGTTAGATGACTATGGTATGGTCAATATTCCTGACAGTATGTTGCTATTTAGTAGAAATGGGCCACGTAGTTTAGTGTCCCCTAAAAGCATAACTGGGATGGGAATCACCGGTCTAAACCAGGCGGCAAAAAAGAGAGAAATTTTTCATCTCTATTTTCACCCTTCAAATTTTACCTACAAGACAGAAATACAGTTCCAAATTCTTGAAGCTATTTTAAGGCATGCGCAAACGCTACGTGAACAAGGCGTACTGGAGATATTGACGCTATTGGAGATCGATAAGAGAATTCGCGGAGCAAATTAATTTGCATCATGAGTGATTAATATCGATAAAATGCAAGAATAGACAATCATAGCGACATTCCTCTTGTAACGGCAACAATAGCAGCTTTCTACCTCAGGTCTTTTGGAGCGAGAACCCAGGCTGAACCATCCAATACCGTGATTCCCTTCTGATTCAAGCAAGTTGTCAGAAGTTGTACCTGGTTTTTATCCTCACGCAGTTCTTTTACCTCTACACGTACGGTTACAGTATCGCCAATGCGTACAGGCTCTATGAATCGTAACTCCTGGGACAGGTAGATAGTACCGGGACCTGGAAGTTGCATCCCCAATGCTCTGGAAATTAGTCCGGCTATAAGCATACCATGGACGATTCGCCCCTTAAACTGAGTGTGTTGGGCCCAGCCTTGATCCATGTGGGCTGGATTTTTATCTCCGGTGATCTCAGCATACTGCATCACATCTGACTCTGTAATTGTTTTGGAGAACTCAGTAACGTTTCCTACCCGGATTTCTTGAATCGTCAGTCCTCTCATGTCAACTCCTTTTGTAATAGCAGTGCGAAGGTTTTCCGTTAGTCATTTCATAGCGATCAACATTGAATTACTGCCTTTTAAACCGTATCCATCTTCGCTGGAAGAAAAGAATTATACGCTTCAATGTCTATGTTGTACCAGATATTTAGCCATGTTTGATCCCAAGTTGACCCATTATAACTGTGGCAGATATGAAATTATTTTATGACCGGGGAACAAAATTGCCATTATAACAAGTAGGCTATTCTTTACCACTACAGCTTTGGTAGTATTTTCAGTTAATAATCAGAACTGGTACAAATTCAATTTAATTGCTTTGTGATAGCATGATACCTTCTCTTATTCAAGCTCAGCAGATTTTGCTATATCATATAATCCCCTATTTGGACAAGCCAGTTCTCAGGATCTCTCAGGAACTCTTTCGAAATGTTTGTGTCGGTAGAGTAAGCGCAAAATCGCCCACCCTTAATAAAAGGCATATATATAAAACCATTTTTTTGGGCTGCCTTGAAGTATGTTTTATTTGCTATCATGCTATAGTAGATTACGTCTGCTTTTTCCTTTTTAAAATGCTCGATGGTCTCGGCGATGAGATATTGAAGTATATCCTCTGACTGAGCAAGAATATCAAAGACAATGCCTACTTTTATCTGTTGTTTATTAATGTACTTTAAGACCACGTAACCACAAATTTTTCTTGCTTTTTCGGCTATATATATAGAATAGTCCGCACCTGTAACGTCACAATATCTCCAATTTAGATAATCCCTGTCTCTGACGACCATTATCTTATATTGGTTGGATACAGTACTCCAAAATTCATCTATTCGATTATTAAAGGAAGAAACTTGTGTTATCGTTACGTTTTCCGCTTTACGTGGTTGTTGAGCTGAATAAAACATGTTGTCTACGAGACTGACTATTATTGCACAAAACTTTGATAAAAAAACATTATGAATTATTGTTCTAATAATGTTGTTCCAGTTAAGCGGTTTAAACATTACTTTCATACGTATAACATCAAACCAACCAGATTTTATATGACCCGGATAGGCAGCCTTGTTCGGCACCCCAATTGTAATAGTCACTCCGTTACTTCCCGCTTCATCTAATGCGCGCGATTCTATTTTTGAGAATATTCCCTGGTGTCTATAATCAGGATGTGTCATAACATCTATGTTTTGGGTAATTTTTAAAGCTTTATTTTCCAGTTTGATGTTCATAAAGATAAGAGGATATTGTCCCACTAATATATCGTCGTCCTCCGCCAGCCAAATCCATGCCTTCCCGGCGGTGTTTCTTTCATACATCCAACGCCATTGTTCCATCCAATGATTTTTATCATATTTTTGTTCCGGATACACGGCTTTATAAAGCTCATAAATTTTTTCCTCATCTCCCTCTCTATATGTCCTTATTAACAACTGCCGGTCCTTCTTTCCGAAATGCCTTCTGTAATATTTTTCGTTTTACAAACAGTTTAGCTTTTCTCTGATAACGAACCTGTGCATTTTTCGCGTCTCATAAATGCATGGCTTATTTAGTAAATCGTAGCTCTTTATGTTAATTCAAATGAACTTAGCTCCTGGACTTAATAATCACTACAATATTATTCCAAGGCGGGACTGGAAATATTGTTTTATACCAGGATAAATAGTACGCTTCATCGTTATATGTCACAGGATAATCCTGTTATACTTTTTAGCTATACAGGTTACATGGACCAGCGAGAGAGCCCCCACAGGTTTCGCTTATTTAAATTCACCTCTATCTTCGTTAAACAGCAGATTATTCTTTTTCTCATTTATGCCTCAATTTCTCAACCATCTCAAGCAACTGGTACTGGTTGATTATAGTTATATTCGTATCATGCTTGAGATAATCCACAAATTCAAAGAAACCACTTAATTGTTTACCTTTTACCCGGTGGTTGGTATGGTCATATAAAAGCATAGGATGTGCCGAAAATACAACAATTTGCTGTCTTCGTCCAACCTCTTTAAAATGTTCTATATATTTGGATAGCTCATTGAATCTGTGAAAGTCAAGGAGGTCTTCCCTTCCGACACCGAGGTTCCAGATATTTAATGGTTTTACATAATATATGCCTTTATGATTGGAGATAGCTCTAAATCCCGCCAGCCTGGCTGCCTTTTCAGTTTCATTATCGCAGGAAAGCCTGCCTGATCTATATAATACTATATGATGCCCCGCAAGTGATTCTATTTTGCCTTTTCCTTCTTTCATCCAGCTCATTTTTTCACTAAATGAGTATGCTGTTATGCTGTCGCTATCTTTATCAGGATGATAGGGATATTCCAGATCAATCTTGAAATTATGAGGGTGTATGTGTGTGCCGACTGCCTGTTTTTTCTCTACCAGATATTTTACTGCGTCTGGTATATCGGTAACCAGATTTGGAATAACATAGAATGTAGCGCTTACATTCCTCTGGTAAAGACCGTCAACCAGTCGATAGAATATTCCCGAGGTAATATAGTTATAAGAGTTGTAGTACAACGATGGTTTGGTGTCGTCGAAGTCCTCTTCAGTATCAAAAGTAAACGATACATATATGTGATTCAAGGGCAATGGCTTAGCTTTTCTGGAATATATATAAGTCCATAGTCTGTGTTTCCCGTAGTGCACACTAGCCTTCAACATAGTTTTTCACTGCTGCCTTAATGATGAGCTCATTTCCTCCGGACTTCCCATCGTGTAGTTTATCGATTAAACAAATAGTTGGGTATAAAAGAGGAAAATAAATCGGGTGATTGGAATGTGGTATTTTTAAGCCGTAGGACAGGATTAATAGAACGTCAAGGATTCCGGATGCGATTCTTCCCGGCGCAAATTCGCTATCGATAACTTCGAAACCGGTTTCTTGCAGTAACTGTGTGAGGCTGTCAATCGAGTAAAACTTCGTCATGTTTGCATGTTTGAGGTGCACCTTGTTGAACTCGATATAGTCTCGCGGTAAATTAAGCAACCCGGTCAACCTGTTTGTAAAAAGCTTATTTTTATCATACATCATTCTAATTGCTTTGTGGTCCTGGATTACAGTGAGCACCAATGTGCTGTCCTTTTTCAGGACCCGGTGGCATTCTTGTAGTAATGCTTTATCTTCGGTTATTGCCTGCAAAGTGCCGCCCAGCAGGAGCTTATTAAGGCTGTCGTTCTTAAATGGAAGATTAAGGCCGTTACCCATGATGAAGTTAAGGTTTGTCCGGTATCTTTGGGCAAGTCCCAGATTTTTTATATTAGGATATATTTCAACGCCAATGCATCGGCATATCCGGGACATTTCATATACAAAATTACCGCGTCCGCACCCCAGGTCCAGGAGAATGTCATCTTTGCCTAAATCCAGCATTCTCGTTATTATCGGTACCTGCATCCTCCTGGTCACCTGCATCCAGCCAAATAGCTTCTCGGCAATGTTCAGTTTCTTATTGTGGCTCGGTATAGATCCAAAACTCATGATTTTACCCATCTTGTCCGTTAGTGGCTATGATAACGCTTTTAGCTGGTTTGTGTGAAGAGGTTGCCTGGTGGGCAGGTGAAGGTTGGACTTGTGGTAAACTCCTGCAGGTCGTAGTACAGTGGTGCCTGATTTTAATACTGGGAGCCTGCTCCGTAGATATAAGTCTATTTTCCAATCTAAAAACTGTGAGTTATATTTGTTTAATAAAACCATTGACAGAACCGCAATCATATATATGTGAAAAGCCCTGCTCTGTAAGAGCCTGGGAAGGATCATAGGCAATGCGGTAAGCGCCTTTGGGGATATAGAAGGGGTGCTGTACAATTTCCTGCCTGATCAGTAGCAGGGTATTCTGATATTTATGGAAGTCCCGGCTGATCAGTTGCTCATTTATATACTTTGTATTGGTATAGCTGAGCTGTATATCCGGCAGAAACCTGAGTAAGTCGCCGACATGCCAATCGCTGGCGATTTTCCCGTCCCATATTTCAGAAGCTGTGATTGCTGCCTGGATCTCGGACCTGGTAAAAGCAAAACGGACCAGGGTATAGGGGGAAAAGGTGCGGTTGTCCAGGTTGGCATAAGGGCTCATGATCGATAGGAAGGCTAAAGCAAAAGCGATGCAGCCCAGCAAAATCGACTTACTATATCTATTTCTCAGAAGGCTGCTGAACCATAAGAGAGAGAAACCAACGGGGATAGACAGCATAACCTGAAGGAAGTAAAGCCACCTGTGAGTCAGGATGTGGCGGTAGGTCACGATAGCCAGGAAATTTATGGCTAAAATCACCAGTCCGCTGAAGACCAGAGCTATGCCGTGACTGTTTCTGGTTTCTTTAGACAGCATGGCGAATGAGCCAATGAAAGCCAGGGCAAAGAAGAGAAAAAGACCGAGGTTACGAAACAGGTGCTCGCTAAAAGGCACGCTGTCCCGATAGTAAGCAAGCGCTTGAATCAGACCGTGACTCCCCTGGGGCAAAGGAGTTAATTCTGGCGGAGTAGTATCTTCAGCTTGAGCAGACGTTTCCGGTAGGGTGGTTGTTTCAGGTGAAGTGATTTTTTCAGGAGGTAGCATTGCAGCTATTTCACCACTGAATTCTGCCCTGACCATTCTCATTATTGAGTTTAGATACCCTGAGCCAAAGGTCCACCAGCTCAAGGCTGCTACAGTAAATATTATGCCAGCAACAAGGAAAATCTTACCTGATAGTGCAGCTTGATAATGCAGCCTTTTATAGATTTCAAAGCCCAGCCAGAGAAGAAACAGGAATACCCCGAGGCATACTGCGCTTACGGTGTGGGTAAATAGCAGGGCAACCATGAAAAGAGCTGAAAGAAATATACTTGTTACGGATTTATCGTGTCTTAATTTGAACAACAGGTACGTTATAATCGGGATAAATAGCACTCCCATTGTGTTGGGTGTTAGTGAGAAGCTGAACTGGATATGAAAACTGGCGATGACGAGTATAAGCGCAGCCAGTAAGCCAGCCTTGGCACTGTGGATGAATTTACCAAGAAGGAATACGAACAGGCTGTCACAGACAATTTGCAGCAGGCCGACTGATAGCATTGCAGCCAGTTTGTAATTCAGGCCTGTAATAAGTGAAGTGGCGCCGATCATCAAATGAAAACATGGTACTTTGGAGTAACCGTAAGCAGCCGGTGTTTGGCCGGCATTGAGTACTTTAAGCGTAAATGCCTGGTGCCACCATGGATCGGCGCCCACCAGGCCGGGAAATATAAGCTG
Organism: uncultured Dehalococcoidales bacterium; assembly: GCA_964596125.1. Classification (GTDB taxonomy): domain Bacteria; phylum Chloroflexota; class Dehalococcoidia; order GIF9; family UBA5629; genus CAZQRP01. Next base: position 38,748 of record CAZQRP010000010.1, on the reverse strand, counting down.
CTGTGACCACTGTAAGCTAAAACCGATGATAATTATTTTAAACAGGGCAAGAAAAGTTGTGGCTCTTCGTTGTGGCAGAAACAATATTTCTACGGCTAGAATAGCTACCATGGTTGCGACGGCGATGAAATAGCCAAGTGGCCTGCTATAATGATCTGGCCTGAGATGCACGGCAAAGACGGTGTACGTTAACAAACAAAAGAACAAGATATTCAATAGAAGATAGATAACTTGACTACCTTTCACTTGAACTTGCAAATGGGAGCGTACTTTGAGCCTTAGAACCAGATATGCCAGGAAGCTAAAGAAGCAAATAATACCGATAGTAGTAAACAGAGGCTGGTGCAGTGTCATCTGAAGATATAGAATTAAAGGCAGGCTCAGAATACTGCCGGCAGCAGCCAGGGCTACATCCGGACTATCTATTGCTCTGTTCAGGATTGACTTCATTGAGAATCTGTCTAACTTACCATATTCGCTTGAATTTTTTCAAATCTGTTATTACCTGATTGTCGCCGGGAATCAAATTCCGATAGCAGCTTCACCAATCTCCGGCTAACCTGCCGTGCCAGAATTTCATAAGACCTGTTTCTTATTACCCACTGCTGTCCCAGTTGTCCCATGCTGGTAGCTGTCCTCGGAGATTTCAGCAGGTTTACCATGGCGTCGGCAAATGCCTCTGCGGTAAAAGGCACCAGAATACCGCCTCCGCTTTTCTTCAGTACATCTTCATGTTCAGGTATTTCCTCATTGGCAATAACCGGTTTTGCCATAGCCATATACTCGAATAGCTTTATCGGGGCGCTGAATTTGAAAGCAGGCAGAGGAGGTACCGGGCATATGCCGATATCCGCTGCAGCAATGAAGTCCGGAACTTCGGAGGGCAGGACTCGACCGGTGAATAGTATATCATCCTTCAGTCCCAGACTGTCGGCAAGCTTTTCCAGGTCCTGCTTATCATTGCCGTCCCCCACCATTAACAGCTTTATATTCTCAGTTTTTTGCTTTAACCGTTGGAATGCCTGAATTAATACATCGAGGTGTCTTAGTTTTCGTATAATACCCACATATATTAAGACCTGGCAATTATTCCAGCAGTATCGCTCTCTGATCCGGCTCCCGTTTTGGACTGAGAACTTCTCGGTGTCTATACCCTGTAACAGGGTCATTATCTTCGATTGTGGCACACCCTGCTGTACCAGATGCTCTTTCAGAGTATCGCTTATCGGCAGGAGCAGGTCTGCCTTATGCAATAGATGTCTCGCTATAAATGCGTTGAGTCTGGCAAAGAGATAATATGAAGTCCCATACTCAAGCTTAAAAAACTGTCGTTGCTGTTCCAGGGGATTGGGAAGCTCGAAGACAAACGGTATTTTATATTTTCTTCTGATGTAGACAGCCAGTAATGTGTCAAACAGACTCAGGATACTATCTCTGACAAGAATCATATCATACTTTTCGTTTCGAAAAAGTTTTAAGGTGTACCGCATTTTAGTGTAGCTGTGGCGGATTTGGTCGGACACAGTAGCTGACAGTGAAGGTCGAGGAAAATCGTGGAGATACGGAACGGTATGTACTTCAGCCTCATTAATACGGAAATGGTTGCCGGCGTAATCTTTTTCCGAAGACATTATCCACGTTATTTGATGGCCGAAACGGGTCAGATAGTTCAGTATACCCAGTCTTGAGTATATCAGCATATTTGGCTGGTACCGGTCGGGCAGCAGCATGCATATTTTCAGTTTCCGGGTGCTGTTATGCGAGGTGCGTGTTGTTTGTTGTGCTTTCATTTCTAACTTTTAATTATGAGAGACAGTGAAACAGAGGCAAAACAGAACTAAACAGGGTAACCATCTGATATACTTAGCGTTCCAATCTGTGCCTGGCATCATTGTAGGCTGCTGATCACATTCTTGAACCGTGCAGCAGCAGACTCATATGTATATACCTGTTCAACATAGGCATGTGCATTCCGGGCAATTTCTCCGAGATTCGGCTGGCGTAAGGCCCTGATGATATTCTCAGCGATACAGTCAGGGGAATTATTTTCCATAATAAATCCCGTTTCACCGTCCGTTATTATATCGGGTATTGCTCCGACAGGTGTTGCCAGTACTGGTGTCCCGCAGGCCATAGCTTCCAGGACTATGTTTGGCAGCCCTTCGGTATAGGAAGGTAACACGAGCAGCTTTAGCTGGTTCATATAGTTAGCTATCTCATCATGATCGATCCACCGGGTGAGTTTGATAGTATCATGTAGCTTTGCCTGATTAATGAACTGTTCAATTTTACTTCTCAACTGCCCGTCACCCCCAATAAAGAAGGTAACATCGCTCATCGACTCCACTATGCCTGGTATCGCTTCGATAAAGTGTAAGACACCTTTTTCCTCGCTAAGGCGACCTATATAACCCACTACAGTATCTCTTTCGGTTACCGGACTTTCTATCCTGAACCGCTCGAAGTCAATGTATCGATCACAGTCTATTGAGATTTTATGAGCATGTTTCTCGAGGTCATATTCTTTAACAAGCCGCTGCGAATAAACAACAATGCGGTCGGAGAGACTGGCAGTGGCTTTTGTTATCGGTTCCAGCATTTTAGAGATAATCCTGCTCTGGGCTTTCATGCTTACTGCATCGGAGCCTGCGTATATGAGCATGACCTTCTTTTTCATCAGTTTGCCGGTTATCATAGGCAGGAGAAGGGCTGACCCTCCCATGAAGAAACACCACCAGTTAGTATCCCGGGCTATCAATGCCAGCCGGTATGATATCTTTATCTGCGAAAGTATAAGCTTAATCCCCTTTATAAATATGTTTGCCCTGGATTTTGAACCGATGCTGTAGGCTCGTACCTTCTCGTTATTGTCAAACAGAGCGCAGCCGGCATGGCTGGTAACAATGTACATGTTTTCCACAAATGGACCCAGCACGCATACAAGGTTTGATAAGAAGATGAGCCCTGCTTCGGCTATGGGAATAGTGGCAATGGCGATGCTCGGTTTCCCGGTCTGTTCCAAATTCAAAGCTGCCGCTGTAACTTCTTCTCTATTTTGTTTTTTTGTTTTCAATTCAGTTCCGGATGTACAGATTGCCTTCAAGGTTTAAACAATGTTGTGGTATCACTTCCTGGTTTCCCCTGTATATCCCAGGGCTTCTGCTGTCTTTCGTACTGTTCTTTCCCTCTTATTCAACGTAGCGATGACCTGGAAAACGGACTCGCCTTGTTCAACTATCTGCCGGCGGTTATTGATCGCCGGTTGTTTATTTGCTGCTTGTTTTCTGGATGAACATCTTAAGCCCTTCGAAGTTTCTTCTCAAATTTTCGGGGCGTACCTTACTGGCTCGCCTCAAGATATATTTCGGTGACAGATAGTATCGTCTATAGGCTTGCCTTGATGCTTTTTCTAATTCCTTGAAATCAAGCTCTTTTGTTCTCATTATCGCCATGTTGATCGGGGAATAGTCGTCCCAGCTCACATCCCTGATCAGGTTGTTCTCCCTGGCATACGTATGAAGCGGTGTACCCGGAAACGGTGTGGCAAGAGAAAATTGCGTATAATCAGAGTCTAGCTTTGAGGCCAGCTTTATTGTCTTTTCGATAGTCGCCCGGTTCTCGCCGGGTAATCCGATGATAAAGTAACTTGTGACTTCAATGCCGGCCTTTTTTGTCATTTTAACGGCGTTTATGCTTTGTTCCACGGTTAATTTCTTTTTCGCAAAGTCCAGTATGCCCTGGTCTCCCGATTCTATACCATAGGAGATTAAATTGCAGCCTGCTTGCTTCATTTCATGCAGCATCCTCTCGGTAACCAGATTAACTCTCCCATTGCAGTCCCATTTGATATCTATATTCTTTTGTGTGATCAGTTGACAGAAATCGGAGACCCATTGTTCATCAAAGGTAAATATGGTGTCCCGAAAGCTCACATAATTTATATCGTACTGCTTCATACATTCTTCGATTTCGGTAATGACATTTTGAGGGCTCCGCCGGCGTAGTTTCGGCCCCATCATATAGCGATAATCGCAGAAAATGCAGCTATAGAGACAGCCACGGGAAGCCATTATGCTGGTAATCCTTTCGCCTCTGAATTGCGGCGCATGGTATCTCTCATTGGGTAACAGATGCCTGGCGGGTAGTGGAAGTTCATCAAGGTCTTTAATATAGGGGCGCAAGCCGGTCCGGTGATAGGTCTTATCCTTCATATAGGCGATGCCATCGATCTTCTCTGGTTGAGTTCCATTGTTCAAAAGGCAGTCACTGAGTTCCAGCATTGTATACTCGCCTTCGCCGATAACAACATAGTCGATGGCGCTCTCTTTCAGCATTTCTTCCGGCAGGGCAGTGGCATGAGCCCCGCCTACTACTATCTTGGCTCCTGTAGCGTCTTTCGCTCTATGAGCCAGGGATAGAACGGTAGAATAGAAGGGAGTAAGACAGGAAATACCCACGATTTTAGGTTTCAGGACTTTTAAGATATCCTCAAACTGATTTGATAACTCGGTTTGAGCGTTCAAGTCGATTATTTCGACCTCAAATCCTTTCTTTTCCAGCACACTGGCTATATATGCCAGGCCCAGAGGGAGCACTTTAATACCTTCTTCTATACCGGAAGCTGAGGCATGCGGGTACACTAATACAACATCCATTTTTTATCCTCGTAACATTTTTCCCTTGCTATCATGCTGGTCTTTACTGGCTATTTCTTAAATCCGGCAATATAGTTTTGAGAATTATTTGATCATTATGAAAGAGAACAGGCCCGGTGAGGTTGATATACGGCTCACCTCCATTATCGGTTGCTGCCTGGACAGGACCCGGTCCATCTTCAAGTACTGTTTCCCCGTACAAGAATGTTGTAGCCATACTTTGCAATGTGGTCTCGGGTGTTCCAACGTTTACTGCACATCGGCTACAGGTACCACTATAACTTTTGTGACTATACCACATCGATGTAAAATGGTAAAGGTCGAATTTTACTAAAGTAATATATATCTTACTACTAAAGTACTATGAACTAACCTATCTTTTCTACACCATGTTGTGATATGTATAGGTAGGATGGGATAGTCACATTAATTAATAACTTTAGGTAAAAATCAGAAACAATTTTGATGATGATATTAGTAGGATGAATACCATATAAAATATATGTACCAGCCAAACTGGCATAAAGACACTCTAGGAAAATATATTATAGTAAATAAATGGATGCTTTAAGGAGGATAATAGGTGGAAAATTGCGTAATACCTGTAGCGGCTGTAGTGGGTTTCACGGTGTTTAGTCTGTTTATGTCATCATGTTCAGAGCCGAAGATTCCACCTGCAGCAATTAGTTCACCAATGATATTGAAGTTAACTCTGGAAGAATTGGTAGCTCAAGCTGATCATATTATAATTGGGAAGGTTGTCGGAAAGGGGAACCAGTCTAATGCTGACACCAGTCCTTATACCTTGATTACCATTTCGGTTGAAGAGTGGATTAAGGGAGAACTGGAAGATGATGTGCTAATCATTAAATTACCTAGTAATAAATTAGATAAAACAACCCAGTGGGTAGAAGATACAGCAAATTTAAAGATAGATGAGAAGGTAGTTGTTTTCCTAAAGATATACGAAGATGGTACTTTCGGGATCGTTGGTGGCAGGCAGGGGAAATTGGTTGTTGAGGAAGGAAAGATAGCTGACAAGGATTTATCCCTTATTGATCTCGTTTCTAAAATAAAAGCCGAGGTTGATAAAGCATCTAGGTAAAAATAAATTTTAGACAATTGCGTGTTTAAGATGAAAAAGTTTCGTTTAATTATCAATTCTATTCTGTTTGTAATTGTTATTTCAATACCATTATTGATTTCAAACGGCATAGCAGATGCAGTTGCATTAAAACCAGGTTACAATGTTTTTTCTGAAAATATCAACTCAATTGTAAAATGGAATATTGTTAAACTTTCCCTTGAGGAGCTTACTAACGCTGCTGACGCTATTATAGATGGGACGGTTATTGAGCGTAGCTGTTATTGGAATGATGAGCATAACAGGATTTACACAGATGTACTTGTATCGGTTGAGGAGACCTTGAAAGGTGATTTGAGCCAAAAAGATATTACCATCACTATTGCCGGGGGAACCGCTGGTGGCATAACCGAGTGGGTATCTGATGCGCCAAGTTTTAAACAGCATGAGAGGGCGGTTGTATTTTTGAAACAACTTCCCCAAGCAACAGTTACACAGCTTCCAAGATCACAGTTTGAAGTCTATGGTAATTTTCAGGGCAAGTTTGTTGTGTACCAAGATAAAGTGGGCGATTTACCTGTATCTGAATTCAAAGGGTGGGTAGACAGTATACTCCAAGGTCAGTCTTTGCCAACTGAAGGAGTATTTGATCCTCTATCTGTCTCTTCATCTTCGTTCTTATATGGTAATAGAAAATGGCCTGGCAGTAGCCCAACGGTGAGCTATAGAATTAATGAGAATACAGGGGATTGTACTGGTGAAGGAACTGCCATACAAAGTGCAGCTTCAACTTGGAATGCTGCTGGCGCAAACTTTTCATTTAATTATGCTGGAACCACCGGAGCAACTGCGTATGGCTATAATGGAGTTAATGAGATTATGTGGACAAACCTTGGAAGTGGAGGGACTATTGCCCGTGCATGGAACTGGTACATTGGTGAAACCATATTGGAAGCTGATATGGAATTTAACACATACTATACTTGGAGCACTGCAGTGTCAGTCCCGGGAAATCGTATGGACGTAGAAACTTTAGCACTCCATGAATTTGGGCACTTCCTTAACTTACAAGATTTATACGATCCTGCTGATATTGATAAAGTGATGTATGGTTATGGTTGGTATGGCAAGAATAAACGAACGCTACACTCCGATGACATTGCAGGTATTCAGTATATTTATGGCACCGCCAGTCCACCATCAACTCCCACTCTTTCGTCACCAGCTAATGGTGCATACGTTTCTGGCAGCTCTGTCACGTATCAGTGGAATGCTTCTACCGGGGCAAACAAGTACCGACTGGAGGTAAACACCGATCCGGCGTGGGGCGTGGGGACGAGGAAGTTCTATAACGAAATGGGCAATGTGACACAGTACATAGACACGGGTTATCCTGATAATGGTACTGTGTATTACTGGCGGGTATGGGCGGGCAATGATGCCGGCTGGAGTTCACCGACTGCAGGCTGGAGTTTTACCAATTTAAGTAAACCTCTGGCTCCCAGTCTTTCATCGCCGGCTGATGGCGCTTACGTTTCCGGCAGCTCTGTTACCTATCAGTGGAGTGCTTCTGACGGGGCAACACAGTACTGGCTGGAAGTGAACACCGATCCGGCCTGGGGTGTGGGAACGAGAAAGTTCTGCGGCGGAGTGGGCGATGTAACTCAGTACATCGACACAGGCTATCCTGGGAATGGCACCGTGTATTACTGGCGGGTGTGGGCGGGCAATGCTGCCGGGTGGTGTTCTGCTGCGGAAGCCAGCGCCAACAGCCGCAGCTTTACCAGCCTGAATAAACCTTCAGCGCCAACGCTCACCTCTCCGGGTGACGGTGCCACGGTATCCGGCAGCTCTATCACGTATCAGTGGAGTGCTTCTGCGGGGGCAACGCAGTACTGGATAGAGGTGAACACCGATCCTGCCTGGGGTGTGGGAACACGGAAGATCTGCTGTGGTGTGGGCGATGTGACGCAGTACATCGATACAGGTTATCCGGATGATGGTACCGTGTATTACTGGCGGGTGTGGTCGGGCAATGCTGCCGGCTGGTGTTCTGCCGGCGAGGCCAGTGCCAACAGCCGCAGCTTCACCAACGGGTCGCTACCTTCTTCGCCTCCCTCGGCACCGACGCTTGTGTCTCCGGTTGATAGTGCCTATGTCGGCGGGACCAGTGTCACCTTTGAGTGGACCGCGGCTGCTGAGGCAAACAACTATCGATTGGAGGTAAACACCGATCCGGCCTGGGGTGCCGGGACGAGGAAGTTCTATAGCGAAGTGGGCAATGTAACACAGTACATGGACACGGGCTATCCTGATGACGGTACCGTGTATTACTGGCGGGTGTGGGCGGGCAATGCTGTCGGCTGGAGTTCGCCGACTGCCGGCCGGAGCTTTACCAATCTGAGTATACCCTCGGCACCGACGCTTGTGTCTCCGGCTGATAGTGCCTATGTCGGCGGGGCCAGTGTCACCTTTGATTGGAGCGCGGCTGCCGGGGCGGATAACTATCGATTGGAGGTAAACACTGATCCGGCCTGGGGTGCCGGGACGAGGAAGTTCTATAGCGAAGTGGGCAATGTGACACAGTACATGGACACGGGCTATCCTGATAACGGTACCGTGTATTACTGGCGGGTATGGGCAGGCAACGCTGCCGGCTGGAGTTCGCCGACGGCCGGCCGGAGTTTTACCAATTTAAGTACACCATCGGCGCCGGCGCTCTCTTCGCCGGGTGACGGTGCCACGGTATCCGGCAGCTCTGTCACCTATCAGTGGAGTGCTTCTGCGGGTGCCGATAGGTATTGGATAGAGGTAAACACCGATCCGGCCTGGGGTACCGGGACGAGGAAAACCTGCTGTGGAACAGGCGATGTGACGCAGTACATCGACACGGGCTATCCTGATGACGGTACTGCATATTACTGGCGGGTGTGGGCGGGCAATGATGCCGGCTGGTGTTCTGCCGGGGAAGCCAGTGCCAACAGCCGCAGCTTCACTAACGAGATGGCTCCTCCCCCGGCGCCGGCGCTGACTTCGCCGGGTAACGGTGCTACCGTATATGGCAGCTCTATCACGTATCAGTGGGCTGCATCTGCCGGTGCTAACAAGTACTGGATAGAGGTAAACACGGATCCGGCCTGGGGTGCCGGCACCAGGAAGATCTGCATCGGGGTAGGCAATGTGACGCAGTACATCGACACAGGCTATCCTGATGACGGTACTGTGTATTACTGGCGGGTGTGGGCGGGCAACGATGCCGGCTGGTGTTCTGCCGGGGAAGCCAGTGCCAACAGCCGCAGCTTTACCAACGGGA
>CAZQRP010000010.1:0-29596 GCA_964596125.1 uncultured Dehalococcoidales bacterium | reverse complement strand
GGCTGGTGTTCTGCCGGGGAAGCCAGTGCCAACAGCCGCAGCTTTACCAACGGGATAGCGCCTCCTCCGGCGCCGGTGCTCACTTCTCCGGGTGACGGTGCCACTGTCACCGGCAGTTCTGTCACCTATCAGTGGAGTGCTTCTGCCGGTGCTAACAAGTACTGGATAGAGGTAAACACGGATCCGGCCTGGGGTGCCGGCACCAGGAAGATCTGCATCGGGGTAGGCAATGTGACGCAGTACATCGACACAGGCTATCCTGATGACGGTACTGTGTATTACTGGCGGGTGTGGGCGGGCAACGATGCCGGCTGGTGTTCTGCCGGGGAAGCCAGTGCCAACAGCCGCAGCTTTACCAACGGGACCCCCTGAACTTGACAAGGAAAAACGTATATGATAAAACGTAAACGATGGGTCATGAATGATGTCGTAGTTCACGAGGAGGTCGTTGCGTGAAAATACTAACGAGTTCTTTACTCTGTTTGACATTAATTCTTATATACTTCTCTCCGGCAATACCCGTTTCAGCTAAAACGTTATCGTATGATGCTACAAATAGTAATGAGAGCGAGACTGGTAAGGAAATTGATATAGAGGGGTATGAAAAACAGCCTGTATTGTTTATTGAAAACAAGGGGCAGTTAGATGATGAAGTTAAATACTATGTCAAGGCTGCTGGTCAGACGTTATATCTTACTGACAACAGTGTAGTCTTTGATCTTTACCGCTGTGCTAAAGCAGAAGGGCCCGGTTCAATCCGGCGAAAAACTGACAGACTGGTTTTTAACCTGAACTTTATCGGAGCCAACAAAAGCCCGGTTATTACGGGCCTGGATAGAGATACAGCAATAGTTAACTATTTCACAGGACATGATCTCGATGAATGGCATACAGATATTCCGACCTATAGGGAAGTAGTATACACAGGCATTTATCCCGGTATAGACCTCAGGCTTTACAGCATTAATGGAGAGATAAAATATGACTTCACTGTACAACCCGGCGCTGATGTAGCTGATATACGATTTGCGTATGACGGGGTGGATGGCCTTGCCGTCAAGGCTGAGGAGCTTATCGTCAGTACAGTATTTGGTGAAGTCAGGCAGAGTAAACCTTGTATATACCAACAAATAGGTGAGAAACCGGAAAAGGTCGAAGGTGGATTCAGACTTCTTGGCTATAACAGTTACGGTTTTTATATAGACCGATACGATAAAAGTTTGCCACTAATCATAGATCCTTCCCTGACGTATTCCACTTTCTTCGGTGGTGGTGCCGATGATTATGGTACCAGTATCGCCGTCGATTCCTCAGGATGTGCTTATGTCACCGGAAGTATACGTTCCTCTGATTTTCCCACCAGCACCGGTGTTTATGATACGAGCTATAATGGAGATACCGATGTCTTTGTAGCCAAGTTCAATCCTTCCTTGACAGGTGCTGCGAGTCTTGTCTACTGCACTTTTCTGGGTGGCGATGGTCATGATTACGGCAGTGGCATAGCTGTTGATGCTTCAGGTTGTGCTTATATTACCGGAGATTCATCGAATGGTACTTTCCCGGTAACATCGGGTGCCTATGATACGACATTTAACGGAGGCCGTGATATCTTCATTGCTAAACTAAACCATTCAGGAACAGACCTTTTGTACTCGACGTTTCTTGGCGGCAGCAGCGGTGAATATGGTGGCAATATAGCCATTGATGGATCAAATAATGTATATGTTATGGGACACACTCAATCTGGCGATTTACCTACCACTCTTAATGCTTTTGACCGGACTCATAACGGGAACTCTGACATATTTGTCGCTAAGCTTCAGCTTAACGGAGCTAATGCTGCTGATCTTCTATACTCGACTTATCTCGGTGGCAGCAAGTCCGAGTGGGAAGGCGATATAGCCGTTGATGCATCATCCTGTGCTTACATTACCGGCAGGATTGATTCCAGTGATTTCCCGACCACAACAGATGCGTACGATACCAGCTATAATGGAAATGATGATGTATTTATTGCCAAGCTTAATCCTTCCCTGCAAGGAAGTTCCAGTCTTGTCTACTCAACCTATTTGGGTGGTAGCACCAATGAACAACCAAGCGGTATAGCCGTTGATGCATCGGGCTGTGCCTATGTTGTCGGGATGACGAACTCCAGTGATAATATTACTTTTCCGACTACCTCGGGTGCCTTTGATACAACCTATAACGGAAATTCCGATGCCTTTTTTACCAAGCTCAATCCTTCTCTGGAAGGTGCTGACGGCCTTATGTATTCCACCTTTATTGGCGGTAATGGTACTGATAGTGCTTATGGCGGCTTGACCGTGGATTCTTCGGGCTGCGCTTATATTGCTGGAAACACGTATACCGGTGACAATATAACTTTTCCTGTTACCCCAGGTGCCTTTGATACTTCTGGTAATGGATGGTGGGATGTCTTTGTTATCAAACTATGGCCTGCCGGAGCCGGAGCCGATGATCTCCTTTACTCCACGTATCTCGGAGGTAGTAATGATGAAACAGTGCGTGATATAGCTATTGACGCGTCATGCAATGTCTATGTTGTTGGTGATACTTCGTCTGCTGACTTCCCTACCCAGAATCCCTATCAGGGAACCCATGCAAATCAGGGGAATGAATTTCGTGATGTCTTTGTAACCAAGCTTGCTGTTGAAATTGACGTCGATCCGTTATCTTTGGACTTTGGTTCTGTCATGGTTGGCTCGACAGGTAATCCTGAGACAATAATTGTTACCAATAATAGCAATGATAATGTACCTGTTGGTACAGTAATAATGAGCGGAGCAAATACCGACCAATTCTCGATATCTGGCGATGATTGTACAGGGCAGACTTTATGTCCCGGTGGTATGGCTACGATTGATGTAGTCTTCAATCCAACTTCAGTCGGAGATAAAACAGCAACGTTGTCCATACCGTTTGATAATCCATCTCGAGCTACGATTGAGGTGACATTAAGCGGAACAACACCACCTCCAGCTCCGACATTGTCATATCCGGCTGATGGTTTTTGTGTTGAGGGCAGTTCTGTCACCTATCAGTGGAATGCATCTGCGGGTGCCGATAGGTACTGGATAGAGGTGAACACCGATCCTGCCTGGGGTGCTGGCACGAGGAAAATCTGCTGTGGTGTGGGCGATGTGACACAGTACATCGATACAGGTTATCCGGGTAATGGTACTGCATATTACTGGCGGGTGTGGGCGGGCAACGATGCCGGCTGGAGTTCTGCCGGGGAGGCCAGCGCCAACAGCCGCAGCTTTAGCAACGGTACATCTATACCATCGGCGCCGACGCTCACTTCTCCAGGGGATGGTGCTACCGTATCCGGCAGCTCTGTCACCTATCAGTGGGGTGCTTCTGCGGGTGCCGATAAGTACTGGATAGAGGTAAACACCGATCCGGCCTGGGGTGCCGGGACGAGGAAGATCTGCTGTGGTGTGGGTGATGTGACACAGTACATCGACACGGGCTATCCTGATGATGGTACTGCATATTACTGGCGGGTATGGGCGGGCAACGCTGCCGGGTGGTGTTCTGCCGGGGAGGCCAGTGCCAACAGCCGCAGCTTCACCAACGGAATAGCGCTTCCTCCGGCGCCGGTGCTGACGTCTCCGGATGACGGTGGCACTGTATCCGGCAGTTCTGTTACGTATCAATGGAATGCATCTGCGGGTGCCGATAAGTACTGGATAGAGGTAAACACCGATCCGGCCTGGGGTGCCGGGACGAGGAAGATCTGCATCGGGGTAGGCGATGTGACGCAGTACATCGACAGTGGCTATCCTGATGACGGTACTGCATATTACTGGCGGGTGTGGGCGGGCAACGATGCCGGCTGGTGTTTTGCCGGGGAGGCCAGTGCCAACAGCCGCAGCTTTACCAACGGGACCCCATAGCTTTTACTGCAGCCCTGGGTAAATCTGGTTTACAATCTCCAACAACTCGTCCTATGTTCTGTTCTTGGTCTTTCTTATGGCATGGCGCTGGCACTGAGACCGTTATAAACATCCTATTTTTATTTACCGGTATTGCTTTACTATGATTGAGTTACTGCAAAAATAATTAGCCCTTCCGGTATTTTATGCATAGCATTTTCTGTCCTCGAGGATGATGATATTGATTTTCAACCGTTACCTGATAATCATGCAGGTTGGCTAACTCCTGGAAAAAAGATAAAGAATAGTAGAACTGTGTAGTACCTTTTTGAAACCATCTTCTTTTTCCCTCGTTGAACGTTGCATAGAAACTGCCTGAAGTCTTGAGAATTTTATGGAGATTTGCGAAACATTCCTCGATATCCTCCTCAGGCATATGGGTAAATACGGACTGGGCTATAATATAATCGAAAGTAATCCCTGAAAGCTCATCAAATTGGAGGTTGCTGTTTACTTTTAACTGAGGTTGGCGGCTTTCCAGACCAGCTTCGATTAAAAAGCGCTTGCCAGCTTCCAGTATGTTCGGTGAAATATCTATTCCATAGTAGTTTCCAGTCTCAAGATAGCGGATAAACCAGAGTCCCCCACGCAGTGAACCACATCCTATATCCAGTAATCTATGCTGTGGCTGAAGTCCCTCATCTACCAGGAATGTAAACTGCAAATTCCCCAGCTCTTCCCATAGTCCACCCACGGCTCTCCTGGGGTCCCTGGCTGCGTGATCGTCCTGCCAGGCCCTGTAAAATGCCGAGTATGGCTTTCTGTGCCATAGCAACCAGTATCTGGCCATGCTGAGCCATCCAACAAGTGCGCGCAAAAAGCCGAGCTTATCAAACCTCTTGGCAACTTTTGCTATATCGGACTTACGTGTGTTCATAACAGGTAGTGGTATATTTTACTTTCTGCATATATGCGGCTGTGTCTGTCATTGGTTCAATAGCTCAAGTGATACAATTAGTTTCAATCGGGCCTACTTATGCTGTCACGACAATTATATGATTATATTTCGTTACGCCGCTGCTATCAACAGGCTTTGCCAGGTTTATAAAAGCAGGTATAATTCTACACAATGTTATGGAACGAAGTCTAAATACCTCTCTGGCAAAAATTACAGGGGGAGCTGTACTGGCGCTTGTTGGGATATCGGTTGGCACCTTTTTAAGTTTCATGGGTAAGCTGGTGGTTGCCAGATATGGAAATGAAACTGAATATGGGATCTTTTCGCTGGCGCTTGCTGTATTGAATGCTTGTGCTGTAATCGCTACTTTAGGTTTGCAGCAGGGACTGACGCGTAGTATTGCCTATACTAGGGGCAGACAGGAAACCGAAAAAGTCCAGTTATTTATTTCTGCCTCTCTCTGGTTTGGTAGTGTGGCCAGCATGGCAATGTGTTTCATCCTCCTGTTCACGTCACAGATAATGGCCAATACTATCTTTCATGAGGCGGGTCTTGTTTTTCCTCTGAGGATTTTTGCCGCAGTTCTGCCATTTTTTGTGTTGATGAATATCACCGTTTCTCTCTTTCGTGGCCTCGATGAGATAAAGCCACAGGTTTACTTTCAAAACATTGGAGTTAATGCCCTTTTTCTGCTTTTCTTGCTGGTGGTTCACTTCCTTAATGTCTCATTTCATGGAGTATTTTATGCCTATATGTGTTCCTTTATCATTTCTTTTATTGCTCTGGCTCTCTATACCATCAGACGTTTGCCGTCACCTCTGAAATTTACCATTGGCCTCAGCCTCGGGCCGGCAGCCAGGGGACTTCTATTTTTTTCGTTGCCGCTGCTTGGTATGGCTGCTATGTATATGGTGATTGCGTGGACCGATACTTTTATGCTGGGTTATTTTAAAAGCTCTGCCGTCGTCGGACTGTATAATGCAGCACTTCCTTTAGCGCAATTTATTTCTATGCCTCTGGGCGCATTATTGATTGCTTATACGCCGGTTACCTCAGGTCTGTACGGCCAGGGTCTGCTTCTTGAGATAAAGAGAAATTACCGTGTGGTTACTAAATGGGTGTGTTCAGCCACCTTACCTTTGTTCTTAATAATGTTCCTGTTTCCCGAAACATTTATCCATTTCATCTTTGGTGCTGACTATATTCCTGCTGCTGGTGCACTGAGGATTCTATCATTGGGATTCATCATCAACAATTTCTTGGGGCCGGGTGGTGCTACGCTGGTTGCCATGGGACGCCCTCAGTTTATGATGTGGTCAGCCCTGGCTACGGCGTTACTCAATATAGTTCTTAATATGATATTAATTCCACCGCTGGGAATTGCGGGTGCAGCCATTGCTTCCGTATCTGCTATGACCACTGTCAACCTGTTATTAATCTGGAGACTTTTCTCGATCAGCCGTGTCCAACCATTCAGCAAAAATTTGATGAAACCATCCGTTGCCTCTATTGGACTGATAGTTATTATCTACCTTGTCTCGATAAACTTCATTGACATCACGTTCTGGATACTGCCTGTCCTCTTTGTGCTGTACTATGTTATATATTGTCTCACGATGCTGGTTACCAGGAGTTTCGATAATGAAGATATCGCCTTGCTTCTGAATATAGAAAAAAAGCTTGGGGTAAATGCTGCTCTTGTGAAAAGAATTATGCGAAGATTTTTATAGCTTGCCGGCGTCTTTCAATGATTTCACTTTGCTTTTAATTATCTTTTGCTCGGTAGCAGCCTCTTGATATACTATTTTCCTCTTTGCTGGCTCGCTTCCATCTCTGAAAATCTCAATAAGCGTTCTACCATCCATATCAAGAGGAACCGGTTGATGAAGCATATGTAACAAGGTAGGTGCAATATCGTAAATCCTGGCGTCTTCTATTTCAATGCCTTGTTTAATGTCCGGTCCACAAGCGATGAATATTCCATCTCTCCTGTGGGTGCCGCTTATATTTGGATTAGGAGGAAAGCACTGGTATACATCATTATTGAAAGTATAGTGAACACTACAGGCAAAATTATCGATCTCGAACAGAATGTCCGGAGCCAGATCAACATATGGTCCGGTATATATATCTTCCGGGAAGTAGACATTGATTTTGGTATTTAGACTGGTGAAAAATTCCTGGAGTCTTTGACGTATTTGAGCTTGAACTGTTTTATACCGTTCTAACTGGCTCTTATGGAGGTTGATGTATATTTCGCCGGAAACGTAATCATGACTGGTGGCAAAGGCTAAAGTTTTTGACATGTCAATCTGTGTGGCGAATGGTAAAACGTATTTTTTACCCCTCCTGACAGCTCCAAGCAACATATTCTTCAACCACGGGCTCGACCTGCTTACATTATCGATACAGGTACGTACCAGATTTTGAATATGGACTCTTGGCTGGTGATGGCGATAAAGATATCCTTCTTTTTCGAGCCATGAATTAGTGAAGAACGATTGTTTGAGTGCACCAGAACCGTGATCGGAAACAATAAATATATTCGTGCTCTGGTCTATTGAGTTGACTATAGACTCCAGCACCCGGTCTGTACGCTGCCAGATTTGGGTGAAGGCAGGCTTATTGTTCAGGGCTTCTTTTTTATTATGGAGCGGATGCTTTTCATCAATATATTTCCACATATAGTGCATGGCAAAATCGGTAGCCGAAATAACCACAGTAAAAACATCCATCTCATAGTTACGGAGCAAATAGAGAATGGCCTTCTCATTGATTGATAGCAATTTCATGGTATCTTTAACAAAAGTAGCTGGCTTTTCTTTATAGCGTGATGATGCAAAAGGGACAGTTATGGCATATCCGTTGCAGACTTTGATGAGGTCTCGTTTCAGGTGTTCTGGATAGGTAAAGTCCTCCTCCGGTGATCTTCCCAGCCCGCTTATCATGAAGCCGTTGATTGGATACGGAGGGTAAAGCATGGGATAGTTGAAAATGCCTGTTTTCATGCCGGTGTTGCTTAGACAGTCCCAATAAGCGCCGCCTCTTCTTATCTCGTCTGAAGTTATATATTTTGGCTCAGTGGTCTTATCTTTTCGGTTGAAGAAGCCGAAAACACCTGTTTTACCGGGATTTTTCCCGGTAGCAAGAGCGGTCCAGGCCGGGCCGGTCAGGGGTGGGAACGTGCTTTCAAGTTTACCATATACCCCTTTTTTTATAATATGTTCAATAGTGGGCAGCTTTCCTTCACGCACTAAAGGATCGATCACTTTGAAGGTTGCACCGTCAAGTCCGATGAGGATCGCTTTCATTTTTGTATATAGCGCTCCGGGACGTTAAGTATCACAAATTGTTTCATCAGTCCCTCAATATATTTGATATCTTCTGAGCTAACACCCGCGTTGATGTTCAGTTGATACGTAGCTGGAAGCTGCAAGAGGTGTTTGCCTATGACTACTTCTTCAGGCAGAAATTTATCGGTAAGAGGATATACCATCCGATAAGCCTCAGACGGTGGATTTCGCTTCAAGATAATCTCATCAGCTCCGGGATGGATTTTATAGATTGGATTGATGACCAGGTTATCCTTATTCATCAAAAAATCGCCATTCACAAGTTGGTAGTCTTTAAAAATCTCCTGCTCGTGGCAGCCTGCAACGCATATTGCACTGGCGGCATTTATCTCTTTATCCGAATATATCCTCAGCAAATCAAGTTTATTCTGTAAAATGAAATCTTCTATTAGTCTTTCCTCGGGGATTGTTTTTACGGGTATGTTTTTAAAAAGATTTGCCCAGCCGGAGGATGATAAAGTAGTGCTTGCCATTGGTTTATAAACTAATGAGTTGGGCAGATGTAATGCAAGTAATAAACCATCAGACGTGAGTATCCGTTCAAGCTCACTAACACATAGGGCACGAGCCTGAAGGGCATGTAAAGAGTCCATGGTTAAAACCGAAGATATATGCTCGTCTTTAAACGGCAGAGAATAGTTGGCATCCAGAACAATGAACTCGGCATTTTTCACGAAATAGTTTTTAGCGAAATACAGTGAGCGAAATGATCTGTCGCAGCAGATTAACTCATCCGGATGTACGTATTCTGAGATTACGAATGATGAATGCCCGACACCACAACAGAGGTCCAGGATTCTCTGTTTTTTTCTTTTGAGTAATGGAATAAGAGAATAAAGAGGCCAGAATGACTGTGAAGAAAAACGATGTACAAAGTATGAGATACTATCCTTACTCATTAAATTGGAAAAGACTGAAGTACTTTTTGAATATTTACTATGGAGACGCCGGTTTTGCCGGTCAATGACAGTATCAATAAAAAACGCTATAGCTCGCCCGGCTATACCACCTGATCTGATGGAATCCTGAATCCTGTACATATCTTCCATGAAGTTTATGAACGGAGGCGCAATATCTCCTCTATTTTTCTTTAAGGACTCCAGAACGTGTTCTTTGGTGCGATTTAGCAGCAATATCAAGATGCCTTCAAGGACAGGATACTCATTACATTCGCACGTAATAATCCCACTATTGATCTCTCCATTGGCCTCCTTAATAGTCCTGCTAATGCTGAAATCGCCGCTGCAATATGGGCATTTCATAGTTTTTAAAAATGCTGTCTTCATCTACTTTGTACCTATCTCACGGATTTTTCGCAAGCTTAATTGCTTTGTCCTTTGCTTCACATGCGGATGCTAATTCTCCCATGGTCATTACCTGCAATTTCCCCGCATTTCTTTTTTGAGCGATGTACTTGAGAAAGCTCTCCAGGTCTTTTGCTAATTTCTTGTATATTAATATACTGCCAGGATGGAGCCAAAAATGGAATACTTTGCCGGTTCTTATTGCACGATTTAGCCCCAGCTTGGCTCGTGGTAGCAGAGTAAACTGCCAACTGGGATCGTAAAATTGTAAGGAGCCTGGTATTTGTAATGGGCCACCTTGATGCAGGATTGTAACGGGTGATACTAATATTTTGTCTATAGCGCTATTAAACTTGCGTATCAACAATCTCTGGTCCTTATTCCAATGTTTTACATCCTTGCCTCGATATATATGAAACCCATGTTCTTTCAGCAAATTTACATGTCCTATTTCGTTTTCCGGGAAAACGTAGGACATAAGTTTAAGGTTAAAGTTAGTAGCTGCCATTTTACCCAGTTCAATTTCTGCCCGGGCAACTTCTTGACTACATTGAGAGAGTGGTAGGTGAAAAAAGCCGTGAAGGCCTATCTCATGTTTTACAGGGCTGTGTACAATTTTTTTGACGATGTCCTTACCACAGTAAAGCGGATCATCTTTAATAGCTGAATAGTGTTCCCAGTTAATCCAACCCTCTTTAAATTGCGGCAGGTCCGGATGGACTATCTTATCTGCCTCGCCGGAGTTGAAAAACAAATGTCCTGTTATTAACCAGGTAGCGGGAATATCATACTCTTCGAGTAACTTCAATAGTATGTCCAGACTTTGCCTTGCTCTCGGAGGTTCTTTCTGGAGCCAGGCTAAAACCTTGTGTTCGGGATATAATATGAATCCCCAGGCCAGTTCTAAATCGAGGCTCATGACCAGGACAGGCTTATCCAGTTTGATATCTCTGATGTGTATCAAATTTTCCTCTACAAAGTATCTATCTACAGTTCCGATGTTCTCCACTGGACTTGGTTCACGGGAACCGGCATTGCCTTCGTTAAGGTTTATTAGCTATTATACTGCTTCAACCCTATCAGAATCTCATCAAAGAATTCAATGCCTGGTTCTCAAGTAAAGGTAAAAAAAGACTTTCAGTTCTGAAATAGATAGCATCAAATTATTTCATGGTTAGTATGGACAGGATGTTCCTGTATCGTTCTACTGCCGCATCATATGTGTATTCCGCTTCGATAAGCTGCCGGGCATTTCGTGCTATATACTCGGTCTTAGTATGATTCAAAGCTCTTAGTACACCTGTTATGATAGTTTCAGGGAGGTTATCTTCTAAAATAAATCCGGTCTCCTCGTCTTTGATCAGTGCAGGTATGCTCCCGACGGATGTTGTTAATGCTGGTGTGCCGCAGGCCATAGCTTCTAAGAGAATATTTGGTAATCCCTCTGTTTGCGAAGGTATTACCAGCAGCCTGACTTCGTTTAGCCAGGTTGCCATTTCATGATGTGGAACCGTAGAAACGAGTCTAACTCTGCCGGTTTTTTGTTCTTCGGCCAACTGATATGAAATTTTTTCTCTTAGCGGACCATCACCGATTATTAAGAAGTCCATATTCTCTTGTGCCGTAAGTGATTGTATAGACTGGACAAATTCCAGTATACCTTTTTCTTTGCTGAGACGGCCTATGAAGGCTACGGTCTGGCTGCGTTGGGAAAGCGGCTTTTCAATGCTGAAAAGAGAGATATCGACGAATCTTGCTCCTTCCATGCAAACCTTCTTTTTATAAGGTACTAACTGGGGATATTGTTGCAAGTCTCCTGAAAGTGCCACGATGAGGTCAGCGAGCCTGTAATTTATTCGCTCCAGCATGGTTAACATTTTCTGGTCCGGTAAGCTGGGGCGGACAACTCCTGCAACGAGAGCAGGACTCCCCGTTACAATGATAGCCACTTTTTTCTTCCACAGCTTGGAGCAAAGTAGCGGTAATACCAGAGAAGAGCCTCCTATATGAAAGAACAGTACATCGATATCGTTCAAATTTCTAATAAGTTGATAAGTGATTTTAAATTGGGTAATGATGTATTGGAGAGTCCTGGAGATAAAAAGGTCTGCTTTCTTATGATAAATTGTTATGACCTTTATTTTTTGAGCGCCCAGTTTGTTTACTGGAATGTTTCCCGTAATAACAGAAATAAAAGATGCTAAGGGTTCAATGGTAGCAATAAAGTTTTTTAAATTATGGGCATGACTTTCTAAAAATAGAAAGCTAACTATGGCTATTCGCATTGCTTTTAAAATTTACTATCTGGTTATTTCTTACTGATTGATACTTTCATGATCTGTGGATTGACACGATTTATCCATGGTATGCGATTGATGAGTCCTTCGTTCCTTTCTTAACGATCATGAATATCTCTCCAAAAAAGGGTTTAAAAAATACCATGCTGCATATTTTATAATATAACTTCATTACCTTACGACGAGATGACGAGGGATATAAGAAGGGAGGGGGTTCGGGTGGAGTTTCATGCATGTGAACCAGTGGAGCGAAGTCCCGCTCAAGCTTCGTATAGAGCCATTTAGAGTGAAAGCTCTTTTCCAGCGTACCTTTATTTTTCCGGTAAGGTTCTCTCAATCTTCTCACAAGATTACGTGCATTTGGCTCTAGAATAAGGACCATACCATTACTTTGTACAATTCGGCATAATTCATTAATAGCCTTCTCAGGGTATGGAAGATGGTGCAATATATTCCAACAAATTACCTTACTGAATGATTGATTTGCGAATGGAGTGCTTTCGCAGTCTCCTACAACATGTTGTATAGATTTCCCTTGATCTCTTATACCGGAAAAGATCAATGACTCATGACAGATATCAAAGGCGGTCACATTATATCCCTGGGCAGCTAGCCAGCTACTTGTCTCACATGATGAGGCGCCAAAATCTAAAATTTGATCTGCATTTTCTAAATCGAGGTAATTAAGTTTTTTTCCAAACCGACCATGAAGATGAGTCGGTTGATAGATCAGATTTAGAACGTATATCACCGGATTCCCTTATTGCTCTTGCTTCGTATTCTATTTCTTTTCTTTTATATCTTGTGCCATTTTCCTGTATTTCAAATTGTACTGATTTGTTTATGTTTTATCAGCCAGTAACATCATGAACAAAACGTGACGGCTGACTCGCTCGATAAAAATTCTTGGCTGATAATCCTCATTTGCTGCTGAAATTTTTGGCAGTTGTAGAAGATAGGAGCTGCTCATATACATCTACATGTTTCTGGCTACATATGGTTAAATCGAAATGGTCTATTACTCTTTGGCGTCCTTTTAATCCCATTTCCATTGCCTCTTCGGGATGATTTAATAAATAGAGGACAGCTTCGGAAATAGCTTTGGGATCTCCGGGTGGTACCAGGATACCTGTCTCTTTATCTATAACCAGTTCGGGAACTCCGCCGACCTTCGTGGCTACAACAGGCCTGGCACAGGCCATGGCCTCCATGATTACCGTAGGTGATGCTTCAGAAAGTGAAGTTAACACGAAAACATCCAGGGAATTAAGTATTTCAGGTATATCTGTCCTATACCCTGCCAGTATAATGTCATCTTCTATATGTAATTTTGCATTTAGATGATGAAGCTTTTGCCAGTATTTTTGTTGAGTATCCAATCTTTTGCCTACGACCAGGAACTTTACTCCATGAAATGCCTCTTTTATTAGCTTTGCCGCTGTGAAAAAATACTCATAGCCTTTAATCGGGTTGATGTTCGCTATAATTCCGACCAGTTTGTCGTTTAACTCAAGTCCAAACTCTTTTCGATATTCTTTGATATTCCTAGTGTCGGGATTAAATTTTGAGGTATCCTGGGGTGGGTATAAAACTACGGTATTTTTAGCAAAGGTACTATCTCCAAAATAGTGCCTGCTTACAGCTTTCGAGCCAACTGCCACTTTGTCGGGTAAAAAATGAAGGAATGGCAATACTGGAGCTTTTAGCCACTTTGGTATATGAGCGTCATCTAATTGCCATACCAGTCTGGTGCCTGAGAGCTTGGCTGCAAGTGGGCCCTGTAAATATATGGGATATGCGTGTGTATGTACTATGTCAGCTTTGTTTTTTCTGATTAATTTTATTAAGGAAAATACACCGGGAATGAAAAAGAAGAACCAGTTTATATAAACGATTGGATTTAGAGTACGGCGCAGCCTTCTAAAATTTTTAACCTGGTAGTAAGGAATGCCTGATTCATACAGCAGGTTGGCAAAAGATTTATCACCTTCGGGCATGGCGACATGTAGACTGAAGCCAACTTCCTTTAAACGTTTTGCTGTCTGCAAAATACGGAGTTGAGGACCTCCAAACCTTTCCTCCGGTATTATATGGAATACTGTAACAATTCTATTTTCGTCATTCATGAACGTACTATTATTCCACTATCAACCGGTTCTTGATAATAGATAAGCCATACAAGTCAATCTGTAGTAACAGTTTTGGAGTGTTCTGGCTTGCCCATATTGTAATAGAGACAGATCATTAATCACTGGCTTGTATCTCCAAGATAGCCGAGGATGATTTTGACCGCTTTTGATGAGACATTTTTTTCCAGATATTCTGTGGGAGGTACCCATTCATACGTATTGGTTAACACAGTCTCCGTGGCCTTTAACATCGAATCCGGTGAGATGCCGGTGAGCATATTACTGCCACACTCAATTGTTTCTGGCCTTTCAGTGACGTCTCTGATTGTGATGTTAGGTACTGCCAGGATACAGCATTCCTCTTGAACTGTGCCGCTATCGGTAATGACACATAACGCATTCTTTTCTAAAACAATGAAGTCGAAGAAGCCAAGCGGTGCAGAGAAGCGGATATTTTTATTGCTTGTCCTGAGATTGAACTGCTCTATTTTGCTCTTTGTTCTCGGGTGCAGACTACAGATAGCGGGAAGATTATATTCGTTACTTATTTTGTCCAGACCAAGCAGTATGCTTTCAAGCCTGCTCTTATCATCGACATTCTCTGCCCGGTGCATAGTCACGAGGAAGTATTTTTGTGGCTGAATATTTAATGTAGCCAGTATTTTGCTATTCTCAATTTTTTTTGAATGGTACTGGATAACTTCGTATATAGGATTTCCAGTAACATAAATTGTTTCATTCTTTATCCCCTCATGCATCAGATTTTCTTTACTTCTATAGGTATATGGGAGCAGTATAGTGCTGCAATGGTCGACAATTACTCTATTGACCTCTTCAGGAACATGGTAATCGAAACAACGATTTCCTGCTTCCATGTGAAAAACAGGTATTCCCATTCTTCTGGCGACGATACTTGCGAGTCCACTATTGGTGTCTCCCAGGATAAGTATCCTGTCAGGTTTTTCTTTCAGAATAACCTTTTCGGTCTCGATGATTATTTTCCCAATCTGTTCACCAAAGCTGCCAGCCTTTACTCCTAAATAATAATCTGGTTCTCTTAGCTCCAGATCGCTGAAAAAAATCGAACTGAGGTTATCATCAAAATTTTGGCCAGTATGAACCAGGATATGGTTACAATACTTATCTAATTTTTTAATAACCAGACTTAGCCTGATAATTTCAGGTCTGGTGCCTAGTATGGTCATAATTTTCATTTTCATGTTTATATATCTATCAGTCCTTCATTTTCTAAAAAATTCTTTAACTCTTTTTTAGTCATAGTCCGGTCGGCGGACGAAAGTTCTTTAGTGAGCACTGATTCAGTAATGTCAGCTCCTCGTATTTCCGGGAGAACAGGGCGAACTATATAGTAGTTATCTCTTTTTATCGTCCTCGGTATTTCCTCTTCAGAGACCAGTATCTCGTGAATTTTTTCACCTGGCCGAATATTGGTGAATTGAATATCTATCTTTCTGTCACCAATCATTATTTCCGCCAGATCCAAAATATTAGCAGAAGGAAGGTCTGGTACATATATATCTCCAGCTTTACCGAGTCGAAGCGCATCAAAGATAATAGTACTCGCTGTGTCCAGAGTTAACAAGAATCTGGTCATCTCTTTCATAGTAATGGTTATCGGACCGCCATTTTTTATCTGTTCTTTAAACAGTGGTATAACCGAACCTCGCGATGCTACTACATTGCCGTATCTGGCACAAATAAACTTAGTATTTGGGCATCTGAGATTTGCTTCAATAACCAATCGTTCCTGGATTGCTTTGCACATGCCATAGACATTAATTGGCTTACAAGCTTTATCAGAGGAGACGGCAAGTACTGTTTCAATTCCGTTTTTCTTTTCCATAACAGCCCGAATGATGTTCTGGGCTCCTAAAAGATTTGTTTTCACTGATTCATAGGGGAAATATTCGCAGACAGGGACTTGTTTAAGTGCAGAGGCATGTATTATGATTTCAGCATCTTGTATACTATTAAGCACTGATTCATAGTCCCGTACGTCGCCAATGCGAAAATCGAGTATCTCTTCGGCATTATGATAGAGCATATCATCAGTAGCTACCTTTATATTCTTCCATTCCAGCCGCATTAAATATTGTTTATCTTCGTCCCTGGAAAAAATGATCACCTTCCTGGGCATACCGAGGTTGCCTGTCAGTATTTTGCGTACAAGGTTCTTTCCAAGTGATCCCGTACCACCAGTTATTAAAATTGTTTTATCCTGGAAAATCATTCTGTTCTCCAAAGTTGATATTGCCGGGTATCCCGAATAAATTCATCAATCATTTCCTCCCAGGAGGGAGGCTTAAATCCAGTCTTGTTTCGATACAGTGTTGAGTTTAAACTTCTATCACAATTGTAAGCGGTGTATTCTTCGATTTCAATATTAAGTCCCATCATGTCTCGTATAAGCGTAAGAAGCTTGAATTTGCTCACTGGTTCTGCTGAAACATGATAAACACCACTTAGATTTTTCTCCTCTGCAATTATACTGGTTATTATTCTGGCAAAGCGAACAGTAGTAAAGCCGCTGAATATAGCGTTAACATAACCGTTGACTTTGGAGCCCTGGTTGGATAGAAACCATTCCACCAGGCCATTTGTAGTAAATAATTCTCTACCGATAAGTGACGTCCTTATCGTGAGTGCGTTTTTTTGATTTACTTCGCCAAGATATTTAGTCTTGCCGTAGATGTCCTCAGCATCCGAGGGATCGTCTTCACGGTAGTTACCTTTAGTGCCCGAGAAGACACAATCCGTGCTAATATGGATCAGCCGTATTCCTTTTATTTTACAGATTTCGTATAGCTGATGCGGGAATAATGAATTTATCCAGATATTGACTAACCTGTCTTGTGCTCCCTTCCCGGATTTTATTATTCCTATACAGTTAATTACCACATCAGGGCTGATTCTTTCGATAGTAGTCTCTATTCGAGAAGTGTTCTGCGCGTCGACATCAGTGAGTATATTAGATTCCTGGTAGAAACCGTATCGAGTGATGTTGCTGTAATCGCCTCTGATTGTACCGGTTACGTCAAATAATGGCGCCAGAACTTGATATAGCTTATGTCCTAACATTCCTGTGGTGCCTAAAATTAGTACTTTCACAGCGAATTCTTTTCGTGATAGACTTGGTCCTGTTTATATTATATTCTGGACAACTTACTGTCTCTTTTTTCGGCAACAGCTTTGTTTAGGATTTGCTCAAATGTATCCGTAATACTGTCCCAGCTACGAGCCTCGACGAACTTTCTTGCTTTCAGTCCAAGCTTGCCTGATGTCCCACTTTCAACCAATTCTACAGCTTTTTGTATAATGTCCTCCACTCTATCCACATAGACAACACCATTATCATCACCAAATTCCTCGTGCATGCCAGGTAATCTGGTCGAGATAATGGGCTTCATCATAGCCATATAATCAAATATCTTTAAAGGAACAATTTCTCTGGTCATCTCCACATTAAGAAAGGGCAACAGACAAATATCAGCAGCGGCGACCAGACCAGGAATCTCATTGTATGGTCTTCTACCGGTTAAGATGAGCCTATCTCGCAAATCGTATTTCTCTTGGATTTGCCGAAGCGCATTTTCTGATGAGCCTTCACCTACAATGAGAAATTTTAGACGAGGATTGTTGCTTTTAACGAGTTCCAGTGCTGTTTCTTTCACACCCGTGAACCAATCTAACCCTCCAACAAAGAAGAGCAAAATATCATCTTTTCCAATTCCGTACCGCGCCCTTATATCACTGCCGTCGAGGACAGGATCAAATTTCCCGAAATCAATGCCAAATCCCAGTATGTGAGTCCGCTCAGAGTATGCCCCCATCTTTAGAAGGGCATTCCTGAGCCTTTTGTTGGTTGCAATTACTATATCGGCTCGTCTCAGCGTCTTTTTCTCTATGATCTTGCCGGCAGGTTGAAGCAAGTTGGATGGTATGAGCGTATGCAGCAAATCTATCCAGTAGTAGATAAACGGAATATGGCGCCTATTACCTTCTAAAGCAGCTAGATAACTGTTAAGTATGCCAAATCCGACTATTAAATCGGGTGTGAATTCTTCTATCTGCCGTTTTATCTCCCTCTTGTGAGTAACTATCAAGGAGATATAGTCGAAAACCGGGACCCTTACAATGCCGGGGCGAATTACTGTGATCCGTGCATTATCATATATTCTATATATATCATTGAAAATAATCCGGCTGGAGCGTAGCCCTGCTTTATCCTGTTTTCTCCACAAGATGTCATGGTCAATGACGCGAATTTGATGGCCTTTTATTGATAGCTTTTCTGCCAGGTGGTGTTGGTTATGAGGTCCCTTTGTAAGCCAGTTGCTTTCTTGAGTTATGAGAATCCTCATAGTTAGCTTTTCATTTAATGATAAGATTTTCTCTTTTTACCGATGCACTGATACCATGTTATTCGATCTTGTAGAAGAGCTTTAAGTTTGTTTCAAACCAATCCTTGTTTTTAATAGCTCGGCGTTCAAGAGATTGTTAAAACAGCCTACTTGAATATCATAATCTTAATCATAGCCCAGATGACTTTGTATGGGTATGTGACATATTTTTTAAATGAGAACTGGGATTTGCCTAAATTACGAACCGGCATTTCCACCGAGACCTCTTTGATTTTCATTCCCTTTACAGCAGCTTCCAGAGTGGTCTCTATTGCCCAATTCCTCTTTGTTAGAGGATTCAACTTTTTCAGGGTTTCAGTCCTGTATACTCGATACCCGGAGGTTACGTCCGTAATTCCTGCGCGAGTTAACAAGTTGACAAGTTGAGAGAAAAATACAATTCCGATCTTTCTTATGAACGGGAACTCTTTATAACTTTCGTTGAGAAATCTGCTGCCGATGACAATATCACAACTCTGTGCCATCTTTAACATTTCTGGTATATATTGTGGATCATGTTGTCCGTCAGCATCCAGTTGTACTATATATTCGTATACAACGTTATCAAGGAGGTTAAGCACTGCTATATCATATGCAGTTTGCAAAGCACCACCCTGCCCCTGGTTTATAGTATGTTGAATAACCTGGGCGTTGTGTTGTAATGCTACTTTTGCAGTATTATCTGTAGACGCATCATCTACTACAAACACTTGATCCACATATTTTCTGGTCTCTTTTATAATACTGCCGATGGTGGCCTCCTCATTATGGGCCGGAATGATTGCGCAAATTTTCATCTAAGTTAAACTACTTTACTCTTGATACAGTTTGAGCCAATTTTTAATTTCTTCCGTGGTTAACCTGTCTCCATACTGTGAACTCTCGACCTTCAAATCGGAAACTATGTTTTCCTGGAATGGCGAAAATAACTTCTCATGCGTCTTCTCTCCTTCACGCAGGCCAATGATCTCTATCTCTGTTGCATGGTTTCCGAACATATCGACAACCGCTTTTGCGAGTGTTTCTAGCGTTGCTACCTTTTGGGAGGGTATATATATCTTCCCATTTTCTCCTTGCTCGATAATATCCATAATAAATGCAACTAATGAGTTTACATCGATAAAGAACCTGGTCATTTTCAAATCGGTGACAACGATTTTATTGTTTTGCTTTATTTGTTGTTTCCACTTTTCTATTACGCTTCCACTTGAACCAAAAATATTACCACTTCTGATGACCATGTATTTTTTACCAGCATTTTTATGGGCCTGTTCCAATATTAATTTTTCAAGCAGGAGCTTGGTAGCACCGTAGCAGCCTGAAGCTTCTACAGCTTTATCTGTAGACATCCCTATGAAAACATTGCCTGCGAACAACTTCAGTAAACTCATTGTTGCTATAGTGTTAGTAGTGATAGCTTCTGAGGGATATAATTCAGCAAAATGGACATGTTTCATCGCTGCCAGGTGTACTACAGTATCAACATCATTTAGAGCGTATTTTAGTGTCTCAGCATCACGTATGTCACCTATGATTGGTTTCAACCTATTGTTATTGCAGTCCACTATTATTTTCGCCATGTCGCTTTCATGCCGGGAAAGCACCCTGACTTCAATAGTGTTATATTTTTCCAGCAGACCTTTTGCTAAATGCCTGCCCAGGAAGCCACCACCACCGGTTATTAAGACTTTATTCATGTTTCATCCCAATGAAAGCATAATGTTAGTGAGGTTAAAATCATTATTTTTTGACACATACCTGTCTATCTATTCAGTGTGCTATTATATCATAATCATGCAGAGTAATGATTCAGATTGCTGGTTATCCTTCAAGGCATGGCAATGAGGACTTTTAACTTAGTTCATAGTATTCTGTTTACCGTAGTCCTTATGGCAACCACATTACATGAGATTTGTTTTGATTGATTTAGAACTGTTGAAACGCGGGTAATGGGCAGGCAGGTACATAAGTATACGGGCTACATCATGATTAATAGCTACTTAATAAATATGCATACTATCGATAATAATCTTGATAAATGTACAGAAGTTGTCCGGACAGAGTCTCAGATAGCTATTTTTATATAATATAGCTTCGGTTACATCACTATACATATCTACCCCATAAATCGAGCAGTCCATCCTTAAGCTTCACTGTGGGCTTAAAGCCCAGTGTTTTTTTTGCCTTGGTTATATCAGAATAATTTCTCTGGATTTCTCCTTTACGTTTTGGTTTGTATTTGATTACCAGCTGGTGACCTGGGATCGCTGGATTCTGTTCCGTTATTTCCTTGAGCATTTCGGTGAGCTCGTTGATACTGGTCTCGACTCCACTGGCAATCTGAAAGACCTCACCAAATATTGGATTGGCAGTAATCTCTTGGTGGTCAATAGTGGGGTGCTGGCGAAAGACAGCCAATAAGCAGAGTTGGATAGCCTGGCAGATATCATCTACATGGACAAAGTCCCTGGTCTGATAGCCGTCACCATAGATTATGATAGGTTTCCCTGCCCTTGCCAGGTCCAGGAATTTGGCAATCACGCTGGTCTTATGCTCAGAATAAGGACCATAGCAATTACTGAAGCGGAGAGAGACGGTATTTAAGCCGAATGAATGGTGATAGGAAGAACACAGTGCTTCATCAGCCATTTTAGAAGCGCCGTAGGGTGAAAGTGGTTTGGGTATCTTCGTTTCATCCGCCGGAGGCGGCTGCTCACCCAGTACGGCATTTGAGGAAGCCATGATAAACACATTTACACCTTTTAGGCGGCAGGATTCCAGAAGGTTAACTGTGCCATTGACATTGATATCCCAGCTTTCCTGTGGTTTCTCCAGCGATTCTACCACACTGGTGTGGGCTGCCAGATGAACGACTGCATCGGACCCTTCGACTGTCTGGTTTACAGCAGCTTGGTCTCTAATATCAGCTATAATCAAATCGATACTGGATAATTGACAGCCGGCAGCAGAAAGGTTCTCCTTTTTACTTGCGGACAGGTTATCGAGAATCCTGATCTTATAGCCTGTACTGGATAGCCGCCGCACCAGATTGGTGCCTATGAAGCCGCAGCCGCCGGTTATTAAAATGGTCTTGATAGTCGAATCTTGCATATCCTGAAAAGATTTCAAAACAAGGTCATTGAATACAGTTATACTCTTGACTAGCGAGGTATCTCAGACAAAAACCTTGATTTTCTTCTGGTGCCATCCCATCTAATGTCCGGGATCAGCGCTTCCTTTTTATCTTCAATCCTGCTTCTATACTTTATCAGGTCTCCCAGCATTATTCTTAGTTCTTGTTCGACATCATGCGTGGGTTTATAACCCAAATCCAGTAGGTGACGGTGGTCGGGATTATAGTAATGCTCTTCCATTTCTTTACGCGGATTTTCTATATTTGATATGATCACCTTCAAGCCGAATTCATCTCCGACCTTCTTTACCTTTTCTGCCAGTTGGGTTATAGAGTATACCTCCTCAAATTGATTGAAAACGCGGTATTCACCTTCTTTCGGGGGATTAGTTATAGCAATCGTAAGGCACTGCATGGAGTCCCTCAGGGGAAGAAAACCTCTTCTTTGCTGCCCGGCGCCAAAGGGGGATAGCGGATGACCGATAACTGCTTCAGCGCAGTATCGATTCAGCGCAGTACCGAAACATTGGTCAAAGTCAAGCCGGGAAAGTAGTCTCTCATCATTCCCCATCTCATCGATCCTGGTCCCAAAGACTACTCCCTGCATAATATCTGTTGACCTCAGTCCCCAGATTTTACAGGCAAACATGATATTGTGCGTATCATGTACTTTGGTCTGGTGGTACCAGCTTCCTGCCTGGCGGGGAAAAGGAAGGGTATCTGTCCTGCCCCGATACTCTATGGTAAAAAAGCCTTCAGGAATGTCTATATTTGGAGTGCCATATTCACCCATAGTACCCAACTTGACCAGTTGGGCCTGGGGGCAGACCTCTTTCATGGCATATAGTATGTTTAGCGTACCCACGATGTTATTCACCTGGGTTAAAGAGCAGTGATGAATGTCAATCATACTATAAGGAGCTGAGGGAAGCTCACCGAGGTGCACTATTGCTTCCGGCTGGAATGATTTGAAAAATTGAAGAACGAAATCATAATTTTGAAGATCGCCTTGTTTAAAAACGAGTTCCTTGTTGAAAGTCTCCTTAAAAGCCACGACTCTTTCTTCCATTGACCTTATCGGAGTGGCTGATTGAGAACCCATCTCCTCCACTGCCTTACGACGAAGAAATGAGTCGCAGCCGGCAACTTCGTGGCCGCGGGCGACAAGGTATTGGGCCAACGCCCAGCCCAGGTAGCCATCAATCCCAGGGATGAAAACTCTCATGCTATAGCCTCCTTTTTGTCTTTAATAGCCAGCCAAGTATATAAAAAACTTGTGTGAAATGACTCCATGCTATTCGCCTCGCCTTACTAATAGGTATAATTTCAATAGGGACTTCGGAGATTCTTGCTCCTAAATAGTCTGCTTCCAGTACAAGTATCCCGCAGGTACACAGTCCTTTTAACTTTAATTTCAATGCCAGCTCTTTTTTTATCGCTCTGAAGCCGGTGCATGAATCACCTATTTGGACTTTAATATTGGTCAACCAGTTTATCAGGTTTTCTGATATTCGTGCCATATGTTCTCGTTTTCCCAGTACCATGTCAGCATCACCTGCTGTAATAGGGGCAATCATTCGTGGGATATCCGAAGCATAATGTTCCCCATCAGCGTCAACGGTTACTATTATATCATTTCTGGCTTCACAGAACCCCCGTTTAATGGCAGCGATGTAACCATTGTGTTCTTGTTGGATTACCAGTGCGCCTGCTTCACTGGCGGCAATAGGTGTATTATCGCTACTACCATCATCAATGACGATGACTTCGTTTGCATAGTGTAATACAGACTGTACGACCTTGCCAATGTGTTGCCCTTCGTTGAATGCAGGAATTATGACAGTTGATAGTTGATAGGCAGCAGTCATCAGTTAGTTTTTCTTTGCGAATTTCACGACGTTTATAAAAGCAAGGCTGTACCGTTGAGCCGATTCCTGTATCTCTGCTGATCACTGGTGGCCAAAGACTTGGCTTATCATTTTATTTAATTGTTCTTTAGATTGTGCTCCAACGCGGCGCTTGATCTCTTTGCCTGAATTAAAAAGTATAAATGTAGGCACTCCCATGACCTGGTACTTAGCAGAGGTATATGGATTCTGGTCAACATTTTGCTATCTATTTCACCGTAACTGATTTGGCCAGATTGCGAGGTCTATCCGGATCATGACCAAGAGTGACTGCCATGTAGTAAGCCAGAAGCTGAAGGGGGATAACCGTAATTATGGGATATAAAAGCTCGTCGACTTTCGGAATCTTGATCCAGAAGTCATAAATTTCGTTATCTTCGTCAGAGATAGCAATAATATAAGCGCCTCGTGCCTTGGCTTCTATGACATTATTAAGTGTCTCCCTGTAGGTGTAATCAGCCGGGCAGAGTACAACCACAGGCGTCCCCGGCTCAATGAGGGCCAGAGTACCATGTTTGAGTTCGCCAGCCGGCATACCCTCGGCATGAATATATGAAATTTCCTTTAATTTGAGAGCACCTTCAGAAGCTATAGCAAAGTTGATTCCCCTGGCTATATAATAGAAATCCTTTCTGTCTCTCAAGTCTGTGCTGATTTTCTTAAGTTGATCGTTATTCCAGTCGATCGCTTTCGCAATGTCACTCTTGATATTCTTCAGAGTGTTTACTGCTTTATCAAAGGAGTTAACCATGGAAAAAGACAAAAGATAAAAAACCACAAGTTGACTTAAAAAGGATTTGGTGGCAGCGACACATAATTCAGGGCCACAATTTAGATTAATGACACGATGGCTTAAATCAGATAACAGGGACATAGGTCTATTGACGACAGATACTACCTGAGCTCCGGCAGCCCTGGCCCTTTTAACGCCTTCTACAACATCAGCCGTCTCTCCACTTTGAGATACAGCGATAACCATGGTGTTTTTATCTACAGAATCGGCGAAATATGGAAATTCAGATGACATAACAACATCGCAGAATTTTCTACCAACTCTGGAAAACAGGTATCTGCCAACTAAAGCAGCATACCTCGATGTTCCACAGGCAGTGATGATAACCTGTCCTGCCTTGAGTATGTCGAGGGCAACTTCATGGAATAGCCCTTTATCTTGTGATATGGCATTTTCCAGTACTTCTGGTTGTTCCAGTATTTCCTTAAGCATAAAAAATTGATGCCCTTGTTTATCGGCATCACCCCACTTTAAGTCAAGCTCTCTATATTCTTTATGCACTTTATTTCCACTTGCATCGAAGAATTCAACTCCATTTTGTCTCAATACTGCCATTTCATCGTCGTCTAACGGTATTAATCGTTTGACATACTCGGGGAAGACAAGCGCATCACTGCCGGCAAGAGTACCATGATCGCTGATGCCGATAGCTAGAGGGCTCTCTTTTCTAATACCGACAATCTTATCAGGCTCGTGGACTGATACGGCAAGAAATGCATAGGAGCCTTCAAGTTTTGGAGCAATAGCTTGAACAGCTGCTTTAAGCGAACAACCATCTCTGATTTTTTCTTCCAGTAGGTGAGGTATTACTTCGGTATCGGTTTCAGACATTAGGTGATGACCGTTGTCGATAAGTTCTCTGCGAAGCTTCAGATAGTTGTCGATGGTTCCGTTATGAACGACAGCTATTGTTCCATTACAGTCGCAGTGGGGATGAGCATTTACTGTAGTGACACCGCCGTGAGTTGCCCAGCGAGTATGACCGATAGCAATATTCCCGGGGAGTGAACTTAGACTAATTTCAGTCTCAACTTCATTAAGCTTACCAACACCTTTCCTGACCAGCATCTGACCGTCGGCTATAGTAGTGATACCAGCCGAGTCATAGCCACGATACTCTACCCGTTTCAGGGCTTCAAAGGCGATTGGGGCAGCCTGCTGTTTGCCACAAAAACCAATAATACCACACATCTTAGTACGTCAATTTACTTAATAAATTCTGTCTTTTATCTTCCATCGCTTCTGTTTCATTAGGGAGTACTATGTATCGGGATTTGGATAACACCTTTTTACCGGCCTTGATATCAGTTGCCAGGCAGACCTGGGCTCCGATGGAGGAATTGGCACCGATCCTGACTCCGGGCATAAGGCTGGCGTTGATTCCGAAGCGACAGCCTTGACCAATAATTGCACCTAATTTGTCACGTCCGGTATCAACTTTCTCATTACCATTTTTTACAATTATATTGCCTTCATCCAAACGTAAGTTAGCGGTTACTGTACCTGCGCCAAATGAACAATCATCCTCCACTACTGAGTCACCGATATAATTAGAGTGAAACCAGCATTTATTACCGATATATGAGTGCTTTATCTCCGTACTGTAGCCAATGACACAGTTATCACCGATAAACGAGTCCCTGACCAGAGCGCTATTGCCGATAACGGAATTATGCCCTATGTAGCTGGGACCGCGAATTACAGCCCCTTCAAACACTCTGACATTATCTTCTATCATTACGTTGCCGTCGATAGTTGCTTTGTCTGAAATATGGGCTAGTGGTGAGATCTGCCGGGACATCTGTTTTGCAAAATAATCCATGGTATCTAATATATGCCATGGATATTTGATCGCTTGCCAGTCTCCACTGTGAATAACAGCTTTCAACTTATGATTTTCGTTAATCATCCGGTCGAGAGCTTTTTCATAAATATCGTCAGCGGACGAAGTAGTGTTAGCCAGGTAATCAAACAATAGTTCCGGCCTTGTATGAAGATGGATCACTATATTAATCAGATTTGAAGGTTCCTCTCCCCTGGCCGGTTTTTCTACGATATGATTTATTTCATTATTTTCATTGATTACCAGATAGCCTCCTGGAAAATAATTCTGCACTCGCCGGGCAACAAGATAAGCGGCATAGTCATTATTTCTATTGTATTCGCTGAGCAATTCAGCATATGCCGAAGTGTCAAAAATATCGTTTGAATTAACCATAATAAATGGTTTTCCCACCAGCAGGGAGGAAGCTGCTAAAAGAGCATCAGCCATACCTGAAGGCGTTTTCTGAAGAATAAAATCAATCTTTACATCGTTGAGTATCGATGAAGCCGATCGGATGTCAGTTATATTGTCCGGATTGGCTATAATGATAAATTGATTGAGCCCAGCTTCCCTGGCTGTGTCAATCTGATGGACTATTAGTGGCTTGCCGACAAAGTTTAATAATGTTTTATCCCTGGTAGTCGGGGCCATTCTTTTTCCGATTCCACCGCACAGTACTACTACTTTCATTATTTTTACTATCTATAATCTTGGTCTGGATAACAAACTACATATTATTTCTTAATCGTTCTTGGATCTTTGTATATAATGGCAATTATAGCTGTTTTTTAGATTTTGCGAAAGATAATACAGAGCCTGCCATTTCTATTACCAGTTTGCTGTGCCGGTCGAAAGAGAAATTTTTAGTAGTATGGATTCTTTCTGGTATACCCTTGTGGTCTGCTATAGTAAACAAATATTCAATGTGTTTATTGCTTAGCTTTCTCCATATACGTTGCATCCAGTATCCGATGGTTAATTCTTTAATTAATTCGGTTCGCCAATGTTTCTGATAGGTTGAAAGTCTGGTGGCGGAGAGTTCGTCCGTTGTAAGAGCCTGGTGAAGTACGCTGGCAGCTATGTTAGCGCATACAATGCCATAATGTATACCGCCACCAGTAGTTGGCTTTACCTGTCCAGCCGCCTCACCTACAACCAATATTCGATCGTTATATGTCCTGGGCAGAGGTCGAAGAGGAATTGCACCATAATTATTAGTTACTTCAGACGGGGATATCTTGCCCTGAATTTCCAATTTAGAGAGCAATTGGTTTAAGTGCCACTTATGTTGGTGAAATGTCATCAGGCCAGCTAAGCCCTTATCATCTCTCGTAGGTACCAGCCAGGCGAATCCACCCGGGGCCAGTTTCTGGTCTAAATAAATCTCAACTTCATCAACCTCGTTTATAGTCACCTCTGTTTGAGCTCCAATGATAAAGTTGGTTATTTTACCTAGACCAAGTTTCCTGGGTAAATCGGAACCATAGCCTGTAGCGATAATTGCTGTTTTGGTTTCGAAAACATTGTTTTGGCCGTTTCTATTCGTGTTTACCCGAAGACAACTGGTTCCGGACTCGATGGTTGTTACTTCGGTTGTGAAAAGATACTCGGCGCCAGCCGTCTGGGCACGGTTTGCCAGTAACCGGTCGAGGGCTGGACGATCGATGATGTAAGCTACTTCATCATCGCGTTGTAGTCTGAGAGACCTGCCGGAAGGGGCAAAGAATTTGGCTGAGTTAGCATGCCTTGCCTTTAGTCTATCGTAAAGATTCAGCAAGTCGTGACATTCCTTGCTGATGATACCGGTACAGCATATATCCTGTCCTGCAGCAGCTTTTTTTTCCAGGACAAGTACGTTATGGCCAAGCTGTGTTAATTTTTCTGCAAGATAACTACCAATAGGTCCAGCACCAATTATAATAGTGCTATACAATGTCATCTCTCATACAAGGTGATCTTACGAGGTTGTTTTAGAAGTATAATAACTCTTAGTTTTACTAATTCAATCAACTAGTTGATAAACTTCCAGCCTGGTGATGGTGAACTCCAGCCGGTATCATTCCCTGCCCGTAATCTCCAGTAATAGGTTGTGCCGTTGCTGGAAAATCCTGTATCCTGGTACTGGGTAACATTGCCCAATTGTTTTATGAGTTTCGTAGATTCTTTTTTCCAGTCGGGGTAGGTGTTAATCTCTATCATGTATTTTATCGCCCTATCTTCAGGCTTCCATTTAAAGGTAATAGAAGTACCGGGTATAGTAGAACCTTCGGATGGCGATAGAAGTGTTGGCGTCGAGGGTTTGGCCAGTTCAGCCGTAAATGATATCGGCTGTTCATAGTATGGCTGATTTTCATTAGCTTTATATAACCAACATTCCAGTATCTGGTTTGCTTCCTCCAGTTGAGGAATAAAACTTACTTTATTCTGCCATTTCTCGCGGTAAGTCAATGTTCCAGTTTCCATTTCTTTATACAAAGTATCTTCTGACTTTATCTCCATACGATAACTGGTTGGCTGAGGTTCATTGTTGACTATGCCAATAATTAGCTCGACAGGCTCTCCTGGATTAGACTGTTCAATATAGTCTACAGGTTTACCTTCCATATTAAGCACTGAAAATGTTACCACATCTATGTACAGGTGGAGGGGATCGGCAAAATAAGGACTATCCTCACTGTTTCTATACAGGTAGAAGTCCACTCTTTGCTTTTCTTTAACCGAATCTGGAGTGAAATTGATTATCTGCCCCTTTTTTTCCTCATGGGCCAGTGTGCCGAAATTTACCTCGGTTTTTGCGATATCATCCAACATTACTTTCACTGTATAGCTGGTTGGCTGATGTTCATGATTAACAATTTCAGCAACTATAGTAAATGGATCGCCAAGCAATATTTGATTGGGATAGCCCTCAGCTTTACCATCTGGCCCGAGGATATAGAATTCGGTGAATTTTTCCCCCTCCTCTGGTTTTGCCAGAACGTATCCGAGAGAGCCTAACGCTATTATTATGGCAATTAACAGACAAAGAGATAAAGTTTTATCCAGCTTACCGATGCCTGTCCATTCCGGCAGACTGGCCTTTAGGGTAATGTGGAAACGCTCGTTTTCCGGTATTTTTTGCTGTCGGTAGTAACTGATAGCTGATATGACTATGATAAAAATGCTTATGGAGATGAGGATCGGATACAGTCTGATTTCCCAAACATAATTAAGAATCAATCCGATAAGAGGTACGATGGCAATGCTAGCGCCAAAGCTGAGAGCCAACCGCTCAATGCCATTAAGATCTTCTGTCCTGGGGAAAAGGGCTGAGATCAGTGTGTAGCCGGGAAATAAAATGATAAAGAGGAGGCCAAGAACAATTCGGATCGGTCCTGAGGTGAGGGTAACTACGGGAAATAAGAGAAGCGTGAGTACAACAATAGCAATTAAAATTTTCCGCTGTTCAATAGCCATTTCGTTATTTTATACAGTTCAATACGAAGGGAATTATAAACAATACAAGAGTGCATAGCAAATGTCTGTACAGGTTCAGTTGATGGCGGACACTATCCTCCTTATCATTTTACTAAACTTC
>CAZQRP010000009.1:0-117350 GCA_964596125.1 uncultured Dehalococcoidales bacterium | reverse complement strand
CAGGGGACTCATAAGCCCTTGGTCGTAGGTTCAAATCCTACCGCTGCTACCATTTCTTTAAAGCTTCTATAGCCTTTCTTTCTCCTTTGGATAATATTAAGGTGTAGCCCTTAGTCTCTTCACACATATTTAGCATTGAATTATAATACCATAACGTTTGCCATACTATTACAATATTTTTAAAAGGAAATAAGAAAATGACAGAGAGTATAGCACTAGATCATTATAAAAAAGCACTCCGCTTGATCGTGGATCAAGAAGACACTAAGACAGATAATGAAATATTATTTCATCTAAATTCAGCAATAGAATTAGGTTTGGAAGAGTCTGATGAAGCTAGTGCTCTAATATTTCGTTCGAACATCTATATTAGAAGTGGTAATTATGAATCAGCAAAAAAAGAAATAGAAAAGGCATTGGAGATAAACAGAAGGGCGGAGAAAAAGCTTAGCATGCTGTCATATGCCGATGCGTGGATTAGTTTAGCCAAAATTTATGAACTAGAAGAAGATTATATCGAAACTATGGCCTGCCGACAACACTTAATTAAGGAGCTACCCATTCTATATCCTACGGAAGAATATCTGGAGGGGCGAAATAGGTTTATAGCTGAGTCATACTGCGAGATAGCCAGGATTCTTCTGTTACAATATCGCAATGAAAAGGCAACTGAAGAGGCATTGTCCTATTTAGAAAGAGCGTGTAGCATTGATACTGAATTTCCAGACATATATTTAATGCTGGCACTAGCTTATGACGATGAAAATGTACCTAAATACCACAATCTAAAGAAGGCTTTAAGATACTATGAACAATACTTAGTAGTATCAGCTATGGAACCATGGTGTACTGAAACTGAAATTATCGAAAGAAGAGAATATATTAAGGGTCGTATAAAGTCAATTTTGGAAGACTAACAGATTTAAAAACAAACTGGTTTTATAGATAAATAACTCAAATATTTTAAAGTACAGATGATAAAACATAAAGATACTAGGAAGATTATTATGTAAGAAAGTCACAAGTTATTGATAATTAGTATTTAATATATTTGTCCCTTACCTTTACAATTAGGGCATTGAATTTGCCCCGCACCATTGCATACACCACATGTTGGATTACTCAGAATACCGACAATTTTACCATAGCCACGGCATCGCTCACATTTAATAATACCTTTACCATTACATGTAGGGCACTTCATTTAAGTTCTCCTTGATATGACTTACTATAAGCAATTTTACCAGACAATATTACGTTATGGAATACCTTATATGCCCACTTTTATAAAACAGTTCATTCAGACCGAAGAATTATCAAAAAGGCTTAACTTTTAAATATGTTCCACAAACCTATTGACCTTTTCCTGATTCTCATGTATCGTCTCGCACGATCGAACGAAAAGTAGGAGAGGTTCAATGTCTATTACCATTAAACAAGCAATAAATGATTTCCTGTTATCCTGTAAAGTTGAAGGCAAATCATACGGTACCATAGAGTGCTATTCCGATAAGCTCAAAGGTTTCCTATGGTATACCAGTAACTACAACTGGCCTGATGATATCAGCCTTATTACCACTAACAATTTACGTGAATTCCTGGCCTACCTTAGAGATACTCCCCATCGTTTTAACAGTACCTGTCCTAGAGCCATGAGGCCTATTAATTCAACAACTGTCCAGAAATATTATAGAGCCTTATCTGCTCTGTTTAATTGGCTCGTTAATGAAGAGCAAATCTCAACCAATCCCTTAATTAAGATCAAAGTACCCAGGGCTGAAAATAAGGTTATAAAAGCCTTGTCCAGTAATGAGGTAAATAAACTATTATCGGTATTTGGTAATACCTTTGAGGGTAAGAGAAATAAGGCTATGATACTTATACTGATTGATTGTGGATTGAGATTAGGTGAATTACTCAATATTAAGATGGCAGATATCAACCTGGAACAACAACTAATGAAGGTTGATGGTAAAACTGGTGAAAGAGTAGTCAGGTTTGGTACTACTACAGCCAAGGTATTATCGAAGTACCTTAAGGCAAGACAATCAGTTAACGGGCATAATGATAGTCTATGGCTAACCAACGAAGGGAATACGTTGAAAGCATATAGTGTGGAAACGATATTCAGTAAGTTAAAGGAAAAGACAGGTATAGCATTACATCCTCATTTATTGAGGCATACATTCGCTACATTATGGTTAAAGAATGGTGGGGATAGCTTAATGTTACAGAGATTATTGGGACACACAACACTGATGATGACAAATAGGTATTGTCAGGCAGTGGGATGTGAGGATGCGGTGGAGAGTCATAAAAGATACGGGCCGGTGGATGGATTTATCAGATAAGTTAGCTGTAATTTAGCTATAGAAATTGCTAATGCCGTTTTCGTGCCTCTAATTTTGCTTTTCGGATTTCGATAATTAGATCTCGCATATCCTTACGTGTAGCCAATAAATTAAAAAGCTTAAAAACTTGTTCTTTGCTGTTCCAGATTATAGCTACGTCAAAATATTTTCTAATCCTATTTTCATCTACAATCTTTTTTATCAAAACAATGAAAAACATTGTTGCTATATAAAAATGTAGTTCTTTCTTTCTGAACTTAACCTGCCCTTCTTTGATCAGGTCGCCGTGTACGATTTTATTCCTTAGTCGATAAAAATTATCTGCCCATTTTCCTTTCATCGTACGCTTGCAGTCTTGTTTTCCAGGATCATAGAAGTGAATATACCTTTTATCTTCTGGTGTAACCGTATATTTCTCTATCTTGTTTTTAAATTCCTCCCGTGGATATTTTCCTAATTCTAGCAGAGTTTCAAATGCTGTCATCTGAGAAACCATTCTCAAGTTAAAATTAATATCTTCATTGTTGTAATAGCTCTGGATAAATATTTCCGAGGCTCTAATAATACGACGATATAATTGTTTTCTTTTGCTTTTTAGTTTCGAAAGGCTTTCTATCAATCCTGTATCCATCTTGAAATGAGGCTGATTTAATGTTACACACGCAGGTTTGGACATTGTCAGGTTTGTGATCAAATTCATATCATGTATTCTGACAAGCGTACCAGCTATCTTGGCAATGAATCTATCTGAAGGTGAAAGATTTTGCAAAACACATTGAAAATTCTCAGCTGTTCTCATAAAATTTCCACGATTTTCATCAGGCAAATGTAATTGACTTGATAAAAATGATAGGAATAAGATAATGCGAGCATCCTTTATTTCCTGCAACTCTTCTTCATTTAATGTCCTAAAATCAATATCACCAATTGATACGATGCCAATATTTGCAATGGGCTTTTTATTATCTTTATTCAACTCAAGTATTCTATTGATGTACTGTCGTAGACTATCATCCTTTATATATTCATTTGCCTTACTTGAATAATTCCATATCCGGACTCTTCCAATCTGAATATCCTCTTGCAATGGCATTGAGATATATGGCATATATACTAGCTGTAATTTGTTTGTACTCATATTATAAAATCATCCTTAACTTAGTTTATCACTCAATATTACGTAATAGAATACCTTATATGTCTAATTTTCACTTTAGACCGAGGAATAAGGAACAACTAATCCCTTGTTTAGAATTACGCGCTATGGGAGAATAGAGTCCTCAAATCTTGAAAAAGATATTATATACGATTATTGAGTATTATGGACTTCATATAAGGGGGATAAGCTATGTCTGATAATACAGAACGAGATAGTGCAGATTGGTTACAAGAACCTTTTACAAAGGTTAGCGAAACTTCATACAAAATGAGCAGGCCAAAAGTACTTGATGATAAACAAGGTCGCACATGGCAGACCTTTCATTTTGCCACAAGATTGAAGTTGGAAGGTGCAACATATTTT
The DNA here is from genome assembly GCA_964596125.1 of uncultured Dehalococcoidales bacterium. Lineage (GTDB taxonomy): Bacteria > Chloroflexota > Dehalococcoidia > GIF9 > UBA5629 > CAZQRP01. The sequence goes on along the minus strand of CAZQRP010000009.1, from coordinate 113,477 downwards.
TGTAGACAGATATTTGGTTCAACCAGTATGCCTGACTCTATTGGTTTACCTTTATTGGCTCATAGGCAACAAAAATGGTACTTGGATGCATTCTTTTTTGAACTGATGGCTTCTTGTGATACTCTTTTACAGGAATTGAATGTCCTCTATTTACGGGAATCAACATTAGATATGGAAGATGTTCGATGGACAACTATTAAGAGTAAGTTACCTACAAATTTAGTCGAGTACGCTGAAAATAAGTATCAGGAGGAATGGTTTAAAAAAATACGTAACTATAGAAATGTTGCAACCCATTATGCTTACGTTCCAACGGGCAGCATGCAATCTGGTTTTGGTAGTTTACCTATCAATTATGAATACACGGTTTCATTATTTTATGTGGCCGAAGATAAAATCACTTTTATGGAAGAAGATATCTCAGTATGCAAAACTTATTTACAGAATATGGTCGAATTTGTGAGGTCTATATGGCATATGATGGCACAGGAATATGGCGTATCATAGTCTTACACCCACTATTCATCTGATATCTTTCTTAATTTAACCGTGTTTACAATGATGAATTTTACAACAGTAATACGTTGGACGCCCAATCCCTTGAATTACTGATTTAAACCACAGAATCTTGCAGATTATTAAATCTAATTTCCCAAGCCTCAGGCAAGTTTTATCTACGTCCCTTAAATCAGAAATTAGAGACAAGCATTTCTAATCCAAATAGCTTGAAGACTATGTATACCTACTTTTATAATACATATATTCTCATACGAACTATAAGTATTTGAAAAACAATGAAAAAAATAAATGAACGTAATGAAGAAATTTGTGCTCGAAAATTTGTAAATGAATACAACAAATGGAATTTATCGAATTATAAGGCTAAAAGAACTGAAGATTGGTTTATCTCCTTAGCTAATCAAAATCGATGGGATTTTGTTGCTATTGATGAGTCCAATATAAGCGAATGGATTGCTATTGAAATAAAGCAGCTTATACGGAAAGAAGCAGATATACAATTAGACACGTGGCAAAACCTAGCTAAAAAAGTTACAGAAGAGATTTCAGCTAGTAACCGGAAGGCCATAAAAGGAACCTTTCTCTTAATTCCAGGTGACCAGCCAGTACTTTATAAAATGGGTGGACCTAAAACTAAACGACTGAAAAATGCACTCAAACAGATTTTGCCCTCGAAATTGCTAACTATGAAAACCGGGGATAACTGCGATATAGGCCCCGATATACTAGAGATATTTTCAGAATGGCCATTTGTATCAGATTTGCAAACAAAGCCAAAAATAGAAGTAGTTAAAAAGGCAGAGGCTATATATTTGTTTAAAATTTCCGGTCGAGGTAGAAAAATAGAAGTACCCTCAATGAGTGATGCTTTCACGTCAAAAGAGGCTACTTCAGAAGCATTACTTAATATCCTGCCAAATAATGGTGATATTGCCAACGTTTGTAAACAATTGAGATTAGCTAAAGAAATGGGAGCGATAAGAACTATTCTTTTACTCGATTACAGCTTACCTGTAAGGCCCGATGTTAATTTAATAAAGCAAATAATGTTTAAAGACCAAGAGTCATTAAATAATGATGTAGATGAGACATATTTAATTGATAAAAGAAAAAATATAGTTACTAAAATACATCCCTAATTTTGGAGAGCTTTATTTAATCCATTTGACTCCCAATCAAACGTTACAATTACTCCAATAGTATGAGGGAAAGAGTATATTTTACTTAGTAAAACTATTGGGCAAAAATGAAAATACAACCTACTGACAAAAGGACTAGCCCATTTGTCCAACGATTTTCACCCAAAATACCGATCTTTTTGCAGTAACGTCACGTCGGCAAATTTCGTTCTTTATATTAGAAGGACTAAACATCAAACTGGAATAGCCATGGAATATACGAATAATGTGGAGGTGTATCATGAGAATGCTATTGTCAGAACAATTCGAATCCTCAAGAGAATACATCAGAGATATCTCTTTCATCTCGGACTGTATAACAGGCAAATCAAAAAAGGTATGGGCTCTGATGAGTAATTTCCCCGCCGTTCTATGGATCCCTTTCTTTTTAATGGTAACTATGTTGATAGGTTTTCTTGGTAGGTGACCTGGAAATTGTCACAATTGTTCAAACTGATGGGTACCTATACAAATCCCATATCCAGTGATTTCTCTAAATGTTGTATTAGTTAGATAGCAAGGAGACAGGGGCTAGTGCTAAAACAGACTGAATATCGTTATTATAAACAGATAAGAATGATTTCATCGAGCACATGGCACTAATGGAAAATGTTGACCAGATAGCCTGTATTCAGGAGCAGGATAAAAGTATGAACGCTGAGAAGCTACCATTAAAAGTTCATCCATCGTAGTGGAACTTGTTTTGATACCTCCGTATTCTGCTGGCTTATCATTTCATTTATCATAGCCTTTTGGATACGAGGAGAGCCGCTCGTTCATATTTATAAAGTTATAAAGATAGAGTCGTTCTTGAAAGAGGTGTTCTATCGAAGCACATAACAAAGGTTTTAATCTCCGATGTACGTGCCCTCGATATTAGGTAAGGCGTTATGCAGAGGATCCTTAGCGTCGGCGATGTCTTGATAGGCACCGCTGGCATATCCAGTCATGAAATAGTAGCTCAGGGACTACCGAACCTAAAGCGCGTCACTAATTTAACTCTAAGGCAAAGGCAGTGGAACAGAGAAACAAACGACAAAGGAAAACTATTATACTGGTTCCTTTTATCAAACATACCTGGGCACATAACAATACGGGGAGGTTAGTTATGAAAGGCACAGTACGAGTAACGTTTATATGTCTCCTTTTGTTGGCTCTTCCCTCTCTCTCAAGTTGTAAATTTACTCCCGAGCAAACTCTTCAAAAGGGACTAATTCCAAGGATTGAAACCTTTGAAGCAGTACCCTCTGTGATAGATGAGGGAGCTGTGACATACCTCAGGTGGCAAGTAGCTGACGCGAATTCCGTCTCGATAAATAATGGTATCGGAAATGTAGCTATCAAAGGCACCGTGCCTGTATCTCCGAATAGCACTACCTCATATACACTGACAGCAAGTAATTTTGCAGGAGAGGCAACAGCAAATACTCAAATCATAGTTAATAGTATACAAGGCAACCAACCACGGCTTCCCGTGATAGAGCTTTTCTATGCGGACCACACTAGTATATTGTCGGGTGAGTCTGTTAGGTTAAGTTGGAATGTCATCGGAGCAACAAATGTGATCATTACACCTATAGGCCAATTCGATTCACAGGGAACGGTTGATGTCAACCCAACTGAGACAACTGTTTATACTTTAATCGCGAGCAACGCGGCTGGACAGTCGACAGCAGGCCTTATTTTAGACGTCAAGCAACGATTATCTAACGATGCAACAACCACTAAAACGATAGTTTTGTATCCCCTAGAGGAAGGATCTGGCTCGTTGGTAAAAGGAAGCGGATACTTGAGCTACACCAGATATGACGATATATGCACAGGTGACACTTCTTTGAATATGGCAAGCAGGGCATTCTTAGCCTTTGATATTTCTTCGATACCTAGTAATACCATAATCGAGCAAGCCACTCTGGAGTTAAGCGATTATACACAAAAAGGAACCCCTTCATATAGTCGTTCTATGTGGGGCAATATGGGTGCACTGGAAATATATTATATAGAGTATGAGGATCTCGGCGACGCTGGTCATAACGCTTATAATAAATCAGGAAAACTCGTAGCAGGTGGAAAGTTCAAGGACTATCCATTTACGCCATGGACATTAGACGTAATAAACTCCGAAGATGGGGAACCTATTTTACAGAACCTGGTCTATGAGGGTAAAACGCGCTGCCAATTCCGAATTCAATTCTTCAGCTCTACTAATTGGGATAGTACCAGTGACATGCTTTGTTTCGATGAAGCATCATTGACTATAAAGTATAAGGTTACTGAATAAATATCGAAGCTAATTATGTGGGAAAGAGTATATTTTACTTAGTAAAACCATTGGGCGGAATTTAACTATATTTTTATTACGTACCCCTTTTTTGTAGGTGGTAAAAAAATCTCAAAAGTTAAACAAATAATCGCCATCAACCGGCTTTTCTCTATACCATAGCCTTTATAGTAACAATTTGATGTTAAAGAGATATCGGCTCAGGATTGATGGATACCCACCAAAAAAGCATGGTGAAGAATCTATGTGGAGTTGGAAGACTGAGTCAGAACGCGTGATTGCGCTCCGTAAAGCAGCCTTAGCACATATGGGACGTGATAAGCTTGGAAGGAATATAAGCCTTAGCATCAGGCTACATATCAAAGGGAAGAACATACGCTACACGGGAGACCTCGACAACTACATTACAGGTATTTGCGATGGCTTAATGATGGCAGATAAGTATGCCATTCTGAACGAATGTTGGCACAGGCTAGAATGCCGGGATATCCACCCTTTGCAGTGCTCGTTTATCGCCGATGATTCAGAAATAATTAAGATTTACGCCGAAAAGATACTCGATAACCATGAAGACGTTTGGTACGAAATCCTCCTTGAGGGGGATTACTATCGAACCTGGCCCTCATAAGCCCTTGGTCGTAGGGTCGAATCCCTCCGCTGCTACTATACCTTTCAAAATGTCAACATTCGATGTCATTCCGAGCGTAGCGTGAGAATCCCATGGGATCAATGGGAATCCACAAGTTCTTTGTGATAGCAGGATTGCCCATCCACTGTACAGAAATAGAGCACTCTCAGGAAAGCCGTTTAGCTGCAAGGTCCTGGCGGGCATAGGCACCTCGGTCTGTTCCAAAAAGGGATAGCGGGGGGAATGTATTACCAAATGGCTATTCTACCTGTTACCAAATTGCTATTGTGCTCGCCCTTAGCCGGGCATATAATCGGGATAAGTATGGAGTATAGTGGCTGAAGGGGAGGGGAGAATAGAATGGCGTGTTTCTATCATCCCGATGTTGAGGCGGTGACCACATGTATAAAGTGCGGGCAGCCTGTGTGCACCGAGTGCAGTTATGTGAGAGGGACTCATCCCGTATGCCGAAATTGTTGGGATAAACGGGTCTCATCTCATACTACGGGCACAAGCAATGTGCCGGTAAAGAGAAAAGCAGCCGGGAAACGGGAAGAACCGATAAAAAAGAAAGCTGTTGTAGCTGATTACGGGCTACCGGAGCACCGTGTAGCACCTGTCGCACCGGCAGGCCTATCCGAAGTGGGCGACATGCTCATCCAGAACACGTCAGGTCAGGGAGAGGCCTCAAAAGTTCCTGCCGAAATCATGGGCTGGAACTGGGGAGCATTCCTTTTTAACTGGCTGTGGGGAGTCAACCACAGGGTCTGGATATCTCTTCTCGCTTTTATTCCTATCCCCCTTGTTGCTTTCATCATATCTTTTGTCCTTGGAGCGAAAGGAAACGAGTGGGCATGGAAGAAAAAGGAATGGTACAGCATTGAGCACTTCCGTAAAACGCAGCGGACCTGGAGGAACTGGGGGATAGGACTGGTGGTAGCGTATATCATTTTATTTCTTCTCCTTGTTATTGTGGGTGTATCCTCTGGTAGTGAGACTACGGTACTAACCTACTAGGTTAGTACCACCACTGTCGACCTGCGACAGGAGAAGAGCGCTTCAAGGGGCCTCAAACGTAACACTGCGAGTATACCTCTCTGACGTCTTCATAGACTCCCATCTGCCCGGCCTTATGATATCAGGTATTGACAGACACGCAAACGAATATTATATTTAATCCGGGTAATATTGACGTATGTAATACACAACTGAGGTCTGGTACATTGGGTGGGAGTATAAAAGGGAATTGGAATCGCTGTTGAGAACGATTCTTTATGCTCTTTTCAGTTTAAATGGATGGAAAGATTATGATGAGGACCTTGTACTTCTTAATTTTGACAGTTTTTCCAATTACACTCTTGTCCTGTAGCCCAACTATTGCCCCAGAATCAGCAGAATTAGATCAACGGGTTCAAATCGAAGCCCGTAAGTTTGAGGAATTGCTAACAGACCTGTCAAAGAATGTAAGCATGATGACATTCCCAAAGGATATATCTTTGAAACCGGTTATACCGGATAATTGGTTGTTTGAAATTTGTCAATCACCAAGCCCTGATAGACCATCAAAGTACGCTGTGGGTGTCCCTGTTCCAAAAGGTGTTAAGACCGGTCTGACTATTACGGGACAGACCAAAGGGTGGGACTACTACTCGCGAACGACCCAGTTGAATCCGCATACAAACCATTATGTGGTCTCCTCTTTACCCTCAAAGGACAGGTATAAAAATTTGGAAGGTCTACCCAAGGACTTCCGTGAATATCCTGAGCGACAATCAATTGACTGTCTTTCCTCATACATAGTTGTGCTGTCGCCGTATTATATTCCTGAAAATGTGACTCATGGTTTATACTTTATAGATGGCCCGAAGCCGTTCAAAGACGGTGGCACTAACTATGACCTGATGAAGATAGTTGGCAAGATGTTTGATGCGAATCCTTACAAGGAAAAAACTTCACTTGAGCAGTACAAAACTTCTGACCTTGGGAAATTAATGGAACAGTTGGTCGTTCAAATTGCTGTAATGAGCGAAGATATAAATAACGCAATTAGCTTTGTTAATAGTTTAGAACATACCTATTTTCAACCGAATGCCATATCGTGGAATACACAGGATGAGCTCGTCAATTACAAGAAGTCAATGGCGGGTATTCGTTCAGAGTTATCTCAAATCGAGCTGTATTTGCAGAATATAAATAATTGGGATTTCAGCAGTATATCTTTCACATTGGAAAGAGTAACACTGCCAACAACGACTTCGCCGATAACCGAACAACCGCCTGAGCCATCGGCTTCCAAGGGAGAACCAGAAGCAGCACAGATGCCTGTGGCTGGTTCAAAGCTGATATATATGGATGACTTTAGCGATCCGAACAGTGGATGGCTGCAAATATCTACTGAAGAGCTCGAAAGCAGTTATAAGGATGGGGAATATCATATTCTGGCGAAGAAATCGAACTGGGCAACCTGGCGATGGAACCGAAATGCAGGAAGAGTAACAGACTTTATCCTCGAGATAGATGCCAGGCTAGTCAGCGGACCAAAAGATAGCAGCTATGGATTAATTTTTCGTGTTCAAAATAATGACAACTTCTACCGTTTCATTGTTGATGAAAATGGGCATTACCTTATTGGGACAAGGAGCAATGGCGAGTGGACCAAATTGCTAAGCTCGACTAAGTCGGAATACATAAATAAAGGCAACAGCACAAACCGTCTCAAGATAGTTTGCCAGGGTTCCCAAATACAGGCATATGTTAACGGCTATCATCTCAGTACTATCGTGGATGATTTGTTTACTGACGGATGGATAGGATGTACGGTAGTTACGCATGAACCTAATACCCATGTTGCCTTTGATAATATCAAGGTGTTCGAGCTTGATTAGTACCCGGTAAAAGTCCTGGAATGACCTCGCAGAGTATAACTTCCCTCTCCAGAGTTGCAACTATATTCCGAACTGGTGAAGATATGACGATTAGCCTTTCCCTATTTCCGTCTAAAATGCCTGCGATACCACTTCGACATACATCGTGGTAGAATAATGCCTTTGGTGTACTGAAGGTGGTAACTCGATTAACCTGCGGATTAGTGCTATTCACAACGAACCCCGATATACTCTGTTTACAGACTACCAGCCTAAAAATATGTTTAAGAAGCGGAAATGATAGTGTACTATATTAATCATGCAACGTTGAAACGCCATTAGTTAGGTAAAAAATTTGTTTTAACTCAGGAAGGATGGAACGTTGGCAGTTAAAACGCGACGGATCGCATTATGGGGAGGCATTTCCCTCAGCATTTTGGTAATTATCCTGCTGTCAGTAAGTTTGCTATATCTATATAGGATGCGATCAGAAATAAATAAAATGGCACCTCTTGATAGTACAGAAGTGGTAAGCGGTGTTTATGTTATTAAGGCTAATAGCTATGTAAACTTCTACCTTGTAAAAACCGGTAGTAATTTGATCGCCTTTGACAGTGGGGAAGACCAGAATACTGTTAAAAATGAAATGGCTAGACTCAATTTGGATCCGTTAAAAGTAGCAGCAGTATTTTTAACTCATACAGACCAGGACCATGTTGGTGCACTCGGTTTATTCTCTAATGCCAAGGTATACATTTCTAATGAAGAAGAGCAAATGATTAACGGCAAAACCGCAAAAACCCTAGTATTCAAAAATTCGCTACCTACCCATTATAATCTGCTCGTGGATAACCAAGATATTGATGTTTCTGGCTTAAGAGTTCATTGTATTCTTACTCCAGGACATACTCCAGGTTCAATGTGTTATATCGTTGATGATAGATATTTATTCTCTGGTGATACATTAAGCTTAAAGAACAATAAGGTTGCTTTATTTAACGACTTCTTTAATATGGATACGACTCGACAAAGGAACTCGATAACCAGGATTTCCAGATTACCGGATGTAAGATATATTTTCACAACTCACTATGGTTATAGTGATAATTATCGTGAGTCATTTGCACATTGGGATGGCAACTGAGCTTTTTCCTTAAACATTTCTGCCCAAAATGCCGAGATACCACTTCGACCTATGTGGTGGTAGTACTACTACCTGTTACACTCTGAAGAGTCTGACTCGATTGACCTGCTGTGGAGAAGATGAAATGAGGGAAGAGTAGCGGAGGTTTGCATCGCCAGGGAGTAAAAATAGATGAACTCGTTATCAGGCCTCTGGACTTATAGTTTTTTCATTTTTTTATCAAGGCTATACTTAAACAAGAGGAAGTGAAACAATGAAATGAACTATCATTATCGGATTGCTGGTATTGGGCTTTCTGGCTATTAGCGGATGCGCAGCACAGCAACAAACAACAGAAAGCTCCTATATAGACGTGACCCCGGCGGAGGCTAGAGACCTTATTGATAAAAATCCCGATCTAGTCATTATCGATGTCTCTCCATATTATACAAATGGACATCTGCCGGGTGCGGTCACCTATTACCTTGGTGATGGCTCACTGGACAAGGCGATCCCGACGCTTGATAAAAACAAGAGTACCTTGTGTACTGCCATGTCGATAGCGTAGCCATTAAAGGTGCACAGAAGCGCGTTGATGCCGGATTCGAACAGGTCTATCGGTTAGAAGGTAACTATCAGGCATGGGTTGATGCTGGCTATCCTATCGAGAAGTAAAATAAGGCATTATCGATAGCGCAGGATATTGACCCATTGACAGCCTCAAAGTCTGGCCATAATTGATCCTGGGGATAGGTAACCGCGATTATAAATGGACTGATTTTCAGGTTGAGGCTATTGTATGTGTTTTATCAGAGCTTCTAGATAGCGCGATTTGAACTGTTGGCTGGCAAGGGTCTGCTTGAACGGCGGCAATTTCAGGATGACGCCAAGGACAGCAGCCAGTGCTCGATGACTCCGTAACACCTGATTGTCAAAAATCAAGTTTTGTAATTTGCCCCGTTCGATAGCCATTACAACTGCCCTGTGAGTAATATTCAGGGGAGTTAGCACTCTCTTGGGCTTATATTTCAGAAGGATGTTATCCTTTGGGCAGGCCCGGACGCAAAGACCACACCCTAGACAGAGATTTTCATTCAGCCTTGCTTGTTTCATTTTGGGTCTAGCCGGATCATTCGAGGAGACCAGGGTCATAGCCTCCACCGGACAGGCAACCACACATCGTCCGCAACCACTGCAATTTTGCTCGTTCACTTCAGGGATAAAATTGGTAGTATGAATGGGGTTCAGAATGGCAAACCGTCGAGCGGCAATCATAGCCTCGCAGCAGCACCCGCAGCAGTTACAAATGAAATTGACCTCTTCTCTCACATTTTCACCGAATTGGACCAGATTGTGGTCATACGCTAACTGTAAATAATCGAGGCATTCTGTCATGTCTACCGGACGGGCAAAGCCATGTTTAATCAACGATGCCGCTGCGGTGTTAAACGTCATACATATCTCCATCGGAGCACTGCAGGCTCTATTCATATGATGCATTTTATGCCGGCAGTAACAGACACCGATAGCCCTGTGAGAAGCGCTTTTAATGACCTCGGTAGCCCGCTCATAGTCCAAAACGTGTAGTGCATTCTCATTGGATAAAACAGGTTCGTGGACAAGTGTGCGTCCCAACTGAGTTTCGCCCCCGATAAATAGTCCCCGGATAAAATCTTCTTCCACGTTTAAATACTGATAAAACAGCTCACTTAGTGCCTTCTGGTCGATATCATCCCGCACACGCATTAAGGAAAATTCAAAAAAGCCGGCCATGGGGGGAGGTAGAGCGTAAATAGACTCCCCATTTCTGTCTATATCGACCAGAATACCCCGACCTGCCAGTTCATCCAGCATCTTTTGAGTACTGGCTATGTCCATTCCCCAGGCACGACTGGCTTTTTTTACCGTAAAGGGCAGGATAGGTAAAAGCGAAACAAGACCAGCCTCCTTCTCGCTGAAAAGCATTTCCAGGATTTTAAATAATAGCTCCGAAGGAGGTGCACCCTGCGGAGACCTGTTCAATCTTTCTATTAATCGGGAATAACCAGGTTTTATCGTGTTATGAGCCATAATAGTTACAGTCTTTATAAAAGTTGCTATGCGGCTTATAGCTTTACAACGATCTGTCCGAAATATTGTACCACCTTTTAGATTGTTGTAGTCGGCATACTACGCTAATGTTAATAGATGTGTGCTGCCGGGTGATTGGATGCTGTGAAGCAGCGGAGGCAAATAAAAGATATTCTCAAGGCAGTTAAGTGTCTAACTTTACAACTAGGCTTATTCCTGGGGACGTAGGTTAAATAATTTATCTTTACATGCTTTTACCTTTTTGCGTGAAATAATTAACCGTGGTATAAAACTACTTTGTCATCAACAATCCAAGGTCTTGTTCAGATAACATAACAAATCATTCATTTCAAAAACCAAACCAGACTATTTCAGGTTGTTTCAGGATTTATTACCTTTTTGGATTACAGTTCATACATTTGAAAATAGTTTTTGCTATCTCGGTATTGTCAAGATATGAACCACGTACTGAGTCACGTTTATTCGCATAGCGTTTGATCAAACTAGCAGCGGTACCTTTTGCAAACAACGGAATCAAACTGTTGGTGTGACCCCAATTGTACCACTCCATGCCTGGTAAGTTCTCGATGCCGTTATTGACTATAGGTTTCCACAATGAACTGGAATCGAGGCCGGAACCAGGTCCCAGAAGATAACCACACTCATGATCCCCTGTTACGATAAGTAATGTCCTATCCCAATCACTGTTTTGATTAACCCAGTCAGCCACAGTTACCACCGCTTGATTGAAGTCGATTAATTCCTCGATGACACGACCAGACGCATGGGCATGACTAGCCCAATCGGCTGCACCACCCTCTATCATGAGGAAAAAGCCATCAGGATCATTGTCAAGTACATTGAGAGCAGCTAGGGTCATTTCTTCCAGTGTGGGCACGGTGTCTATTTTCGGAACTGTATAAGGATCGCCAAATATATTGCCGCTACGATCGTATTGGAGAGTGTTTTTTACCTTCGGTATACCTATCAGGCGAGCGGGAGTTGGACCGCTCATCAGTGACTGGAATTCTGCACGTTCTTGGATTAGCGTCCACGGGTCATCGGAAAGCCCATCACCGTCGGCATCGCCTGAAGCTGTTCCCGATACAAGGTCATTCCATGTATCTTCACCACCAACGTACATATAGGTATTAGGTGTTAGCAAAAGCTGGCCATCCGCATCAAACCATGGATTGCCACAGCCCATGATTACATCCGTGGCACTATCATAAATCATTTCTTGAGCGATAGCCTCGTAATTGGAGCGTGACTCGTTATGAGCAACAAAGCCCGCAGGAGTGGCATGACTAAACTGAACAGTTGTAACTACACCAGTTGATTTGCCCTGCTCTTCTGCACATTCGAGAACATTTTTCACTGGCGTACCGCTGATATCCACACCTATAGCTCCGTTGCTGGTCTTAATGCCAGTGGACATTGCGGTAGCAGCCGCTGCAGAGTCTGTAGATCCACTGGTCACATATTGAAAGTCACTCCAGGCTAGTGTGGAATCATAGTCACCCCCCCACATGTAAGTACTCATGGCATAAGCAAACGGGAAGCTTTCATAAATCTGCATACCAGAGTCACCGTACTGATAGTAGCTTGCGGCATCAACATGATTATAGCCCCACCCATCGCAAATCATTACTATCGTGTTCTCAACCTTTGCTGGTTTCCCTTTGCCACCCGGTGCTGCAGATATAGCGTCTATTCTGGAACAAAATATAAAAACGCATATTATTACCAGGTAAAAAGCTACATTGAAGGCACATTTTCCTTTAATCTTCATCGGTTTCCTCCTTTCAATATTTTGCTTTTACTACGACAATCTATGTTTGCCTGCGTTTAAAAATTTTCGAGCTAGTGTATAGCAGGTTCCTGGTATTAACGGACAAAAACTATTAAGGTGTTATATATTTATTAACATTAGTTATAATAAAAATGTTACAGGTTCTCAGTAACAATCCTGATATAAAAATATTTAATAATTTACCAATTTGCTCCGGCTGTGTGTAAAATATGCAGAAAGTTCTACATCCATGAAGCCCTGGGAGCAAAGAAGTGAAACGTAGATTAGGTGTTATCATGCTTGCCTGTATTACCTTGGTACCGCCGTCGCAATGTGCTGAAGTTCAGCCAACCAGTACGGACCAACCAACGCAGCAGGCAGCAAAGTGTATTGAGCAGGGACATATATACTTTACTCAGGGTCTATATGATGAAGCGGTGAATGAATATACTACTGCGATAGAACTGGATCCTAAGCTGGCAGTGGCGTACTGGGGTAGGGGCAGGATCTATCACTTTGACAAAGGTGCATATACGAGAGCAGTAGCCGATTATTCTAAAGCTATTGAATTGGATCCTGAATATACTGAAGCTCATTACTATCGTGGACTGGCTAACGCAGCTAATGGAGCATACGATAGAGCTATATATGATTTCAGTAAGGCAATTGAACTTGATCCTGGCCTGATTATGGCGTATAACATTCGTGCTTGGTGTTATGCCCATAAGGCGCAATGGGATCAGTCATCACAACTCTACCTGTACCAGTTATTTCAAAGCGATCCAAGTCTAGTTGAAGCTTATCAAGGACGGAATTGGTTTTATTTAAGGCAAATGCAGTGGGACCTCTTTGCTGTTCCCGATTTAGTCAAAGATACCGATCCCAAGGCAACAAAAAATGAACATTATAATAGTCCCCAAAGTAGTACCCCAGTCAATCCTGGACCAGGGAAAAATAAATTCCCTGCTGTTCCATATGTTAAAGTAACACCAGTTTCTGGCACAGTCGGCACGAAACTATTTATCTATGGATGGGGCTTCCGTACTGGTGAAGATGGCATAACAATAACCTGGGACGGTGAAATAATTATATGCAATATAATGGCAGAACATGACGGTAGCTTAATAGTTGATGGCAGTGCACGAGCCGATGGCATCTTAAGGGAAACAGTCTATGTTCCTGAAACTACACAGGGGAGTCACATAATCGGCGTATACGGCAGTAGCTTTACACCAAAAGGAATTGTCAATGATACTGTCTTTGAAGTCATCCCAGAGATAAAACTATCGCCGGAACCTAGTATCAAGGGCACAAGAGTTATCATTGCTGGGAGCGGTTTTGCTAATAGTGAAGTAATAACTATAAGTTTAGATAAAATGGCAATAAATGTTACCGCAACTACTGACAGTACTGGCAGTTTCAATGCTACCTTAATAGTTCCAACGATAAAGGGCAAGGAATATACCGTAGCTGCGTCAGGTAATAAGGGTAACTCTGTTGAAGCGAACTTCATTATTACCTTAGCGAAGTCAATACCAACTGAGCAAGAGCCCGCTGTGGCTGAGTTTTATTGTAACAGGGGTTATGCTCGTTTTAAGAAGGCGCAGTGGGCGCAGGCTATTGCCGATTTAAATAGTGCCTATACAAGAGACTCAACATTAAACAGAGGCTCGTGGAATAAAGACTGGGCTATGGATAAACAGAGGCAGTGGGATATGGTTATCGCTGATTATGAAAAAATAATTGCGATGATTACAGGCTCTTCCGTACACCAAGATAAATCCAGCTCGGGAGTATTAAGAGAAGATATTGTACTCGCTCTGGCGGATTACAACAAAGCTGCCGAGATATCTAAAGATTCTGCATTTGTTCAGAGAATGAGGGAATCAATAGAATTCATCGAAGAATGGAGTAATGGTATAGATAAGTAGCCTGACTAGATTTGATAAGACAATACCTTTTCATAGGAACATTAAGGGAGACGCTACTATGAAAGGCGTTGTTACATTATTACCTGTGATTGGACCTCATAAGCTCTTGGTCAGTGGTTCAAGTGCCTCAGCTCATGCCATCGTGTTCGTCTTGCATATTTAAAACTTTTCTTAGTAAGAAAAGAGTAGTGCCCGTATCCCCTGTAACAGTTGACCTGGTTTGTGAGTACGTTGAAAGAAATCCCTGAGTGGTGAAAAGCTGCTATCTGTTTTCGGCCATTTATGTATAGGGTCTCCAGAGCATTCATCTTTTGTAGAGGTGTTTCCTTAGATTATACGATAGCCTTGCTATTCCAAAGATGAGGGGGCACAAGCTGAGACACTACTTTGCCACGTATGCCCTACGAAAAGGTTCTAAATTTGAGGTTATTTCCAGGATTTTGTACCACAGCTCTATGGCTATTATTGCCAATTTCTGTGTGGCAGTGAAGCAGGATGAGATGAAGGAAGAGCATCCGACGTCTGGGCTGCTTGCGTCATAGTATTGACAGGTACAGTGGCTGAACGCTAGAATACGTCCATCGCACACGAAATAAACCTGCGAACAAAGTAAACGGGTCTTGTGGAAATCGGGAAAGGCACGGTAATCGTTGTTTGATAGCGATTGCTGACACTTTTCTCGCTTAATACGGCAATCCTGCTTGAAAACGAAAATCTCATTAAATCGGTGAGATTCAAACGAAAGGAGGAGAATCATGTCACTTATGCCAGCTTTTGAAATAGGTGTATGGAATGGGTGGATTCTCATGTTTTATCCACTGATACATCCAGTTCTTATTATGTTGATAGTGAAGAATGCAATGCAAAAGATGCAGGCTTCTAATCAATGCAGGACTGAAAAACTAATCAGTTTTTTTGTTAATATCATTTTATTCTTCGGACTTTTCATTTTTTCCATCTTCTTACCTTTAAAATTAGGTACTATCTGGTTTTACGTTGGTCTGGCTATGTGCATAGTTGGGATAATAGGATGGACGATGGCAATTATCAATATTGCCAATATACCACTTGGTACACCCTGGACAATGGGACTGTATCGTTACTCAAGACATCCTATGATTCTGACGGGTTTCTTGATATTCATAGGTACAGGTATCGCTACCGCATCATGGATTTTCTTATTATTTTCGGTGCTATTTATAATATTATCCGTCATTACGGCCAACTATGAAGAACGCCACTGTCTTGAGGAATTTGGAGATTCCTATAGTGACTATGTGAATAGAACGCCAAAGTGGATAGGGATGCCGAAGTCGTAACCACCTGAGTGAGGGGCACTGTGTCCATACAGGAAAACAAAGCTATACTCAACCGTATCTGGGAGGAAATATTCAACGAGGGTAGGTTGGGAATAATAGACGAGCTCTATGCTCCGGACTATGTCTACCATGGTCCTGGAGGTCACGAAATAAAGGGCACAGAGCAACTTAAACGGTTTGTTACCCGGCTTTGTACCAGCTTTCACAACATTCATTTCACTGTTGATGAGCTTGTCGCCGAAGGGGATAAGGTGGTGAGCGTTTGGACAATGCGGGGTATATATAAAGGCAAAAGGCAGGTGACAGCCCCCGGGATCATCGTGTCCCGCATTGTAGACGGAAAGGTCTCAGAGGACCTGGAGATGTACGATAGAGTGACAATAGCTGCACAGGCTGCCCCGAATTGGATTGCAAAAGGTCTGGTGAATTCTATTGTTAAGAAATGGTAAAAGAACTGGCTTGGTTCCATGGGTATGGAGACCATTAGAAGGTCATTGCCAGACGATAATCACTCCTTACCGTCATAGTTTGTAAACATTCGGTATCCTCGTCGATGCTGTGTCCTTGTTGTAATCAGGGGACCGGTTTGAATTTGGGTAGAGCAATATTGTCGGTAACGTCATCAAAGGTGACTTCTACCTTCATACCTATCTTAACATCCTCCGGCTGGCAACCTATTATGTTACTTACCATTCTTACCCCTTCATCAAGCTGGATAACACCAATGGTATAGGGGATGTCAGGTTCCCACTGGGGTCTCAGGGGCATACGAGCCACTGAAAATGTATACACCTCTCCTTTGCCGCTCATTTTGTCCAATGTAGTATCCATGGAAAGACAGTTTGGACAGATCGGGCGAGGAGGAAAGCGGTAGCTGTTACACTGTTCGCACCTTTGAATTAGCAATTCGTGCCTTTTGCAGCCTTCCCAGAATTCGCTTGAATTACTGTCGAGAATAGGTAATGGCTTATTATACTCAACCACTTTAAATTACCTCCTTAAGATAATAGTAGTGTGGGTGCTCAGGTCCCCACCATTTCCGCTTACTATTACGACTTCCGCTCCTTCTACCTGTCTTGGTCCGCAGTCTCCTCTAAGCTGTTTAACAGCCTCGGTGATGTGATTCATACCGTCTACATGACCCTGTGACAGGAGACCGCCATGGGTATTTACAGGGAGTTCCCCACCCAGTTCGATTCGTCCACCTTCAACAAATGCTCCTCCCTCCCCCTTCTTGCAGAAGCCATAGTCCTCCAGAGTGACCAGTGCAGTATAGGTAAAGCAGTCGTAAATCTCGGCTACATCTATATCCTCTGGCGTCACGCCTGCCATTTCAAAAGCCATCTTACCAGAAGCCACCGCACCTGTGGTGGTCATATTGGCAAACCAGCCTACGCCTATTCCGGCATGACGGTTTCCCATTCCGGATATGTAAATTGGGGCATGCTTGAGGTCTCTGGCACGTTCAGCAGTGGTAACTACGACAGCAGCCCCACCGTCTGTTACCTGGCAAATATCCAGTAACCGGAACGGATCGCTGAACATTCGCGAGTTAAGATAATCGGTAATGGTGATGGGCTTCTGCTGCTGGGCATTGTCATTCATTGAAGCGTGCTTCCGGCAGGCTACAGCTATAGCTCCCAGTTGTTCGCTGGTGGTCCCGTACTCATGCATGTGTCTCTTGCAAGCCAAAGAATAGCCATGTGTCGGTACCAGCAATCCAAACGGTTCCTCATATTCTCGCGTACGTGCCATATAGCTCCATCCCCGTGGGCGTACTCCACTTCTCATAGCCTCACCAAAGGTACATACTACCGCACTGCATAATCCTGCATTTATCGCCATAACCGCGTGTTGAACCATGCCAACAGGAGTAGCCCCGCCAAGGTCTAAATCTGTGGTATACTTCAAAGATAGTCCCATCCTGTCTCCCAGCAGGGTACTCCATAGAAATGCAGGATCAAAATACGATTGCTGACTAATCAGGCCATCGACATCGTCTTTGGTTAGTCCTGAATCTTCGATGGCAAGTTTGGAGGCCTCCATATTCAGAGAAGTATTTGTCACCCCAGGCGATACACCAAACTTCGTCTCTCCTATCCCGACTATCGCACATGTATCTTTTAAATTGGCCATCTATCAGATCCCCCTTATGATTTTTGTTTTACCTGTAGTTTGAGTACGACCTGTCCCCACAATCATAATACAGAAAGCTCGTCTCGCTGTCGGGTTTGCGGGCACAGTAGCTTGTTGAGGAGGCGGTCAATAGTCAAAAGCATTGCACTGCTGGACATGATTATAGTACACACTTTATTCCTAAATCAATGGCAGGAGAGCGAACAATCTAAATTAGAGAGAGTCTGAAGTACCACGGGGCATAGTCTCTTTGCCATCCTGTTCAGGGCAGGTTGTAATTTGTTGTGATGTAATTGAAGCTCAGAAACGGTATTCGACTATTGACAGCCTAAGACTTCCGCTTATTTTAGCTTGGGATGTGTAACTGGCAATATAGAAGTAGAACCGGGCTAGTTTCTCAGGTCGGATCATATAGCTGGACAAATTATTGAGGTAGATATAAGCATGATGAACAGATTACTGTTCCAGCCTGATAATAACATTATCTACTTCTTGCACCCGACGAAGATTCAATTATAAGGAATTGAGCCGATCTCTCTGGACGGCAGTTTTGATATCACAACTTTATGTTTTCCTGCTTTCGTAAGAGGTATACGTTCAACAAAATCGATGGTTATATCCATATCTTCCCTGACTATAGGCTTATATCGATTTAAGATATCCTGAGTTAGCTTATTTATATGTTCCTGTGGGTAGTTTCTATCGATCACGAGCTTGATTGTCAGCTCTTCGTAACTTTCCTGTATTATCTGGCATTGCTCAACTCCCAGAAAAGCAAGAAATTCCCTCGGAAAAGCCGTACCGGGTATGCGCTTCCCGCTTCTGGTTATAATCATATCATCGGCTCTACCAATAAGTTTGGACAGCAGGGGAAGGCCTCTGCCACAGGGACAGAGGTGCTCCGAAAGCGCTCCTAAGTCACCGATGTCATACCGTATAAACGGCATCGCATAATTGTGCAGGTTGGTGACTAGTATCCTTCCCTCATTTCCTGGAAGGACAGTCTCACCTCCGTCATTTACAATTTCAATGATTACATTTTCTGCCGTTATGTGATGGCCTGAGTGTTCAGGGCATTCAACAGCAATAGGGTGGATCTCAAATGAGTTATAGTGGCTGTAGGTCTCGCATCCGAAAATCTTCCTGAAGAGTTTACGCTGATAACCGTACAGCAGTTCTGCGCCGGTGAAGATTGCCCGTGGCTTCAGCTTGTATTTCCCCTCCTTTTCTATGAAGCGCGCCAGCAAGTAGATGGCAGAAGGATAGCCTCGTATAAACTCAGGTTGAAAGTTATATATTTTCGCAGCAATACTAGGCATTGTTTCGGCTGACATCCCGGCGGCATTAAATCTCATGGTCCTCTCGAAGTAAAGTTTAGCCGACTCGCTGGTCCTTTCCCATAGCGAGTGGTATTGAGGTATCTGCCCCAGTCTAATGCATTTATCGCCTATCTCACATCCTGCCCAAGCATATCCCCGTAGTGACGCAGCGATATTCCAGTTCATGCGCTCATCCTTTGTCCGGTAGAACATCAACTGTTCACCTGTAGAACCACCGGTAGACTGCGTTATTATCTCTTTTTTAGGGAAACCTCGTGACACCATATCATTAAAATTATGTCTGATAAGTTTCTTGGTCAGGATTGGTAGTTTCGCCAGGTCTTCACTGGACGCTATATCACCCGGCTTGATGGCTCTCTCATGAAATATCTGGCGATAGTAAGGGACATTCTTATAAGCATGTTCTACCAGTTGCCTTAGCCGATCGTTCTGCAACTCAAGAATCTTACTGCGTGACCACCACTGGCTTTCATTCAGTTCCTTCAGACATTTGATAGTCCTCGTGCCTCGGGAAAAATCGAGTAGAGGAGCCAGTAAATGCCTGGCTATGAGACTGTACACTATTCATCTCCTCACTGTTTTATTATGTTTCACAGCTTTTTGAAGTGAGCAGTAGTTTTTACTGATGCACCTATTGTGGTGTCATTGTAAACTAGGGCGGTATCGGCTTCAACCTTCGCATCTACACGACCGAATCTGGCATATAAATCATTCTCCTGTACATGACCTCGAATGTTAGCTTCATTTTGGCGAGGATTGGTAACCGGGAGTCATAAATTATAACGGGCCCGGTGTAAGCCAGTAGATAAGCTTTATTTTTTACATAAGAAGACGTCTCAATATAAAGGGGATTAAATAGAGAATAACAATGGCTACCAGTGGAGAGATGTCGAATATACCAAGCCTCGGAATCACCCGTCTCAGAGGAGATAGGATCGGCTCAGTGATATCATCGAGTAAGCTCACGACAATGTTCGTGCGTGAAACAGCGAACCATGATAGTAGAGCTCGTATGAAGACAGCAAACGTTAAAATACGACAGAGATAATATATAAAGCCAAATATCCAGACGATGACTACCGGGCGAAATCCGGTGCTGTTAGCCGCTAAAAACAGAGAGAGCGCCACGAGCGCAATCCATACCCATAGCTGCCTCTTAAGTGACTGAAACCGTCCCCGTGTTGGTCTTCTGTCTTTTTTCCAGTAGTCATCGTACCACCAGGGTCTACCCATTGTTTAAAATACTCCTTTACAAGAGCGTATATCAACCGGATGTCTCTGTCAAACGCCTATACCGAAGAACGGGTCAACGAGTCATGGCTTCAAGGTAATGTAGCTAAAATATCTCTGTGTCTTCGGCAAAATAGGGATAAGATTGAAAGATGACAGATTCGGGTGCCCGAGGTTTCGAACCTCACCTCTCGATCGGATTACTCCTTTTCTACTAACTTTTTAAGGTTCTCCCCTTCTTCTTTCATATGTTGTTCTGTAGCTTCAAATTTGTTTTTATGGTTTTTATAGAGTCTTTTAAATAGCGAGCGGGGTATTCTAAGGCTGCCTGTGGCGGTGAAATTGCAACTGTTTTCTCCCTTTGGCTCTATCAGGAATGCGTTCCCTGGAGATAAAATTGACAATGGAAATAAAGACCTGTATTCGACTACCCTGTTTGGCACTATTTTAGTAATCCGAAATTTAAGTTTGTGCAGTATACCGTGAAGATATTCTTCGGCATAGATGATTGAGCCTTTCTGGAAAGGTTCACCTTTAATCCAGCGAATGTCTACGTGCTCGGGATGCCAGGCCTGATAAGATTCTTTATCTTTTAGACGCTGGACGAGACACTCAAATACTTCTTCCGGTGTCGCTTCTATTTCTATCGAGTCTTTCAGAATTATCATATCCAGCCTCACTCTGCATTGCTATTCAAGCCGAGGACTACTATCTCTATCACTCAGCGTCAGACATAGCGCTTCTTTATAGCGTGGGATAATGTACCACTTTAGTAGATAGAGCTGCCGGTGTTGCGGTTTCTGGCTTGTCTGAAATCGGCAAGCTCTGTAGCTGCTATTCCTTTTGTTGATTCTTCGAATTGATGGAACCAGTCGTCAAAAGAGCCAAAATCTTCTCTTGCCGAAAACCAATAAAATGGAGCTTTTCCCAGTGTAGAAAGTACTAGGTCCTGGTATTCGGAGAGTCTTTTTTCACTCAGGTCATTCTCCCTGATTGCAGATGCAGCAACTGTCCCGGCGAAATGTCCCTGTATCATTCCATGAATGTTTCCCGAACCACCTGATGCATCCCCTATGAATACCATGTTATCCTTTACTATATTTTCAAAATACCTTCCAACTTTTCCTGAAGATGCTACTGCATACCCGCTGATCTCCAGCGGGTATGCATTTTTAATCTTTCTAGAAATGACGTTATCTTCCCTTCCTTTGAGTTCATGAAATGCCGTAGCCGATAGAGCGTCAAAGAAACATGCTTCTTTACGATGGCTGAAAAAGCATCTATAGTTAAGAATGGGATCAGAAGATACAAAATGTTCAATGATTCCGGCCGATACCTCTGCATTTGCCAGCAGATGACTTATTCCCGCTCGTACTTTACCTCTTTCAGCTAGCCCCTCCTTTACTGCGAACCCGTTTCCTGAAGACCTGATCCCATCGGCGCAAACGAATAGTGCTGCTTTTGCCACTGGCATAGCAGCGGAGTTGGTTTCAACTCCTTCTACTTTCCCCTCCCTTCTGACAAAGTGTGTAACTTTCGTTTTCAGGTAGAGCTTAGCCCCGGCTTCTACGGCTAGTGCTGCTATCTCTTTTTCAAGCAAATCTCTCCTCACGAGATAGCCTCCCAACGTGCTTTTTTCTATCAGTTCGCCGGATTCCGGATTACAGATCCTGTATTCCTTTACTTTACTCCATGGAACTGTGCTACTTACAGCGTGTATAACTGACTTTGTAAATCGGGACTCCATTAGCCATCCGGGATCATGTCTTGGCCATCCTATGGCTCTATGCTCTTCAAATAGAGCGACCCTCAGTCCTTTTATGGCGGCAGTGAATGCAGCATAGCAGCCAGCAGGACCTCCTCCTATGACGATTACATCGAAATCCCTCACATTATTCTCCTTTTCGACAACATGTTATGTGATGTTACTTGGTTTTCCCCCTGTTTCCTGTACAGCACGACATTAGAACCGGGCTGATTTTCTGCGGCAGTTTATAACAGTAGTATATAGTATATACTATGACTTTTCTGCTATCCATCTGGACATTACATCGAGCGCAAGTCCGGTATTGCCTATTTGGCAGTGGTTTTGCGCCTGCTCCTCCCTGGTAAAAATGCGTCCCGTAACAGACCTGGCGTTAACTAATGCCTTTACCTGTTTGTAGTGCATCTTCAAAGGAATGAAATGGTCCTCGGCACCAGTGAGAATCAGGACATCTTGTTTTACCAGGTCTGAATGCAGGTTCTTCTCATTAAGCTGTACCACTGTTTTCATGGCATCCATTGGTGTCCTGGTTCTGGTGATGTACATTGAATTATTTACCGACCACTTGTGTTCGAAGTCCACCTTCATTTTTTTTCTGGCAATATAGTTCATCAAAGCTTCAGATTTAAACATCAATTTAATTAGCCATTGGAGTGCGATGTTTGGAATTTGCATGTAATCAAAAGCAACACCAAATGCTATTACTCTTTTTATCCGCGGCTCAAAAGCAGCCGCTCTGAAGCACAGCCATCCACCCATTGAAATACCAAGCAGAGTCGCATTATCAACTTTAAAATAATCAAGTATTGCTTTAACAGGTTTTTCCCACTGGTACGTTAAAGGAAGACCGTATTTTTTCAGTGCCGCTCCCTGTCCCGGTCCTTCAAAAGCAATTACTTCATAACCCGAATCCGTAAAATATCGTGCATGGTAGTAAAACTCTTCAATATAGGAATCGAAGCCTCCAAACATGACCATGGTACCTTTTTTTATTTTGTAAGGAGCCAGGCGGAAAGCAGGTAAAAAAGTATCTTCATATGGAACAGTAACTCTTTCGATGTTATCTTTTTTAAAAGCAGTGTTAAAAAGGTCGATGAATTTGTCGTATAAGACTTCTTTATCGGGGTCTGTCGGTAACACAAAAAATTCCGCAGCACGGTAGTAAAACGCTGCACTTATTAGTCGATTCTCGGATTCTGCTTTTTGGGCTATCTTTATCATTTCTTCTTTATAGTCTTCGAAGTCTTTGATTTTCTGAGAGACCTCTTTAATATCTTCAAACCTGGCATATCCGAATGAATACCACCTGTTGAGCTGAAAATCGATTATTTTAACATTATGGAAGTTATGGTATCCTACCGGAAAAGTGGGTCTACTACTGCTCAAACTTATTTCTCCCATTCTCTTGATGACCTCTCGTGTGTTATTGTACCACCTTTAAAGTAAGATCTGCCGGTATTGCTGGTTCCAGATTCGATACTATACTGATGATTGCTGAACATTATTGCCAGTCGATAAGGCATTGTGATGTGGCAGAGGCACATAAAAAATATTCGCCTGCTGATGGTTTAAATTTAAGGGTCTGGCTTGATAATGTCATACGCAAATAATTACTATATAGCATAATGAAAAAGTCCGATTACCATGATAAAGCGGTTGTAGTAGTAACTCCCGGCATGAGTGCAAACACCCTCGGCGTAATTAGATGCTTTGGAAGGCGTGGTATTCCTGTACTGTATATTGATTCAAAACGAGTTTATACAACCAGCTACTCTAAATATATCTGTCAACGCTTTAAATGTACCAGCCCCCGACAATCAGAGACTGAATTTGTCACAGGATTAATGAGTTTTGGTAAACAACTCGACCATAAACCGGTTATTATCCCTACTAATGACGAGTATGTCCTTAGCCTTTCGAAGTATAAACGCGAGTTAGAACAGTTCTTTCATGTTCCCGTGGCGGAATTTAACACTGTTCAGACATTAGTTAACAAGTGTAGTTTTTATAAACTTCTGGCTAAAATGAATATTCCACACCCAAGGACGTATTTCCCCGGGACTATTAGTGAGTTGTGGTCGATGGGTAAGGAGGTCAATTATCCATACATTATTAAGCCTGCGTATTCCTTTATTTTTCAGGAGGAATTTAGCCAGAAGTGTTTTCTAACAAACTCTGTACGGGAGCTTGAGCTAGCAGTGAAAAGATTAGAAGATAAAAATATAGAGGTTATGATACAGGAAATAATCCCTGGAAAAGGAACATACGAGTTTTATACTTACTTCAATAAAAAATCAGAAATGCTAGGTGTATGCGGCTGGGATAGAATAAGACAGTATCCACCTGACTTCGGGTCTGGTTCATTTTGTGAAAGCAGGTGGCGACCATCAGCTACGGGACCAGCTCTCCGGTTACTTAGAACAATGGGATATCATGGCTTTGCCGCTCCAGACCAAAAAAAAGATCCCAGAGACGGTAACTATAAATTACTGGAAATAAATGCGAGAACGACCTTACAAAATAGACTGGCAGCCGCATGTGGTGTCGATATCGAGTATATAGCCTATCTTGATGTAACTGGATATGGTATAACAGACAGAGTTACTAGTAGTAAGAACATGTTCTGGATTGATGATTTTCTTGACCAGGCCTCTTGCCTGTTATCTTTTAAACGTAAACAGGTTGGACTACGAGAAATAGTGAAGTCGTTTCAAGCCAGGAAGTTACATTCGGTGGCGGCATGGGATGACCCTGTTCCGGTTTTAGCCCTCGTTATTGGTCTATTTGAAAGTGCGTTAAAACTATTACACAGTAAGTTGGTAAAATTTTTGCAGAAACAGAATAATTGATGGGTAATGAACTTCTAATTTCGTATGATTTGCCCTATAAGAAGAGGAGAAAAAGGCAGACTGACCGGTGATAAAATT
This sequence comes from uncultured Dehalococcoidales bacterium, assembly GCA_964596125.1. Taxonomy (GTDB): domain Bacteria; phylum Chloroflexota; class Dehalococcoidia; order GIF9; family UBA5629; genus CAZQRP01. The sequence goes on along the minus strand of CAZQRP010000009.1, from coordinate 88,374 downwards.
ATTGAAGAAGCCAATGGTTTACCATATATATTCTGAACGGCAGTGCCAGCGGCAATGATTAAGCGCTTTTCCCTGTATGGTTTTCTGAAAAACCAGCGGTACTTTGAACCGTTCATTATCCTGTTCTTTCTCCAGCAGGGACTTTCCTTTACCCAGATCGGCTTTCTCATCGCCTTCCGGGAGCTTTTTATTAACCTTATGGAGATCCCAAGCGGCGCTGTTGCCGATTTATTTGGCCGCCGCCGCAGCATGATACTATCTTTTATTTCCTATATCATTTCTTTTGCTATCTTCGGTTTCAGCCGCGATTACTGGCATTTCTTCATTGCCATGTTCTTTTTCGCTGTCGGTGAGGCATTCCGTACCGGCACGCACAAGGCGATGATATTCACCTGGCTCCGCAACGAAGGCCGGCTTGATGAAAAAACGAAAGTCTATGGCTATACGCGCTCCTGGTCGAAAATCGGTTCGGCAGTTTCTACCGTCTTGGCGGTGGCCTTTGTTCTGCTGACCAATAACTATGCTTATGTTTTCTTGTTTGCCATTATCCCGTATATTGCCGGGCTGGTTAATTTTATAAACTATCCCAGGGAGTTGGAGGGCCAACCGGGTGAGGAGGTGGGCATCCGTGATATCGTAGTGCATCTGTGGGAGTGTATCCGTGCTGCGCTGGTCATTCGGAGACTGCGCCGCTTAATCTTGGAGTCGATGTCGTTTGAAGGTGTTTACAAGGCGGTGGAAAACTATCTTCAGCCTGTTGTAAGGAATATGGCGCTATTGCTACCTATCTTTATCGCTTGGGGAGAGACGCGCCGCAGCGCAGTTATGATCGGCGTGGTTTATGTTATCCTGTACCTGGTCTCCGCCTATGCCAGCAGGAATTCACATCGCCTGACCGATTATGCCGGTGGAGAGGAGAGAGGGAGCAGCCTGCTCTGGAAGGTGGTCTTTCTTCTCTATGTTACCCTTATTCCGCTGCTGTTCTTCGGGTACTATTACGTGGCAGTCATCGGTTTTATTGCCCTGTCCCTGATTCAGAACTTCTGGCGTCCAATTTTGATGAGCCGCTTCGATGCCTATGCCAGTGAGGCACAGGGCGCCACTGTACTATCCATTGAAAGCCAGGCAAAATCGGTCTCCACAATGATAGTAGCGCCGATTCTGGGCGCAGCCGTAGATTTTATCCGGGGGCGGAGCCTGGGTGGGGAGTTCTGGCCGGTAGCAGTCATTGCGGCAATGGTCGCCCTGTTTATCCTGCTTACGCCGCTTAAAGAAAAAGACGATGGCACAGAACCGCCGGAAAGGAAAATTGAATGTATCGTGGATATGGAGGACTAGCTCTCTATATCGTTCCGGTATGACCTTATCAATGAGGCGGGTCCCACCGACACCATACGGGCAGGTTCAAATTTACTGACGTATCCATTCGCTGCGCTGTGATTGAGGAATGCGGAGACCATTTGATGTAGTGGGGACTGGCCGGGCATAGTACGCTGATGACAGTTCGATAGTATATGGCTGCGGGTGTTATGATGCGGTGGAAGCGTATCAGAAGTTTTCTTCTGTAAATACGCTCACTACGCACTAAATATGACTGGCATTTATGGGGACGCCAGCACGACTTGCCAGTAGGCCCATCCCCAGTTGTTTGTAGCCTTCAACGTGTACATTTTAGTTTGACCTGAGGGTACTGTGACCGCTGTGCTACCTGTTGGACCAACAGGACCTATATCAGGCTCGATGACTATCTGTGTGGCGTTCGCTACGTTCCAGTTTAGTTGCCATGAAGTACCTCCGAGATGGTTGGCGGTGAAGTTGATTACAGGATTACCGGTAGTGGTTGGTTCCAGGACCGTAACGGGAGCTGTCGCAGTAACGCTGCCGCCCTCATTCAATGCTGTTAATGTATATACCGTATTGACTGAAGGAGACAGCATCCTGGAGCCAACAGCAGCCACCTGCCCGATCCCGTTATCTATGGTAATAGTCTTCGCACCTGAAATGCTCCAGCTTAACTCGGTTGGACTACCACGAACGATGCTCTCGGAGATGCCACGAATGATTCAATAATTGGCTCAGCTACTTCAGGAGTGACGATAACAGCACTACTAACTTCTACAGACCATAGTTTATTGTTATCGAGCACTCTGAAATAGATGGTATGCGTTCCTGTTGAGAGCGATGAGGTAGTAAAACTGGGTGCCGTGCTCACTATTCCATCGAGACTTGACCGCCATTCATAGCCGGCAATTACCCCATCGGAATCGGTACCATGGCCGTTGAATGTCACCGGATTCCTGCTCACCACGGTAGCGGGATCAACAGTATCGATATATGCTACGGGTTGTTGGTTGGTTGGTTTACCCGTATCGGAACTGTCTTCACCTGGAACATTTATACTGACGCATGAGGCAGAGATAATAAGCAGGATGGTTGTTATGCCAAATAGTATCTTGTTCATTTTACTGCCTCTCATCTGATTGCTATAGAAGCATGTCTTAATCCGAGGATAAATTGTATCATTATCAGAGTTCGAGTATCATCCCGCAGGACCGGCATGCACTTATCAGGTCGCCATCGAATCAGTGAACCGGCCTTATTCATACTCATATGTTACTCAGGCCTGTCATCATTCTGGTTGCACGGGATGGAGCTTTATATTCTTGCGCCAGGTATGAAAAGTACGAGAAGCCTTGATAGTAATAATCCTGTATAAAGAGTATTAGCGACCCGCGTCACAGATTAACCGGACAAGTTAATGAATAAATATGATGCCTGGTCCGGCCCGATGGACCTCGGCTTGAGTGACTATTGTCCTGCTGCGGGTTATTCCTTCTTTTTACCTTTAGTTTGCATAGCATCCATATGTACAACCGAATGCCAGCCAATGAATGCGGGTATGCCTGATAGTATCGCTGCTATTCCCAGCAGCAACCAGGACGTTGGCTCCAGGCCAAGAGTCATATTTGTGGCATCACCAATGATTCCCAGCAACAGGAATATAATGCCAACAAACCAGAAGATATGAGCCATACACGCCCATCCGCCACCAGCATCCAAAAGCTTTTTATGATCGTTCCAGGATTTCTGCCAGGGATTAGCCATAACCATTATCTCCTTTCACTGTCGTTCTATTTGTTGACGGGGATTCCATGCATCGATTACTGTGGCTATAGTAAGTAGTTACTTGTTGATTGTCAATAGACCTTGAACTTACGTCCGGGATTTGTTGTAATAACTATAGGGAATGAATTCATCACTCCATATAAATGTTGATAATGAGTACATAAGATTAAAATAGATGAGGCTGTTTGATAATGGAAGTTACGGAGTATTCCTGTGAATAATAAAGTAAAGGAGTCTGATAATGTTTTCCGAGGGTTTTGTTATTGGTATATTTGCTATTGGCATAGCTATAGGCTTATGTGTCGGTTTAGCTGTTGGGAAAAAGCAGAAACCGTGGTCTGAATTGAGTGCAGGAGAAAAGAAGTTAAGAATTTGGCTTATTGCTGCCGGTATTATTCTCCTGGTAGCTGGAATCATTGTCAATCTCCGATTTAGCCTTTAGTTTATTATTACTTGTTATTATACATTGAATCGATGCGTGAGCTTTTGAAATTGTCCCGTCGTCTGAAAAAGATCACCTTTTCGTTCCATTGTAGTTGAAGAATAAAGGAGAAAGCTCGGTGCTTTAGCGACTGTCCGGGGAAACGATGCTAATGATGACTGGTCTATATTGTAAAGCTGTCAGGTAGCATAAACCGATACTGCCGCTGTGTTATACTTACGACGTTGGCTTCACTTGCCATAGCTGAAGGCTTCCATAAAATGAATGATTGGAAATCCATATTAAAAGCAGACCCAACCGACTGGTTGTTGGAAAAGGATAATCCCTCAGTGCGGCATTATACATTGCTGGATGTTCTGGAGATACCCGGGGATGACCCTCGGGTACTCGATGCAAAGCAGGACATCATGGAAACCGGGGTGGTGCTCAAGATATTGAAAAAGCAGCATGGTAAAGGCTTCTGGGAAACACCTGATAGGTACTATACGGCAAAGTACAAGGGAACGGTGTGGCAGCTTATCATATTGGCTGATCTCGGTGCAGATGGAGGCGATGATAGAATCCGGAGAGCAGGTGAATTCATCTTAAAAGTCTCACAAGACCGTAGCAGCGGCGGATTCTCGATCCGGGGGACAATTAAAAATGGCGGTAATCACAGTTCGGTCATTCCCTGTCTCACCGGGAATATGGTCTGGAGCTTGATACGGTTTGGGTATCTGAAAGATACCCGGTTGCAGAAGGGGATAAACTGGATCAGCACCTACCAGAGGTTTGATGATCAAGTAGAGAAACCTCCTGAAGGCTGGCCCTATGACAAAGCTGAGCCCTGTTGGGGAAGGCATACCTGCTCTATGGGCGCCATTAAGGCGATGAAAGCTTTGTCTGAGATTCCGGAAGAGGTCAGGTCACCGGAGGTAAAGAGAGTGATTGACAGGGGAGCAGAGTATTTTCTTCAGCACTATGTGCATAAAAGAAGTCACACTCCAGAAAAAGTATGCAAACCAGGCTGGCGCAAGTTCGGTTTCCCATTAATGTATCAGACCGATGCGCTGGAGATATTGGACGTGTTGACTAAACTTGGTTACCATGATGAACGGATGCACGAGGCTCTGGATTTATTAATCTCCAAACAGGACAATCATGGTAGATGGCTAATGGAGAGTACCTTTAACGGACGCTTCCAGACCAACATCGAGAGTAAAGGTGAACCGAGCAAGTGGATTACCTTACGTGCCCTGAAAGTACTGAAGACAGCCCATAGACTGGGTAACCTCGAAAAGACATGAAACAGGTTTATCCAGTAATGGTTCCGCGAACCTACGGAGTAACGTTCAAGTGCTGGGATCGCGTAACGGTACCATGAGCATTGGATGCCCTCAAGGTGAAGGTATGTGATCCTACCGGCGGTTTAAGCACCCGGTTTCCAGAGGAAGCTACCGATGTACCGTCGATGGTAACGTTTGCCGCATTGCGTACATCCCATCTCATTACAGCCTGGAACGGTCCGGGCCCGGGCGGAATATGAATGTGATTGGGACTGATATCGAACACTACAATATTGGGGGACAATCCTGGTTTTGGTTGAGCCAGCGGTGGTGGAGTAGGTGAGGGAGTGGATGGTGAAGAAGCAGAAGACGAGGATACCGTCACCGTTACCGAAGAAGTGACAGTGCCGGCGCTATTGCTTGCAGTTAATGTATATGTCGTTGTGCTACCCGGTGAAACAGATGTAGTGCCGGCAACGGCCAGGCCGGAACCGACATTCTGGTCTATCTGTACACTCGTAGCATCGGTTACGTTCCAGAGCAGCGTTACTGACTCGCCAGATGAGATCGAAGTGGGGCTTGCAGAGAAGGCCACAATTGATGGTACCGTACCAGAGGAAGAGGATGGTGCCACAGCCGTACAGGAAACGTACACTGTCACCAGTAGTACTAGTGATAACATTAGAAATAGCTTTCTCAATCTTTACCTCCCGGATTATTACGGGCTTTATTATAGATTTGTAACAATGCAAATTGCAATAGTTCGGTGTCTTCCAGATTCGGCGGCGGTGACCGATCCAGTTCCAAGCTGACGAATGCTATTTTGAAACCCGGTGGCAACCAGGCGGTTTGTTCGGAGAATTCACCGGCCTATCGGTCTTGTTTCTGAGTTAAAACCGGCATCCGGTTGGTTTCATGAGTTTGCTTCAGGCTCAGGTTTGGAAATCAAAAACATGCCATTATTACCGGGACTATTTGGTAAATCGGGTCGCTGTCTTAATGCTGTATCAGCTATTTGACAGAATAACGTGGTAGACTGAAATATACCTGCAGTAACATATAATACTACAGGTAACCTCTTTGTGAAACCTGGTTAAAGAAGAGGGCAATGGCAGTATATATTTGTTTTGCTATGGGTTGTGGGATATCGGGAGTAGGTGCTTACTTTTATCGTTATTTTTGTCTGTCATTGTTTTGGCATTAGCATAGTGAGGAACTTGTGGGTGCTTGCCATACCCGTTACTTTATCGATCCTGTTGAATATCTGTTTTGTTGAATGGTACAGCAAGCACCAGAGGAAATAACTATCTGCTTATTCATTTATCTCTGTATTGAGCAGTTTTGACAAAGCCCGAAGGTTGAAATTATGATATCTGGATATGACTATTGTACATTGGGTAAAAGTTATTCAGCGGAGCAAAAAGAGCGCTATATTTGTCACTGGGTGGCGGTCTTAGTTATCAATAATTAATTGACCGGGAGTGGACAAATGAAAAAAATACTTCTTATGAGTAGTATTATCCTGCTTGTTATGGTGGTAGTCGCAGCAAGCTGTCAGCAGCCCGGACCCGCTCCACTAACACCAACTACTCCTTCAGCTCCCGAATCCGGGCCATCATCTGCTGAGGAACCAGCCGCAACGCCTGCACAACCTGACACGGAGGGACAGCCGCCGGCTCCGGCAGTTGCTCCTTGTCCTTGTGGCTCACCGCCATCAGAATTAAAACACTTTTCCCAGCCCAGGAATGTATGGAGCAAGCTTCCCAGCGTCACCATATCAGCCTTAGCTGACGACCCGAGAATTCAAAAAGCTCGGGAAGCCGTAGACCACTGGAACACGCAGTTCGCCGAGATGGGGTCGCCATTCAGACTGATGCCAGTCACTCATACCACGGAGTTGGTACCTGTTGACTACCTTGTAAAAGTAAGTTCAACTGTCCTTAGTAAAAAGGGGCCTCGTCCACCGTTACCCGATAACGTAAAAAGAATACCCGGAGATATAATTGTTGCGTTATCCGACGGTAAATTTATATCGTTTTCAAGTCGTCCTTCCGGCTCTGGCAAGACTCTGATTGGAATTAGGAATTGTAACGTATCTCCGCTCAACCTTACCAATGTAGTACCCAACCTCATTGCACATGAACTGGGTCATGCAATCGGTCTAGGACATAACAACGATCCAACACATCTCATGTGTGGACGGCCGGCGGAATGTCGTCCGGGTGACTTCCATTGTGATATAGTGCTGTTCTTCCCATTGACAGAATTGGAGAAAGCTTCTCTTTTGAAGTTCTATCCGCCTACCTGGAAACCTGCTCCGTAATATATAGGGAGCCACATCTGGTGAGATAGTAAGGTATCATCGCCGGCGAATCATATACAACATATCCGTATAACTACCCTTTTGTGTTTTGGGGTACTACAGCAATCAACAGAAGTCCTAATATTTGTACAATCTTAGTTGTGGTATACCGGGGATTTATAATCAGGACTATTCAAACTCATTCTTTGCTTGAGCAATGAGTATAACGGCTGGTATTCCCAGGGGTAGGAATACCATGATAGCAGCGATTGCGCCGGCCAGCGATAGGCCCCACATCTTCTGTTGTATTGCATATATCCCACCTAACAGGGCCAGTATATCGATGAGAGCTGACAGAATAGCCATGAATAAGATGAGACCCGGTACAAATGCGGGAATGTATCCAATAGGAATACCGAAGGCTCTGCTGGTAACTCCAAAACCGATAAACAGACTGATAGTGCCAATCAAGCCAAAAACACCGGAAATAATAGTTAAAATCCCAGCAACTGTTGGCCTATTTGTTTTTTCCATTCATTACCTCCTATTAGGCTTTAAGCTCGGTATCAGGTTTCGTCTCAGCCAGTGCCGGCACGATGCCCGGTATCAATAAAGCGAGGGATACTATCAATGAAAGTAGAATAATAAATAACCGTTTCAATTATATCCTCCTGTTCCAGGCATCGTACTAACAGACAGGTGCTTCATTTATTGGCTATCAGCATTTTAAGTGTTTGATCATTCATTATAACGCAATATTCGTAGGAAGGTTTATAACTCTGGACAGAGATTATATTACACAACTATATGTCTGTAACGCTGGCTCCATAACCTGTGATTTGTGTACAAGGAAAAAAACAGGCATATCTCTAATTTTCTTGTGGGGCATTCTTAATTGGGAGTTGACAAATTTTCGACGTGCGTGAGAAATTCTTGGTGAGAATTATGATTGTACCGCATGGATGGGCAATGGTATCATTAGTATTGATCCACGACTATTAGCTCATGGTCTATTTGCTATATTGTTCAAGGTAGCTTGTGGAAAACAGGATTCGAGTGACAATGCCCGGACTACCAATATTTTCGTATGTTTATATCGGCCAGAAGTAGCTATATGAAAAAAATTGTACTGGCGTCGGCATCTCTGAGAAGGAAAGAATTGCTGGAGAAAATCGGCCTGAAATTTGAGGTCGATCCCAGTAATTACGCTGAGGACATGCACTCCAAACTGAGGCCGGATAAGCTGGCCGAATCTATATCGCTTCAAAAGGCTTTAATCGTTGCAGCCAGGCATAGAAATGCAGTCATTATTGCTGCCGATACGTTTATTGTGTACAGAGATAAAATCCTGGGTAAGCCGGATACAGAAGTTGAAGCTAAAAGAATGCTTTCAGAAATGAGCGGGAAGTCTCATTCAGTGGTCACTGGTTTCACTATCCTGGATACGGATGATAATAAAACATTATCCAGGTCAGTGGAAACCAGGATTTTCATTAAAAATTTAACTTCAGCAGAGATCGAAGCCTATGTTCAATCAAGAGAGCCGTTGGACAAGGCCGGGGCATATGCAATTCAGGGGCTGGGATCTATTATAGTTGAAAGGATTGAAGGGGACTATTTCAATATTGTTGGTCTTCCTTTACACGCGTTAGCGAAGAGTCTTAAAGAGTTCGGAATTCATGTATTATAATGCTGTGCTTGTATGGAATAACATATACAGCGATTTCCAGATATTGAGCGCTTCTCTACCGCACAGGGAAAATATGATATATCATCATTTGCCTTCGGAGTGTCCCTCATTCTTGAATCTGAAGCCCTGGCCTGGAATAGTAGTTCATCAGGATTTGACAGTGGAAAAGGCCGCGGCATGCTCACCTGCCGTGTAACCCGTAGAAAACGCTGCTGTCAGGTTATAGCCACCTGTGTCGGCATCGATATCCATGACCTCACCGCAGAAGTAGAGCCCCTCTACCAACCGTGAGGCCATAGTACGCGGGTCTATTTCCTTGAGAATGACGCCGCCGGCGGTGACCATGGCAGCGGTTATGGGCAGAGGGCTCTTTATATTGAACCGCAGTGACTTGAGCAGGCTTATCAGTCGTTTTCTCTCTTCAGCGCTGATCTGATTACCGGGCTTATCCGGTGGGATACCGGTCATCTCGATGAATGGTCCGATCATTTTACGCGGTAACAGCTCCGTAAGAATGCGTCTATAGCTTCGCTTGCCGTAGTGGTGAAGGTCATGTTGAAGCCGCTGGTCCAGTTGCTTTTCACTGAGGGCAGGTTTAAGGTCGATGGAAACACTCACTGGTCCTTGCTGCATCGAGTCGACTATAGCCAAGCTCATCTGCAAGGTGATTGGCCCACCTATGCCGAAATGGGTCATCATCATCTCGCCTGTGCGACTTTCGATAACAGGCCTGCGAGGCCGACTGTGTCCTGTACCGCGCCCCGAGTTGCCGGTTGGTGTCGACAGCAGATCGATCTCTTCGGCCCGGCACTGGTAGGCAGTCAGGCGTACATTGCGCAGGCTGACGCCCTGCATGCTGCTGGCCCGCTGGACCTCGTAGACCGCCAGAGGGACCAGGCCAGGGCGTAATCTTGTTATGGTGTGACCGATACCGCCGGCAATTCGGTAACCGTCGCCGGTGGAGCCAGTGCCGGGAAAAGAAGCGCCGCCGGTCGCCAGGACAACTGCTTTTCCAGGATACATGCCTTTCTCCGTTTGAACACCTGTTACATGCCTGCTATCAGTCTGTATTCCGGTTGCTCTGACGCCGGTATACAATTGCACTCCATGGTCAGCCATATATCGATTGAGGGCATTCACTACATCGCGGGCATCACCGGAGGCCGGAAATACTCGCCCACCGCGCTCGGTCCTGGTCTCCACGCCGTAGTGTTTAAGAAATGCCAGCAAGTCATCGCGAAAGAAGCGATGAAAGGCACTGTAGAGAAAACTGCCGTTGGGGCCATACATGGTTATAAAATCGTCCAATTCTCTGATGTTGGTCAGGTTGCAGCGAGTCCTGCCGCTGATGAGAATTTTCTTGCCGGGACGATCCATCTTTTCCAGGAGTAGCACTTCGGCGCCAAGCTCCGCCGCTCGCCCTGCCGCCATCATGCCGCTTGCCCCTGCACCGATAACGATGATGCGTTTATCAGACATAAATTACGAGGTGTATCAGAAAACTATAATGGTATCTTTTTCATAAGCAAAGAATCTTAAACTCTTTGTATCAACATAAACCACCATGGCTGGTAGTATTGTCGGGGCATGTGGAGCTTACGAAGCGGAGCTAACGAAAATGACCACTCACTTTAATAATAAGAGCTGATTATTGTGCTTTGAACGTACTTTGAGGTTACTAATACTGCAAAATACAAATTAACAATAAATAAGGACTATTTGGGGGGTGTGCAGTTTACCTGACATTACTTTTTCTTCAAACTGGCTATAAAGTCATCAATATTATGAGCTGGCATTGTCATGGTCTTGATAGTGCCTCTTGAACCCAGCTCAACGGCCATCTTCGTTACGGCCTCATTGCTCGGAGCCTCTAAAATATTAATGAAATCATAGGGACCCATCAAAGCATATTGAGCTATTACCTTGACTCCCATCACCTCGACCTCTTTAGTGACTTCCTTTATCCTCTGCGGATTGTCTCTGATAGTTTTTCCACCCTCTGCTGTAAGCGTCGTGAGCATGATATATGTAGGCATTCTTCCCCCTCCGAAAATTATTAGCTCTAACACACCCCCCAAAGCTAAACTAATTCTATCAGCTTTTGGCAACACTTCAAAGGGTATTGAGCAAAAATTTTATTTTTCTCTCCTTAGTATTGATTTGATGTAATGAAATACCCTGATACATATTCTGACTGTTATTTCAATAGGGAATACTAATCCATCTCCCAATTTATCCAGTCCGAACTCAATACAATCTGCTACTTTATCAACAATGGATTGAACGCCTTTGGTAGCCGGAGTATCCCCGTTTTTGGTGAGCCCCTTCTGCTTCAAATACGTATCGGCTGGCATCAGCCCTAACTTGAATCTGGCCTCCAGATTGCTCAACTCGGGTTCGGAAATTCCTGACTTTATCACCTCGTTACTATGGTTTTTCTCAAGGTCAGCTTTTATGGTATTTATCTTCATTATGGCATCCTCACACATCTTGGTGTAATCGGCTTTCAAGACATTATAACGAGCCTCTATAGTCGATACCTCAGCTTTCAGCCTCTCAAGATCAGACAGCAGCAGCTCAGCTCTTTCTTTCGTTGAATAAGCATCCCCGGCTTTTTTCATAACAGTCTATGACCCCCGGCAACGGCACCATTCAATTTGCCATATATTATCATGATAAGCGGTTAGTCATAGTCCAGCTATCAATTTGAATTTCTCTTGAGACAAGATACGTTCAGAAGCCATCTATCAGCTAAATCTGCTTTTCTGGTAGGTGTTCTTCATCGTAACTGGCTTATCTGTTCTATATAATATAACACGATATCGCCCGTAGTAAAGTACATCATTGTATTCTTTAATGAAAAAGATCGTCGTGTAATGAGAGGAAAAGTATAGAGGTCTCAGTTCCGGAGTTTTCAAGCTGGCGGCATAGCTGGTTGAACGGACGTAAAATATAGTAGCTAGAATAATAAGCAGCCCGTCAAATTTAGACAGGGCTGGTATTCCGTTGAAACCGATATGTACAATGGCTGGTTTATCTATTTCGGCGTTTTAAAAGACCTATCGTTTGATGCTGACTGTTTATCGTCTTTATCCTTTGATATGATGCGGTAATGGTAGCTGGTATCTGCATCAAGGTTCGATAAATCGACGCTATGGGACTTAACGAAATTTGACTCCCAGTCCGACATTTTACCGTAGTCAGTATCCATGCCATATTCTACGCGCCCTTTAGTCAGTTCATCGGTTTCCCAGGTGATAGCCATACTGGCTTTCCCGGTTGTATTATCAGATGTACCGGAGACGAAAGGCCCGCCTTTAAATTTAAGTATATCCGTAGGCGTGACTGCTGTACCACCTCCCCATGGTGGCGAGTCACTGAAAAAAGCATAGTATCCGAAAACACCAAGGCCGGCCAGGAGGACAATAAGTATTACTAACAGGAACGTACCCGATTGTGATGATGTGGTTCTCCTTCGTGCTGGTGCTCCCCACATTCCGGCCTGCTGCATACCTCCGGGCGGTTGTCCCCAGCCTCCAGGTTGCTGCATACCTCCGGGCGGTTGTCCCCAGCCTCCGGGTTGCTGTACACCTCCGGGCGGTTGTCCCCAACCTCCAGGTTGTTGCATATCTCCTGGCGTTTGTCCCCAGCCTCCCGGTTGCTGCACGCCTCCGGAAAGCTGTGCACCACAACTACCGCAAAATCTGGCCCCGGGATCAATACTCGATCCACAATTTGGACAGCCAGTGACCAACCTTGCACCGCAGGCCCCGCAAAAACTTTGACCAAAGGAATTTGGTGAACCACAATTGGGACACCTGATTATTTGCTGCATAAGATCTCTCTCCTGGCTTTGTTAATGTGTCCTTTAACACATCCCATAGTTACCTATCTACGTTACCATATTATACTGTTACTTCGATTATACAACTAGAAGTTCAAATAAAGCAATGCTTTTTGTCATGATTATAGATGCAAGAGGTATAATAGAAACCTCTTATTCCTCCCATAACCCAGCGCAAACTTCTGGTTAAGGTCTTATTACAAATGCTAAAGTACATGATTGGACTGTTATCAATGATGGCAACAAGAAAGTTACCCAGGCAAAGATACGTGTGACCTTCTGAAGCACAGACTTCTAGAGTTGCCGATTACTCATTATTTGTGCCCCTGATTCTGAAAGAGAATGTATAGCTTTTTCGGCTGACTTCTTCTCCCCTGGCGTTATTCAGTACCGCTATATCGGGCTGGTTATTGTCCCAGATGTCACCGGGTTTATAGTTGAAACTGAGGCTACCCTCTGGTGAAAATAAGTCTGTGGGAAAGTAATCACACGAACCTCCATCTTCGGGATGCACATCTTCATGATACTCTAAAATGAGTTCACTCGGGCGATACTGAAAACACAGGCCTCCCCACTCGGGATGAACTTCATTTGTGTAAACTCGGATGGTTTCCCCCGGACATAAAAAGAAACCGTGCGGGAAGACGAAAGAGATGTGTTCTTTCGTTATATTTTTCAATTCCCAACGACTCATGTCCTGGAAGCATGTACTCGGATTCCTAATAACTACATATTCGTCGGCTTCGACTTGTTCATGGCGGAAGTCGTTCTCATCCCGCTCTGTCGGGAGGAGTGTTCCCTTATACTGAATACGACTTATTATGACAGGGGAGTTGACTGCTTTATCAAGCTGGACTGTATAGCTCTTTCTGCTTACTTCCTCTCCCTCAGAATTATAAAGCACTGCGGTGTCAGGCTCATCGTTATCCCAGATATCACCTGGACCATAGTGAAAAGAGAAACCTCCTGATACACTACGGTATGGTATTCTCATTTTAGCATGGTTTCTTAAGGCGGACAGGTCGAATCTGGTTTGAACGTAGTCTATTAAATGGCTCTTAAGTTGCTGTGGTGACAGGTGGATTTCGTCAGTATAGACCACAATGCTTTCATCCGGCGATAGAATGTAGGAAGGGAACATGAATGAAGGGTAGCCCTTTGTCATGTTTTTTAATACCCATCCCTTCATATCCATTTTACTATTGCCCTGGTTCTTAATGACTACATATTCATCTGTTTCGTTTCCCCTGTAACAATCCAGTTCCTCGTCTGTATAGATCTTATTTTCGGTACCCTTATAATGGATCCATGTTATTTGAACGGGAGACAGTGATTTTTGTGTGGTATAGTCTTCAACGGCAATATTCCAGCTACGCAGGTTTGTGGCAATAACTTTGATATAGTACTCATGGCCGCCTTCATTGATATAGACAGGAATGCCGGCAGTAGTAGCTGACTTCAAAATGTGTTTTATGGGTGTTGCGGACCTGCCTTTTCGATATATAAAGAAGTCAAAATTACTGAACTCATCATATTCAGTATCTATTGCCCAGATGATGCGCCACTTCGTGCCTGATATATGGAATGGAATAGTGGTGTTGCTATCTTTGCCGGTAAAGGTCTCGATTCTGTTCCACTCACTGGTACTGACATCTTCAGTTGTTAAAGACAATTGCTCCTGGCCGGGATTTACAGGACCAGTGTTTGGCTTTGGAAGGGGGTATACGGGTGATGGCGGACTCGGTATATGTGTTTGGCAGGCCGCAACCAGGCAGAATAATGGAAAAAGCAGTCCTGTAAATAGAATTACATAAATTCTGGTTGTGATGTTCATGATAACATGCCATTGTCGTGGTTATTCGTTATATCCATACAATGTAGTATATGTCCCACCATTAAACAGATATCTATATAAGTCAGTATATACAAGAGGACCGGTCAGTGAATGAGTAATAGGTAACTTTTTGGCCATGACTTTAGTACCATATGTACGTGCTGTAACTGTGCTGGTTGTTCGGAGCCATACATCGTGACAACTCTGGAATAATTAGGAACTTAACCTTCACTTTAAAGACAAAACTCAGGTAGTGAGCTAACGTTCCAAGAATTAAACCTTTTAACATTTGAATTCTTGCTAAAAAGAAACCTCAGATAATAGAGATGAATCCTTAATATGGTAAGCATATGGATTAAACTCTTTTATTTCCCGGTATTGACAAACTCATAAACGAGGACTATATTTGAGCTACCTATATGACGTGAAGTAACAAATAAGGTTAAACTTATAGATGGGAAGTAGTAAGGGCGCTTGAATTGCTCATATGGCAATTCTTGGTGCCCTTTTTGTATAAGTGAATAAAAAACTGAAATGAGAAAGAATCATAAGTGGCGTTTATTTATATTCTTCGGAATAATTTTCTTGTTTGGCAGCTCTATCATGGCTTGCACGTAATAGGAACGAGGAACCTAGGTAAATAAGCGGTCACTCATAAAGATAAGATAATGAGATACCTAAGGAAACTATCGCTTAACCTGTTAATTCTAGCAACCGAAGTTGGGTTAATATGGCTTGCCTACAATACCTTTACTCACAGACTTGCCCCATTGGCAGGAGCCTTGTCAGTGACGATATGCATAGCACTTCTGTGGGCTTTAATACAACTGAGTAAAAGAAAAGGTTTCCGCTACCAACGTCCTGGGATGTTTAAAACTACTATATGTGTGATTGTTTTAGCGGCAATCTTCGCCTTTGCTGGTGTGCAACCGCTGGCTGGCTATAAAGACTCGGTAGTAAACTGGTTTGCCGAGATTGATATTACATCTAGTAGTGTAGCCAACGACCAAACAGAATACGCCGAAGTTAAACCTACTCAGAATGACAACAACCACGTCATCATGCCTAATACCAAGAATGTTGACAATGATATTTACGATTCTAATAGGTTATCACTAATCGAACGTGAAGTTGTAAGCCTAGTCAATGACATGAGAGCCAACAGAGACTCTCCTACTTTAGTTTGGGACAACGAACTATACTCTTACTCAAAGAGCCATAGTGAGGAAATGGCTAAGAGAAGGCAATTGTTCCATACTCCTGAAGGAATGCCCTATGCAGAAAACTGTTGGGGTGGCGAAGGAACTACACATTGGGATGCTGCTGCGATTGTGGATGGGTGGATGACTAGTGATTTCCATAGAACTTGGTTGCTTTGTCCGAATGTAAAGCACGTAGCAGTAGGCATAGCAACATCGGACAATGGTATGTATGCTTCTTGGACTTTCTGGGTAGGTGAGACTAACTACTATACTGATTGGTGGTATTGTAATGGTTCAGGTAAGCCACCTAAATGGTGGTACTAGCAATTAATAACTATGAAGACTTTTGGAACAACTAATAGACTTATGGAACACTAGGCACTTTTGGTATAAGGCTTCCAAGATGAGGAAGGAGTGTTTTTTGTTTCTTTTCTCCCGTACTTTTCTCCACTAGGATAGTATAATATATCATGAATGAGGATTGGTGGCTCAAGGTTCAGCGTGCTGAGAAGCACATGGTAGACATCAAACAAGAAGCCATGAGGTACGCAGACAGCCATCCTTACAGATTCACTCGTATCAGATTGCCTGATAGCCAAAATGAAATCAGGGGTCGCTTCCGTATCACCAAGCAACCTGACCCGATGATTGCCGTCATGCTCGGTGATTTCGTACATAACCTGCGAAGTGCACTTGATTATATTGTTGTCGCCTGTGTCCCTAAACAGCGCCGAGGAAAGGCGAGTTTCCCAATCCTGTTTCAAGATATCTTCGCCAAGGACGAATATGGAGAGTTCGTGATCAATGATGCCAGCTTGCGGAATAACTTTAAGACCGCAACTGAGGGATTGCACCCTGATGCTAGGGCATTTATCATAGACTTGCAACCTTATTGGGGAGAAGTTTTCCTTGAAGGAGGAATGAGTAGTCACATTTTGGGAGTCATCAGCCGTCTCGAAAATGCTGATAAGCATCGTCAACTTATTACCATTGGCTGTGGGGGGAGGGAATTCTATGTTGATTTTACTGTGCGTGGATTCACTGAGTCTATTAGATATCATGAGGTTTTGGCTACTGGTGCAAACTTTCTTAAGGACAATACAATAATCCCGTTTACTTTGCCTTCCGATTTCCCTGATATTAAATTCCCCAATGGGTCGCCTGTCCTGCCATCCGATGTGGAGATGCATCTCACCGGCACCGCTAAGATACTGGTCAAGGTACCCAGAATAGGAGGGAATCAACCTTCCGCCGATTTTTTACTCGATCCCCTTATGGACTCTGCAATCTTTGATGTACGGAACATCCTCAACAAATTAGAATTATTCGTTTGTAATACTTAATCTCTTAATCATTTTTTATCTCTTTATACAGTAATGGTATACTCACCTTATCTAATTATGCTTCGATAAAAATATAAGTTGGTACGACATCGTCTTTAGGAATATCGAATTTGAAGTAGGGATTGAAAGTAACTATAGATATTCCATTTTCATCATGAACTTTTTTGACAATCCTAAAAGGTAACCAAGTTTGGTTAAAACGCTTTTCTCCTGTTATGTTAGAGATACTTGTATATTGGCAAAAGAGGTTATAAGCACCCTTTTTCAATTCAGTCATACGAGGATGATATTTAATTTCTTCGCCAGATTTCATAAATGTAACATAATGCCCCTCACTAAAACTTGATTTATTTTCGTCAGTAATTGAAATCTCCAGTCCTATCGCAGTTCCATTACCTGCATTTAGTAATAAGAAGTGCGTGAAAGGCTCAGTTTCAATGTCCTCTTCATTTAATCTATTTACAGCTTTCGGTATTACTAAAGGATGCGATGCTGCCAGTCTTTGTTCTTTCACCTCCTCTACCATTTTTCTACTGGCCTTTACTTGCTGATAGGCGGAATTAGCGTATGCTGCTGTTATAGCAATAAGGGCAAGTACAGCTATACGATCGAATGTTAACGGATATCGAAATAGAATCACAGCAAGTAAAAGGATCGTGGCAACCATTAACCATGTTAACTCAATTCGTTCTTGTAATCGCCTCCAGAAACCGTACTTATTATCTTTAGTTTTACCTTGCTGTCTTAGCTGTTTCCTATTATGAGGTGTCCCATTTTTCTTTTCCAGATTATTTGTGTTTAAAGAACGCAAGTGTCGTAACTCAGAATTAAATACTATAGGAACAGCAATAATAAAAAGAATGAATAGAGCCCACAGAAACCAGCGATGCCAACCCTCTAACATGCTTAAAGACTGAAAAAAAGTGGAGCATCCAAGGATAAGTACGGCAATCCATACAATCAACCTAGCTATGGCTTCAGACTGAGCAAGCCATATCTTCTTCATCACATCATACCTCCAGATTAATCCATTTCATTTGTCGTAAACGTTAATTATATCCCTGCTATAATTATACATATAACTGAAGCAACATAGAACAATATGGTTTAATATAAATTTTAAAAGTTGATACCCCCTGAATATAATAAGTAAGTAGGAAGGCTTAGAACAGCAGGGAAAGAAGGCTGTTCTGGTCTTTTTATATTTTTCAGACAGGAAATCTACTAATAGGGAATGAATACTATATGCGCATGGTGATGTCCTGTGACTGATGCATGAGGAGTTACTCCGCTATAATTTCAATCTGTGAGGGGTCTCTGAGTATCATCTCCGGGTCGCCCGATCCCTCGGGATATTCCTCGATTAAACCTTTTACCAGAACCCGCTTATTCAGGAAATACGTCTCCGGATCGGGGGGAAACTCTTGAATAAATTTCGCTCTGTCTGTGCCCCATATGACGCATGTGAAATACCCTTTATACGGTATATGGAAATTGAGAAATGTGGGTCTAGATTTGCTATTGGAAGCATAGTAAGTGGCAACAATAACTCCCTCGACTGCCTTGTTCTGGCCAATATAGCTTCCTGCCTCATCCCACTTGATAGTTGTGCGACCGACACTTATATAGCCGGTTTTTGTTTCTACGTCACTACCGCCGGGACCCATAACCGTTAATGACACGGTATACTCACCGGCCAGGGTATATGTGTGGCTGGGGCTGAGTTCCGTGCTGAACTGCCCATCGCCATAGTCCCAGTGGCGGTGAGTGATATCACCGGTAGATGAACACGTAAACCTAACGGTCAACGGAGCTTGCCCTTTTGGGTTATCGGCAGTAAAGTCGGCTGTTGGTGGTGGAATGAGGTCAGGTTGCGGTCCCTGATAACAGCCTGCTATGGTTAACAGCAGCACTACAAATAAAGCGAGGTGTTTATATATCAGCACTATTTTAATTCTAAGGTAGCTGGCTCTCAACTATGATATTCATTACATAATATATGTCTGAATCATAGATATAATCCATGTTCAGGGGTACAAAGGTGTGTTTACAGTTAGTTTAATTTGCCTATGGTACATTGTACTCTATTAATAGGATTTACTGCTGTTATTGTTCGTCTTCGATTGCTTTTATACCTTGTTGTGCCGCTTGGATTAGTACAGGATCGTTTGATAGTTCAATCGTCTTGTTAAAGTCGGCGATTGCGAGGTCATACTTCTTTTTCGTGAAATGTACCCATCCCCGGTTACAATAGGCTAGAGCCAGGTCAGGATCGAGTTGGATAGCTTTGGTCAGGTCGATAATGGCGGATTCATAGTATTCAACGCTGAAATAGGCCCAACCCCGATTGCAATAGGCTTTAGCCAGATTGGGATCAAGATCAATAGCCCTGCCCAGGTCAGCTATAGCTAAATCAGGCTGTCCTTTGCTTAGATAGGCACTGCCGCGATTATTATAGGCATCGGCCATACGCGGGTTCAGCTCGATGGTTTTGTCCAGATCGGCAATAGCTAAATCTAATTGTCCGGTGCTACCATAGGCAATAGCCCTATTGAAATAGGCAGAAGTTTGATCGGGATCAAGCTCTATAACGACAGTGTATTCGGAAATCGCCTTATCGAATTGACCTTGCTCCATGTATCTATCGCCCTGTTCAAGATGGGCTGCCACTTTATCAGTACATGCCAGCACCAATATTGCTGCGATTAGTATTGTACTTATGAAAAACGTAATCTGATATCTTTTGTTCATGTGGGCTCTCTCATGTAAAAGGCCGGTACCGGAACTTGTGAACCAAATTATTTTTGTTACAACGTCACTATTGTACTATTTAAACCATTTCGTCTTGTCTGGCAAATAGATGCCGTCCATTATCAACGTCAGTTTTAAAAAAGTCAAGCCAGCGTTGCCTTGACAGGACCTGTATAAAGGATTTACTTTTTTGGTTTGGTGAGGTTTTGGTTATTTCTATATGAGTCATGCCTCAAGCCCCAGGCTGATGATGCGTGTTCAGCAGATGCCACTATAATAGATTGGACTGAGCCGGATTTGTGGACCGCGATATACAAATTATTGCCGGCGCATTACGTTTTCGACAGGTGCCTCACGTGTATGTGCATCACCAGCTAAAACATCAGGTGTTACACAGGAACGTTTATGATAATAAGCATATCGGTCAGGATTAAAAATATAATCAACGCGTATTTGGTGTTAGAAAGGTAATAAAAGTAATGCCAATGGAAGCTGACGATAGAACCAGATGAAGGGACTACGGGGACCTTCACGTTAAGGTGAGAATCGGCCAGAAAGAGAGCTGGCCGACATACCGGAATCAGTACTTTTGTCTCATTGCGCGGCCGTGATTTTCTATGATACTGATTGGGACAGGTTGCTTCTTTCATTTGACTTCAAATGGGCGTAGTTGCCCGTGGCTGGCTCGCCTGGACGATGACAAATTCTGAACTTTATATAGGAATAGTGACTTTTACTTTCGGTAGGCCTATACTGCTTTTCTCTCTCTTCGGCGGTGTTCTGTCCGACCGATTAGCCAAGCGAAATTTATTAATAAGTACGCAAACGTTTCATGCCGTCATTGCCCTTGCAGAAGCCTTCGGTACTCCTGAAATTGTATGTACCGGCGGGATCCTCATAGTTTTATTCACAGTTGTGATGACTATCATACATCCCAACTCGAGGCGACTTGAGTAAGGCGGTTTAATAAACTTTGCGGGCGCTAGACCGTTTTGAAGAAAAGAGATATCATGTTAATGAAGGGGACCAGGATGACCAGGCTATTTAAAATAGTACTACCGATACTGTTACTTCCAGGAATTATATTGGCTGTTGGCTGCTCTGCGAAAGCTCCAGAACCAGCCCCGGCCCCGGCACCAATGCCGGAATCAGCACTACCGCTTCCTCCCGGTTTACCGGGGACTGATTCCCAGGCAGGTAGAGGAGTTACAGTTAGTAATGAAGGCGTCGATCGTAAAATAATAAAGACCGGCTACTTGACATTAGAGGTGCAGGATATAGTAACAGCCATGGATGAGGTAACTGGACTAGCTAAGGATTTAGACGGCTACGTTGTTTCTTCCAGAATACGCGAGCGTGATGATGAGATAACGGGTGAAATCCGTATCAGGGTTCCTGCCGGACGTTTTGATGAAGCGTTCAATGAGCTACGCCAACTGGCTACAAATGTACCTGATGAAAGAACTGAAAGCCAGGATGTAACTGAAGAATATACCGACCTGAAAGCCAGGCTTCGCAATTTAGAGGCAACCGAGAATCAGTACCTGGAACTACTGGAGAAAGCGGAAACAGTAGAAGATATATTAAAGGTGCGCAGGGAGCTTTCCAATGTTCGCGGTGAAATCGAGCAGATTAAAGGACGAATACAATACCTGGAGCGCACCTCGGATATGGCGCTTATAGAAGTAGACCTGCGAGAGATAAAGTCATTACGTCAGAAAGGGTGGAGCGCATCGGAGACTTTACTATCAGCAGTGCGCGGCCTCATTACCTTTGCCAAAGTGCTTGTCGATGTAGCTATCTGGCTGTTAATTTTCTGCCCTATCTGGATTCCTGTTGTAATATTTATAGTCAGAAGAAGACGAAGAAGCGTGAAAGCGTAGACATATATTTGTTACAACGCCGGTTAAACTATAACGAGTTATTAAGGCTATTGCTAAAGGAGGTATGGAAGCATGGCAATGTATGCTCAGGAAATGGTTGTGGATAAAGATGAACAGCTTGAGAAAATCGAAAGTATATGCTTGCCAGAAGAAGTTATTGAAGCTGTTTTTGATTTAAAGAGTGTGGGCACAGGCTTTCTCGGGATTACTGACAAGCGGGTTATCTACTATGACAAGGAGTTCATGAAGAAGAAAAAGGCTCTTGTCAGCATACCATATGATCGTATTGCGTCTGTTGCCAGTGAAGATAACAAAGGTTTTCTCATTAAAAAGGGATTTTTCGTGAGCGACATCCTTACCGTTAGCCCGATAGGGCTCGAGCCGAAGACCTTTGAATTCAGGGGAGGCGACAAGGCTCACCAGGCACATACTATTATAATGAAACACTTATTGAAATAGTATGTGCTATTTTTTGTCGTTATCTTGGATTTCCATGATTGAAGCCGTTTAAAGGCACATAATCGGTGTCACTGTGCCAATCGTCTGGGCTTAAAGGATTGATCGAGAAGACGTTATTGCATTGCCTCTATGCCGAAATAGTAACGAAGCCTGTGCCTTTCATGACCACCACCATGCCAGAAGTATTCCCAGTGTGGCTCCAGCTATAATTTCCAGATGGGTATGTCCAATAAATTCACGAAGGCGTTGCTCAAATGCAGGTTTTTCTTTAAAAAATTCATCCAGTATGCGGTTGAGCATATCTGACTGGTTGCTTACCGTCTGACGTACCCCGGCGGCATCATACATGACTATAAAGGCAAAAAAGGCAGCAACAGCGAAAACAGTTGAGTTTATACCGTTTATTATAGCTACTGTTGTCGCCAGTGCGCAGACTGTTGCACTGTGTGCACTGGGCATACCACCCATACTTACCATGTAAGAGAAGTCCAGGCGCTTATCACGTACCAAAGAGATAAACATCTTTATGAGCTGAGCTACACACCAGGCACCAATGGGGATGATCAATGCCCTGTAATCGACGATGGTCTCCAGGAAACTGTTCATTGCATAAAGATTATATACTACTTTATGTGGCAGGGAAAATGATACATGTTTTATTTTACGGGTTTAATTGTCTACTTCAATTGTGTATGTACTGTTAAGAGAGTAAGGGCAAAAAGCCTTTTTAACGAGACCTCTGTTTATGGCGGAGAAGGCACGAGTTATGCAAGGCAGGATTGAGCTTTTAAAAAGACTAAATAGCAGCCTGCAGGACTTCTATATCAGAGACTTTGTCCGGTCATACTCAGTCTGTGGAATCACTATAACTGGCCTCATCCGGTTCTTTCCACAGAGTCAGTGTTGCTGACCTTTTTCTTTTAACAACCGTGGTGGTCCGTCTTTTACGGGGAGCTGCCGCTCTCTTTTCGCTCCGTTCCTTAAGCCATCTTAGCTCTGCATTCACATTATCGGGATTAGCGCCTTTAAGATTCTTGGTTACAACATGTACGGAGTTGAACATCCTCACGGTGAAGAAGCCGTCGTCTGTGGTGAATCGTAATTGAGCGATTTGTTTCTGTTTTTTGATCCACGGAAGGGCTTGAAACTGTTTGGAACGGCAAACTGGTTCATCAGCATACCATATTCCGTGTTTTACAGTATTTTCCTGCATAGGGCATAAAGGGGCTTCGGGAGTCTCACAAATTTCGAACAGATTACACATCTTTTCTGTCATAATTCCGGCCCTGCTGAAAGGCTTAGATACATAACACTACCGTGGTCTACAGTATTAGCGCGTTATTATGAAGCTATTATAATAGATTACTGTGGTTGCCCCGTTTATTATATCCGGAATAGCAGGTATTCCCGCTCAATTTTGCATTCCGGTATTTATTAATGATTAGCTTGTTGCTGTTTACCTTGTTTTGCCTGAGCCATAGCTTAGCACAAAAATGTCAGGAATCAAATCTGGTGTTCTTATGATTAGAAGTATTTAAGAGGTTATACATGAACAATAGTCTGCCATCAAAACAAGACAGAAGAGAATGGCATTCAGGGTATTTTGGTTTGTTATATTTTAGATTTTACTATATATGCCTATCTGTTTAACTCAGAAAACAACTATTTTAGCATCCCTGTTCTTCTAGTATAATCTTCTAAATTCTCTATCTTCTTTTGAACATGATATTCTCTTCGAAAGATAATGAGAGTAAAAATAGCGGCTATTAGCATAATTGCTGATATAACCCACGCCGCTATAGCTCCTTCTCTATACCCCATGTTGCATATATGAAATCCACCAACAAACAGAGCTATAGAACCAAGGAAAAACACTCCAGCAAGTGCTCCTAATGCGAGCATTACCATGATGCGATTTATTATATTCCTGCAATAATCGTACTGCAATTTATTTACTCCTTACAGTACTTCTAGTTCTAGGGTTGGTAGGATGTCTCCATTTCCCATCCTTAGCAACGCCGTACAATCCTTTATAAGTAGGTCCCAGTCTCTGGGTGCCTAAACCGAGTGCAGTTTGAAATGCGGCCATTGGAGTTTTTCTCCTGTTGAATCTGAAGGTAAACTCATTCAAATATGCCTGTAAATGCTGTTTGCTCACTGCACCATGATGTGTACCTAATAGCCATGTTTTCAGATTAGAGAATACTCTATGAATATGTGGTAAGTCAGTTACTACGCTATGTTTGTAGCCTGCTTTGCTAAGACCAGAGTAGCTAGGCCAATCATCTGTTTTGACCGTTGAACCTGTCTCGACATTTGATTTAATGAAGCTAAGTAACGTAATTCCTGAAGCATTTGGGATTACTTTGAGACGGAGACGATTAGCATACTTGCCTCTAATGTCTACTGCTCCAACTACCAGAACCTTATTTTCTGCTCCTCTGCCACGTTTGCCTGCTTTCTCTCCGCCTATATAACTTTCGTCTACTTCGACTATTCCAGTGAGTTTATCTCTGCCAATTCTGACTGTTCCTGCACGTAGTTTGTGAAGCATATTGAAGGCAGTCTCATAGTTATTCAATCCTACCTGTCGTTGGAACTGTACAGCCGATATACCAGGAGTATGTGTAGTGACAAGGTAAGCAGCCTGAAACCATTTAGTCAAAGGTGTTTTTGAGCGATGCATAACTGTCCCTGAAGTAACTGAAGTCTGATAGCCACATTTCTTACATTGTAGAAGTTTTCTAGTAGGAATCCAATAGTATTCCTTGTGGCCACATCTAGGACATACAAAACCATCTGGCCATCTCGATTGTATTAGGAATTTCAGGCAGTTCTCTTCAGTTGAGAATTGCTTCTGGAAGTCAAATACTGTCTTGGGAAAGCTAGGTCTAGTCATTTTGTTCTCTGCTAGCAAAAGTTTTTATTTTAGCTGTCAATGGTTTAATTTTCCTTCTATCAACTGACACTACTATTACATTGCCAATATCTAATATACACTTAATTTTCTCAGGAAGAGAAGGATTCATATCTGAAACAATACTAAACTGATAAGTTTTCTCTGTCGTTTCAATTCCTTTCATTTCAAACTGTCTAACTGTACCATCATGGGATAGTCTCAATCGATAGCATCCTATATGAGGATTACCAAATGATAAAGATAATACAGATTCCTCTATGATGGTTTTTTGATGTTGATGCCTGCTTTTAAATTGCACATGAATACTAGCGGTAATCATATATTCGTTGTTATCTACTGAAGTTACTATTATTTCACTCTCTTCAGTGACTATATTACACTTAGGTCTATATGTCATCCATAGTTTCCATCTCTTAAGCATTACAAACCTCGGTTTGAGGAAACTTGGAATCTTTATTATTGAAGCTATAACTTTGGGAAATACTTTCGTTATAATCGTAGTTATCACCGAAACTACGATAGCGGTTAGAATTACAATCAGCCCTTCTGGAGACTTTATCCATTCCCAGGCATATTCTAACCAATGAAATCCCAAGGTATTTAAATTCCTCTCTTGATAATGTATGATATAATTTTATCATACTTTCTGAGGCAACCAGATAGGCATGTTACTATATATAAACAGTATCACATTGTAAAATGGGCGAACAGACGTGGAATAACCTTGCGGTTGTAAATGTACAGTGAACTGGATTTATCAGGCGATCGTTTGTACGAAGTTATGACTTTCTAGCTACTTTTGCCACTTTGGCGCTTACCAGTATTTTTCTGTTTGGACCCGAGGAGAGAAATATCTATCAGTTCTGAAGGCAAAGCTGCCTTGACCTGGGCTAAGGCATCGGGATCTATTTCTTCAATAGCTTTTAGAGCACCCTCGGCGGCCTGTGCCATGGCCTCATCCTTATCTGACATACCTAGGGAATGGGCAGCTTCCCCGGCACCAGAGACTGCATAAGCTGTCGCCTCAGCAAGGTCAGTCCCAGTTTCAACTGCACCCTGAATAACTCCATAGCCTACTCCTCGAAAGGCATCATGAGGTTTTACTTTGGCATGCTTCAGGGCACTCACAATGCCTACCACCGCCTGATGGATTACGGGTTTTGTATCCATGGACCCTTCCTCAACAGCATGAATAACTCCTCTTGCTGTGTGCCGGGCTACCTCAACACCGTCTGCTTGTGCAGCTTCTGCAGGCTTCAATGTTTGAGTCAGACTTTTTTCCAGCTTCTTAGCTACCCTGGTTGTCGTTTTCAGGCCCCGTGTGGCTGCCAGGGTGGCTGTTTTAGCCATGTCGGCCAGTTGGTAGGCCGTCACGCCAATAGCTACATCCATCCCCGGCACACGCCTGAGATAACTGAATGGGAATAACGTCACGAAGTTTAGTCCCGGGACTGAGCTTACAGCTCGAGTTACCGGTCTGGTTTGTGCCATCAGCTCGCCCAGCACTACTTCGCGGCTCACTTCACCCTCTTCGTGGAGGGCTGTCAATATGTTCAATGTTGCAAGCCCGATGATGAATGTCAGGGCGAAAAGGAAGTCGAAGCCGGTGAGATACAGTGCTGGCAGTTGTATAACTCGCATTGGATCAGTCCAGGCGAAGTTCACGGCAAATTCGCGAACGCTGAAAAAGTCGGCCAGAAAACCTCCGAACAGGGGCCCCAGTCCTACTCCAAGACTGGTAGCCAGGGATGCTCCAGCCAGGTACGGCGTCGCCTGTCCCTGCGGAGCAAGTTTTAAGCCGATTGTGCCTACTGTGAGTGTTACCCCGGCCGTGGCTACTCCTGCAAAGATGTGTAAGATTACCAGCAAAGGGGTGGTCAGGAAATAGCGTTCCGGCATTGTAGTAAAAATCCACCCTAAAATAACCAGCAAATATAAGGAAGCACAGATAGACAGGACTGTTTTACTACCAAAACGGTCTGCCAGCGGACCCCAGACGCGGAGGAATAATAAATTAGACAACTGGCTCAGAACACTGAATGCGATCACTGCTGAAAGAGATAGCCCCAGGCGTTGGAGCATATAGACTGCAAAAAATGGAATGGCCAGATTTGATGCAAAGCCCCAGAAGAATAGAAATTTCATTAGCTGCTTGAAGTTCTTGTCCTGGAGTGGTAAGGTTATCGTTTTCCAGAGTGAAAGTTGTGGTTGGTTCGTATACTGCATCTGTGGCTCTGGCATTCGGGACATAAATACAGGACTAGCCAGTCCTAAAAATAGTGCTCCAAAGAGAAGCGCAAAGGTATAGCCCAGGATTGCGTTTTCGGGCAGGACATGGGTACGCCAGTAATCCACAAAATATGCAGCGCCCAGGCTGAAGACTACAGCAACAACGACTGATAGAGCTAGCCGCCTGGAAAAAATGCGTCCAAGTATCTCTCTAGGGACCAGGTCACGCAGCCATGAATTCCAACCGCAGGTAGTGATAGCGGCAAATATACCGCGGACAGTTATCAGTACCAGCAGTAAGGATATTGCCCCTCCACTGGGGACTCCAATGAAGACAGGAATGAGTGCCATTGGGAGCCATAGTGCCTGTGCCAGGAACCAGGAGGGTACTGCTATCAGCTTACGCCGCTTTAAACGTTCCACAAGCAAGATAGTAGGTATCTGGAGTGGTTGCGTAATAAAAGGGATAGCGGCCAGAATACCTATCTGGAGGTTGTTGGCTCCCAGGGCCAGGGCATAGGCGGCAAGAAACCCGCTTGTTGTAATGCTGAAAAATCCCATAGAGACCATTCCCTCCCACGTCAACAAACGCAGTCCCTGGGCTTTTTCCTGGTCCGTGAGAGTAGGCTTGGTCTGGAAGATTCTCTTGATGGTCAACTGTTTTTCCTTACATTGTCAGTTGCACGGCGACTTATTTTAATAACCAGTAGTTTTATAAAACCAGGCGGCCCGGTTATCATGTTTCGGAGTATGTTAAAAAGCCTTGTTCTCCTTGCTATAGTGCTATGTTCCTTTCCTATGAGAGTACGGCTGAAGGTTCGTTCAAGCTGACCATGGATGTCGAAGGCAAACCTTAGCACCAGGTAGAGAATGACAGTTACTAGGAATACAGGTATGGCTATGGCGATGGAACCTATAGAAAGAAGCCCGGAAATAAACGGGATAAACCACATTCCAACGAGGATGGTTAGTATAATCATTATACTGTCTCTTAATACAATGCGAAGCGCCTGAAGCCCCCACGTTTTGGCTGACAATCGTCTACTGAGCACGTGTGCTGCTGCTTCAGCAACCAAGTTTCGGACATTTCGCCATATGACGACAAATGAAGGCAAGCATAACATTAGTAGGAGAAAACCGAACAACAGTCCGATGATATCGGCCCTGATGCCTACCAGAACTGCCAGATTGTTGGCAAAAGGCAGAGCAAATGTCCCGATGCTGATAAGCACAATAACAATCAGGAGGTTGGTGATAATAGACTTGATGGTGTGCCGGACAATAAGGGCTGCTACGGTATCACGGGTGAAGGTGGCGCGCAATGCCTGAAGCCAGTCTGCCAGACGGGACACATATGTTTTCAGCAGTGCCGGTGAATTGCGGCTGAAGACGTCAGCGACAGAGTCCGCTGAGCGCATGATGTATGGAGTAGTAAAGGAGGTAAGCGCTGTAGTCAGGGCAATCACCGGATAGAGATGGGACATTACTACACCACGGTCTACTCCCACCTTGGTAATGACCAGGGAGAACTCTCCCATCTGGGGCATGCCCATACCAACTTGTAGCGAAGTTGCGCCATCATGCCCGGAGATGAACGTTGCCATGGTGTTGCTTACTATTTTACCGGCTACAAAAACACTGGATACGATGATGGCAGGGATGATGAAGTCCCTGAAATGTGCGATGTTAATAAGCATCCCTATTGCTACAAAAAAGAGAGCGGCAAACATATCACGTACCGGAGTCACTGCCTCTATGATTTCTTCCGAATGCTCGGTATCGCCTACCAGTGCTCCCATTAGGAATGCACCTATGGCTACTGATAGACCCAGGTATTTGCCAAACAGAGCCATGGCGAAACATAGCCCCAGACTTGTAATGAGTAGAGCTTCCTTCGACTGAAATCGATGAGTGAAACTGATGATTTTAGGTATTATCATTGCCCCAAAAACTAAAGAAGCAACTGTGAAGATAACCAGCCTCAGAACCAGCGAACCTATATCGCCGAAATCTGCGGCACCTGTGGTAGCTAGCCCTGATAGCACTGCGATTATGGTTATGGCAGCGAAGTCCTCGACTACAAGGATGCCTACGATAAGCCTGGAGGACAAAGCTCTTTTTCTTCCCATATCTCTCAATATCTTCACTATTATGGCTGAGCTGCTTATGTGCAGGGCGGCTCCCAGGAAAATGGCGTCTATTTGTGACCAGCCAAGTATTCGCCCTAGCCCATAGCCCAGGCTGATCATAGTGATGATTTCTACTCCGCCAATTATCAAGACCGATAGTCCGACCTGGCGAATATTGTTCCAGCTAAACTCCAGACCTATTCCGAAAAGAAGGAGCACAAGGCCCAGCTCTGCTAGCAGGTTTATTGTGTGGACATCCGTTACCGGTGTCACAGGTAGGGTGTAGGGACCGATAAGTAATCCTGCGATCAGGTAGCCAAGTATCGGCGGTTGGCGTAGCTTGCGAAACAGGAGTGTCACTGCACCCGCTACAACCATTATAATGGCGAAATCTTTAATCAGGGTAATCTCTTCCATGACTTTCCTTGTCACCTACGGGATAGAGCTACGGTTCATGAACAAAGCCCCAGAGTCGCAGGAGCAAAGCCCTGTATTTTGGCTTTACATAATCTCCTGTACGGACCGGCATTCTTGTGTAAAGGGTCATTGATACCCTGAGTATTCAAAGCATCATGTAACAATACTCTATTATAGCTCTTTTGGATCTGGTGTGATGGATTTCGATTCTTGTTATTGGATACCGGCTATGTTTTTAAGCAACTAGTGTATCGCATTTTTTGAACCGTTCGATGATGTTATCACCTGGATTAAACAAGATGGTAGTTTTATTTTGCCGGCTACCTGGAACGTATACCTGAGTAAAAGATTGGGACCAGCAACAGGGCTGCTGTGGAAGATAGTACCATCGCTACCCACATCACAGATGCTGCTTGAAAATGGATTTGCAGGGGCGAGAAAAAGAGAACAGAAAGTCCGATAGCCAGACCGAAGGCATTAGCCAGGACCGGCCTGGATACACTTGATAAAGCTGAATCAATCGATTCTCTTCTACCTAGGCCGCGCTTTCGGAAATGATAGATACCAGAAATCAGGTGGATTGAGTAGTCAACGCCGACACCAACTGCTATGGCGGAAAGGTTGGCTGTTAAGATATTGAGGTTGAATTTACTCATGGCTAAGAATCCCAATATGGCACTGATAGTGATGACTATAGGTACCAGGCCGGCAACAGCCGCACCAATTCTTTTAAGTGTTATTAAAAGCATTATGAAGACCAGTGCCAGAGCTAAACCAAGGCTCTGAAACTGGCTCCGGACAACAAGCCTGTTCATCTCGTCGAAAAGCATTGGCATGCCGGTAATTACATGGATGGTATCCTGGTGCGTGGAAACGAAGTCCTCCAGTTCATTTATATCGCTTGAATTGAATCCTTGAGTCCTGACCATCAACCTTAAGCCATCCTCTGAAATCCAGGTTTTCAAGCCTTCATTGCCTAGCTGCATTAAAAGCGTCTGTCTGATCATCGGATTTTGAGGATACCCTTCCTGGCCAGTAATCATTTTGCTGATACCGCTTGCCAGGTCAAAAATTGAAAATGCACTCTTTATACCTGGCACAGTTTCCAGTTCCCTCTCGGTTGCTAGAATCCTGCTGGCAAACTGGTAATCGTTTAAAACAGCAGGGCCTCCTTTGGAAACAATCTCACCCGTAAGGGGCAAGGCTTCACCGAAAGATTCTTCCACTTTGTGAAATGTCTCCCTGATTTCTGAGCCTTTCTTAAAGAAAATCAGTTGGTCCGATACCACTTCAAGCTTTGGTATATAAATGGCAGAAATACCTATAATAACTAGGAAAACGACAATAATCGAAGCTCTCTGTCTGGATGTGGCCTGGACAACTTTAATTACCCGGCTTTCCCGGGCTTCACCAGGTTTTGGTGGCAGCTTTATCCTGGATAACACTGCCGGCAGGAAGAACAGTGCCAGAAACCCAGCATAACCGATACCCAGTGTGACGAATATTCCCATCTGCCTCATAGGTACTACCTTTGCCCAGGTCAAGGAAACGAATCCAGCCATGGTGGTTATGGTCGCCAGAAATATTGGAGTGCCAACCATGCCGAGTGTTTCCACAGTAAGTTGGCGGCGGTCCGGATATTTGGGAAGGTTTTCCTGGAAATGGCTAATGTAGTGAAGCCCGTAGGCGGAGCCAATTACTATAATGAAGATGGGACTGAGTACTGTCACCAGATTCAGTCCCTGGCCGCTCCAGAAGATTGTACCAAAAGTCCACAGGGCAGCAAGGGCTGCCGGGATCATTGCCAGAATTGTGAACTTGCGATTCCTGATAATCGTATAGAAGACCAGCAACACAAGTACAATAGCGCACGGTGGCAGAATACAAAGTATTCTAATCAGGTAGTTCCAGAGTGTATCCTGGATAATCTCATTGCCAGCGAGAGAGAGTGTAAAGTAGTCCTCATTTTCGACTATTTCCTTTAAATTTTTTACCAGGTCCGCAGCCGGCGCGTCCGGTTTTAATGTTGCTATTAGAATACTTTTTCGACTGTCAGATGAAAGGAACTGGTCGGTGAGAAAATACGTGTGCTCGATGAAGTCTGTAAGAAATCCGTGTTGGCTATTTATAAGCTCCTTGTTGACAGGAACAATAGTGCCCTGTAGTTGAATTTCCGGTGGAATAAAGCTTTGTACCTGAAAGATACCTTCTAATGCTTTTATCTCTTCCTGAAGACTGAAAACATTTTCAAGATTCTTTTGGGTTAGAAGTGAATCGTCATGCTCGATAAGGACCGAGATGGTTTCACCAATCTGGTATTTTTCGTTCAATCGGTTGAACTCTTCTGCCTTGGGATTTTCCCCGCTGAAGAAGCTCAGGAATTCGGTATCAAGGGTGAAACGGAAGAATGAAGCTAGTGCTATGATGTTCAGGATAACTACAAGCCCGATAATCAATCTGGACCTGTTATAGATGAAATTGGCGATATATTGCATGGAGATACATCTGTACAACGATATTAGGTAAGGGCATGATCTCTTGGTAACCTATTGTATCATATATTGGCAAGTTCTAATCTTACTGTCTGTTCCTGTAGCCGATTTCAAATTCAAAGTCTTCGCCGGACGATCGCTTGAATAACAGGCATAGTGCTAAGTCCCGTTACGTATTTGGTGGACATTAATAAATGCCGGCCAGTGATTACAGTGCTATAATCTGTATATACCAGCGCCGTTTGTGCGTGGAGCTGTACGGGAGAGAGGTTCAAGAATTTGGATTATGCTGACAGGGCTCGGATTCTCAAAAGGTCTCTAATTTTTTCCAGTCTGAACGAGGACGAACTGATAGAGCTGTCCAAGCTCGCTATCGAGCGCAGTTTCATGTCTGGAGAGTATGTCTTTTGGGAGGGAGATGCTCCAGACTGGTTCTACGTTGTTGCCGACGGAAGGGTAAAGGTGGCTAAGCATTCCTCTCTAGGAAAAGAATTTATTATAGCTTTCTTTGATCCGGGCGAGATGTTCGGAGAAGTGGCCGTTTTTGAAGGCAAGCCTTACCCAGCTTCGGCTCAGGCTGTGGCTGACGTGAAGGTACTGGAAATCAGAAAAGAGGACTTCCTGTCACTGCTATCAGATCGTCCTCAGGTAGCCCTGGGGATAATCAATGTCCTCGGCGGGCGTCTCCGGGATGCTCAGGGTCGACTTAAGGACCTGGCGGGAGAGCGTGTGGAACAACGTCTTGCCAAAATATTGCTCATGCTTTCATCGAAACTTGGTCCAAATCTGCCTTTCACCCGACAGGAGATAGCGGACATGGCAGGGACTACCATCGAGACCGCGATCCGTGTTATGAGTCGCCTGAAGGACAAGGGCATAGTTCGCTCTTATCGGGGCAGGATACTTATCCGCGATGAGGCTCAGCTTAGACGGTTGAGTGAAGGTTTGAAACAAGTATAACCTGGTCGGGGGCCTGTGCAAATCTTGATGTGTCCATTGTATGGTACTAATGTCCGTCCTATCTTTTTATATGACCTAAATCATAGTAGTTCACGCGGATTTGCTGTTATCATGGTAATTGATGGTAGGGAAAGCCTGGATAAGGTTGACCGAAACTGGATATCTGGCTGGCGAAGCCAAATACACTCAGGAGGTGATATGATGTTTGATAAATGTCCAGGGGCTTCCAAAATACTTATGCCGACGATTAAATTAAAAAAATGCCCTGAATGCGGCGAGGAGGTGGAGATAGTTTCCACGGATATTCAGGAGAACTGTCCCAAATGTGGATTTACTATCTATAACGACCTGGCATCATGTGTGCAGTGGTGTGAATATGCTAAAGAGTGTGTCGGTGAGGAAGTCTATGATAGGATAATGAAAAATTTCGAGAAAAAGGAATAAGGGAGGGACTGGATTAATGACTGATACAATAACGAGGTCCAGACGAAAAATTATCAAGATCGATGAAGAAAAGTGCAATGGCTGTAGCGTTTGTGTCCCTGCTTGTGCCGAAGGAGCGCTTCAGATTATTAATGGTAAGGCGAAACTCATTAGCGAGGTCTATTGCGATGGGCTCGGCGCTTGCCTTGGAAAATGCCCGCAAGGTGCCATCACTATTGAGGAGAGAGAAGCGGAAGAGTTCGACGAGGAGGCTGTGAAGTATCATCTTGCGGAACAAGAGAAGGTAACAGGAGATCTTCCCTGCGGCTGTCCCTCGACTACCGTTACTCAGTTTAAGAAAGTCGAAGCATCGGGAGTTTCTCTTAAAGATGTAATAAGCCAGGAGTCAATGCTCAGTCACTGGCCGGTTCAGCTTACCCTCGTGCCTCCAACTGCGCCTTTTCTTCAGGGTGCCGACTTGGTACTGGTTGCCGACTGTGTTCCGTTTGCCTATGCTGGTTTTCATAATGATTTCATTAGAGATCATGCTGTACTGGTGGCATGTCCCAAACTTGATGACTTCCAGGCTCATTTGACTAAGCTAACTGACATTCTACGTCAGTCAAGGATAAAAAGCCTTACCGTTGTTCACATGGAAGTGCCTTGCTGTTCTGGATTGACCTATATGGTAAAGCAGGCGGTAGAATTGAGTGAAAAAGAAATTCCTATCAAAGAGGTGACTATCGGAATCAGGGGCGATCTGAAATAGTAATAAAAAAATATATATGAAGGAGGTGGCTTTATGGATAAGAACAGAATTTCTTATCACGACTCGGTGATAAAGGTCTACGAAAGGATTAAAAAAGACGAGGTAAATAGTATCTGGGACCGGTACGAAGCGCAGGGGCTGGGAGGTAATCCTGATCAAAGGTGTCCTTTCTGCCAGGCTGGCGTTCGGTGTGACCTGTGCTCAAACGGTCCCTGCCGTGCTGATGCTTCGAAAGACAAGAGAGGCGTATGTGGTATTACTGCTGATGGCATGGCTATGCGCATGATGCTGCTCAGAAATATAATGGGGGCTTCTACTTACCAGTACCATGCTGACCAGACTGTAAAGACCTTGCGGGCAACAGTAAATGGTAACACCCCATTTGAAATCAAAGAGTACGAGAAGTTACAGTCTTTTGCCGAGCGGCTTGGTTTGAATGTTTCAGGAACCAGGAATGATGTTGCTATTCGTCTGTGCGATTTTGTGGAAGCCGACTTCAATAGAAAATACTATGAACCAAGTCAAGTTGTGCAAGCTCTGGCTCCCCAGGAACGCAAAGACCTCTGGAAAAAACTGGATATTTTTCCTGGCGGGATATATGGCGAGTTGATGTTGTCCACAAGTTCCTGTCTTACCAATGTTGACGGTTTCTATCAAAGTTTAGCTCTTAAGGCGATGCGTCTTGGTTTAGCAATGGCGTATCAAAGTCAGATTGTTAATGAATACTGTCAAGATATACTCTTCGGTATCCCGAGGCCACATAAAATGCATGTCGACCTTGGTGTACTGGACCCTGATTATGTCAACGTGCTGCCAAACGGCCATGAGCCTTTTCTCGGCTTTGCTATGGTACAGTTGGCTCGACATCAGGAATGGCAGGAAAAGGCAAAAGCGGTTGGGGCCAAAGGATTGCGTGTCATTGCCAACATTGAGACCGGTCAAGAGATGATTCAAAGATGGGACATGGATGATGTGTTTTATGGTTTTACTGGCAACTGGATTATGCAAGAGGCCGTATTGGCTTCTGGTTGCATCGATATTTTCGTGGCTGATATGAACTGTTCGATGCCAGTCGATCCGCTCTATGCTGAAAAATACAAATTTAAACTTGTACCGGTAAGCGAGCTGGTAGCTTTTGAAGGCATTTCTGATCGGATCAATTATGTACCGGAAAAGGCTGAAGAGCAGGCTGCCCGGTTGCTGCAAATGGGGATAGACAACTTTAAGGAACGGAGGGCGACTATTGAACCAGTCACCGAATTACCTGTTAAAGAAGCTCTGGTAGGATTTTCTACAGAAAGTATACTTGAAGCTCTCGGCGGAAAGCTTGATCCGCTCCTTGGAGCTATAAAAGGCGGTGAATTACGGGGAGTCGCCGGCCTCGTTTCCTGCACAACCCTGAGAGATCATGGTCAAGATGTACACAGTATAGCTGTAGCTAAGGAACTGGTGAAACGCGATATTCTGGTGCTTTCTATGGGCTGCGGCAACGGAGCCATGCAAGTTGCTGGCCTCTGCAGTCTATCAGCCAGGGAATTTGCCGGCCCGGGATTAAAGAAAGTATGTGAAAAGTTGAGTATTCCCCCTGTTCTCAGCTATGGGACCTGTACCGATACCGGACGTCTGGCCGACCTGTTGGCGGCAATCTCTAAGGAGTTAGGAGATATACCTGTCCCTGATCTACCTGTTGCTGCTGTAGCACCTGAATATATGGAACAGAAGGCTACCATCGATGCGATTTTTGCTCTGGCTTTGGGACTGTATACATATGTCAATCCTGTGCCAACAGTCACCGGCGCACCAGATTTGGTGAAACTGTTGACTGAGGACTGTAAACAAGTAACCGGCGGCTTAATGAATGTGGAGAGAGATGCGGTAAAGGCGGCAGATGCTATCTTGGACCATATAGAGGCAAACCGTAAGAAACTGGGCTTATAACCACTTCAGGTAAGACGTACAGGGAATGTATTGAATGGTACCATGGGTAATGGATTTACCGGAATTGGTTACCTGTTTCGCATTTCATCGAATGAGATGATAACTTTTACAGATTGTGTATGGCGAAACAGGCAGGTATTCTATGATGTAAATTACTATTAAAAACAATAGAAAAGGGGCAATTGAATAGTCTAAGGAAACATCAGTCCTTTAGACTTGCTGTCTCAATCAAATCAATAAACTCGGCCCGCACCAGAGGCAGGGTTATTTTCCATCCTGCAACCGATGTATATATGTAGCTGCCACGCACTTCTCCCCAGATTTGAACCACGTCATTCTCCAGCGCGTCAGTAGTTCCAAAATACCACACAAAGACACTGTCCTCGCTTCGCTGCTCGTCTTTTGTAACATCAACAATGATGTCCGTTACTCCCCGGTACTCCATTATACGCAGGATCTCCCCTTGATACTTCACCCTCATACCTTTGTATTTTTTAGGATTTTTCTCCAGTTCTTTAAGAGACAGGTCATCTCTACAAACTGCCTTGTATTCTTCTGCGTCCATCGATAGCTCAAGCTCTCTCTCCCTGCCGACAAATGGCTTAAGCCCCTGCTCGGCGTCTAAATCAAGTTTCGTTTTTCTGGTGCCAGGGGCGATCACCCTGTAGGCTTTGATAGGTGTCTCCACTCCCGTTATCTTCTTCTCTTCCAGTGCATCAAACTGGAAGAGACGCTCGGTGAGCTTATAAGTCTCCTCGGTCACGCATGTCGTGCCAGGCTCTGCAAGCTCTTCTATTGTAGATGCCAAATTCACCGTATCACCCACCGGTGTGAACTCTATTCGTAAATCATTATCGAGGGTGCGGACCATGATAGGACCAGCGTGGATGCCGATACGCATTCTTATTGGACGTATTTGTTTTTCATTCTTTATTCGAGGGCTGAGCTTGGCTATGTCACGGTGGATGGCAAGTGACGAGCGGATGCATCGCTGGGGAGCATTTTCTACGGTTATAGGAGTTCCAAATAATGCCATA
Organism: uncultured Dehalococcoidales bacterium; assembly: GCA_964596125.1. Lineage (GTDB taxonomy): Bacteria > Chloroflexota > Dehalococcoidia > GIF9 > UBA5629 > CAZQRP01. The sequence continues at coordinate 50,919 of CAZQRP010000009.1, read as the reverse complement.
ATGCCTTCGCCGGTAATTTTATTGACCGTGCCTCCATAGTCATGGACATTGTGGATCAGGACGCTTAATACCTCATCCATAATTGAGCGGACTTTATCACGGCCGAGTCTGGTGAGCATGGGAACGAATCCATCTATGTCACAGAACATGACTGTAACCAGCTTACGCCTTCCTTCGATGTTTTCACGTTGGGCTATAACCTTCTCAGTCAGCCCTCCAGGAAGACAGCATTGGATCTTTTCCAATTTCTCCTTAAAAGAAATTTCTTCGGCTATGGATTCCGAAGAAAGGATCAGGTTATGGCCACATACAATACAGAATTGAAATTGAGGAAGATTGCCAGTACCGCATCTGAGACAAACTTTTTCTAATTTAGCCCCGCATTGACCGCAGAAACTGTAAATATCAAGGTTTCCCGCTTGGCAAACTGGGCAATTCATCATTGATACCCTCCGTTAGTAGTGTTGCTTCGCAGCTAATCTCCTCCTAGTAGCCGGTATTTACAGTCATATAACCAGTCTAAAAATCATCACCTCTCTGGCTCCAACTGAACTACTTTAATCATCTGATTATCACCTTTTTCCTGGAGGATTGTTGCTATGGGACAAAGACTCAAGCAGAGCCTCTGTCTGTTCTGCCACTTTCCCTAAATCCATGAACAGGTAAGTGGACTGACCATCGACTGCCCTATAAGCTTCCTCTGTACTTCGATAGACGTACACGTCATTTCGGAACGCCACTAGCTTCAGCTCCTTTAGCGGGTCCCGGTGGTGTTGTCTTAGTGTAGTAATAGCCTTTCTTATAGCCTGGAGTGATAACCCTGCCTCTTTCAAGTGCATAACTGCAACGATACGCACCACATCCTCAAAAGAATATTTGCGTTTTCGGCCAGCGATGCCGCTGGGTTGTAGAAAACCGCTCCAACTCCAGTAATCAAGCTGCCTTGCTGAAGCTCCTGTTATTCTCATTACCAGACCAGTGTTAAAACTTTCCATCGCTTTAATCCAATAACAACATTGTTGTTGTATAATTTGAGTCTATCATATACAATAAGGGATTACAAGCCCCTGCCCTGATGAATTTTAAAATTAGCTCTCATGGTTTTATTCCTACATGGACCTGAATGTAAGTGAGGTGAGATGTTCTATCAGATGTGTACTATGTACATAGTAAGCTACATTATATGCGCACAAGCGGAATAGACAGGATAGCTTGACTGATAATCTTAAAACAGGATAAGCTTTAATTCATGCTGAGGCGTTTTCAGCTATCCTGCATAAAACAAACTCCAGGTTTATTTTGTTGTATCTTAATTACTGCCATATAAGACGTGTTCGAAGGTTCTTATCTTCTAGAACTGAGCAAGTTAGCCAGCGGTATAACAGAGGGCCAGCAACTGACCAGTCTCGTAGGCATAGATACAAGTCTTGCATTTAAAAGAAAGGTAAGCCATTAGTTACAAGACCTGATAAAGTTGGAGATAATAGGGAACGCTTAATGTCAGTTAAAACTGCCAGACCAATTTATTTCTATGGCTACATTATAGCTGCGGCAGGATTCGGTACATGGCTAATAGGTTGGGGAACATTCACCACCTTTGGCGTATTTTTCAAGCCGGTACTTACTGAATTTGGTTGGACCCGTGCGGACGCGATACTCGGCTACTCAGTTTCTATGGTCGTAGGAGCGGTAGCAGGAACTGCCATGGGATTGCTAACTGATAAGTTTGGTCCCAGGTTAGTGGTGATGGTATTCGGATCCTTTCTGGGAATATCTTATTTACTTTTGTCACAGATTAGTTCTCTGTGGCAGTTCCAGCTAAGTTATGCCTTGATTGGAGCCATTGGCCTCAGTTCTCTTAATATTCCGGTAATGGCTTCAATAGCAAGGTGGTTTGTCAAAAGACGCGGGCTGATGACAGGTATCACTCAGTCTGGTGTGGGTATAGGCGGTCTGGTTTTCGCTCCACTGGCCGGATGGCTGATCCTGGTTTACGGCTGGCGCTCAGCTTATTTTATACTGGGTATTATAGCTTTAGCCGGTATCATCATATCGGGTTTCTTTCTCAGTCGTGATCCAAGAGATAGAGGTCAGCTACCGGATGGAGAAAGAGAGGTAACAGCATCTGATTCAAACAGGCAAAGCTTGAGTTTACAGACCACTGGGCTTTCTCTTCGGGAGGCGATTCGTACTACTCAGTTCTGGATGATAATCGGACTATATTTTAGTTTCGGCTTTTGCAGGTCTACTTTCCTGGGTCATATTGCAGCACATGTCCAGGACCTGGGCTTTTCATTGGCCGATGGTGCCAATGTATTGGCTAGCGTTACCGCAGCCAGCATAATAGGCAGGATTGGGGTGGGTCGTTTGTCGGATATTATTGGTAACAGACAGGCTTTTATAATTAGTTATACTGCGACAATGGCGGTTTTGATATGGGGACTGATAACTACTGATTTGTGGGGACTTTATTTATTCGCTCTTATCTTTGGCTTCGGCTGGGGCGGTCAGGCCATTTTACGATTTACAATAACATCCGAAGTATTTGGGTTGGTTTCGCTTGGATCACTTATGGGAATTTTTGGGCTTGGTGAAGCATGTGCCGCTAGCCTTGGTTCATATTTTGCCGGTTATTTTTTTGATGTTGTAGGCAACTATCAACCTGCTTTCATAATGGGTATAGCCGTTTCTTTGGTCGGTATTATACTGGCCCGGCTCTTGAAACCTGCTGTCAGGATGGGGAGTTGATGTGGAATGGGAGATAATTTTCTATGAAGCGTTGCTGCGAAAAAAATCTTATTGCGCGCCTTCCACTCATTTGATCGATTGTATTTAATAGGCAACTCAGACGTGGAGCTGCCACCTTGACTGATAATCTGAAAACAGTTTAAGCTAGAATTTGCTGACATGGTTGATATCGTAGAGGACTATTTCAGGGAATGGATTCAGGGCAAGAATCTGAAGGATTCCATGATAGCCGTTTTTAATAAAATCAGAGATATACCCTATGCCATCATACCTGATTTAAATGATCCAGTGGGGTTTGCCAAGATTCTGACACGTAACAGAGGTTCATGCGCACCCAAGCATTTTCTGTTATGTGCTATGTTTCAGAAGCTTGGTTTGCAGGTATTGTATACCGTTTATCCTTTTAGATGGGACGAGTTTGAAAATATCTATCCATCTGATCTCAGGGAGTTAGCTCGTGATATGCCCGTAAGCCATCATATTGCCTGCAAGGTTGATATAGGCGGAAGGCTTGTCCTGGTCGATGCTACATTAGATCCAGCATTGGAAGTACTGGGGCTGCCGGTCAATAAAGACTGGGATGGTATTAATGATACACAATTGCCCGTGAAACCGTGCGGTGAAGAGCAGTTATACCATCCGACGGAAGCACGGCGTATACAGACAGGTCAGCCCGATGAGGTAGCATTAGCGTTCTATTATGGGCTTAATTCATGGTTGGAATCATTGAGAATGGAGAACTATGTCAGGAACAATAGGTTCTAGTGTTGAGAGTTGACCAGTTCTGGGGCAAGTCTTTGAAATCGGAAAAACTGAAAACTAAGCGAACAGGTATTTTCATGCCTTATTTCCAAGGTCAACGGCTGAGGGATTTCCCCCAGGCGCTGGCCAACATTTTGGAACGCGATACTATTACGTACTATGATGGCAGGTATGAATCTACAAACATTGCCTATCATCTTACAGCGGTTTCGGATGATGTATTGGCCAGGGTACATTCACGTGGCATGATTGACCGGGTTAAAAGGACGGGTGATTTTGAAGCGGCTTTATATTCGGCGGGTGGAACTGTTCAGGCTGCTGAACAAATTGCGCTGGGAGAGATCGATAATGCATTTGTTTTTACCGGCTTTGGCGACCACCATGCCGGTAGAGACTTTTTCGGAGGCATGTGTTATTTCAATGGCGCTGCCCTGGCTATAGCTGCATTGAGAGATAAGGGGATTATCAGATTTGTTATAGTAGATACGGACTGCCATCATGGAGACGGGACGAGGGATATAGTTCACCAGGATAGAGAAGTACTTCATATATGTTTTTGCTTTCAAAATTATAGTGATACGAACAACAACGTAGATATCGCTATTCCCTCAGGCATAAGTGATGAGCATTATCTTCAGAAGGTGAAGCAAGAATTTGTTCCTGTGGTCAAGGCGTTTCATCCTGAACTTATATTCTGGGAATTTGGCTATGATGCTACTCGCGGTGAGTATGGCGATAAGGGCTTGACAAGAGATTGTCATCTGGAAATCGCCAGGATAATCAAAGCTACGGCTGATGAAGTCTGTCGGGGTGGTTTAATAACCATTCTCTGTGGTGGTTCGGGTCGCGAGCTGGCGGCTTATATTATTCCCAGGATTATCGCTCATTTAGCCGAGCTGGATTGTTGCAGTTAGGAAATATACATGCCCCGAGCCGATCTTATCCTGAGCAATGCTAAAATACTCACGCTTGATCCGGTCTATCCTCAGGCCACTATGGTTGCTATCAAGGATGGGAAAGTCATGGCTATATCGGGGGATGAGGACTTTGATATTCTCAAAGGAGATGATACCGATGTTATAGACTGCGGAGGAAGGACGGTCTTGCCCGGTTTTCATGATGCCCATTGTCATATTTTTGGCTTTGCTGAGAGTTTGCTCAGCCCCAATTTGAATAAGACTGCCGTACGTTCGATCGCTGAAATTCAAAATAAAATCAGGGAAGTGTCGATGAATTTGCCTTCTGGAAGCTGGATTAGAGCTAGAGGGTATAACCGATTCTACCTAGACGAGAAACGGCATCCAACCCGGTGGGACCTGGATAAAGCCACTACTACACATCCGGTAAAGCTGACTCATCGAACGGGGTATGCCCATGTTTTAAATAGTCTGGCGTTATCGCTTGCAGGCATCTCCAGTGATACTCCTGAACCGCCCGGTGCCATTATTGAGCGCGATCTGGAGACCGGTGAACCCAATGGAGTTCTTTATGGCATGGATTCTTATCTGGCAGACGTGATACCACCTCTGGGTGATGGTGATCTGGAACGAGGTATCACGTTAGCTAATGAGCGGCTTCTTTCTTTAGGTGTGACCTCAATACAGGATGCTTCCGTCCGCAATGGTATTCAGCGGTGGCAAATGTTCCAGAAATGGAAGGAACGAGGACTATTCACGCCCAGGGTAAGCATGATGGTAGGTGAGGAGGCTTTCAGCCGGTATCAGGGACTGGGACTATTCTCCGGAACGGGTGATGACCGACTCCACCTGGGTGGCGTGAAAATGATCTTGCACGAAACTACCGGCAGACTCACTCCGGTCCAGGAAGAGTTAAATAGGAAAGTGCTTCGTATTCATCAATCGGGTTTACAAGTAGCAATGCATGCTATGGAAGAGGCTACGTTAGAGGCAGCATGTTTAGCTTTGGAGAATGCGTTGCGTTCATTCCCGCGTAAAGACCATCGCCACAGGATAGAGCATTGCTCGGTCTGCACAGTCGGGATGGCAAAGCGTTTGGCCTCGCTTCAAGCAGTAGTTGTTACCCAGCCAGCTTTTATCTATTATAATGGCGAAAGATATCTCAAAACAGTCCCGCGTGACCAGCTTAAAAACCTTTATCCTATAGCCAGGCTTATCAAATCCGGTCTTAAGGTTGCTGCCAGTTCTGATTGCCCTGTTGTGCCTCCAAATCCGCTCATCGGTGTTTATGCTGCCGCTTCCCGACTGGCCGAAACAGGCCAAAGCGTTTTGCTCAGGGAGCGTATCTCGACTTTAGAGGCGCTCCGTATGTATGCTGATGTTGCTGCTTACTCTTGTTTTGAAGAAGATAAAAAAGGTACTCTGGTGCCGGGCAAGTTCGCAGACTTGGTTGTGTTGAGTGATGACCCCACCGGGATTGCGCTTGAAGACTTAAAAGAACTGGATGTAGCAATGACCGTAATCGATGGTGATATAGTATGGAGAAGGGACCTCTAACTAATAATGCCTTTGGCGATGTAGTGGGAAAGCTGCTGGTTATCAAGCCCCAGTAGCTCATTATAGACATACATGTTGTCCTGACCCAGTAGAGGGGCAGCCCGTTGAAAGCGGGGAGGAGTCCTGGAAAGATTAATCGGAGTACTATCAAAGGTGCAGTCTCCGAGCACCGGATGCTGAGCTTGGAAGAAGAAGCCCCTGGCTTTTAGCTGAGGATTATTTGCCAGGTTACTGGCATCGTTGACTACGCTTGCAGCGATGTTTGCTTCTTGCAGTAAAGTCATGATCTCCTCCGGCGTGTGATTGATAGTCCAGTGTTCCAGTAATTCGTTCAGTTCTTTGACATTTTCCTTCCTTTTCAAGTGTGTGGAAAACTTTTCCTGTTTTGTCCAATCGGGATTACCCATAACCTGGCAAAGGGAGAGCCATTCATCATCACCGAATACGGCGATAACACACCATCTTTCTTCTCCCAGGCATTTATAGCAGCCGTAAGGAGCAGCCGGGATATAATCAGTATCATTACCACTCGGCACGGTAACAGCATGGTTAACTGAACAGTCCAGGATAGTAGGTCCGAGTAAGGTGCACATTGCTTCATATTCTGAGATATCTATATATTGGCCTCTGCCAGTCTTAGATCGAAATTCCAATGCAGCCAGGATGGCCATGGCAGCAAATGAGCCGGCTACTATATCGGAATAAGCATAGCCTATTCCGGCTGGGGGCCCCTGATCAGGAGAAGTGAGATAGGTAATGCCGGATAATGCTTGAATAGTGTGGCCGAGGGCAGCGAAATCCCTCCAGGGACCCGTTTGTCCCATCCCTGACATGCTTACCATGATAATATCGGATTTTATCTCTTTGAGAGCCTCATAGGTTAAATCCCAGTTAACCATAACGCGGGGTGTAAAATTTTGTATCAATACATCGCAGATTCCAATTAGTTTGAGTGCGAGCTCCCGTGCCTCCGGGTGGCTCATATTAAGGGTTATGCCCAGCTTATTGCGGTTCCAGTTATTGAAATAACCTGTCGTATTTGACTCTGCACCGGTAACTGACTTGTTAGACTGGACCTTAATAACTTCAGCACCGAAATCAGCCAGGATTCTTGTAGCATAGGGACCTGCCAGAAGCCAGGTGAAATCCAGCACTCTTATCCCCATGAGGGCATTCTCATTCATTTGAGCATCCAATCTAAATAATATTTGTTGAAGATAGTCCGTCCAGTTCGTCGGCTGAAAGCCCCAGAGTTTCATGGTAGATGTGCGAATTGTGCTCACCGACGAAGGGAGATCGCCTCATTTGGCTACAGGTAAAATCACTGAACTTGAAATGAAAACCGGGATAGGTGAGTGAGGTGTTAAGTTCTAAGTGATCAACCGTGGTGAAAAAGTTACGCGCTTTAAGTTGTGGACTATCGAATAAATCTTGTGGTGAGCACACAGGAGCCCATGGAAAACGCATAAGTTGGCCCAACTCAAAAAGCTCGGCGATGGTATGGGTTGCTGTCCAGCATTTCATGACTTCAATAATATGATCGACATGCCGCATCCGATAATCTTCATCACGCCACTTTTCATCTACCAGGTCACCAGCCATGCCCTCGCTATCCATCCATTCAACTAAAGTATTCCATTCCGTATTAAAAGTAATGAGAATATAGCCATCCTTACCCGGCATAAGACAGGCTGTGGTATTCCAGTGGAGGTTTCCCTGTCTACCGGGCACAACGTTGTCATAGAAATAACGTACCATCACATGCTCCAATGTTGCAGCTACTGCTTCCTGTAAAGAGATGTCAATATGTTGACCTCTATCGCTGCTGCGTCGTTCATGCAGCGCTATAAGGATGCCCATGACGGCAAATAGGGAAGCCATGTAATATGACTGCTGGCCGTAAGGCTTAAGTGGCGGTGTTTCAGGATTTCCGCAGACAAACATCTGCCCGCCAGAGGCTGATGCAACCATATCGCAGGATTTGTACAGTCTATAAGGTCCTGTTTGCCCGAAGCCAGTGATCGAGGTTAGTATGAGTCCAGGGTTTGCGGCACTCAGTATTTCGTAGTCCAGGCCGATTTCTTTTAAGTATCCTGGCGGGAATGTTTCGATGACCACATCAGCTTTACCAGCCAGCCTGAGAAAGATGTCACGTCCCCTCTCACTATCAAAATTCAGAGTTATGCCGAGCTTACTGGTGTTGTTGTACCAGAATGGGAGGCTTTTCTCGGGGTGAGGTATATTTCCTGCAAAGGGACCGATAGACCGGGAAGCATCACCACCGGGTCTTTCAACTTTAATAACTTCAGCCCCCATACCAGCCAGCAGCCTGGAACAAAAAGAGGCCTTTTCGTCAGCTAAATCTAAAACTTGGAGTCCACCCAGTAGCGTTGCTTCTTTCCCCTGGACTACTATAGTTAGAATAGTTATGAGTAGATCGTCTAGTTATATTATCAAAGAACTTAAGGATCGATGTTTACTTCCTGAATAATAAAAAAACCGCGATGCTATTTGGGGGCATAGAATAGCAGGAAAAAGCCCTTGCTAACATTAGCATCTATGTATTTAAGCTGCTATGCCGATGTATATTCAGTCAGAGGAAGGTAAGGGTCGCGGTTCCTGCGTTTCCATTTCCTGATTACAGCAGATAATAGCACCTTCACCGGCTTTGGTGCATAATACTTCGGTGCCACACACCTGGCATTTGTATCTTTTACCCAATTGATTCATGATGTAGTATCCTCATTACTATGTTATTAAATCCATGCTTAAAAGCATTATTTCTTCAGTTCCATTGGTTGACCACAGCAGCTTAGTGATCCTTCGCCGGCTCTGGTGACGATAAACTCCGAGTTACATTTCTTACAAATATATCTCTTGCCTATTTCATTGGCCATCTCTATATTTAAACCTCCTAAAGTATTTTAACTTCAAGTACTTCAGATTGCAAAATCAGGGCTGTCCATATTGATCGCGGAGCTTATTTTTCAATACCTTGCCCATTGGATTGCGTGGTAGTACATCGAGAAAGACTACCGACCTTGGACGTTTATAACTTGCCAGGGTAGAACGACAATGCTCCATGATCTCGTCGGCAGTAGCCGTCTCCCCTTTCTTAAGCACTACGATGGCCCTGGGTATCTGCCCCCATTCCGGATCGGGCACTCCAATAACCGCTGCCTCCTCTACTTTGGGATGAGAGGTTAGAGCATTCTCAACTTCCCCTGGAGCGATATTCTCGCCTCCCCTGATAATCATGTCATCACCGCGACCAGCTAAATATATATACCCTTCTTCATCCATCCATCCCCTATCACTGGTGATTAGCCAGCCATCAGGAGTAAATGCCTGTGCTGTCTTCTGTTCATCCTGCCAGTATCCTGTCATTATCCGGGGGCCTTTAGCTACGATGTCTCCTACCTCATTAGGGGGTAATGCTTTTCCATCTTCTCCCAGTATTTTAACCTCCACATCAGGTAAAGGCTTGCCGATTGATGTCGTCAGCCTCTTTAACTTTTTCTCCCTTTCCTCTTCCGTCCCTTCTATTATGTGGTCTTCAGGACCTAACGATGTTATTGTAGATGCTGTTTCCGTTTGTCCAAAGGCATTGATGAACCTCACCCATGGCATGAGCGTTATGGCTTTGCTGATGACTTCATAAGGCATTGGAGCTGCACCATAGGTTATAACCTTCATGCTGCTAAGGTCGTACTTTGCGAAATCTGGATTATCTACGATATTCTTGAGCATCGTTGGCACCAGCATTGCGCGATTAGCATGCTCATTTTGCACAGTTTCCATCCATTCATTGACTTCGAACTGTCTCATCAACGCCAGTGTCCGACCGCCATAGATGGCTGCCATCATCGCTTGAATACCGGCTACGTGATAGAGCGGTACTGTAAGAAGATTTCTTTCCTCTGTGTCAGGGCTGGCCGGGTCTACATTCTCAAGCACATAGCTGACAAAGCCATTGTGTCTTAACGGCACTCCTTTAGGTAGGCCTGTTGTGCCTGCGGTGTACATCAGAATAGTGACATCATCGTCTTCGATATCGGAGAACACTTCATCATCGGGAGACGAATCGATAAGGTCACCGTAGTAGAGCATATCTGGCTCCCTATCATCTATGGAGACACAGTGTTCTATAGTAGGCAACTTAGGTAAAATAGCACGTACCATATCCACGTACCTTTTGCCTGTAAACAAGATTTTTATCTCAGCATGGCCTGACATATAGCGCAGTTCATCTTCCTTAGCTCTGAAATTAAGCGGAACGAATATAATACCAAGCTTAGCGGCAGCATAATACGTTTCAATACATTCCGGACAGTTGACCTGTAATATAGCTATGCGATCACCTTTCTGCACTCCCAGCTTTTTTAAAGCATTACCCAGCCTGTTAACTCGCTCGTTAATTTGAGAATACGTAAGGCGTTTACCCTCGAAAATGATAGCGTCCTGGTCGGGGCAAATAGCAACAGCGATACTTAGAAAATCTGTAGTGTTCATACCATTTTCCTCAATCTAATATGAATTACTATCAAGCTGTATGATTTTGCTTAGTTATCTCTGGTGTTTGGCAAGTTATCTTTGTCGACGAACCGCCATAAATAATAACGGGAATGCCGATGTAAGTCAAATCTGTGGACCTTCGCTATAAACAGCCAGAGCTGCTGGCACTGTAGTTGTCAGATCAAATTGCAGACAGGCTCCTCGACTACCCAACGGCGAATTAAGACGTACTACCGGCTACCATGCACTGGACCGAAATTGCCAGCCGTCTTTCCATTTCCAGACCATCTGATAAAGGCAGGTCTAGACTTCTACGTAACGCATATTTGGCATTTCTGATTAATACCGGATTAAAAGATATGATTTTTACGGCTATGCTCTCTACAACCTGTAACAGTTGGTCTTTCGGTACCACTCTATTGACAAGGCCTGTCTTATGGGCTTCTTCTGCTTTAATCCAGCGGCCGGTGAGCAGCATTTCCAGGGCTTTGGCTCGTCCAATTGTTCGTGGAAGTGTCTGAGTAGCCCCGGCAGCCGGGATTATACCAAGTGCTACTTCAGGCAAACCAAACTGAACATCCTCCGAGGCTATCCTTAGATCACAGCATAAAGACATCTCGATGCCCGAGCCTAGAACATAGCCATGAAGTACAGCAATTAAAGGCTGAGGAATGCTCAGGAAAAGTCCCCAGATGTCGCGTTCCCAACGCACCTGCCGGGCGATCATCGGAGTTGGAGCAGTAAGAAACTCACTCAAATCGGCACCAGCACAAAATGCTTTTTCTCCTGCTCCTTTTAAAATAGCAACCATTACCTCCTGGTCATCTTTTATAGCGCCGAGAACCTGGTACAGCTCGTCTCTCATTCGGATATTATAGGAATTTAAAGCTTGCGGACGATTAAGTGTAATATAGGCTACGTTACCCCGCTTTTCATAGATTATGGTTTCAAAGTTGCTCATTACTATCTCCAGGATTGAGTAGGTTTTACTTTCCCTTGAACTGAGGAGGTCTCTTTTCAAGAAATGCCCTGATTCCTTCGGTTCGGTCCTCGGTTGTGTGTAGCAGGAAGTAGAGGTCAGCCTCCAGACGCAAACCCTGTTCTATTGTCATATCCATCCCCTTGTTTATTGCCTCCTTGGCAAAACTCAATGCCAGGGGAGACTTAGAGGCCATTGTCTGTCCCATAGTTGTTATCGTTGGAATTAGCTCCTCCCGTGAAACTAAACTGTTAACCAGGCCGATCTGACGTGCTTCTTTAGCATCTATGGTTTCTCCTGCAAGAACCAGTTCCATAGCTTTAGACATACCTATCAAGCGTGGTAGACGCTGAGTTGCACCATCCCAGGGGATGAAACCTGTGCCGATATGGGATGCTGCGAAACGGGCTGTATCTGCAGCAATCCTGAGGTCACAAGCTAATGCCAATTCCAAACCCTGACCAAAAGCATCACCATTAATCGCCGCAATGGTCGGGCATTTCAGATTCGCTACCGGTACAGCCACGGATAGTAGCTTGGGTTCCTGCTTGTTAACTGCAGGTCGAAGCTCATTTGTGTCAGCGCCTATAGAGAATGCTTTTTTACCAGCGCCAGTAAAGATAGCTACCTTGATTTCTCCATCGAGGCTGATAGCGTTGCAGATTTCAGTCAGCTCATCAGCTACTTGAGTATTTATGGCGTTATCTTCCTCGGGTCGATTTATAGTTATAATACACACTGCTCCCAGCTTTTCATACATGATAGTCTTGCCAGTCATAAGAATCTCCTATTTAATCGATCAGAGTTAAAGTCCAGGTACATCAGTTAATTGTGGATACCATTTATAATGACAATGCTAGTTTAACTGTTCAGTCCATTATGATGCAAGCACGTGGTACCTCAATAATAAGGCTCTGCTGTAGGACAACAAATTAAAAACTGACTAAAGGATCGATGATTATGCTATTTTTATGGTAGTAGCTTTTTATTAAGCAACAACCGGCGTTACCGGACTGCACTGCATTTCCGGTTGTAAGACGTTCAGCGCTCCTTCAGTTCGAAAGTATTGAAGTGATACTTTGTGTACACTATTGTATATAAGAGATATAGTGTACTGTCAGGCAGACACCGGAGCAAGTTTTTCAGTTCCAAGTAAAGAGACAATGCGCTTGTAGATTTCAGCGCCGATAAAGATGGTTGAGGCTGAGAGTATACAAATTGCCCATTCAGTCAGGCTTAAGGCATAAGTGTGAAATGGGCCTTGGAGAGCAGGCAGATAGATTACCAGGCTGAGTATAATGCATTCCCAGACTATAGCCAATAACAACCATTTATTGGTGGTAATACCAATCTTGAACAAAGAGCGTTCCAATGAGCGGCAGTTGAAAGCATTGAATAACTGGATGATGATCAGAGTGACAAAGCACAAACACTGTGCTTCAACGACGCTTCGTCCCGAATTTAATGCCCAGATGAAAACAGACAGAGACACAAGCGCTGTCCAAATCCCGGCACCGACCATAAACCTGAGGATGGGTGCGGTAAATATTGTCTGGTGGCGAGGACGTGGCTTTTGTTTCATAATATCCGGATCGGCGGGATCAACAGATAGGGCTATAGCGGGAAGGCCATCAGTGGCCAGGTTAACATACAGGATTTGAATGGCAATAAGGGGTAGAATCGCAGCTGATATTCCGAAAAGCGGACCAAATAGAATGGCTGTTGCCATAAGCATTATTTCACCTACATTACAGGAAAGCAGGTAGACCAGATATTTTTTGATATTGCTGAAAATGCCCCTTCCTTCCTCTATAGCGGCTACGATAGAAGCAAAATTATCATCGGTCAGTACCATGTCGGCTGCTTCCTTGGTGACATCAGTGCCGGTAATACCCATAGCGATACCGATATCTGCTTTCTTCAAGGCTGGAGCATCGTTGACTCCGTCGCCGGTCATTGCTACTACGTGTCCTTTTGTGGTCAAAGCCTTGACCACACGTAGCTTGTGGGCTGGCGATACCCTGGCATATACTTCTATTTTTTCTACCAGAGTTTCGAATTCCTCGTCACTGATTTTATCAATTTCGGCGCCGGTCAGGGCAATACCTTGCTTGATCAGGCCTAATTCCCTGGCGATGGCTACGGCAGTAAGCTTATGGTCACCGGTTATCATTATTGATTTCACACTTGCCAGGTCGCAAAGGCTTATAGCTTGCTTGACCTCTTCACGGGGCGGATCGATCATGCCGGCAAAGCCGACAAAAACCATATCCTGTTCTATGGTATCAGCCGTACCGGCAGTATCGGTAGGCTGCTTGTATGCCATTCCAAGAACTCGGAGAGCATCGCCTGCCATTTCTTGAGCTATGGAAAGGATGTTGTTCCTTTCCTCAGCATTTAACTCTGTTTCTTTCCCATTACTATAGATGTGGCTGCAAGAGTTCAAGATTACCTCTGGTGCTCCCTTGGAATAAGCCGTTTTACCTTGGGACCCTTGATGGATAGTAGTCATCCTTTTTGTTTCTGATGAGAATGGAATTTCGTCAAGGCGTGGAAATCGGTTTTTCAGGTCTTCTTGGGATAAACCGGCTTTAGCTGCTGCTACAACCAGAGCACCTTCGGTGGGATCCCCTTTGATTTCCCAACCGCCATCGTTGGAAACGAGAGAAGTATCATTACAGAGGACACCGATGTCAAACAATAACTGTAGTGCAGGATCTTGTTCAGGTAGGAAGGCTTGGCCATCACGGTGAAATTCACCTGTGGTGTTGTAACCAATACCGGTAACATCAATAAACCTACTGTCCACGTAGATGCGGCGCACTGTCATCTGGTCTTGGGTAAGAGTTCCTGTTTTATCCGAACAAATAACTGTAGTGCAGCCAAGTGTTTCCACTGCTGGCAGTTTCCTGATTAAAGCATGTCGTCGGACCATCCTCTGGACGCCGAGAGCCAGGGAGATGGTAACCACGGCTGGCAGAGCTTCCGGGACAGCAGCTACAGCCAGGCTTATACCCCAGATGACCATTTCCAGAATCTCATGTCCCCTGATAACGCCGATTGAAGTCAGGATAAAACACAAGGTCAGAGCAGCAACTGCAGTCCACTTTCCCATACGGTCGAGGGTATGCTGAAGCGGAGTATGCTCCTCTTTAACTTCTTGCAGCATAGTGGCAATCTTGCCAAATTCGGTAGCCATACCGGTAGCAGTAACAATGCCTGTACCTCTGCCATAAACAACCGCTGTCCCTGTAAACACCATGTTCATTCTATCGCCGATGTTTACTTTACCATCCATTGAGTCGCTTATTTTCCCACAGGGCACTGATTCTCCGGTCAGCGGAGCCTCTTCGGTTCTCAAATTGACGGCTTCAATAAGGCGAGCATCTGCCGGAATCCGGTCGCCAGTTCTGAGGAGAATTATGTCCCCGGGTACTAAGTCTCGGGCTGGTATCTCTGTTTCTTCTCCGTCTCTAAGTACCGATGCGTTGGGTGCTGCCATTTTTTTTAGAGTTTCCATGGACCGTTCAGCTCTATATTCCTGGATAAAGCCTAAACCGGCAGCGAAAAGGATGATCACAAAAATCACGATAGCATCAGCAACCTCGGCAAGAATAGCTGATAGGGCTACAGCAATGAGAAGGATAATGATCAGAAAACTTTTAAACTGACTAATAAAAATTGCCCAGGGAGAGATCTTTTTTCCTTCTGCCAGATCATTAGGACCGAACTGGTCCAACCGTTTTTGGGCTTCCTCCCTGCTCAAACCTCTGGAGTTTGAATTGAGAGCGGTGATGACCTCATCTGGTCCCAGGTTGTACCAGTTACGTTTAAGTGTTTCCTGTGACATAGTAAATGTGTGGATAGTTTCCACATGAACTAAGTATGTGGCTTGTTCGGTAATTATACTTTGTCTTTAATGGTTTCTCCTGGTTTTATCATTGTATGCGCCATTTTTCGGACGGGACGTAATCGACAGGTGACAAATTATAACAAACGAACCAGTCCGCTACAATCATCGTGAAGGAGAGCGAGTCACGGTGATTAGTCGGGTAGAAGGAGCATTAATGTATATGTATATAGTAATTTCTATATAGTCCCAGTTGCTTGGGGACGGAAAGCCTGAGTAAAAAAGCACGTCATCACCGTTTTCTTTATCAGGGAGAACCAGTAATGGATATTAATACAGCATGTCGGATCAATACTGGCCTTTGTGCCAGGTCCTTCTATCAGCTATTGGCTAACGGTGTATCTATGTTGCCTCCGAATTGTATTCATTACATAGTACTGTGTATAGTACTTTTGTACCATTGACATTAGTATTAAACTGTGTTTAATTGTATTAGTTTATAAAAAAGGGAGGAGTATAAATGCAAGCTTACTGTATGAAGTGCCGTACAAAGAGGGAAATGAAAGATGCCAAGGCTATTACTATGAAAAATGGAAAACCGGCAACTCAGGGTGTGTGTCCAACATGTGGCACAAAGATGTTCAGGATAGGTAAGAGCTAGACCTGAAATATTAGTGTAACCAAAGAGGCCGGGTAATCTTCATAACAGATACCCGGTCTCTCTTTATTTTAGATTATAGCCAACAGACATCCGGTTTATCAGGATATTTATTCTTATTATCCAGCTACTAAGAAGAAGCCGGAGCTACATTAGAATAACAAATTGGCTAGCGAGGCCTGATGCTTGCTTCGCAGCCGATATTACGTAACTCCTTGATTACCTCTGTGGCATCTTCGGTATCCAGGTGAATGATAATGCCTTGTTCATCTGTTCGGGGAAAGGGTATTGACCATATTACTTTTATTCTGATGCCGAGCCTGTTGATACAGGCAATGATTCCTTCTGCCATTGTTTGATTGCATTTTCGTACAATAATGCGGATTCCGGGTTCGCCAATTCCCATGGTTGGATTTAAAACACGATAGAAGAAATCATTTGTGGTAGCAATGCCTAAAATCTTGTGATTTTTTACTACGACTAATGCGCCTACCTTTCGAGATTGTGCCAGGGCAGCTGCTTGCTCAACAGTTGCATCAGGGCTAATAGTAACTACCTCTTTCTTCATGATATCTTTTAACGTTGTCTTGTGAATCAACCAGGCAACCTGCCAAACAGTGGGCGCAGTGGCTGTATGGGAAACACGTTCTAGGCCATCTTCGGTGATGAGACCCACCAGCTTTCCGTCATCTACTACGGGCAAGCGTCGGATCTTATTTTCCTTCATAATTTTTTTTACCTCAGGAATGGGGGTATCACTCGGTATTGTGATTACCTTTTCTGTCATTATGTGCTTCACTAACATTATCAACCTCCCGCGTTGTAATTATGAGTTACTATAGACGATTTAACGTTTATTTCCAAATCATCAAGCATATCGTGCAACCAGCAGCAGCCAGCACAGGGCAAGTACCATAATCGTACCGGGGATGGCGTACCTGCAGAATCTGCCCCAGCTTATGGGGTAACCCTCTCGCTCAGCTATGGCAGTTCCTACCACATTGGCCGAAGCTCCGATAGGCGTAGCATTTCCACCGATATCCGTGCCCAGTGCTAAAGTCCAGCTTAAGGTCGGCAGACTTATCCCTGTTGTCTCTGAGAGACTCATTATCACGGGTACCATAGTCGCTGCAAAAGGAATATTATCAACTATGGCAGAAGCGAATGCTGACACCCAAAGTATAAGAGGTATTATCACCAGGGTGTTTCCTTTAGATAGCTGTCTGATATATTCAGCCAATATTTTAAGTACCCCTGTTTCCTCCAGTCCTCCGACGCAGATAAATAAGCCGATGAAGAAAAGCAGAGTACGCCAGTCCACTCCCGTAATCAGGTGCAGAGATCTCTTGCCTGAGGCTAATAAGGTAAGGAAGGCAGCAATACAACCGATTAAAGCTACTGATATTCCGGTTTGCGCATGGGTGACCAGCAGAAGTATCACCAGAATGAAAATGGCAGCCTGGATGATAAACAGATGATAGTTCACAATAGCTTCATCAGGTTCTGGATAGCTATCAGGGATGGTATCCGTATTTTTGTGGGGGGAAGTAAGGATCTTGCGGAAGCAAAAATAGAAGAATCCCAGAGTTAAAAGCATCCCTAACCAGGCAATGGGGCCGGTATTGGCTGCAAAGTCAGTAAAGGTATGGCCAAGGGCGGTACCAATAATGATATTGGGGGGATCACCGGACATAGTAGCACTACCTCCAACGTTGGAAGCAAAAATTTCGGCAATTATCATTGGTACAGGATCGAATTTAAGTAAATGAGCCAGCTCGATAGTCACTACAGCTAAAAATAACAACACCGTAATGCTATCGATGAACATTGCCAGGAAACCCGAAAGCAACATGAAGCCAATGAATATGGGGATTATTTTATAGTTGACTGTCTTTGCTATCAGCAGACATAACCATCGAAAGAATCCTACTACTCCAAGGCCTTCTACCATTACCATCATGCCGCCGATAAAGATAATGGTCTGCCAGTTGACGCCAGTTGATTCAATATGCTCGTGTCCCGGTATCCAGAATTTCAATTGACCAAGTTGTCCAACGTTCAAAACAGTCAGGACTGCTTCCGGGTTCTTTTGAATAATAAGAAAAACAATTACTACTGTAAAAGTGGCGCCAAGTAAGGCAGGAATGAAACGATGAACTGCACCGGTTATGATACCGATAAATGTCAGTAAGAAGATAATAAGTGCTGCAATTTGGTCTAACGTCAAAGCCTGTTATTGTCCTTTCGTTTATAAATAGTATGATCCGGGCTATGCTAACAGGTGGGAACAGTTTGTCTGCCATTGGTCCTGCGATCGGAGGGGAGAAGGTGCTCACCAGATGAATAGGTGAAACGTTCCAACTGACTATACCTGTTTTTAGCGGCAACCGAGAGAACGCCAGCGAAGGCCATCATGCAGATCAAAATAACACACGAACCTGGTTCTTTGTCCGGCCATGAAAATATTGATTGTTGTGGAGCCAGTAATGGAATCATACCTGCTATGATAAATATAAAAATCAGTATGGTGCCCCACTGTAATAGCATATTAGCTGCTGCTTTCAATCCCGGTATATATGCATGTCTTTTTTTTGATATAAAAAAATGTGACAAGGGCGAGTACACCTCGTACTATTGTCGGGGCAGGCATTCTGTGGGACCTCCTATTTTCATTCATACTGTTCGCCTTACTGTTACTGTCCCGGGAGCGTCTCTTTCAGGCCGTATCAATATCAAATACGTCATACCATCATACTTCGGGTCTGTTATATTGTCAATCGTCTGGAGGAGTTGGATAAAGATTGAGACAGCAGACTATTAACTGTCTATTCATTGACAAATGCTGTGGATCAGGATGGCGTGTTAACGGGAAATGATTTGCAGGTATACTGTTCGGGCAAGGACTGTTTACCTGGATATATTGATGAAAGCCAAAACAACTGCAGGATCGAAGCAACTATTGGCAGAACGCTTTAGTTCATTTTGCGCTTCTTCGGGCGATATTGTCTGGCGATAAGAACGGGGTGTGGTCATAGTATCATAGGCATCTGCTACGGCAATAATACGTGCCTCGATAGGGATTTCCTTTCCTTTAAGGCCATCTGGAAATCCGCTGCCGTCATAGTGCTCATGGTGGTGTCGAATAGCCAGGGAACAGTCTGCCAACTCGGGAATATGGCTGATAATGGTGGCACCAAGTACAGCGTGTTTATTCATCATTTGCCATTCGGTTTTCGTGAGGGGGCATGGCTTTCTGATTATACTGTCAGGCACGCCGATTTTGCCGATATCATGCAGGAGTGCTGCCGATCGCAGTAGTTGTTTCTTTTTCCTCGGTAGAGAGAGCACTTTGCCTAAGACCGCTGCGTGCTCTGCAACATTCTGAGAGTGCATACAGGTGTATCTGTCTCTTGAATCCACAGCCGTAGCCATGGCATATATTGTGTTAACGTTCGCTACTTCCAGGTATTCGGCCATTTCCCATATCGCTCTGCTCTTTTCACCGGTTTCGCTCAATGCGTCAGAGGCTAGACAGATTTGGTTTCTACCTCGCTGTTTTGCCGTGGCCAGTGCAATATCTGCCCGGCGAATTAGTCCTTCTGCTGAAGGGCCATCATTGGGAAAGGAAGCAATACCTGAACTGACTGTCAACTTAACATTGACGCTGCTGCTTTCCGGTGATAGTCCTTGTTCTATTGTCTGGCGTATCCGTTCTGCCGCTATGCTGGTACCACTGGAATCTATCTGGGGTAAAATAGCGGCAAATCCCGTTCTACCGTAATGGCAAACTATATCCATCTGCCTGGCGCAATCGCGGAGCAAACGTCCTACCTTTTTCAGTACTTCATCTCCGGCCACCCGCCCTGAAGAATTGTCATATTGCATAAAATGGTCTAGATCGAGCATAATCAAGGAACATTCCTGGCCATAGCGGGAACTCCTGATTACCTCCTCCTCCAGGCGTTTCAGGAAATAACGCTGGTTATATAATCCAGTCATAGTATCGATAGTGGCCAAGTCATTTATCTCCTGAAACAGCATAGAGTTCTCAGCAGCTAGTGCTGTCTGGTTGCTCACATCTGCAAGTAGACCTACCTCATCGGTGCTGAACTCACGATACGTACGGTTGGCGACAATCGTTATCCCGTGCAATGTACCTCTTCCTAAAAAGGGGACAGCAACAAACGACTGTGCCTGGCATTTTTTTAATGTTTTTGCTATCAGATTCAGGGAAGAACTGCTAACTATATCTGACAGGGGAGTAATCGGGGACTGCCAGTTTAGTATTTTCTCGAGCTCTTCATCAGATAACCTTACCCGTGGCATCTGGCGAATGACTTCCCTGGTCACCCCAGCGTGGGATTTTAGCATAAAAGCCTTCTCTGCCAGGTCCATCAAATATATTAGCCCAATATCTGCGCAAAATAGTTCAACCGTTTTCTCTATAGTTTTTTTCAGCAGTTCTTCAGGACCGAGAGTCGGGCGCATTATTTGTGAGATAGTATAGAGAGCCTCCACCCGCTTGCGCCCGGATTCCAACAATTCCAGTTCAGATACTCTCTGATGCAATTGCTCTGCCTTGATTAAAGGTTGCTTCTTCATTTTGCTTTTGTCTTTAATTCTATGCATCATTTCTACTTCATTAATGCTTCTTCACGTTCCATCCCGAAGAGTTGGTACTTGCACCTGCCTTTTTCTTTTGCAGTGTACATGGCGGTATCTGCGTTCTTCATCAAGGTGTCAACGTTTTCACCATGGTTAGGATAGGTGGCAATTCCAATACTGGTAGTGATGTGGAGTTTATGGTCATTAAATATAAATGGTTTTTGCAAGTTCTTGAGTATTTTTTCTGCAATACCGAAAACATCCTCAGCGCGAGCGATGTTTGATAACAACACTATAAACTCGTCACCACCCATTCGGGCGACGGTATCGCTTTTACGGAGAATATTAATTAACCGTTCGCCGACAGCTTTAAGTACCTGGTCTCCCACATTATGTCCCATTGTATCGTTAATATCCTTGAATCGGTCTAGGTCAAGCACCATCACTGCCAGCTTTTTATAAGCACGCTGTGCCTGTACCAGAGCTAAGTTAATGCGGTCGTTGAATAGCGTCCGGTTGGGTAGGCCTGTCAGAGGATCGTGTGTAGCCATAAAGTCCAGTTGTTGCTCTACCCGCTTACGCTCTTCTTCCGTTTCAATTTGGTTGAGAGCGAATGAAATATCCTTGGTCACTTCAGAGAACAGCGCTGTCTCTTCGTCGTCCACTTCTACATCGTGTTGAATGCAAGCTCCAAGCACTCCATATATTTTGTCCCTGGCTTCAAGTCTGCTTATAAAAGCGTCATGGGTATTGCAAACTTCAAATAGAGGGCATTCCTGGTGCTGACCCTCATGCTTGCCGCATAGTATTAAAGGATTCTCATGTACCAGTACCTTGTTGACGCACATCGGGTAACCAGATTGCTTCATGCTCCTGGCAGCGAGTAACACCTTCTCTTTACTGCCTGAGCTGATAAGGGATTCAAATCCCATATTCTTATCCACCAGCAGCATCCAAACATTGACATAGTTACCAGTCTGAGAAAGCAGATTGCAGCTATAATGGACGAGGACTTCCCTGTCACTTTCACTTGTGGCAAGCAGGTCTATATCCTTTAGTGCTTTTAGTATAGCATTAAAACGGAGGATCTTTTTCTCAGCTCGCTTGCGCTCGGTGATGTCCATAAAGCTGCCCAAAGCCGCTTGTCTCCCTCTATATTCTGTAGATAGGACTCTTTCTAAAATCCATATTATGTCGCCATTTTTCTTTATGAACCTGTATTCGTAGGGGAGGAGGTTTTGACCCTTCAGGCTTTCTATCGCCTTTTTTCTTACTACCTCTCTGTCCTCCGGATGAACATAGTTGAGAGAATATTTCCCTAGTAGCTCTTTCTCCGTATAGCCTGATACTTCCTGGAACAAAGGGTCGACATATTGAAACGTCCCATTCTGTACAATATATATCCCTATCCCGGCACTCTGCATCAGCGCTGGGACCAGCTCTGCTGATTTTGCCCCTATTTTCTGCTTTTGCTTGCCAGGTTTATCCGGTGGATTTATTTCTACTGTCATACCCGTTCTATACTACGTATCTTTAAGCTGGCCATGGAATTATCAGATGTAGCCATTTATAGTATCTTATGTCTCATATCGATAGTAAATAGCCTATTGGTAATAATGAGTGTAGCCAAAAAGTCCTATTAGTTGATGAACAGATGTCCGGATGTAGGATACGCTTTTCCTGTATCCTGCAAACTCTAAATCTGGTTGACTATTTTAAGAACTGTGATCTGGTCTCTTATCGATGAGGAAGGTAGAAACCTTTATTTCTTTCACGTACAGTGATGGATCCAGGTTCTTACCATCTATTGAGCAGTGGAATAAAGACCAGCCGTGACAGAGACGAAGGTTGTCTGGACCAGAAAAGTTGTCTCAGGTCTGGTAAATATGGAGAGAATGAAACCGGTTGATGCGGTACTAGGGCTTTACGATATTATAGCAATCCATGAAGATAATGACTGGAACGCTGTTAGAAAAAAGGCTGCCAAAAATATTCCTCCTATGGATGGCGTTGTCAGACGGGTGAACTGCCTGTCAGTTCATGTTCATTGCAACGGTTACGTACCTGAACAGTTATTTGGCTTCTTACAATCCTCTTAGTTTGGCTTTTCAAGCAGTATGCTGGCACTGTCATCCTCCTGCTAATGGCGCCGTGTCAGCAAACACCGTTACTTCATCGCTGTCATGCAATTCAATATCAAGGTTGTACTGCTCTGTACCATTTATTGTTATGACATCTATATCGCCGCCTAATTCATCGTTTATGATAAACTCTATGGTTTGGCATAAGTTAGATAGCTCTTTTAACAAATCTCGTAAAGTAGTCTTGGCTCCTTTCGGTTCTATCTTGATATCGGGCCGAAACACTCCTTGTAGTAACATGCTAGAGACGACGGTAACTTTCATTGTTCTTCCTTATTAAACTCAAGTTTGTGTTAATGCTTGTTTCAAGAGTTAACGGTCTTTTTTTACTCCATATGGCATCAATAGTAGGGTGGTGAAAGTATACAGGGCAGAAGTATACATATCAAATAAGAGCCCAACGGAAATGATTGAGTATGGAGATTGAATGGCGAAAGAAAAACTGCCAGTATTCAGCTTCATAAACGGGGATGATATTAGGCCTATCGCATATGAGCTGAAGCTGGAGACAGGTTAGGTCGGGATAGGAAAACAGGATATAGCAAGGGTACTGCAATCGCTCAACGGCAGTTGGCAGTGTCCGTTTTACTTCGGGCTCAAGTAAGCAAACTTTTACGGAAGTACTATATCATGGAACTACTGCGATGTAAGGCAGGACTTGCGGTGCTGTGGATAACTCTCGCAGCGGATTTCTTCGCCTATAGTTTCTTGCGCTTGCTATAGCGCCAGGCCTTTCTGATATCGGTCTGTTGACGCTATAGACATGGGAGGACGCTTTGCTATATGATTTACAACAGTGCTGGATAACATTATGGAGGAGGTATATGCAGAGACGGCTGTATAGAAGTCGAAGCGATAGAATGATATGGGGGGTGTGTGGTGGTCTCGCGGAATACTTCGACTGGGACCCCACCATTGTAAGAATTATAGCTATTTTATTGATATTTGCCGAAGGCCTGGGCCTTCTGGCTTATGTAATAATGGCTATTGTTGTTCCTCAGGAAGGTTCGAAAAGCACTGAACCAGGGGAAACTATTAAGGAAAATGTGGAGGAAATGAAGGAGACTGCCAGCGAACTGGGCCGTGAAATCAGTTCCACCTTCGCCGAAGACAGGGAAAAATCTCGGGAAGATATGAAGACGCAGCAGGCAAATGACAGGGTGAAATCCGAAGCGATGAGTAAATATCGTCACCGCAGTTTAAATGCTGTTGGCGTTATCCTCATAGTTATTGGCGCACTGTTTTTAATAAGTGATTTCGGTCTTTTCTCATGGCTTCGCTGGAGCACTTTCTGGCCTCTTATTGTGATAGCCATCGGTGCGCTGATAATACTGGGCGCCAGGAGGAAGTAATAATGTCCGAGCAAAAGCCGCAGAGAAAACCTCGTGTCATCACATTTGGCATCATCCTAATTGTTATTGGAATTCTATTCTTTTTGGGCAACCTGGGACTCTTTTACTGGCTTAACTGGAGTACTCTCTGGCCTCTTGTTCTGATAGCCATTGGCGTGATGATACTGGTGAGTGCCAGACGATAGCTGTGTCTGAGCGAAGGCCATAAAGGGAATAGTGATGCACGTTTTTGGTATCTTGCTATTGTTTGTCGGGGCAGTATTTCTTCTTCAGAACTTCAATGTCCTGCCCTGGGGTCTCTGGGAATCATTGTGGCGTTTTTGGCCGATATTGATTATCATCGTCGGCCTCAATATAGTCCTTAGACGCTGGAATCCCTGGCTGGTCAGCGTAGTGGTTCTGGCGTTGCTCTGCGCTTGCCTGGGAATAGCAATGTGGCAATATGGAATACCGTCAATTATATAAGGAATTGTAGAGTAGTATCTTTAGCCCATAGCCATCTTTGAAGTAATCAGAATTTATTCGCGATATAACTACAGGAAGTCCTGTACTGAGCAGTCTTCTCTCGCATTACGCGCCTCTGTGGACGTTGATTCTGAGTGTCGGCACAAATATTAGATGAACCTCTGGAATTGCCGGTAAGCATGTAGTAACCAACTATTTGGATCTACTGGTACTCCTGGTTCCAACCCTTCAAGCATATTCTCGTGGAAACAGTACTTTTTGGCTACGTCTAATGTTACCAATGGACTATTTACTATTCATTGGTGGTATATGATACTAAAGCTATATTCGAATACGAAACCCATAACCAAATTATTTTAAGCTTGAGGATAGAAATATGGATAAAGTTGTGACCGAACGTGTATGTTGTGAGGAAGCGATCAGCGTACCGTTACCTGATGGAACCATGTACAGCAAAACTAAGGGCATCTGCCCTGATCGGTCGCCCTTTTCATTGTCTCCACTGGACCAATATGTGTCTGTAGTCGGAGAACAAAGGATTGATAAATTGCTGGCAGCGGCAAAAAAGCTCGAAGGAATCAGAATACTCGAGTTAAACTCATCTCCCAGCGGGGGTGGTGTTGCCGAAATGCTCTTGTCCAGTGTACCTTTCCTGAATCAACTTGGAGTTGATAATGAATGGAAGGTGATTCAGGGGAGCAAACCATTCTACGAAGCTACTAAATGTATTCATAACCTTCTTCAGGGTCGAGGAGGGTGCTTCACCTCCGAGATGGAAAGAGTATATTTCAAAACTCTGGAGGATAACGGTAATAGTCATATAGCGGACTGGGATGCAGACGTAGTTATTGTTCATGACCCTCAACCTCTGGGACTGGCACCCAGTTTATCTGAAAGGGCCAGTAGAAGAGGTAAGTGGCTGTGGAGATGTCATATAGATATGGATGAAGAGACCTTGGGATCTAACGCAGCGCTTGAGTATTTCATTGAATACTGGGTTGAGCCTCTGGATGGCGCTATCTTTTCTGCCTCGCAGTACATTATCTGCCGTTGGCCGTTTCCTAAATTTGTTATTCCTCCCTTTATCGATCCTCTCTCGCCGAAAAACAGGGAACTAAGCCAGAATGAGATAGAAAGTGTGCTTGATACCTATGGAATAGAACGCAAGTTGCCTATCATCTCGCAGATAGGCCGGTTTGATCCGTGGAAAGGACTAGATAGTACCATTGAAGTGTATCAAAGAGTCAAATCCAGTATGAAATGCCAGTTGATACTGGCAGGCGGTCTTGCTGCTGACGATCCTGAAGGGGAAATAATTCTGTCTAATATACGCCAGTTAGTCGGCGATGATCCGAATGTCCATATTCTGTGTCTTCCTGCAACCAGCAGTCTTGAGATTAACGCTATTCAGCGGGCCAGTAATGTAATACTACAGCTTTCAACAAAAGAAGGATTCGGACTGACGGTCACTGAGGCATTGTGGAAAGGAAAACCTGTTGTTGCCACGCCGGTAGGCGGCATAACCCAGCAGATACGTGATCAGGAGTTCGGCTTCTTTCATAATACTGTAAACGAAACTGCAGAGAATGTTTTATACCTGCTCACTCATTCACGGGCAGCGGAACTGATGGGGAAAAAGGGCCATCTTTATGTGAAGGATCATTTTCTGCTCCCTGACAGGCTCTGTGATCACTTAAAAGCTATGGCAATGGTGCTGGATTCAACACTTGATCCCGACAGCATTATAAGCTTTCATTCCTGGCATAAACTGGATAAGAGAAAGTAGCTATATTGTGAAGATGGGCATATAATGATAGGGACGTTGTCCTACATATATTTATTTCGGGACTCTCAAAAAGATAAAGCTCTTTTGGGCAACAAGGGAGCTAATCTGGTAATCATGACTGAGCTTGGGCTCCCTGTTCCTCCGGGATTTGTCGTTTCTATTGACGCATATGACGAATACAAAAGAAGTGGCAATTTATCTGAGTTAGAGATAGACGACGCTATAGCTGCTCTGGAAAAGCAGGTGAATAAGAGGCTGGGCAAAGATTTGCAGCTATCTGTCCGTTCTTCAGCCCCGGTATCAATGCCCGGTATGATGGATACCCTTCTCAACTTGAAGGATGTTGCTGAGGTCAAGAAAGCCATTAAACAGGTCTTTGACTCGCGCAGCAGTCCTCGTGCATTGGAGTATCAGCGTCTGAACAGGATCCCTTCTGGCCTGGGAACATCTGCAATAGTGCAGGTCATGGTCTTTGGCAATAAGGATGCAGATTCCGGGACGGGTGTGGTATTTACCCGCGATCCCAGCACGGGGCAGAAAGGTCTGTTTGGAGAGTATCTTGGCCGGGCTCAGGGGGAAGACCTTGTTTCAGGAGTGAGAACGCCTGGCCCGATATCTGACCTTCAAGACCAGATGCCTGATGTCTATGCCGAACTTCAGAGAATAGCTGACTTATTGGAACGGCACTATTGTGACGTTCAGGATATTGAGTTAACTGTTGAATCGCGAAAACTCTATATTTTACAGACCAGGTCTGCCAAGAGAAGCGGCCAGGCAGCCGTAAAGATAGTTGTTGATATGGTACATGAGGGACTTATCACAACTGAAGAAGCTATAGACCGCTTGCGAGTTGAGGACCTGCAGGCACTGCTGCATAAATACGTAAAGTCTCCCGAGGCATATGAGCCACTGGCCAGTGGACTGGCTGCAGCACCGGGTGCTGCAACTGGACAGGTTGTGTTTGACCCCGACGAAGCAATGACGCTGGTTGCAAAGAGTATACCTGTTATACTGGTTCGTCCCGATACAAGCCCCGATGATATTCAGGGAATCGCCGCCGCTGATGGCGTATTAACGTCCAAGGGTGGCCTTACTTCCCATGCTGCCATAGTAACCAGGGCTATGGGTAAACCTTGTATCTGTGGTGCCGAAGAGATTGAGATAGACCTCAAGCTGGAACAGTTTAAGGCTGGGGGACAGATAGTCAGCAAAGGTTATGAGATAACGGTAGACGGTACCAGCGGCAATGTTTATATGGGTTCCCTGCCCCTGGAGGAAGGTCAATTAATAGGGGAGCTTGAGGAGCTCATGACCTGGGCTAATGGCTTTAAGCGCTTGGGTATTAGAGCGAACGCCGATACGCCGGAAATGGTGGCTCAGGCGATCAAGCTTGGTGCCGAAGGTATTGGACTGTGTCGGACGGAACGCCAATTCAGTGGACCGGAACGCCTTGCAGCTATAAGGGAATTCATACTGGCCGAGACTGATACTCAGAGAGCAGCCGCACTAGAACGCCTGGGTAAACTACAGAAGGAAGATTTCATGGCTATATTCAAAGAGATGAGTGGGATGCCGATTGTAATCAGGCTTCTCGACCTGCCACTCCATGAGTTTCTGCCTTCTGAAGAGGAAACTTCGGACCCACGGACACGGCACAGGATAGCCGAGCTGAAGGAGATAAATCCTATGCTTGGCCACAGAGGTGTCAGGGTAGCCGTAACTAATCCTGAAATCTATAAGATGCAGGTTGAAGCTATTGAAGCAGCTATGGCTGAAGTGCCGGCAGATGTTTCCGTCATGATACCGCAGGTCATTACATTGCAGGAACTGCTTATGATTAAAGAGAACTGCCTGAAAGGTTCCAGCTTGAAAGTTGGCACCATGCTGGAAACAGTGCGCGCCTGCATGCGGGCTGGAAGGATCGCCGAGGTAGCAGATTTCTTCTCCTTTGGCACCAATGATCTTACCCAGGCTGTCTATTCTTTCAGCAGAGAGGACGCCGAAAAGAAGTTCCTTTCTACGTACCTGAAGATCGGCATACTCGAAGATAATCCCTTTGAAATAATTGACGTTAAGGGTGTAGGCAGGTTAATGGAGACCGCAATATTCTGGGCGCGGCGTGCCAAGAAAGACATTGAAATCGGCGTGTGTGGTGAGCAAGCAGGAGAACCGAGATCAATTCAGTTCTTCAATGGAATAAACATTGACTATGTAAGTTGCAGCCCGTTCCGGGTGCCCGTAGCGAAACTTGTGGCAGCACGGGCAGCTATCCAGCAGAAAGAAAAGGCTGAAACTGAATTTATGGGCTGATTGTTGTTTTAATATCAGCCAGGTTTCATCATACGGGGCACTAGCCGGAGGTTCTACACAGGGACACTGAAGTCAGTCTACCGTTTTTTGTATAGCGTTTGCTATCAGGAATAGAAGGACAGTCCAACCATTGGGCCGGTGTGAGTCGCCATAACCGGTGTGAGTTCAGTCACGTAGATTTCTGTACAGTTATACTGAGAAGTAACCATCTCTTTAAGTTCATTGCCGTCTTCCATGTTATCAGTGTAGTGCACGTTTACATGGAGAGGTTTGTTAGTATCGGTATGTTCCCTGACCATGTCGACCAGTCTCAGCATGGCTTTTTGTTTTCCTCTCTCTTTGCCAAGTGAGTCGACAAGCCCCGTGTCCTTCACGACACCTATGAGTGGTTTTACTCCAAGTACTTCGCCGATAACTGCGGTTTTAGGGGCTCGTCCGCCCTTGATCAGATATTTTAGAGTATCTAGGGCTAAAATAA
The DNA here is from genome assembly GCA_964596125.1 of uncultured Dehalococcoidales bacterium. Classification (GTDB taxonomy): domain Bacteria; phylum Chloroflexota; class Dehalococcoidia; order GIF9; family UBA5629; genus CAZQRP01. The sequence continues at coordinate 21,796 of CAZQRP010000009.1, read as the reverse complement.
ATTTCACTTTCGGTACCAGACCTTGAGCAATCTGGACAACCTCATCCAATCTTTTGTCTGCCCGGGCGGCACGGGCAGCCTCCAGAGTAACGAAGCCAAGTGCGCCGGTAGAAGTTTTAGCATCGATAAGCTCAATCTTGAGGTCAGGGTGTTCTGCTAGAACTATTTCCCTGGCTTCCGCTGCGGATTCGTAAGCACCACTCAATGCCGTGGAAATAGTTATACATGCAATGCTGTCGGTAGATTTGGCCAGTTCGGTAAAGATATCGGTATAATGACCGGGACTTGGGACGCCCGTAGTGGGTATTGTCTTTAATTCCTTAAACACCTTCCAGAATTCGGTCGGAGTAATCTCGATTTGGTCCAGGTAATCTTTATCCTCCATGAACAGGTGATAAGGCGCAACACGAATATCATATTGCTGCAGTATATCCACGGGCAAGCAATTGGTACTGTCAGTCACTATGCCTACTTGTGACATTTGCCGCCCCTTTAATTCTTTGTCAGTTATATTACTCCGCCATCGACGCAGATAACCTGTGCCGTTATATAGCTCGCTCGCTCAGTGGAAAGAAACGCTACCAGCTCGGCAACGTCATCGGGTATGCCAAAACGGTTCAGTGGGATACGTGACAGAGTGAGGTCCTTCATTTCTTGAGGCAGATTTTCAGTCATATCGCTTATGATGAATCCGGGAGCAACAGCATTTACCGTAATATTTCGTGGTCCTACTTCTCGTGCCAGGCTTTTGGTGAACGCAATAAGGCCGCCTTTAGCGGCTGAGTAGTTTGCCTGGCCTGTATTGCCGATCAGGCCGGCTACAGAAGTAATATTGATAATCCTCCCCCAGAGCTGGTCCATCATAGAGCGTAGTGCAAACTTAGTGCAGAGGTAGGCCCCACGCAGGTTGGTATTGATAACTTCATCCCATGCTGAATCGGACATGCGAAGTATAAGGTTGTCCTTTGCGATGCCGGCATTGTTGACCAGGACGTCTATTTTCCCCCATTTCTCGACTATATCTCTCATCATGCTCTTGACTGCACCGGAATCAGCTACATTTGCCTTGACCAGCATAGCCTCCCCACCCATACCTTCGATTTCTTCAGCTACGCTTCTGGCCCTCTCGTCACTGGACAGGTAGTTAATAGCTACCTTCGAGCCGCTGGCTGCTAGCTTTAAAGCAATGGCTTTCCCCAGGCCTCTTGAGGCACCAGTAACCAGCGCTATCTTCCCTTCAAGGTCTTTTAAGTCCATAAAGCACTCCTATGAAAAACGCTTAATGATAAGGCTGCAATTCTGGCCGCCCATACCAAAGGAGTTTGAAAGACAGACGTTTACACTTTGATGGCGAGCTTTGTTAGGAACATAATCGAGGTCACAGTCGGGATCAGGAGTTTCGTAATTAATTGTGGGAGGTATGATGCCGTTCATTATGGTCATAACAGCAGCTACAGCCTCGACAGCCCCAGCCGCACACGCCAGATGGCCGATCATAGACTTGTTGGAGCTGATAGGAATTTTATAAGCTCTTTCGCCAAAAACTATCTTGATAGCTTTGGTTTCCGCAGCATCATTAAGCTTGGTGCTGGTGCCGTGTGCGTTTACATAATCGACCTCTTCCGCTGTGATGCCAGCGTCTTTAAGTGCCATTTTCATTGCTACTGCCTCTTGATCGGCGTCGGGAGCCGTTTCGCTGTACGCGTCGAATGACCAGCCGGCTCCAGCTAATTCGGCCAGTATCGTGGCGTCCCTGGCCTGGGCATGCTCTAAGCTTTCCAGAATCATTATGCCGGCACCCTCTCCGAATATAAAGCCATCACGGTTGTTATCGAAAGGCCGGCTGGCCTTTTGTGGATCGGGATTTCTGGAAAGCGCTCCCACGATACCTGTGGCAGCTACACTAAATGAGGTTACCTGTGCCTCGGCCCCGCCACATATCATTACTTCGGCATGCCCCAGGCGAATGTGGTCAAGGGCTGTTCCCAGTGCATCGCTGCCGCTGCCGCAGGCACTGTTAATGCTGGTGTTTGGCCCTTTGGCGCCGAACTCGAGTCCAACCTGTGTCGGTACCATGCTGGCTGACATCTTCGGAATTATGAGCGGATCGATTCTTTTAGGTCCGCGTTTTCTTAGAATCTCTCCCTGGTCCATGAGCAAGTCAGGCTTTCCAGTAGTGGCTATCAATACTCCTACTGTTTCCGCCTTTTCCTGAGCCATATCTATATGAGCCGATTGGAGGGCCATCTTCGATGCTGCAATGGCAAAGTGGGTACAACGGCTGCTGCGGTCGGCCCGTTTGCCAGACATATAGTTTTCCGGCTCAAAGCCTTTTACCTCGGCAGCGATCTTGATCGAATGCAGGGTGGTGTCGAAGAGTGTTATCGGTCCGATTCCGGATCTACCCTCAATCAGTCCCTGCCAGTATTCCTCCACGGTTAGTCCCAACGGAGTAATAGCGCCCAGCCCCGTAATTACCACTTTGCGATCAATCAACTTTATCACCTTGAGCATTATTTTTAGCTGACGGTACCATCGGGGTAAGTGACACGCCTCCATCGATGATAATGACCTGTCCCCGTATCATAAACGAGTCGTCACAGCATAGAAACGCAACTACTTTAGCAATGTCCTCCGGTCTTACCATTCTCCCCGCCGGCGTGGTCTGCCAGGCCATCTGTGGCACATCTTTATCTCCTGTATAAAATTTTAATGCTTCAGTTTCAACAGCAGCAGCAGATACGCCATTGACACATATTCCACGGGGGGCCAGCTCGATGGCTAAATATCTGGTAAGCGCTTCGAGGGCAGCTTTCGATACTCCGACCGCACTATAAATCGGCATAACCATTTGGGAGCCCAGGCTGGATATACTGACCATCTTGCCGCCGTGTTTCATTAACGGTACTGCTCTCTGCGCACACAGTAAGAAGGCCCGGGCATTAATATCCATTGTCCACTCCCAGCCCCGGCTGTCGAGTTCTAATGCTGGCCGGGCAACTCCTGAGGCGGCGTTATTCACTAATATATCCAGTCTGCCGAATTTCTCTTTTATCTCATCGAACATGCTATCTATCTTCTCAAGCTCCCCGACATTAGCTTTTATTGTGTGTGCAGTGACACCTTTTATACTGGCTTCCTGGGCGGTGCTTTCAGCGGCAGATTTTTTACGGAAATAATTGATAATAACATCGGCTCCCTGTGAAGCCAGTTCGAGGGTTATGGCTTTGCCAATACCCCGGGAACCGCCGGTTATCAATGCAACTTTACCGGCCAGAGGTGGCTTATCTACCATTGTTAACTTTATCCTTTCTCTGCTACCTTGCCCTCGACATATGAGATAAAACTTGCCAGGTCGGTGATTTCTTCAAGGTCGTCATCCATTATTTCAATATCATAGGTATCTTCGACAGCCGCCAGTATTTGGACGATATCGAGAGAATCCGCATCCAGTTCTTTAAACGTGCTGGCAGAGTCAAAATCCGGTTTGTGCAGTACTTTTGCAACAATCTTCCTTACTGTTTCTTCAACTGACATTGTTTCGTTGGTCGACATATTAAGCCCCTTCGTTTTTAGATTATGGTAGATAATATTATATTTGTTAACAATAGGTTTTGTTTAGTTTACTGCGGACAGCCGCCAGTTCAGCTTTCAGCGAACCAACTATATCACGTTCCACGGCTAATTTCGCTTGTTCTATCACTCTCACAATTTCGGGAGACCTGCTGCGACCATGAGCTACACATGCCACTCCGTTTACTGCCCACAAAGGACCTCCGCCGTTTGCTTCGGCAAAATTGGTGGTGAGCCACAGGTTATCAACTATGCTTTTTACATCGCTTTCCGGGAGTTTTCCACTGAGGTTGTTTTCCAACCACTGGCAGATGGTTTTTCCCAAACCCTCGCAAAATTTAATAACGACATTGCCCACAAAGCCGTCACAAATGATAACATTTGCCCGTCCGGATACTATATCATACCCTTCTACATTTCCAATGAAATTAAGCCCGCTTTTTTGAAAAAGCGGATAGCTGTCTCTTACCTGTTCATTACCTTTTCCTTCCTCTGCGCCGATGCTGAGGAGAGCAACAGAGGGATTTTGGATATTTAACATTTTTTTAGCGAACACAGTGCCTACAATAGCGAAATCAACAAGTTGTTCAGGTTTGCAGTCTACATTTCCACCAAGGTCCATTATGACAGTATTTGGTACGAAACCCAAAAAAGCACCGCCAACAACTGGTCGAGATATTTCTTCTATCGTGCCCAGGAACTGTAGTGCAGAGGCCACTACACCACCAGTCGGCCCGGCACTCACAACGGCATCTGCTTTTCCCTCTTTCACTAATTTGGTGGCTACGGCTATTGATGCATTTCGTTTTTTACGTAGAGCAAATGCAGGGTGTTCACCTTCCACAAGGTACTCGTCGGTGTGAACAATTTCGATACTAATACCCGAGCAATCATATTTGGCCAGCTCTTTCTCAATACCTACCGTTGGCCCGACGAGCGTCATAGCGATACCATATTCTCTGGCAGCGTTGACGGCGCCTTTCACAATTTCTTCCGGGGCATAGTCGCCACCCATACCGTCAACAGCTATTTTCATTGGTTTCGACTCTCACTTTTGTTTCTCCCAGTATTACCCGTTCGCCGTTTTGGTTTATGCAGGCAACCTCACAATTTATCAGGGTCTGTCGTTCGCTTTTTTCAATATCGTTTATTGTGCCGCTTACTGTTATGGTATCACCTGGACGTGCGGGGGCTTTGAACCGTATATCGAGCGTACCACCGGAAAGCCAGCACCGCCCAAAAGCTTCTGTCATCATTTGTGAGACATAGGATAAAATCAACATCCCGTGAGCGATGGTGCCGCCAAACGGCGTTTTTCTGGCAAACTCCGGGTCTATGTGGATAGGATTGAAGTCTTTGCTTGCCTCGGCGTAAAGATTGATATTCTCCTGCGTAATAACTTTCTTTAGTGGCGGCAAGCTCATTCCTTTGTTGAGTTCGGATAATTGCAGTCCCATCTCCATCTGATTTAGCTTCCCTTATCTTGGTCCTGCTCCGGCAATATGACTCCCAGTTCACCGGTTAATACTTCCTTGTGGTTTTGATTGAAGACTTGAAGATCGATAGTCAACAGGTGCATTTGGCCCCTTTTCTGACTTCGACTTACTCTGGCCTGGCAGACAATTGTATCTTGTGTGCTTACTATGTCTTTGAATTCTATCTTTTGAAAAGCGTGAATAGCTCCCGGGGGGAATGAAACACCCTGTGAGAACGTTGCGAATGTGAGTGCAGCTACTGCGGTTGGCGGGACCAGTCCAGTACCCTGGTACAGCGTATTATTTTCCTCAACTGCTCGGAGGTAGGTGACAACTGTCGACGAACTTAATTTGTGTCTTGCAGTTGGAAATTTATAGCCTGTGTCAAGCTGTCTGTACTTCGTTTTTCCTTTTTGCTGCATACTATTCCACTCGCAGCTTGTTAAGGATTTATCCTACTCCCGCAATTATCGTGCATAGTATAACGATGTATTTATCGGCAGATACTACCATAGAGAAATGACTATGTCAAGATGAATGTGGATCTGGTTTCTAGAATGGAAAGTCCTGTTCCTGTTCCAGAGGGATTTTTGGCTTCGGTGTAGTATATTGCACCTCGCGGTTTACTGGTATTTCTTTATACGGTAATTCGGTGGGATTAGTGGCAAATTCATCCAGTGATTTCCATTTTATGATGTCGGCATTGAAAAAGTCCTGGTACACATTCCACCAGTGCAGTTTCAGTCCGCTGAGATGTGCGTGAGCTACCAGTATTACCCTGTCAATAGTTAAATCGAAAAGAACTTTCTTGAAGTCATCCGGTGTTTCACCTCGTGACCATAGTGAAATGTCACATAACGAACCGGTGCCCAACTGTTTTGATGGCACATTGCTTACAGATAGTATCTTTACATTGTATTCATTTGGTTTATAAATTACAGCCCTGGCTCCGGCAGTGCCTCGTGCAGTAACAAAAGGTATCCCCAGTTTATCTGCCGCTTTTAACGTATTTTCATTATAAGAAAAGTACTTGGAGCTTATTTTACGCATCGGCTTTTTTGTACAGGACCGTATTTTTTCACTACAACGCTTGATTTCTTCATACTGATATTCATACGGTTTGTCCCATAGTGGGCCTGGAATACCACTGCTGATTTCAAAACCTCTATCTGAGATAGTTTTAGTCACCTCGGGATGCTTATCTATCATCTGCTCCTCTACGTCGACTATAGCCGGTATTCCTCTTCTCTCAAGCTCATCCACCCAGTGAACACATCCTTTAATTTCCTCATGACCTACAAGCAGGAATAGACCTTCGATTGCGCGAGATATATCATTTGTCTTTTCTATCATGGTAAAACCTCCCCCGAGCTATATCAGACCAGCCTCATTCTATCATAATGCGGTGTAGGACTCTGGTAATCCTAACCGAGATTTTCCATTTCAACTTGCGGCAGAAACGCCTGTATCTCCAGTTTGATATAGAAAGTCCGGTTTAAACGTTATGGAATGTGGGCTTCCTTATCCGATGCCATCGGAGTACAATCTTGATTACAGATCGTGTTAGAAAGCTGATGAGAGTATGAAATCCGTCCATAATGGAGTTCACCAGCTACCGAATCAAAATATTTCAGGAGGTAGGCCATGAAGTCTGATACGGAATATTTATGGTTCAGCACACAAGAACATCGCCAATTCATTAACATTACCGATAAAGTTGAGCGCCTGGTACAGCGAAGTGGCATTGCCGAAGGTTTTGTGCTGGTCTCAGCCATGCATATTACCGCTGGTGTGTATGTTAACGATGCTGAAGAGGGGATAATAGCTGATATTGATGAATGGGTAGAGCGACTTGCCCCTTACAGGCCGGACTACAGACACCATGCGACAGGTGAATCAAACGCTGATGCTCATTTAAAAAGCTTATTGGTACATCATGAAGTCATCGTACCGATCACCGATGGAAAGTTGGATCTCGGCCCGTGGCAGCAGATTTACTATGCTGAGTTTGATGGTCAAAGAAAAAAAAGAGTAATAATAAAAGCGATCGGTGAGTGAAGAACGGGATGTCTGGAAATGCGGGGTGGTGATATCACTTAAATTGGTCATACCGTGACAACGTATTGACAAAACCTATAGCGGGTACTAAACTCAACTGATCACAAGGTAACAGGTTATGCAAAGGAAAGCATAGCATCTATTATAATAAATAACTGAAGTATCATTCTATGATCAGGGAATTTTCACATATGATATGCCATACATACTACATCATTATTGAAGTATGGTCTGAGGATATCACCTTAAGCTAGCCTGACAAAGTCCGTCTACAGGAGGTTGAACATTCCCGGACCGCTTGAAGGAATTAAAATACTGGACCTGACCTGGGTATTATCCGGTCCTTTCGCTACCATGGTACTTGGCGATCTGGGGGCTGAGGTAATCAAGGTTGAGAGACCGGGGGTAGGTGATATTGGCAGAGGTAACGGACCGGTTGTCCGTGGATTGAGCACGTACTTCCTCAGCCTTAACCGTGGTAAAAAGAGCATTACTCTAAACCTGGCTTCTGATCACGGTAAGGATATATTCCTAAAGCTGGTGGAGAAGGTTGACGTTTTAGTCCAGAATTTCGTGCCTGGAACGATGGAAAAACTGGGTCTGGGCTACGATACGATAAAGGAACGTAATCCTCAGCTTATCTATGCTGCGTGCTCCGGCTTTGGTCAGACCGGACCTTATGCCAACAAACCGGCTTTTGATGTCATTGTCCAGGCAATGGGGGGAATTTTAAGTATCACCGGTGAACCAAACGGTCCTCCAGTGCGACCGGGAGTATCATTGGGTGATATCGCCGCCGGTCAATTCTTAGCTATCGCAATACTGGCTGCTCTGCAAGAGCGCCATACGAGTGGTGAAGGGCAGATGATTGATATAAGTATGCTGGACTGCCAGGTGGCTATCCAGGAGAATGCTTTCGTCCGCTACTTTGCTACCGGGGAAGTACCTCATGCCTTAGGCACAAGGCATCCGGTGTTTACTCCTTTTCAGGTTTTCCCGACCGGGGATGGCTACATTGCGGTCGCCACGATGGGTGGAGTTCAAGACCAATGGCCACTTTTTTGCGCCACGATTGAGCGTTTGGACCTTGTGGATGACGAAAGGTTTCAAACTGGTTGGCAGCGTACGCAAAATTATAACGAACTGGAACCGCTCTTGAATGAGGCAATGAAATCCAGGACAACCGACGAGTGGGTCAAAGAGTTCGAGGCAGTAAGCATTCCATGTGGACCGGTTAATAGTATTAATCAGGTGGCGGTTGATCCACAGGTGGCTCACCGGGAGATGATCGTTGACGTGCATCATCCGGAAGCGGGCAATTTCAAGGTGGTGAATACACCAATCAAATATTCGCGGACTGTCTCTAAAGTGGAGCTGGCTTGTCCGGACCTGGGAGAGCATACAGAGAGTGTTCTCAAGGAAATGCTGGGAATAACTGACCAAGAGATAGATAGACTAAGAGGATCCGGTGCTATATAATGACCGGTTCGTTGAGGACCGGTAATGAAGCTGTTCATGGTCTCATCACTATAGTACGGTAGGAGAGCATTGAGGCACAGTAAGGTAGGTAACTAACCGGTTACCAGAACGAGACCGACATTTTTATATAGCTATTTGTGTTTGTCAGGAAACTAAATATCTGAAATTACAGGTCGCGAAAGGGGGATAAAGATGTCTAAAGAGGTGAGTTCAAAAGAATTAACAGCTTTCGGGCGTACGGATGTAGAAAATGAAATGCGCGGCTTTATGGACAGGGTACTAAACGAGGCTAAAATTCCAACGATGAATAAGAAGCTGATAATTGAAGCTGCCTGTCCGGGCCATTATCCTGGATTATTGTGGGAGCATTTCGGTATTAAAAATATGCCTCCGTGGTCAATAGAGGAACAGGCTTTCGCACTTAGCAAATGTGTAAAGGCCGGGGCTGCCGCTGTCCACACTCATCCCCGGGACCCATCCGCTCAGTATAACCATGAGGTCTCTTTTGCCAGGGAAATTGAACTGGTGGTACAGGTACTTGATAAAGTCTTCGAAGAAGGCGATATTGTGACGCTGAATCATGCCTGACACCCGAAGGATTGGGAAGACCTGGCGGATGTGGACTTCATTACCGGTACGCAAGAGTTGCTCGATATCGGCAAGGGAAATAAGTTCATACAAGGCCATGTTATTCCAACCTGGGTCTATCCCAAGTCGAGGAAGGGTCTGCTGTCTGCCTGGTTTTCACCCGAAGCCCTCAGGGAGGGTATATCCTACCTTGAGGAAAACAATGCCAAGCCTTTAATTGCTTTACACATAGACCACCTTGCCTGGTTCAGGGACAACATTATAAACGCTGGCGTGATGAAGACACGTCCTCACCTGAATATACAGGAAGGAAAGCACGGTGTAAATAGATCGTTTGCCGATCCGATGTCCTTTCTGAACCTGATCAATAGTCTAGAACTGGTAAAGACGACGGTACCGGACTGCACTATCGGGATTCACACCGGAGGCAGGAACTGGCTGCCATTAACCGTACTGGGAATAATGCTTGGTGTCGACCTTGTGCGTGTCGGGATAGAGGATCAGTTCTGGGTATGGCCACATAAGGACGAGTTCATTAGAAGTCCCTGGGATGCTGTAGAAAAAGTGGTTCAAATTGCACAGGCACTCGGAAGGGACATAGCAACACCTGATGAGGCCAGGGAAATTCTGGGCATTAAGTTAACCTGATAGTGAGCGAGATAGGCCGAAAAACACTATTGTACCCTCAGGCGGATACACGTGCGCCTGTAGCGTGGAGTAGTAGTACTGTTTCTCTCCTTGCCAGAAAGGATTGCTAAATCCGTGGTTTATACACCCGGATGCAATCCGCAGCAGAATCAATCAGCCCCGTCTACATCCTGACCTGTATCTATGTCAACTCCGCTTTCTTCATACCTGCACTATAAATCTGCTAAGGTGCCAGTCCTCCCCGGGACTGCGGGATGCTTCTTGCGTCAGCCAGGGTAATCCAGGCTCCACGGGTCTCCTCGGGTTTTAGCCAGGCTAACCTGGCCGTATACCCGGAAAACAAAGTTTTGTACTCCTCCACAATCAAAGAAAACCCCTTTTCCTCAAACGCTTTGAGGTCACTATCGAAATTGTCGGTAAACATAGTAAAATAAAAGAGTCCTTCTCCACGCTCGTTTAAAAACTGTCTTGCCGTTTTTCCATAGCGGGCTTCGTTATCCATAGGTTCTACTAGTTCGATGAGCGCGTTGGATGTATCTTCAGTAGTAATTACTGCGGAGTGAACACCAAATTCCGCTACTTCTCTGATGCCAGGGGGCCTGACCCTGAAACCGGGGATACTGCTATACACCTTTAGTGCTTCATGAATATTGTCTACGGCAATGCCTACATGGTGAAGTTTTAACATTTGCTGACCACCCCATTACTTTTTTCGTGATTATTATTACGATTCACGACCTTGCCACCTTTTTCTTATGAGTTTATAGACCGGTTTATCTATTGCTTTACTGTTGTATATCCGGTATCCCAATCCACCTCCTTTTTTGTGCAGTATACCATTGTAAGATGGCATGTCAATGGTCTCGTGGCCTGTTATTTTTATAGCACAGGTAAGGGCAAGCTCATAGTATCCTTTTTTATCGTGTTATACTGTTACTTATAGAACTATAGCAGCTATGAAAGCAACATTTTCTGTTATTATCCCAACATTAAATGAAGAGGCAACTATGCACAGATGCATTGCTGATATACGTGCTATTGCGCCGGCTGCCGAAATAATTGTTGCTGACGGTGGTAGCCGGGATAGTACCATTCAAATTGCAGAGAAAGAAGGAGCTATTGTATGCAATTCTGAACCGGGACGGGGGATACAGTGTAATGCTGGAGTTGGCCTTGCTTCCGGGGAGATACTACTTTTCCTGCATGCCGATACTGAATTACCACGGGACGCCTTTGAACAACTGGACAGCATTTTTGAAGATGATCATGTCCAAATTGGCACCTTTCAGTTAACATTTGATGTAAAGCATTGGCTGCTTAATCTCTATTCCAAACCCTCGCAACTTGATTTCGCTTTTACACGCTTTGGCGACCAATGTATCGTGATACGTAATAGTTTTTTCAAATCATTGGGTGGTTTTCCTGACTGGCGGTTATTCGAAGACCTGGCTTTGGTTCAGGCGGCTCGAAAACGAACTAAAATATACAGATTCCCAGAAGCTGTAACAACATCGGCACGGAGGTTCCTACAAAATGGAATCATAAAGCAACAACTGTATAATGGTCTGTATACGCTGCAATACCTTATGGGTGTGAAACCAGAACAGCTTGCCAGGAGTTATGAGAGAAGGAGTAAAAAGGTAATAGAGTTATCCCTGGGTATTCTGGTTCGATTTCCCAGTTCTGGAAAGGTAAAGACTCGACTTGCAATGTCGCTGGGCGAGCAGCTAGCAACGGATTTCTATAGATTATGTGCTGAAAATACGTTTCAGGAGATCGTTCGCCTACGCCAAAAAGTACGAAGATATGTTTTTTATTCAAGTAAAGAAGAAATGCAAAAAGTAAAACGTTGGATCGGCTCAAAATTTTATTTTATACCTCAGGTTGAAGGTACTATTGGGGAAGTATTAGAATGTGCTTTCAGCACAATGTTTAGTCACGGCGCACAAAAGGCAATTGTTTTAGCAAGTGATGTACCAGACCTGTGTTCAACTGTTATAGATGACGCCATTGATGCGCTTGATGCCTGTGATGTGGTTATTGGACCTTCCAGGGATGGCGGGTATTACTTGATCGGAATGAAACGGATGCACTACAAACTTTTTACTGATATCGCATGGAGTACGCAGAAGGTCACTGAGCAGACAATGAGTATCATCCAGAGTTCGGGTCTTACTGTAAGCTCACTTATACCTCTCATTGATATTGACACTGAAGAAGACCTTCGCCATTGGTCGAAGCGGGCAACCGGTCACAAAAGCCATCCGGTTGGTGATTTCGTGCGAAACATTGGTCTATAACCTGGCATAGAAACATTGGGGACGTAGTGCTATGGAATTACCTGATGTACAGTCTTTCAAGGAAGATACCATTTCCCATAATTTCTACGCTTTATTAGAGAAGTTTAAGCTGACGGCTGATCCTATCTCAATTGAGACTATTTTTGTGAATATTACACGATTATGCAACCAGGCTTGTAGTCATTGTTATGTGGATGCATCACCCAGGCGGACAGAGCAAATGAGCCGTGACAGCATTGATCGCTGCCTGGACATACTTTCCCAGCATGATAGTTGCAGGAACCTTGATATTACCGGTGGGGCACCGGAACTTAATCCGGACTTCGATTATTTCATCACCGAGGCGAGAAAGTTAAAAAAGCATGTGATGGTTCGCCATAACCTGACTGTTATCTTCGATGGAAATCCGCAAACCGGCCAGTTTAAAAAGTACTTACCTGAATTTTTTGCTGGAAATCAGGTAGAAATCATCGCTTCATTGCCTTCCTGTGACGAGCGTTTTACCGACCTGCAGCGGGGCCCGGGAGTATTCAAGAAGAGCATTGAAGGGATACGTTTACTCAATAAAGAGGGGTATGGAGAAGACGGCACCGGATTAATTTTAAACCTGGTTCATAATACCAATGGCCCTTTGCTTCCTGCCGACCGGGAAAATTTAGAAGCTAATTATAAGCAGACGTTGTTTTCAGAATATGGGCTGGTCTTCAATAAGCTCTACACAGTTACAAATGTACCGATTAATCGATTCCGGGCGCAGCTTGAGCGGGACAGAACGTATAATGCGTATATGGAAATGTTGGTGAGTGCATTTAGTCAGTCAGCCATGCAAGCATTGGTATGCCGTTCTCATATCAGCATAGGCTATGACGGACGGGTCTATGATTGTGATTTTAATCAAATGTTACATATGCAGATAGCTATCGGCTCAATACCGGTAACTATATTCAATTTGGATTTTAATACATTAATGAGCCGTGATATTTTGTTTGGTCCTCATTGTTTTGGATATGTACTGCTGGTGGAGGTAGCAACTGAGCTGGCGCTGTTCCGCCCGTGTAGGCGGCAGCTTAAAGGTCCGATGGGCTGTTTATTGAACCGGGTAGTCCATGAGAGAATGGTTATATCGAATCATTTAATGGTAAGCTGCGAGATGAATTGCTCAACAGGGAGATCTTTACTACACTTGAGGAAGCGAAGGTCTTGATAGAACAATGGCAAAAAGAATGTAATCGGGTACGCCCACACAGTTCTCTGAACTGTCATCCGCCGGCACCGGCGGCTATATTAACTGTGGCAACTACTTAACAAGTGGTATTACTATTGGGGTCAGGTCAAGCACCACTACGTTCCAGACATATTAGTGTTTCGTGCTTTTCTTGTATTTCTGTAGAATATTGTTTTCAGTAGCTATTGAATTTGCATAAATGATATTCCTTAATAACTAACTATGTTGACTAAAGTCTAGACTATTACAGATTATTAACAATTTTAGGCTTTTTTTCCGCCAAGGAGTTTGTTTAATTTTTTAACTCCCGTTCATCTCGGGCACTTCCATTGCCATGAGGAAAAGCCCCAATTTTTGAATGATATCAACAAATTTATCGTAATTGACTGGCTTGGTGATATAACTGCTACAACCTAGCTCATAACAATTTTTGATTTCGAGTGGATCATCTGTCGTAGTAACCATAATGACTGGCATGGAACGTAGTTTTGGGTTCTGTTTTAGTTGTTGTAAAACCCGAATTCCATCAACTTTTGGCATACGGATGTCTAACAGCAATACATAACTACCATCTAATACAATTTGTGATTGAGAATTTTCCCTGAGCAGGTAGTTCAGAATTTCTTGCCCATCTCTGAAGTGAAGCACCTGATTGGAGATGCCAGTTCGTCTTAGGTTTTTCATGATCAGAGATGCGTGTCCCTCATCATCCTCTCCGACAATTATTATTACATCATTTTTCATTACTCCGAGCTCCTTCTCTATGTACTCTGAGTTGGTAAGGAAACGAAAAACTTACTCCCTTTGTCTAGTTCAGATTCGATCCATACTTTCCCACCATGTCTGCTTAAGATATTCTTCACGATTGTAAGCCCCAGACCTTCTCCAGCAGTTGAATCTGGATCAAGGCGGTAGAATATATCAAAAATCTTATTCTGGTTCTCAGGTGCAATGCCAATCCCATTATCCTCTACGCAATATATTGCTTGTCCTCCTTCTTGTTTTCCTGAAATTTTAATAATACCGGCGCGATTAGCGTCGAGAGATTTCAGTGCATTACTCAGCAGATTGGAAAAAACGCGGTTTATGAATGTTTCGTCACCAAAGCCTGGAGGCAATTTTTCAATCTCAAGGCCTATATTTGCCTCCTTAATGTGAAACTTGAAGTTGGAAACGACATCGGAGATGAGCTTATTCATATCCAGTGGTTTGATAGTAAGTTCATAGCGACCCAGACGTGAAATTTTTAGAACCCCTGAAAGGAGGATATCTATCCTAGATATGCTTTTAATGATATGTTCCAATGCACGCGGAATATCTCTACTTAAAATAGGAATAAGTTTCTCTTTCACCTTAGCGGTAACATCTCCACTATTTAAGATGGAACGCAACTGTTGAAAACTTTCCTCTAATTCTTTGGTAAATCCGTGAATATTAATAAGCGGCGATCGCAAGTCGTGTGAGGTCGTATAGATGATCTGTTCCAGCTGTTTAGTCTTTTCCTCTAGTTGATCGAGCAGGCTTCGATATTGCATTTCCACCTGATTGTCCTCGTTGGCGTCAGTGAAAGAAGCCAGTATGCAGATAGGTTTGCTATACTCGTCACTAATCGTATTTGCACATAACTGTACATCAAATGTTGAACCGTCTTTTCTCTTGGCCGATAGTTTCCCCAACCAACTCCCTTTCCGGACAATTGCTCTCGTTATATCTTTGCTTTGCTCTTTAATCTGCCAATAATCTTTTAATCGTCTGCCCAGAACTTCGTTGTCATCATCGTATCCCCACAGGCCGAGAAAAAAGTTGTTCACGTAGATTACATTACCTTGTAAGTCAGACACAGCGATAGGGTTCGCGAATGACATTATGGAGATGTCCTTTATCTTCACGTCTCGATTTATCCTCTTTTATTTAATCAATTTCACAAAATGGTTAAACCTCGTGTTGCTTAATAAAGCGAACGGACTGTACTCGTCCGTATTAGTGGCCACATTAATCAATTGGCAGGCCCTTTCATTAAGGGTTAATTACATATAGTTTTAGCCAGTAGCAACTTGTATGAGATAATACAAAAATGAGATAATTATTCGATTATTCTGATAAATCATTTTTCCATAATATCTTCTTAACTATTTATAATTTAAGGAGTATCGTAATTTCTAACGAGCATGGTGAGAGTGATCTATCACTACAATTTTTATAGAGCTTGAAAATATATCCATACATTTTCATGTACTCAGTCAAGTCAATTGAGGAAAAAGCACTCATAATCTTGTTTTTCCATTTGTCGATTATCTGAATTAGGCTTATTTACAGTGTATAGTCTAAAGCACAACAAAAATATAGGACAAAGCCTGATTTTTTTGTAGGACTTAAGGGTATTAATTTGTAGGCATTTATACTACAAAGTAATAAGTTTTAAGAGGAATA
The DNA here is from genome assembly GCA_964596125.1 of uncultured Dehalococcoidales bacterium. Classification (GTDB taxonomy): domain Bacteria; phylum Chloroflexota; class Dehalococcoidia; order GIF9; family UBA5629; genus CAZQRP01. Next base: position 6,020 of record CAZQRP010000009.1, on the reverse strand, counting down.
GTGGACAGGTTTATTGATTATATGAACAAGGAAAAAAACCAGTCTTGTAACAATATAAAGCTAAATTGCATGTCCCGGACTTCTAATATCTATTGATTTATGATATCTCAATCCGTCAATCGATTCTGAATAACATATTTGATTATCTCGGCATTGTTCCTCATCTTCGTCTTTTCCAGAATACGTGACCTGTAAGTACTTACTGTCTTATGACTAAGCGACAGCTCCCAAGCAATCTCCCTTATCGTCATGCCATTGCCAATCATACACATTATTCTGTACTCACGATCCGAAAGAACCTCATGAAGCGGCCTCTCTAAATCATTCTCTAACTCAAGGGCTAATCTTTCAGCCATTGAAAGAGTGACATATTTCCCCCCTTCCGATACCTTCCGTATAGCCGCTATCAATTCATCCGGCGCACTATCTTTTGTTAAATATCCAGAAGCACCTGACCTTAAAGCCCGCGTCGCATACTGATCCTCTGGATGCATGCTCAATACCAAGAAGGCAACCTTTGGCCTCATATTCTTTGATCGCTTCAAAACATCTAGCCCACTTATGCCCGGCATTGTTATGTCTAACAAAACTACATCGTACTCACCCTTCCAAATTTCGTCCAGCACCTCCTGCCCACTGCTTGCTTCACCTGCCACGACCATGTCATCAGTGTCAGCTATAATCTGCTTCAGACCTTGACGAACAACAGGGTGATCATCAGCTACCAGTATTTTTAACACTGAACTCCTCATTAACCGGAATAGTTACGGTCACATTGGTCGCCTTTCCGGGCATCCCGCTGATTTTAACATCACCCCCCAGGGAATATGCACGTTCCCGCATTCCTAGTAGCCCAAGTGACTTAGGACTGGAAATCTGCTCTATCGTGATTCCTTTACCATTGTCTCTAACTTTCAACACCAACCTGCTATCTTTTTTTCTTAAGTTTATTCTAACCCTCGTTGCATCTGAATGGCGAGCGACGTTTGTTAATGTCTCTTGAAGTATACGGAAAATTGTGATAGAGACTTCCTGATTGATAACTATATCATTGGGTTCAATGGATACTCTACACTCAATCCCTGTATGGTTTTGAAACTCCCCAACCTGCCATTCAATTGCTGATATCAGGCCAAGGTCGTCCAGTAATCCCGGTCTCAACTCTGTTGAAATCCTTTTTACCACCTTGATATCCTCATCAACCAGCTCTAACATCGATTTTACTTTCCGGAGCAAGGATTCCTGCTCTTCAGGCAACCTCCTGCCCAACCAGACCAGGTCCATCTTTAAAGCTGTAAGCGTCTGCCCCAGCTCATCGTGGATCTCACGTGCGATGGTCTTTCTCTCCTCTTCCCTCACAGTTTGTAAGTATGTGGTCAGACTGCGTAACTGCTCCTGTGAATTTCTCAATTCCTCACCAGCATGCTTGTGCTCAGTAATGTCTCTGCTTATGCCAGTCAACGCTATCATTGAGCCTCTTGAGTCCTTTACAGGGCTCAAGGTTACGGAGAACCAATGTAGCCCATCAGGAAGCTTGAGTTCTCGCTCATATTGAATGTGTTCCCCTGTCTCAAAGGCACGACGGTATATCGATAGGTAGAACTCAGCATCCTCTGGAAAAATTTCACGTGGCCCTTTACCTATGACGTCTTCCAATGTGAAGCCACCTGCTGTAAGCGCGCTCTCATTTACCATCATATACCTTAAATTGCGATCCAGCACAAAGATGTGGTCACCCACACCACTGAATAGAGACCGATACATCTGTTCACTCTCACGTAGTTCCTGCTCTAATCTCCTACGATCATTAATGTCCCTGAATACTTCGATAACGGATATGCCACCATCAAGTTTCAAAAGTGGGGAGATTGAAACTTCATAATACGTACCCGCAACAGTATTAATAGAGCTAATGCTCTCTTTACAATTATAGAGATCATATCTCCCTATGGGACAATTGGAACAATAGGTATCTCTTCCTAGAACGCCCCAACATAGCTCACCGAGTTTGCCACCAAGTTTTTCCATACCTGCCTTGTTCATAAACTCTATCTCGTAGTCCGGACTCACGATCATAACGCAATCATTCATGTTGTCTAACCATGTTTGCAGTTTTTCTCTTCCTCTCAGAGTCTCCTGGTACAGATGCAGATTATCCAATTTATCTGCCATTTGATTACTTATTGCGGTAACGAGCTGCTTGTCCTCGATATTGTATGGTTGTTCTGATAGTTTTTGTCCTAATATTAGTAATCCGGATAAATGTCCACCGTGCGTTCTTAGCGGAACAATAAGCTCTGCGCCGATATGCTGTAACCTCTGTTTCTCATTATAGATGACCGATTGCAGTTGCGGGATAGTGTCGATATCTTTATAGGCCAGCATCAGTCCTGAGCGCTCCAGCCATTTGACTAGGGGACTTTTTGCATGTATTGATAATGGAGATGTGTGATCGCCTGTTTCAGCGTTAGCTACAGTTACAAATTCTCCGTTATCGGAATGGCACAGCAAAAGATGAGCGCTCGAAGTACGTAATGCCCCGGTTATGAGATCGAGCATGTTAGATGCTAGACTCGATGGGTCTGTAAAGCTTTGGGTATCTTGACTAAATGTCTCCAGCGCCTTGAGATAATTATATCTGTCACGGTAAAACCATTTATCGATTTTTTGTTGGATTGCGCGCCACAATAGCGGTAAGAAAATGGCCGATGCGATGAGCAGAAGTAGATACCCCCAGAATGATAAGCTCACTTGTTCAAAGATTTTGGTGACTATAAAAAATAAGCCCATGATTGGAATAGCAATCAGAGCGCTGGTCAGGATATACGCTGCGCTTTTTCGAAATACAACCTGTATGTCGAGGAGGTTATGTTTCAAAATGGCTATTGCAGTAAGAAGACAGAAAATTATAGTACCGATAACAAAGCCTGGGTATAATGGCAGCCCCACTGCTGGTAAAATATCAAAAAATCCCCCGATGAAGGCGCAGATAATCCCGATACTTATATAGGCAGCGCGGTTTCTTTGCTCGGCGTTGAAAGAGGTTCTCCATGTTTTGATGAAGTTTATGAGTGCCATAATGATCAATGTATAGAGGTAGAGCAGCCAGAAAGGAGCGAGCGGGCCTAAGACAGGAGCATAGCCATACGGTTTTATCTGCATGTCGCTGAATATGAAACCTGTAAGAGCCGGGGGGACGAGAAGGATGCAGATGATATAGAATAGAGGGAGACGCCAATTATTTACTCTTACACCAGTGTACTGAACTGAGAAGTGATACTGCAATACCGGTACAAATGGCCCAATTGAGGTAAGCAATCTGTGCCAGTAAAGGGCGTGTCCGGTGTCTGGACTTGTCCGCATGCCAAAAATAAGAATGCCCCAGATTGCTAATGCCAGAAGATAAAGAGAAAAGAGACGGTGAATATAGCTATAAAAATGCCCTTTGATCACAATTACGATCACCATAAGGCTGAAAATTGTCAATACCAATGGTGATAGTAAATAGGCGTTCATACTTCTCTCTAAGGCAGAATTTAACTCAATCTGAGCAAGGCTTCGATAATACTGTCAGGAGCATTCATATGGGGTGGCTTCAAGTGAGCCAGGTCAGCTCCAGCCTTTTGCCGTTCTTCACGATATCTCTGGAAACTTCCGGCAGATAGAGGATTCACCCTTAGTGGTCGGATACCGAGCATGTCTTCCAGGTCTTTGTAGTCTTTATGAATGGTCCTCAGTTCCTGGTGTATCAGCCTTTCTAGCTCTTCGGTCTGTATTTCCTCTTTAGGTTCAATATAAAGACGTATAACAGGATTATTCTGTTCATATTCCTTGCGTGCTGACCAGTCCTCATACTTGATTCCCGTATTAACAATAGCCTGCCATATTGTTTTCTCATCCAATCTGGGAAAGCTAGCAATATCAATAAGATCATCTGCGCGGCTATCAAATAGCATTTGAGGGAGCTTAATGCCTGTTTCTGTATCCTCCAGGGCTACGATTCTAATAAGGTCGCCTACGCGATATCGAAGGAAAGGCATCCCGTAAAAGCTGGTAATGACTATCTCATAACGCTCGCCTGGTTGTACCTCATCCATAAGTACCGTGGAGGGTTTATAGTCTTTGTTTTCACGTGTCTTGAGCCACTCCTGCTCGGGAATGAACTCAAAGAAGCTGGTATACGGAGTGAAGGTCATAGTTTTTTTATTCCAGGAGTCCATAGCAGCTATCTGTATCTCTGTGCCTCCGTAGACCTCATATGGCTTTCTGCCCCAGTAGTGCATCAGTTGCTCTTTATATATTGTGGTGTCGGTCCCGTAACATAAAAGCCCCTTTACAGGCCACAGGTCTTTGGGTAAGACGCCTCTTCCTTCCTTTTTGCTGCTCATGTAAGCCCTGATCAGGCGCATCATTATCTGGGGGTGTAACATTTGCCGGTTAAAGCTTAACTTCCCTGAGCTTTCGGTGAAGCGTTCACCCATCTTTACCAAAACACTGGTCAGAGAGCTCAACACATCTACCCCACTGTGAAGCGCTAATTGAAAACTCAATTGAATCCTTGACTCAAAGTCCAGATTGTCATATTTGCCCAGTGGCGGGATAACTTGAGGGCTCGTTAACGGGCATATAATTTGATTGATAACACCGGACATATAGGGAGCTGGAGGCATGCTTTGTAGGAATCGAAAGCCAGGTCCGATATTAACATCCCCCTTTTTATCGGCACTGGCCAGGATCATCGTGGCGAGGCAGTTAATAATGAACCGTTCAATATTTCTTTCCATGTAAGGTGCCCATTTAAATTCACCACCTCTGCCTGAGGTATGGCCCCAGCAGTAGGGCTTGACCGCCAGAACCTCCTCGTTTTTTGCGTTTAGATATTCAGCATAATCGTCAAAAACGGTGAGCGGGACGGTCTTGCGGAACTCGGCTGTATCTTTAGGCTTATTTGGCATGAACTTCCTGGCTAAAATGCTTTCGTGCACCAGATTGATCTGGTCCATTAACAGGCGTTCCTGTATTTCCATGAACTCTGTCAAAGAGAGGTCGAGAAAGCCACAAAACTTTTGCCAGATTTTTTCCTGGTCTCCGCTTAGAAATGTCTCATCCACGGTTAACATGAAAGCCCCCTTTTATACGATGTGGTGGAATAATGTGCCGTAAAAACATTTATGATTTCTATTACGACTATCGACTAAATCCATAAATACAATTGCAGTGTATAGTTTGAAACACAACAGGAATATCAGCAAAAGTCTGATTTTTTTGTAAGACTTTACCTTACTTTTTACCGGAAACTTGTATAATTACACATAAGTATCTGTCCGAAATTGCCACAAGTATATCAGAAAAAGCAGCATCCTCATATCCGAGCTAAATCCCGCTGCCTAACAGGTCTATTATAAGCCATTCTTGCTTATAAGTCCTGCTCTTAGCTTTGTCTCATGTGCTGTTGACACAACATTAAATATTCGAACAGAATCATTATCTGCTCTTACTAACGTAACCAGTTGATCAATATCTAACAACTCTTGAGGAATGGCATCGTAAATGTAAAGATTGTAGTACTATTACTACTTTCACATTCGAAATGCATTATAACAAACATGCGAGGTGCTGAAATAGAAAATACACGTCAGGAAGTTCTACAGCATATAGTTTACATGCTTTATATCTGCTAAGCCTGTCTCATAGTGCAGGACATCATTTTACAGGCAACAGATCATAAACGGGATATATCTTTTATCAGATCAGGGCTTTTTGTAACCTGTGTAAATTCTGTTTGAGCTCTTTGTTCTTAGCTCGCAAGGCTTCCTGTGAGTCAGCCAGCTCTTTCTGAATTGCTAACTCTTGAATAACCCGTTTCACTACCGATGGCAGCAGGTCAAGAAATGCAGTATCTTTCACCAGATAGTCCCGGGCGCCCAGCTTCATCATTTCCACCGCAATTTTTTCATCGCCCTGGCCGGTAATAATGATGAAGGGAACACTACGCCGCAGTTCGGCAAGAGTATCGATAA
>CAZQRP010000008.1:0-118580 GCA_964596125.1 uncultured Dehalococcoidales bacterium | reverse complement strand
GTCCTGGAAGGAGAAACCCTTTATTCAATTTACACAAAATAATTGACATTACCAAAAGTAGATGGCGACTTGATTTTAGCCTCAGCAACAGATATACTCTATTACCTATTTTGTTTAAAGTGCAATATCATTGCGCCCATTAAAACAGTAACGGCAATGTCATTATCCGGCTTCTAAGGAGATAAGAATGGGATACAACTTCAATAGTGAGAATAGCGAAATCATCAATGATGATATCGACGTAGACTTAGAAATGCTTCGTGAGGATTTGATGGCAGAGTTGCAGGCTATCAATCAGTATCAAGAGCATATCGATACAATGACGGATGAATATGCCATAAGTGTATTAGAACATATACGTGATGATGAAAAGGAACATGTAGCTGAATTATTCAAATTAGTTCAAATGATTGACTCTGTTCAAGCTGAAAAATTTAAAAAGGAGACATTATAACTCCGATGTCACATAAACCAAAACTTAAAGGCGTCAAAAAAAACCGTGGCAAAAATCGCAAGAAGAAAAGCTAATATTTACCAGGCAAAGGTGGATAGTTGAAGGTATTGATAATTGGCAGCGGAGCACGAGAACATGCTCTCGCATGGAAAATTGCTCAAAGCCAAAAAGTCAAAAAAATCTACGTTGCTCCGGGGAATGCGGGAACAGCCTCTATTGCCTCAAATTTAAATATTCGTCCTACCGATTTAGAGTCTATGGGCTCGACCGCCAAAGAAATCGGCATTGACCTTACTATTATCGGGCCAGAAGCACCTCTGGCCGACGGCATTGTAGACTATTTTAACAAGCTGAATCTGCCAATCTTCGGTCCTACAAAAGGGGCAACCCAGATAGAATCAAGTAAGGTTTTTGCCAAGAAACTAATGCAAAAATACGCCATCCCCTGTTCCGGGGTTGAAATCTTTTCTAATTATACTCAGGCAAAAAAATATCTCGATTCTCAACAGCCACCAATTGTTATAAAAGCAGATGGACTGGCAGCAGGTAAAGGAGTAACCGTTGCCAATTCTAAAGAAGAGGCTTTGAAGGCCTTAGCAGATATTATGGAGACCAGAATATTTGGCGCTGCCGGTGACAACGTAATAATTGAGGAATGCCTCATTGGTTCGGAAGTAAGCCTTCTAGCTTTTACCGATGGTAATACAGTCATCCCTATGATACCAGCTTGTGACTATAAACGTATATTCGATGACGACCGGGGACCTAATACTGGTGGCATGGGTAGCTATAGCCCTCCGGGCTTTTTCGATAGCAACTTGACAAAAAAGATTACAGAAACGATTATAGAGCCAACAATAAGAGCTATGGGGAAAGAGGGAATACCTTATAAAGGTGTGCTTTATGCCGGGCTGATGCTCACTACCGATGGACCAAAAGTACTGGAATATAACGCTAGATTCGGTGATCCTGAGACCCAGGTCATCCTACCACGTCTCAAGTCCGATCTAATAGATATTTTCTTAGCAATAATCGATAACAAACTCAACGATGTAAATATAGAGTGGATGAACAACGCCTGTGTAGGAGTGGTAATGTCATCAAATGGTTATCCCGGGACTTACCAGACAGGTTATGCTATTGAAGGTCTGGACGAAGTAGATAAGGGCATTATGGTATTTCATGCCGGCACAAAACTGGATGAAAATGCTCGTGTGCTAACCGATGGCGGCCGAGTGCTCACAGTAACGGCCATCGGTACCACAATGGCCGAAGCTAGAGACAAAGTATATAAAAACCTGCCCCTGATCCGCTTTAATGGTTATCACTACCGTAAAGATATTGCAGCTCGCGAGGTAAGTTAAATGCCCCTGGTAGGAATACTAATAGGCAGTAAAACCGATGAACCACTCATTCAACCAGCTCTTGATATACTGAATCAACTAGGTATTACGTATGAACTCCTGGTGCTTTCAGCTCATAGAAATCCAGATAAGGTCCGTGAATATGGAATGAAAGCCAGAGAGAAGGGAGTAGAAATCATTATTGCTGCAGCGGGTGCTGCTGCCCATTTGCCTGGGGCTGTGGCTAGTTGGACTACCCTACCTGTCATCGGAGTTCCGCTGCCTACCAGTGAATTCAAAGGCATTGATTCCCTTTATTCCATAGTGCAAATGCCAGCCGGCGTCCCGGTTGCCTGTGTCGGTATCGGGACATCCGGAGTGAAAAATGCTGCTTTGCTAGCAATCCAAATACTGGGCCTTAAACATAAAGAGATTGAAGATGCCTACATAAAATATAAGCAGAAGTCAGTATAGCTTTATTATTGGAGACAACTATGATTGAACGTTATTCCAGGCCACAAATGAAAAAGATATGGTCCGAAGAGAATAAGTTCAATAAATGGCTTCAGGTAGAAATTGCTGTTTGCGAGGCATGGGCAGAGCTGGGAAATATCCCAAAGGAAGCCATTCCGAAAATAAGGGCAGCCCACTACAATCTTGACCGTATTGCTGAGATTCTCAAAGTAACCCATCACGATATGACCGCTTTCGTTGGCGCTGTCAGTGAAAGCCTTGGAGAAGAATCCCGCTTCATTCACCTCGGTCTTACCTCCTCCGATGTTATAGATACTGGCCTCAGCCTTCAGCTAAAGGAAGCATTAAAACAACTGGCTCAGGGAATCACTGAGCTCATCGTCACTCTGGAAAATAAAGCTATTGAGCATAAAAAAACAATCATGATGGGACGGACCCATGGCGTCCATGCTGAGCCGATTACATTTGGTCTTAAAATGGCGCTGTGGGCACAGGAAATGAAGCGTAATGCTGACCGGCTTGCTGAAGCCGAAAAAATTATCAGTGTCGGTAAAATCTCGGGGGCTGTCGGCACCTATGCTACTGTAAATCCAGACGTAGAAAACAAAGCTTGTCGTAAGTTAGGACTTGTGCCGGCACCCGTATCCAGCCAGATTATTCAGCGTGACCGCCATGCCCAATTTGTAACCACACTTGCCATTATTGCCAGTTCCCTGGAGAAGTTCGCCACAGAAATAAGAAGCCTCCAGCGAACGGAAGTCCTGGAGGCAGAAGAGCCTTTCGCCGCCGGGCAAACCGGTTCCTCAGCTATGCCTCATAAGCGAAATCCGGAACTCTGTGAGCGAGTCTGCGGACTGGCACGATTAGTAAGAGGTTATGCCCAAACTTCTATGGAAAACATCGCTCTGTGGCATGAACGTGATATCAGTCACTCTTCTACCGAACGTATTATCCTGCCCGATTCATGCCTGGCAGTCGACTATATGTTGCACATTTTTAATTCGGTGATGAAAGGACTCCAGGTATATCCAGAGAATATGCGCCGTAATCTGGATATAACACAGGGATTGGTATTTTCCCAGCGGGTACTTATAGCTTTGATAGAAAAAGGACTAAGTCGACAAAAAGCATATGATTTAGTACAACGTAATGCAATGAAAGCCTGGAAAGAGAAAACTAGCTTTTTAAAATTGCTTAAAGCCGATGCCGACGTAATGAGTCAGCTTTCCGAATCAGAGATGGAGTCTATCTTTGATTATAACCACTTTCTTAATCATATAGACGAAATATTCAAGCGACTGGGTCTAATTAAAAGAAAGGAAGTTAAAGCTGCGAAGGCCGATGAAATGGCGCCACAAGCACTTTAAGTAGAATAAACAGTATGTCTATTATACTTGAAACCGATCTGTCGATTTCCTTATCTTACAGGGGTAAGGTCCGTGATACCTATGACCTGGGCGATAAAATGCTGCTTATCGCTACAGACAGGATTTCTGCTTTTGATTCTGTGTTGCCCTGTGGTATCCCGGAAAAAGGTCTTGTTCTTAATCAGCTATCGGCTTTCTGGTTTGACAAAACAAGACATATTATAGGAAACCACATGATAAATCTAATCGATACGGCAGATTCACTACTTTATCATCTTCCGGGCGAAACGACCTTTCCAGACTACCTTATAGGCCGGTCAATGATTGTCCGGAAAGCAAAACGCATCTCTATCGAAGCAATTGTACGTGGCTACATATCAGGGTCAGCCTGGGCAGAATATAAAAAAACCGGTTATATATTCGATATACCACAACCTAAAGGATTACAGGAAAGCCAGGAATTATCCGAACCACTATTTACTCCTACCACGAAAGCCGAGAGTGGACACGACAGCCCCTTAACCCAAAAAGAATTAATAGACCTGCTGGGGAAAGACACGGCACAGAACCTAGAAGAAAAGAGTATAGCTATCTATCAGTATGCGCACAACTATGCACGTAGCCGTGGTATTATCATCGCTGACACCAAGCTTGAGTTCGGTTTTATCGATGGAGAATTGATGCTCATTGATGAGATATTGACACCGGATTCAAGTCGCCTCTGGGATGCCAGCCTTTATATTGTGGGGCAATCTCAACCAAGCTTCGACAAACAACCAGTTCGCGACTGGCTGGAAGCCTCCGGCTGGAATAAAGAGCCTCCTGCACCAATGCTACCTCAAGAAATCATTCAAAGAACTTCCGAAAGATACAAAGAAGCATATACCAAGCTAGTTGGCAGAGATTTACTGATATAGTCAAGCCAAAATTACTGCATGGACATTGTAATTTCTTATAAGCATGGATGAATTTGAACGTTCATCGAAAACCGGATAAAGCTATTTGTAATACATTTGGCGAAAGTCTATATCACCTTAAAACCATCAGTAAATGATCCGCAAGGATTGACTATAAAGGGAGCATTGCACAATCTCGTTTTTCCACAGTTGAAGATGTTCGCGCCGGTAAGTATATGGAAATCCGAATTAAAGAAGAGGACTATGAGAAGGCTCACCAACAGGTAAATGACATGTGTCACAAGCTCTTGGCCAATCCAGTAATCGAAAACTATCGTTTTGAGCTGGAAAGGATTCAGATATAGCTCTTAAACTCCTCAGACAAACCTGTTCTATTTCTTAAGCAACACTGCATCCCTGATTGAAGCTAACCAGGGTAATACACATCCCTTATTCTGTTTCCTAATCTTTGAAAAAAGCCCTGTGTCAGCATCTTCCCTTCTACTCAGCAGCTACTACTTCTCAATCCTCAACTTAGTCCTCATAGGTAAATACGAGCTTAGGTTTACCTGGTGCTAACTCAAGGTAATTAGCCTGGATATCGAAGAAAACAGGTTTCTCAAACTGCACTCGAACCTGAAAGCGGGGACTTCCCTCATCAACCTGTTTTTGAATTGCACTGGTTAGTAAACTGGAAACAAAAGGTCGATTTGGTAATGTATAACTGGTAATCATAGCTCCATGAAAACCTGTAACATAATCATCCTTGTCCAGGTCACCATACTGGTCATGGAAAACACCCAGAGCCCCTAGATAACCAAAGACATTCCCATATATCTCATTAGAAAAATGCGTAAGACAATTAGACAAATCAAGAGAAGAAGACTTAATAATGGCTCCGGACGGTACCATCGAGATATCAAAGCTCAAGAATGCCTGCATGGGCACTCCCGAAGCGGTGACTCCTACATTCGGGTCTGGGTTTATTTTGCCGTCACTCCTTACATGACCATCCTCTTCTCCAATTGAAAACGTTTCAATTGTACGTACCGGTATCGTAACAACTGTCACCTTACGCTTTACAGTCACGCTTCCCTTCTCATTAGAAGCCGTCAAAGCATAAGAAGTAGTCGTTGTGGGAACAACAGTACGGTTTCCTACAGAAGCAACATCGCCTACCCCGGGCTCAATGCTGACCGTCTTCGCACCAGAAATATTCCAGGTCAACTCAATAGATCCGCCTTGTTTGATACTTTCAGGATGTGCCTCAAATAAATTAACTATCGGTTCAATAGCCCCTTCGGGAATAACTGTAATGCCGCGATATATTTCTTTCGACCAATCACCCAGATTATCCTGAACTTTAAAATAAACGATATTTTTCCCCGCTGATAACGACGAGGTCTGAAAACTTGCCGAAGTGCTTATTACACCATCTATACTTGAGCGCCAGTTATAAGCTACTATAGTCCCTTCTTTGTCAGTACCATGGCCACTGAAGGTCACGGTTTCACCCTCAAAAACTCTTGTTGAGGATATGGAGTCTATATAGGCAGTCGGAGGTTCATTGGGAGGAGAGTCCGATGGAACAACTGGTAAACATCCAGCAGTTAGGATAATAATAACCAATGCTGGAAATAAATACTTTCTCAAGTCAACACCTCCATAAAAAATGAAATAGTAATTATCAATGAATTAATACTCATAGAGCTCTCATCTATAACCTTCTTAAGCCATAAAGCGACTTCTGACTTTTTCAACAATAACAGGCATAGTATCCCCGGCCTTATTATTAATAACAACGGTGGCATCTGAGTCCATCGGGGTCGAACTGAGATTAACAATGACCAGCTTGGCACCAGACTCCTTAGCATAAATCGGCATGTACGCCGCCGGGTAAACGACAATAGTAGAGCCAATAACAATAAAAAGGTCACAATTACGAGAATAATGGATTGCATCATTCAATGTCTGTTGTGGCAACTGTTCACCAAAAAAAACAGCATCAGGTTTCAGGATGCCCCGGCAGGTATCACAATCAGGAACGTCTTCATTCTTCAACCTCTGCATGATATCCTCTGTGGAGAAGTACTTACCACAATCCAGGCACTTCACACGTCTCATATTTCCGTGAAGTTCTAAGACCTTTTGCGGAGAATTCCCTGCTTTTTGGTGAAGTCCGTCTACATTCTGAGTAATGATACACTCCAGTTTACTTAATTTTTCCATTTCAGCAATGGCATAGTGAGCAGGATTAGGCTCTGCATTTGTTGTGAGACCACCTTCGGCAAATAGACCCCATTGCTTTTTTCGACTCTCTCTACTACTGAGAAACCTCTGGATGGTAAATTCTTCTGGATCGAACCTGCTCCAAATTCCACCTGGACTGCGGAAGTCAGGTATACCCGATTCTGTACTCATCCCAGCCCCGGTAAATATCACAACTCGGCCGGCTTGAAAAATCAATTCAGCAACTTCATCCGTTAAATAGTTCAAATCATTAGACTCCATACCTTGCTCTCACCTGATTTAATCGTTTTAAATTTACTGTTGCTATAGCTATGCTAATTTGCTTTACAAAAATTGTCAAGGTTCATCTATTTTTACATCTTGGACATAGCGCCAATCTACAGATATACTTTATAGATAGAAAGCACCGTAAAACGATAAAACATTAAATGCCAGATAAGCAGGACAACATTAAGACCTTTCTTGAAAGCCATTTAGCTACTGAATTCGTGGGACGACAATTGTATCAGTATACCACCATCACCTCAACCATGGATGTAGCTAAGGAACTGGCCAGGGACGGAGCCGCCGAAGGAACAGTCATTATTGCTAATAAACAGACATGGGGCAAAGGACGAGCGGGTAGAGCATGGCTTTCACCGGAAGGTAATTTGGCCATGTCCATCATCCTGCGACCTTCCATGGAAAACCTTCCGCAACTGATAATGGTGGCATCACTTGCTGTAGTCCGGGCTATAAAAAGTGTTTCCGGTCTCGAAACTCATATTAAATGGCCTAACGATGTCATGGTAAAAAATAAGAAAATATGTGGAATTCTTATAGAAAGCGAAGTGAAAGGTACTGCTATAAACTTCGCCATCATAGGCATTGGAATAAATGTTAATCTAAATCCCGTGGCTTTTCCCGAGATATCGTCTTTAGCTACCAGTCTATTACAGGAGCTGGGGACAGAAGTTTCAAGAAATGAGCTCTGCTACGTAGTATTATCAGAACTGGAAAAGCTATATTTGGAAGCCAAAGCCGGTGCACCTACATATAAAGAATGGCAACAGCACATGAACACATTGGGTAAATCGATACGGGTCAAACTCGGTGAATCAGTTGAGCAAGGAATAGCCGAATCAGTGACCAAAGGCGGCAACTTAATGCTGCGCGATGCCAATGGAAATCTTACCGAAATTATAGCCGGTGATGTTGAAATAATAAAGGATTAACATCATCCCCACCCGTTAATAACAGGCGGGGATGATTCTTTGAGCTATTTCTCTTCCGATTTGCCTTTACCCAGTAAAGGCACTATTAAATCTATAGGTAAAGGGAACACTATCGTATTAGTCCGCTCGGTAGAAATCATGCCCAAGGTCTGGAGATATCGAAGCTGCATAGCTGAAGGTTGACTGGAGATAACTCTTGCGGCTTCAGCCAGTTTTTCAGCAGCCTGATATTCACCATCGGCATGAACAATCTTGGCCCGCCTTTCTCGTTCAGCTTCAGCCTGAGCTGCCATAGCACGCTGCATTGTGTCAGGCAACTCAACGTCCCTGACCTCCACCATACTCACCTTTATTCCCCATGGCTCCGTTCCTTCATCAATAAGTGATTGGAGCTTTTCGTTGATCTTGTCACGGTGCGCAAGCAGGTCCTCAAGCTCCGATTGACCCACTACATTGCGCAGCGTAGTTTGAGAAAGCAGCGATGTAGCTCTAACAAACTGCTCCACGTTCAGTACAGCATCCTGCGGCTTCATCACCCTGAAATAGACCACGGCATCCACTTTTACAGTGACCGTGTCCATCGTAATACATTCCTGAGTTGGAACATCCATAGTGACAACGCGAAGGTCAATCTTCACCATTCGCTCAATAAACGGAATCAATAAAATAAGTCCGGGGCCTCTCGTACCGACATAGCGTCCCAGGCGAAATATAACGCCGCGCTCATATTCATTAACGATCTTAATAGCCGCTGAAAGTAATATGAAAGCAACTATGACTACCGCGAAAATAACAATGGTGTTTCCTGCCATTTCTACCTCCTTATTTTTTCTTTTTACTTACTATCAGTTTCAATCCTTCGACGTCGAGTATTGTCACCTCCTCTCCAGGCTCCACCGTACCCTTTTCAGATGTGGCAGACCAACGTTCACCTTCAACTAGAACAAATCCCTTGGGCCCAAGTTTCGTCTGAGCAACAGCCACTTTACCTTTCAGCCCCTCTATACCTGTGGCTGCTTGACGTTTCTGCCCTCGAATTACAGCGCCGATAACAAAAACAATAAAGGCAGCTACGACGATAGCAACCGCAGCGATTAAAACACGATTTACCTCCAGTGCCGGCGGATTGTTACTGAACAAAACGAGAGAGCCAATAACCAAAGAAGTAATTCCTCCAGCTGATAGTATACCAAATGTCGGCGTAAAAATCTCGGCAATAAATAGCCCAAACGCTAACAGCATAAGTAAAACCCCCGCCCAATAGGCGTTAAGCGTACCCAAAGAATAAAAGGCAATGAGCAAACAAATACCGCCAACCACACCAGGAAATATCATCCCCGGATTCGATATCTCCGTAATAAGCCCTATAGTAGCCACACTAAGCAGAATATAAGCAACATTGGGATTACTGATCACATGTAAAAAGCGTTCAGCAAGATTCATCTCAACTTTACTTAACAAATCGCCAGAAGTATCGATAATTACTTCCTCTCCACCAGCCAATGTGACTTTCCTGCCGTTAATCTGCTCAACAAGGCTTTGTAAGTTATTCGCCTGAAAATCAATAAGGTTATTCTCTAATGCTTCGGTAACAGTAAATGACTTGGCTTCAGTGACTGCCAGTTCCGCCTGTTCCTGGTCCCTGCCACGTGTCTCTGCAATGCTCCTTATAAATGCAGCAGCAAATTCCGTAGCTTTTCTTTGCACTTCTTCAGGCAACTCCTGGCCTTCGCCGCTTACAGGAGTTGCTGCTCCGATAGTAGTCCCAGGTGCCATGACCGCTATATGACTAGATATGGTGATGAACGTACCGGCAGAAGCTGCCCAACTACCCCTGGGCGATACATAGACTACTACAGGTACCTTTGCATTGAGAATTCGCTGGACAATTCTCTCCGTTGAATCGAGGAGCCCACCGGGAGTATTCAGTTCGATGATGCAAGCGGTACTTCCCTTAGACTCAGCTTCGCTAATACCTCTATCGATGTAATCGGCAATTACAGGAACGATAGCGCCATCAACAGTCAGGACTTCCATGGTAGATGAACGAGCATCGACCCCATCGGATACAAAGGCCACCACCAAAGTCAAAGCCAATATAAAAATGTAACTAAATCTGAATATATTTTTCAGCATGTATTATCAATTGTAATCCAATTATATCCGAGGGACTAGCTAACAGCAAATCAAGATTGATGGGTCAAATGGATTAGTGTAGAATAGGTCAGCTTGCTAAAGGTTTAATGGTATGAAAAATCAAAAATGTAAGGGCGCACGAGATTTGCTTCCAAACGATATAGAACGCTTCCGCTATATCGAAAATTCATTTCGAGGTTTCTGTCTAAAATGGGGATATCGCGAGGTAAGAACACCAACATTAGAATACCTTCACCTATTTACAGCCGCCGGGACACTTACCCCCAGTATGCTGAATAGAGTGTATTCCTTTCTTGATTGGGATGGCTGGAGTGGAGAAAGAGTAGTACTGAGACCGGATGGCACAATTCCTGTTGCCCGACTTTATATTGAAAATCTACCTAAACAGGAAATAGCCAGGCTTTTTTATGTCACTAATGTGTTCGCATTTGAGGAAACAGGCAAAGAAAATCGAGAACGCTGGCAATGTGGAGTTGAACTATTAGGCAATGCTAAACCAGCATCAGACGTGGAAACGATTTTTCTTGCTATCGAAATCATGAATAGTCTACAAATTGGAGAGGTTAGAATACAGCTATCACATGCCGGAATGCTAAAAGCATTACTTAAGGAATTAAAACTCACTCCCGATAAAGAAGCGAAACTGTTAAGTCAAATTAGAGATGGCAATTGGAAGGCCTTGACGAAAACAAAGGCAGGCAATTCTGATGTAAACCGGCTACTCTCGCTATTGCTCGAGTTAAGAGGAAAATCCAGCGGCTTTCTAGAAAATTTGAAAGCCCTTCCTGAGATTTCATTTGAGTTAAAGACGGAACTTGAGAACTTTGCTGAGATAACCAGCCTTCTCGATGCTCTGGATTGTCGATATCAAATTGATATTACGTCCACTCGAGGTTTTGAATATTATACCGGGCTTTGCTTCCAATTTTTAGTAGAAGAGCATAAGATAGGCGGTGGTGGTAGGTATGACGACCTCATACCTCTTATAGGTGGTGAGAGCACTCCAGCTTGTGGCTTTGCCCTCTACCTCGATCCACTTATGAATTTAATTAAACCCAAGGCTGAACCTGAATTAAAAAACGAAGTCTTAGTTAGAGGTACAACTACCACAACTGAAACCACGAAATCATGTTTTATCCTAGCCAAATCGCTCCGCGATGCTGGCTATGTGACTTCTTTTGACTTCAATAGTTACCAGCAATACAAGCGTTGGCTGGTCACAGTGCAGCCGGAACCACTGCTATTTACTATTATCGACCGATATCAAGGCCAAACCATTGAAGCACCATCGATAGCCGAAGTCATTAACACTATAAGGAGTTCAACATAATTTGCTGAATGATATCAAGTCAGATAATTTCAAATTAGCTTTGCCAAAGGGAAAATTGCTGCCAGCTACGTCTTCTCTGTTGAATGAAATCGGACTGGGATTTAAAAACTATAACCAGGAAACACGGATATATCGCTTCCGCTCAACAAATTTCGATAACCTGTCAGCTAAAATGTTTCAAGAAAAGGACATCCCCGTTCAGGTAGCTGTGGGCAATTACGATCTCGGCATATGCGGGCTCGACTGGATTGAGGAACTTTTAGCGAAATATCCAGAGAGTGCTTTCACTAAAGTGATGAATCTGGAATATGGCAAACAAAGTCTGTATATGGCAGCCAGCAAGCATGGCAACATATCTGACATTCATCAATTGTCAGCCAGCCAGGCCAGTTGGCGAATAGTAAGCGAGTATCCTAATCTGGCAGAAAGTTCAGCTTTAAGTCTCAGACTTAGGAAATTCAGGGTATTCCCAGTGTGGGGAGCGGCTGAAGCCTATCCGCCGGAAAATGCGGACCTGATCGTTCTCAGCTCAAAAGATAAAACAGAAATGGGAAGTAAAAGATTAATACCACTTAAGGAACTACTCACATCAACTGCCTTCCTTATCGCTAATAAAGAAAGCTGGCAAACCAAGAACATTAGCCAAATTATGGCTTGTTTCAGTCGTGGCCTTAAGATGGAAAATAAGCCATGGCTGCAAATTGAGCCACTATCGGATAAATATGTTAACGGCTCCTACTCTAAATTAAGTGGGAAAACGGTTTGGCTTGCTCTACCGGATGGTCATCAACAGATACCAACTATGGAATTTCTTAGCAGTGCAGGACTTAAGCTGAAAGGTTATTCAGGGGACAGACCTGATCGTCGCCCAACCGTAAATCTGGAGGGATTCAGTATCAAAGTGATCAGGCCACAAGATATGCCACAGCAAGTAGCTAATGGAAATTTTGACCTGGCCATAACCGGCAGAGATTGGCTTCTTGATCATCTTCACCGTTTCCCGTCAAGCCCTGTCATAAAGATTATTGATCTCGGTTTTGGTGCCGTGAAAGTGGCAGCAGTGGTTAGCAGGGACTTACCCGTGACCAATACTAATGACTTGAAGCAGATGATTTTAACTGGTAAATTGTCGCCAGTGAGAGTAGCATCAGAATACATAAATATCGCTGATAAATATCTTCGCGATAACCATATCAGCCATTATAAATTGATCCCTACATGGGGCGCTACCGAAGCTTTTTTACCTGAAGATGCTGATCTGCTAATTGAAAACACGCAAACGGGAAAAACACTGGCTACGCACAGTTTGAAAATAACAGATGTTCTTTTTCAATCCACAGCCTGCTTAATAGGCAATAAAAATAGTTTAAAGTCGCCCGCTAAAAGAGAAACTATATCTTCCCTTGTTAAAATCTTCCGACAGGCGGTCCAGGGCAATTAGTATGATAACAATACATGGCTTTAATAACGCAAAACCGTTAATGACCAGGGAAGTCCCCTTGGAATTCTCATTGGCATCTCCGCAGTCAAGAGGCAAGGCTGCAAAAAAGGAGGCCTCCATAACACAAATCGTGGGTGATATCATAGCTGAAGTACAGGGTGATGGCGACAAAGCCTTGTTTCATTACACAAAAAAGCTGGATGGAGTTGAACTCAGAGCACTGGAAGTAACGCAAGACGAGATTAAACAGGCATATCAGGAAGTAGATGATACGCTCATATCAGCGCTTAAGCTAGCCACGAACAGAATTAACGAATTTCACACCTCCTGTAAGCAAAAACTTGAAACTAGCTTTCTTTATCATGGTGTAGGGCGACAGGTACGACCCCTGGATAGAGTGGGCATATATGTGCCCGGAGGGACCGCGGCCTATCCATCCACCGTATTGATGACAGCGCTTCCTGCAAGAGTGGCTGGAGTAGAAGAAATTGTTATGGTAACACCGCCTCAAAAAGATGGTACAATTCCGGCAGCAACGCTCGTAGCAGCTGATATTGCCAGGGTCAATCGTATCTTTAAGTTAGGCGGAGCTCAAGCTATTGCCGCTCTAGCCTACGGGACCAAAACGGTGCCAAAAGTGGACAAGATTTGCGGTCCAGGAAATATTTTTGTAGCTACAGCCAAAAAAATGGTCTTCGGTGTAGTAGATATCGATGGCATTCAAGGGCCAAGCGAGGTGATAGTGGTGGCAGATAATAGTGCCAGTGTCTCCTTCTGCGCTGCCGATCTTATCGCTCAAGCCGAACACGACCCGATGGCCTCAGTAGTATTAATCACTACGTCTTCACAATTAGCCAGTAATATCGATAATGAAATCACAATCCAGCTATCGAATTTGGAACGACAAAAAATTGCCGCTGAAGCCATAAACTCAAGAGGTATGGTAGTGCTTGTCGATAATTTGGGTGAGGCAATTGAACTGGTCAATCTTTATGCTCCTGAACACCTCCTATTAATGGTACACAAGGCCGACTCATACATTGATAAAATCCACAATGCCGGCTGCATATTCATAAGCGATACTTCTCCCGTGGTTCTGGGCGATTACATCGCTGGACCAAGCCATGTTTTACCAACAGGTGGCACAGCCCGCTTCAGTTCACCACTCGGTATCGAGGATTTCCTCAAGGTTATAAACATCGTTGCCCTGAATAAAAGCGACCAAAAAAAACTCGGAAAGGCCGCCATTGATATAGCTGAGGCTGAAGGACTACAAGGACATGCACAAGCAATAAAAATAAGGCTGCAAGCCAAAGATGACCGAGAAAATGACTCCACCTAAAAATATTGAGAACCTGATAAGACCTGATTTGAAGGCCATTAAGTCCTATGAACCTATTGAGCCTACAAGCATCTTAAGCCAGCTTGTCGAAATTTCTCCCGAAAATGTAATCAAACTCGATGGCAATGAAAATCCATATGGTTGCTCTGCTAAAGTGAAACAGGCCCTGGCTAACTATGCTTACTACCATATATACCCCGACCCAGAGCAACGGGAATTGAGAAAAGCACTTGAAGAATACACAAGGTTGAAATCTGAGTACATTGTAGCTGGCAGCGGCAGCGATGAACTCATTGACCTTGTGTTGCGATTATTTCTTGAACCCGGCGATAAAGTGATCAACTGCCCGCCAACCTTTGGTATGTATCCGTTTTGCACCGAGGTCTGTGGAGGAACAGTAGTCAGCGTTCCCAGGAGACAGGACTTCTCTATCGATGTCCCCGCTATAAAAAAGGCCTTGGATACACATACAAAGGTTATTTTTATTGCTTCACCTAATAATCCATCGGGCAATCTTACCCTGGAATCAGATATCCTGGAATTGCTGGGCACCGCTGCTATTGTAGTAATAGACGAAGCGTATGCTGAATTTGCCGGGACAACAATGTCTCCACGTGTCCCTGATTATCCGAATCTCATAATACTGCGCACGTTCAGTAAATGGGCAGGACTTGCTGGATTAAGGATTGGCTATGGCATATTCCCTGTTACTATAGTTGAATATTTAATGAAAATAAAGCAACCATATAATGTAAATGCTGCTGCACACATCGCAGCATTAGAATCACTTAAAGACATCGAGTATTTATGCAGCACGATCAAAGCAATCGTCAGTGAGCGTGAGCGGCTTGAAGTCAAGCTAAAGAAATTAAATTGGCTAAAAATATATCCTTCAAAAGCTAACTTTATACTCTGCTCGGTGCTAAACGGTAAAGCCAGCGAAATTCATCAATATCTGCGAAGAAAAGGTATTTTCGTCCGCTATTTCAATACTCCTATATTAAAAAATTGCATAAGAATCAGTGTTGGCAAGCCAGAGCATACGGACCGATTAGTTGCTGCACTGAGAAAGATTTAGTAGTCTGATATTTAAGGAAAAAGAGAACGTAAAGACTAGTTACGATAAAGTAATTAAAGAGGTTAAAAAATGGCTGAAAGAAAAGCAACCATCACCCGTGAAACCAATGAGACGTCCGTTAAGGTAGAATTGAATATCGATGGCAGGAGCCAATTCGAAATCACTACCGGAATCAGATTCTTCGATCATATGCTGAGTCAGTTGGCCCAACACGGAATCTTTAATATAAAGCTTTCTGCTGCTGGCTCAGACCAGCACCATATAGTTGAAGATGTAGCCATTTCCCTCGGCAAAGCCTTCAATCAAGCCCTGGGTAACAGGCAGGGGATAGTAAGAATGTCTCACGCTATAGTGCCCATGGATGATGTCCTGGCTCTGGTCGCCTTGGATATCGGAGGCAGGGGCTATGCAGTGATCGAAGTAGACTTCAGCCATCCCAGCATCAGCGAGATGTCGGCTGACCTGATCAGCCACTTCCTCGTTTCTTTTGCATCCGAGACAAAGATCAACATTCACGCCAAGGTCCTCAGTGGCGCTAACGACCATCACAAAGCTGAAGCTATATTCAAAGCTTTAGCACGAGCTCTTGATACTGCAACCCATATGGATGAGCGGATTACTGGCACAACTCCCAGCACTAAAAACATCATAGAGAGCTAAGCTTTTGCAGAAGGCGGTAAAGCAGTTATTCAGCAATATTCGGCTGACTGAAGGTTTGGGACCACTCGATAAATAGTCTACCCGGTATCTCTAATCGGCCCCTCACCACAGCTACATGATATTAAATACAACAATCAATCCTGTCAGGTTGTCTTATACTCTAGTTGATGGATTGCTAACCACGAGTTGGTTTTTAAGATAATCAATGGCCCAGGTAATGAGCTCTTCGCCCTCAAGATCAAGTGGAAAATCGGGGGTAAGCCCCACCTGTTCTATTGGCCTGCCAAAAGGAGTAAACCAACGAGCAATAGTTATATGTAATGCCGAGCCATCCTCAAGGTTGCGGATTAATTGAACGCTACCTTTGCCGAACGTTTGACTGCCAGCTAATTTAGCCCTTCCATAATCTTGAAGAGCTCCTGCAATCACTTCGCTACCACTGGCACTGCCACCATTTACCAGGACAATAAGCGGTAAATCAGTAGCCAGTCCCCCTCGTTTTACCGGTAATGGGCTGTGCTTCCCCTCACTGTCTACCACATCAACAACAATACCATCAGCTAGAAACTGGCTGGCGACATCAACCGCTATATTGAGCAGACCACCAGGATTATTACGAAGGTCAAGAATAATACCGTCGACATCTTCCTTACCTATGTCCTTCAACGCAGACGACAAATCATTACCGGTAGTCCGTAAAAGACCGGTTATTCTGATATAAGCCATATGGTCTCTTAGCTCCCAGTGAACACTTTTAAGAGTTATCTCACGGCGGACTATGTTTATCTCCATTGGTTCGCCATCATCCTCCCTGAGTATAAGTAGTTTGACCGAGGTCCCCTCCGGACCCTGGATTTTAAGTGCAGCCTCAGAGATATTCATCCCCGAAGTATCTTCACCATTTATTTCCAGAATTTTATCCCCAGGTCTAAGATTCGACTCCTCCGCTGGAGAACCGGCAATGGGTGCAATTATGGTTAGCTGTTTTTCCCTGATACCAACGTATGCACCAATCCCCTGGTATTTGCCCGAGAGAGAGTTTAATTCTAATTTATATATCTCTGGATCAACATAAGCGCTGTAGGGATCATCCAGCGCATCGATCATTCCTTTGACTGCACCCTGACTTAATTTCCTGGCATCTAATTCGCTCTTATCAACGTAATTCTCAGTTAGCATGTCCCAGGTCTCAACTAGAATACTGAACTCAA
Organism: uncultured Dehalococcoidales bacterium; assembly: GCA_964596125.1. Lineage (GTDB taxonomy): Bacteria > Chloroflexota > Dehalococcoidia > GIF9 > UBA5629 > CAZQRP01. The sequence continues at coordinate 101,363 of CAZQRP010000008.1, read as the reverse complement.
GTGGCAACTCAGCTGGTGGTTTTATAGTAGTCTGGCCGGGTAATAGCGTTTCATCAAACCGGTCAGATGGTTGCTTCTGACCAAGAAGGTCATATCCGGAATCAAACACTGAGAAGGCAAGAACTGAAATAATTAATGCTATGAAAAGAACATTGATCAAAGAAATTGCTAATGCTATAAAAAAAACATTAATCTTTTTAATACACATCGTATGTCTCCACTCGCATAGTTACAGTAGATAAAGCAGGTAACAAGAATACTGTTAGCTAGTATTATAGCAATTCGTGGAGGAAATAAGAAAGTTAGACGTGCTCACCCTGATCAATTGCTTGATTAACAAGCTGAATGGTCTCATCCAAACCATCTATTCGTAAGGACAATCCCAATTGCTTGAGTTCGGTATAGCCCAGGTCTTTAAATAACCGCTGCCCGGCGACCACAGCCATCTCGTCATAGAGGGCGGGCCACTCTTTGCCACGACGCTCCACACAGAACAAAATAAAATCTCGGAGCTGTGGATTTAGAATGTTCATAACACCTAAAAAGTAATACGTAAATGGTCATAAAAAGTTTACTGCCTTGACGAAATTAAAGCAAAGTTTCTTACAACCACTGAGCATAGTTGTTTCCCTTTATGATTACCTTGAATAATGCTTGTAACAAGGTTCTTACCCCTGTTTTATCGATTGGCAAAGCAAAAAAAATTCATTTAGGCTTCTGAAGTTGGGAGGCAAAGATATGAAAAAAGTTTCAAAGATAAACGGCCAAGCAGACCTGTAAGCCGAGTTCTGTACCCTGACTGCGTCAGGGTGATGACCATCCATCTAGCCCTGATGTTACCATCAGGGTCAAGCGACCAACCCGGGGTCAGGGCCAGGCGTCCCTCTGCCCCCTATTTGGTCTTGCTCCGAGTAGGGTTTACCCAGCCGACCAGTTACCCAGCCGCTGGTGAGCTCTTACCTCACCATTTCACCCTTACTCTAATTAAAGAGCGGTATGTTTCTGTGGCACTTTCCGTAGGGTCACCCCTCCTGGGAGTTATCCAGTACCCTGCCTGGTGGAGCTCGGACTTTCCTCCCTGATCCTTCATTCCAGACCAGAGCGGTCATCCGGTCTACTTGGCCCATATCCACTCTACACCTTACCCGAGAAGTAGTCAAACCTATGTTTCGCTAGCCATAAACCTTTTTAATGCTGCCTTAGCCAGCTTATGGGCTTCAGCATTTTCGTGGTGTCCAACATGACGAACAGATACATTGGCAAACTTCTTTAACAGGGTAACAGCCTCAGTGAAAAGAGGGCGAAGAGAATCACTTTTTACTTGATATCTGCCACTTAATTGTCTGACTATTAATTCGGAATCAAGGCAAAGGATAACTTCATCAGCATGCAGGTTCATAGCCGCTTTCAAAGCGGCTATGGCTGCGCGGTACTCGGCCTGATTATTGGTCCCCTCACCGATATATTCAGAGATTTCAGCCAGCTTTTTTTGTTGCTCATCCTTGATAACAGCTCCTATAGCTGCCGGACCAGGATTGCCCCAACAAGCTCCATCAGTATAAATCTTTAAGCGCATTCTTTTCTTAATCTTGAAAAGGTCCTAGCCCAAGTAAAGTATCATGCCGCAACTACTGCACTGAACTAACGACCCTGTTCTAGCGCGCTGCCATTCATTCATCGGTAAGGTAAGGCGACACCCCTGGCATCTCCCCTGTTCCACCCTAACCACTGCCCGTCCCTTTCGCAATCTTACATCCTCATAAAGCTTTATTGCCTGTCCATCTATTCCGGAAACCATTACCTGGCGTTCTTGAGATGAATTAAGAAGCTGGCTTAATAATTCGCCTCGCTTCAGCATCAGAGCTTCTTGCTCTTTTTGCCACTCACCTTCTATCTCTTTTAACCGCTTAGTGTCTGATTTTATTCTTTCCTGCGTTGTCTCCTCTTCGGTCATTAAGTCCAGCAAATTATCTTCTTTCTGTCTCAACCTAGCTTTAAAAAGCTCGCTCTCCTGCTCAAGGTTCAAGAGCTCTTTTGGATTCTTGACTTTACCGCCGTAAAGCTTCTCTTTTAACTGCGAGATACTTGTACGTAAGTCCTCTACTTCCCACTCTACATCCCGCCGCTGCTTCTCTACCTCTTCCAGATACTTTTTGGCTTCAACAAGTTCATTTCGCGCTGTAAGTATAGTCTTGCTTTCACCCAATTGGCGATTAACTTCATCTAATATGTCTTGTTTTTTCTGGATTTCTAAATCAATTTGCTGCAGTTCGTATAGCTTTTTGGCTAAGTTCATAACATGGCCCATCCTTGGGCAAAGGTATTCGACCTTTGAAAACAAATAATCTACTGGCGTAGATAATTAAGAATTACCACTTGGGTGCTTGCAGGTAATGTTGACCGGTTAACTGACAACCTGGGCTGAGAGGTGATTTCCTTGATACCCAGTTTCTTTAAGAATGTATCGACCGGTTCAAGGTCTCTGACCAGCGCAGGTGTTTTATAATGCATGGGGATAACAATCTTGGGAGCCAGATTCCTTACTATCTCAGCAGCCATCGAGCTATTTATAGTAGAAACACCACCTACAGGGAGAAACAATACACCGATATCATTCATCTCTTCTTCCCCACTGGATACAGGTGAATGACCTATATCACCCAAATGACACAGTGTCACGCCATCAATTTCAAATACGTAAATAGTGTTTTTGCCCCGTTCACTACCTCGACTATTATCATGAAAAGCAGCGATGCCCGTGATAAAAACGCCCTTCAGCTCATATTCGCCAGGAGCTTGAATCTGTTTGAATTCACCCTCTACGGCCTCAATATAAGAATGACCAGGATGAAAATGGCTTAAGGTTACAATATCAGCTCGGAGCTTACCTAAAGAATAACCAATACTTGGATGGCACGGATCGGTTATAACAACAGCTTCTTTCCCTTTTATACGGAAACAGGAATGCCCTACCCAGCTAATTTCCAAACCTTCGACCTCATCTTAATCTATCCGAACAGCATAAAGCACATTAGCCCATATATCGCCGCAGAACTAACCAACCTGAAGGTAAAAGCAATGCCGCTGCCACAATTTTTAAAGAATCACCAATAATAAATGGATAAAGACCGGTCTGAAGAAGAGTTCCTTCCGGCACGAAGTGAGCCAACCAGGACAGACCAAAGATAAAGTAAATAAAACTGCCAGCAAACATAGCCAGAATTGCAGTCCAGACACGTCGATCCCAACCTCTTTCCGCCAACCAACCAACTATAAAAGCAGCTGCCACAAAACCAATCAAATACCCACCTGTGGGTCCCAACAACCGGGCGACTCCTGGCGGTCCACCTAACGCAAACCAATATGGAATTCCAGTAGCCCCGATAGCTAAATAACTCAGTTGACTTAATGCCCCACGACGGCTCCCTAAGAGAGCACCCGCCAACAAAACTGCAAAAGTTTGTCCAGTAACAGGTACTGCACCGATCCAAAAACTAATCTGGGCACATACAGCAGTTAAGCAAGCGAAGCCAACCACCAAAGCCACATCTCGAAGCAAACCGGTTCCTGGAATAACGGCATCCATTAACGTAATACGAGCAACTGAGACTTTCATTGCCAATAAATCCCTCCTAATCATTCAAAACTAACGGTAAAGTATATCAATGAAAAGGAAAAAGGTCAATTCACACGCTCACTTAGTGAATCATATGGTTTTTAAATCATGGCGTACAGAATAAGTAGAAAAAATTGGTACCGCAGGCAACGTCAAAATTTTATTTAAAGGATTTATTTCTCGATAAAGAGCGATAGACTTTTCTGACGTATTTCAATAACAATCCTGAGCACGCTATATTTGGTTTGGCGCTTATATTGGTTCACATTTACATTGACCAGTAAATGAAGCTATGTTATGATTTCCATTGATGTCATCTCTTAGCGATCTTTATAACGAAATCAAAAACTGTCAAGATTGCGATTTAGCCAAACATCGTAGCAGAGTAGTGCCGGGTGAAGGTCCAGATCAAGCCAAGCTGCTTTTTATCGGTGAGGCGCCAGGATGGCACGAAGACCAGCAAGGACGTCCTTTCGTCGGACCTGCCGGCCAGTTTTTAGAGCAACTGCTGGCTTCTATCGGTCTAAAACGAGATCAGGTGTACATTGCTAACGTCATTAAATGCCGCCCTCCGGGAAACCGAGATCCACTACCTGGGGAAATTCAAGCCTGCAGTAAATGGCTCAAACAACAAATAGAACTGATCAGCCCTAAAATTATCGTTACTCTCGGCCGTTACTCTATGGCGAAATATTTTCCAAACGAGAGTATTGGTAAAGTACACGGTAAAGCTAAGAAGCTGGGAAACATTATCTACTATGCAATGTATCATCCTGCTGCCGCCCTTCATCAAGCAAGTTTGCGGACAGTTATCGAGGCGGATATGCTAAAAATTCCACAGATATTAGTAGAAGCAGATAAGTTGGAACAAACTGAAACAAGGCCTCAGCAGTTAAATCTTTTCTAACCATAAATCATGAGTAAGAAAAAGCTTAAGATAATTCCTCTGGGCGGTCTCGGGGAAATTGGCAAGAATATGATGGCCATTGAGTATGGTGATGACATCATAGTCGTTGACGCCGGGCTAATGTTTCCCGAAGACGATATGCTGGGAGTTGATCTTGTCATCCCTGACATTAGCTACTTAATAGAAAACAGGGGAAAGCTGCGAGGCATAATAATAACTCATGGTCATGAAGACCATATAGGTGCTCTACCTTATGTCCTATCTGAGCTCGATTTACCAATATATGCCACCAAGCTTACCCAAGGATTAATCTCCGTCAAGTTAAAGGAACATCGGCAGGTAAAAAAAGCAACCTTTAAAACAATTCACAGCGGAGTCCAGTTTAAACTTGGTAAATTTCAAATAGAGCCTTTCTCTGTTTGTCACAGCATTCCGGATTCGATAGGACTGATCTTGCATACACCAGTAGGTATAGTAGTTCATAGCGGCGATTTCAAAATCGATTATACACCAGTCGATGGCAAAGCATCTGAAATAGCAAGGCTAGCTCAATTCGGGAGTCAGGGAATTTTACTCCTTCTCGCCGATTCTACCTATTCTGAGCTTCCCGGGTATACACCATCAGAGAGTGTAGTCGGCAGTACTCTGGAACACATTATAGCTAAAGCACCGGGAAGAGTGATCATAACTACATTCGCCTCACTAATCTCCAGAATTCAGCAGGTAATTGACGCCGCAACCAAACATCAACGCTGTGTGTTTGTTATTGGTCGAAGCATGAGAGATACAGTTCGGATGTCACTAGAACTAGGCTATCTCAAAGCTCCATCTGGCATCATACGCCGTTCCGATGAACTCAACCATTTCCCCCATAACCAGGTTGTTCTTCTAACCACGGGAAGCCAGGGAGAACCTACTTCGGCCTTGGTACGCATAACCAATCGAGACAATAGCCAAATTCGTATCATTCCCGGAGATACTGTAGTTATATCAGCTACGCCAGTTCCAGGAAATGAGACACTGGTTAACCGAACAATAGACAGTCTATTCAGACAAGGAGCCCATGTTATTTACGACAAGTTAGCCCAGGTTCACGTACACGGGCATGGAAGTCAAGAAGAGTTGAAGCTTTTGTTTAATCTGGTTAAACCAAAATTTTTTGTACCGATCCACGGTGAATACCGTCACTTAAGCCTCCATGCTAAACTGGTGGAAACATTAGGCATGCCAAAAAGTAATATCTTCACCCTGGAGAATGGGGATATCCTTGAACTTGAGCAAGACAAAGGGAAGGTAATCGGCCGACTTCCGTCAGATAATGTCTATGTAGACGGTCTGGTTATGGGTGACCTTGCTGGAGTTGTTCTCCGCGACCGTAAACTATTGTCCAGAGATGGGATTGTGGTAGCTATTGTTGCGCTTGATAAAAAAAGAGGCATAATTATCGGTCGTCCAGACATCGTATCCCGGGGTTTCGTAGATACGAAAGATGGCGAATATATACTCGAACAGGGAAGGGATCTTATATCGGACACTTTAGGCCACAGTAGTAAACATCCGCTTGACCGGAGTTCAATCAATACGAAAGTTCATGATACCCTCAGCAAGTTTTTCTATGAACAAACAAGGCGCCGACCGATGATTCTTACTACAACTATTGAGGTATAGCAAAGCTATGCCAGCCAGAAAACGAAGAACAAAGAAACCGGCAGTCCGCAGGACAGCAAGAAAAAAACGGTCCTTTTGGAAAGGGTTCTTCAGATTTATTTCCTCGCCAACCGTATTAATTTTATTATTAATAATCTTTATCTCAGGACTGATTTACTGGTTCTGGCAGGACATAGCGAATTGGAGTATCGCTGCATGGGAAAACCTGCTGGAATTCTGGGGGATCGGTCTGGTCCTGATAGTTATAGCATTAGGAATACTAGTCTGGATAATAGGTCAGCAGCAGTTTAAAGTTGTAATAAAACACTGGAATCGATGGCTTGGTGGAATTTCATTAACCTTGGCTGCCTGGGGACTGTTAACGCTATTGAACCCGGATACGGGTGGTACAGTTGGTAAAAGTATCATCACGGCTTCTAAAACTACAGGAATATTAAGGTTATCCGGCCTCACATTCTTGGGCATTCTTTTTATTGCTCCACGATGGACCTGGCACGTGATGGGAAATATAATCAAAGTCGTTGGACGAGCTCTTCTAAGCGGCTGGCAAGACCTATTCAGAGCCAGAGAGCCACGCCCCAAAGCCACTCCGAAACCAGTATCAAAAGAAATTCAATTTGAAAAATTTGAAGAACCAGACGTAGCACAGACAGAAGCACAACAAGAAACTATACCAACACCTATTTCCGTGCCACAGGAAGCCAGTGAAATGACAACTCCTGAAACCTGGGAACCAGGCAAGTACCAGCCGGCACTGACAGTCGGCGGCTGGCAGCTACCGCCAATTAGCATCCTGGATAAGTCTATTGAGACAGAAATAAGCCAGACAGACGTCGAGAAACGAGCAGAACTTATCACGGAGTCTCTGGCGAGCTATGGTGTCGATGCCAAGGTAGTCCAGATAAACGTCGGTCCTACCGTAACTCAATTTGGGGTTGAGCCTGGCTGGGACCGCAAATATAAAGAGATCAAGGAACGGGACAAAGACGGTAATGTTAAGGCTCACTTACAGGAGGTATCAAAAACCAGAGTCAAGGTAGACCGGATTAATTCGCTGGCTAATGACCTCGCCTTAGCTTTAGCAGCACCAAGTATCAGGATTGAAGCCCCGGTCCCTGGTAAATCTATAGTAGGTATCGAGGTCCCGAACACTACATTCGGCTCAGTCAACCTCCGAAGTATTATTGAATCTGCTGCCTTCCAAAAGATCAGTGCCAAATCAAAGCTGGCCCTGGCTCAAGGTAAAGGTGCCGGAGGTGAAACCGTTGCTGCCGATTTGGCTAAAATGCCTCACTTATTAATTGCCGGTGCTACTGGAAGCGGTAAGACCGTCTATTTAAATGCATCTATCTGCTGCCTGCTTATTTACAGTACTCCGGATGATTTGCAGTTCATTATGATTGATCCGAAGCGGGTGGAGTTGGTCAATTTCAATAACTTGCCTCATCTGATAGCACCCGTAGTTGTTGATACTGATAAAGCGGTATTAGCGCTGCGTTGGCTAGCCCAGGAAATGGACGAGCGCTATCGTAGATTCGCACAAGCTGGCGCCCGTAATATAGACGCGTATAATAAGGACCGACAACCAGGTGAGAAAATGCCATACATCGTTCTTGTAATCGACGAGTTGGCCGACCTGATGATGGTAGCTTTTGATGAGGTAGAACATACATTATGCCGTCTCGCCCAGTTGTCACGAGCTACAGGCATCCACCTGATTGTAGCTACACAACGCCCTTCAGTCGATGTAGTAACCGGGCTGATTAAAGCGAATTTCCCAACGCGTATCAGTTTCACACTGACTTCACAAGTGGACTCACGCACCATCCTTGACTCTGCTGGGGCTGAGAAATTACTAGGCAGAGGCGATATGCTCTACATGCCTACCGATGCCAGCAAACCCAAACGGCTTCAAGGACCTTATCTCTCTGATGCCGAGATTGAAAGACTGGTAAACTTTTGGAGCAATCAAAGAACACCTGGGACTACGCACATTAGATTCGAAGATGTTGTCCATCCTGCTTCTATAGGAAAAGATGCAGAAGACCCGCTTTTAGAGACAGCCAGACAGTTAGCTAGCCAGCATGACGGTGTTTCCACCTCATTCCTGCAGCGACGCCTTCGCATCGGCTACCCCAGAGCTGCCCGGCTTTCTGAAAAATTAAAAGAAGAAGGTCTCCTCGATGAAGGGGACAACGAGCAAAATATCTAACTTCCGACAGTAAGTATAGCTATCCCTTTCTAATACAGCAGGAAATAAGCTATACGGACACATATAGATACCAGAGATGTCTTCTCTCCAGATGAGGCAATCTATGGTTTAATTAAAGGCGACAATATTTCCTCGCCTTTCCTTAATTCTATAATGCGGTCGCGAAGTAAAGCCGCCTTTTCGAACTCCAAATTTTTGGCAGCCTTTTTCATCTGAGATTCCAGGTCTTTAATAAGCTTGAAAACCACATCTTTAGATATAGGGGTAGCCGTATATGGAGCTTTAGCTTCAGCCACTACTCTAACCCGATCGGTAATATCCTTGATAGCCTTTCGAATTCCCTGTGGAGTAATACCATGCTCCTCGTTATATACCTCCTGCATCCTGCGTCGACGATAGGTCTCATCTATGGCTTCCCGCATAGCGGTAGTTGTTGTATCGGCATACATGATGACATGGCCATCTTCATGACGAGCCGCTCGTCCCATGGTCTGTATAAGAGACCCTTTTGATCTCAAGTAGCCTTCTTTATCAGCATCCAGGATAGCCACCAAGCTCACTTCCGGTAGGTCTAAGCCTTCTCTGAGCAAGTTTATACCAACGACAACATCATAAACGCCAAATCGAAGGTCACGTAAAATTTCTACCCTTTCCAGGGTATCAACTTCGGAATGTAGGTAATGTGTCTTGATTTCCATTTCCCGAAGGTAATCGGCCAGCTCTTCGGACATCTTCTTGGTTAATGTAGTCACCAGACAGCGTTCGCCCTTGTTTACTCTGGCCTTAATCTGATAGATAAGGTCATCAATCTGTCCCTTAGTCGGTTTAATTTCAATTGTAGGCTCCAGCAATCCTGTGGGACGAATTAACTGCTCTACTACTTGCTGACTATGTTCATACTCATAAGGACCAGGGGTAGCGGACACATAGACAACCTGATCAATACACCGCTCAAACTCGGTAAAGTTCAGAGGACGATTATCCAGAGCCGATGGCAGGCGAAAACCATAGTCGACCAATGTCTGTTTTCGCGAGATATCACCATGATACATACCCCTTATTTGAGGCAATGTCATATGTGATTCATCAATAAATAGCAAAAAATCATCAGGAAAATAATCAAGTAATGTCCAGGGAGGGCTCCCCGCAGCACGGCGCTGGAGATGTCTGGAATAATTTTCCACTCCAGTGCAATAACCCGCTTGCTGAAGCATCTCAATGTCGTGATTAGTCCGTTCCTCAAGCCTTTGGGCTTCAACAAGTTTATCCTGATTTCTCAGTTCCCATAACCTTTCCCCCAGTTCGATCTTGATATCCTCAATAGCCATTAGAAGTTTATTATAAGAAGTGACAAAGTGCTTGGCCGGGTAAATATCAACTGCATCGCGCTCAGCCACTATCTCGCCTGTAACAGGATCAACCTCTACAATACGTTCTATTTCACTGCCCCAGAACTCGATTCTGACTGCTATTTCTTCATAAGCCGGCTGAATTTCCAAAGTATCACCACGAATACGGAACCTTCCCCGAATAAAATCAAAATCATTCCTTTCATATTGCATGTCAACCAGACTACGAACCAGTTTATGCCTGTTACACTCTTCGCCCTTTCTTATAGTAACTACGAAACTACGGTATTCCTCAGGTTCGCCCAGACCGTATATGCATGATACCGAAGCAACGATTAACACATCTTTACGGTCAAATAAAGCACGAGTAGCCGCATGTCTTAATTTATCGATCTCTTCATTTACATCAGTATCCTTCTCAATATAGGTATCGGTCCTGGGAATGTAAGCTTCTGGTTGATAGTAATCATAATAACTGACAAAATATTCTACGCCATTGTCCGGGAAAAATTCCTTGAACTCAGTAGCTAACTGAGCCGCTAATGTCTTATTGTGGCAGATAACCAATGTCGGCTTCTGTACTCTTTCAATCACATTGGCCATTGTAAAAGTCTTACCACTGCCAGTCACTCCAAGCAAAGTCTGATGCTTATGACCATTAATTATCCCCTCAACCAGCCTGTCCACTGCTTCTGGCTGGCCTCCTGTAAGTCCGAAGTCAGAAATAATTTTAAACGGAGGCATTCAATTTCCACCTTAGTTATGTCAACTTCTCACACAAAGGCATTACCTGTTCCGGTTTCTACCTATTGTATAGAACTTCTCATCAACACCTGTTTATCACTCAGGCTATTACAGACCTCAGTAATCACACTTTTAAACTTTAAAATCGATATATAGCAACTAAGCAAATTGGCGAGATGTTAAAATCGCGTGGGCGCCACTCACATTGTTGCCAACCGCTGCAATGCCAGCCTTACTCTCTCCTCTAAATCGAGCTCTTTGGAATCAGAGAGAGCAGCAACCGCCTGGGTGGCTTCTCTCAACGAATAGCCCAAGCTGGTGAGAGCAGCCACCACATCAGTATGCTCCTGTACGAGTGACGGAGCAGCAACCTCTCCCCATCCCTTCTCCAGTTTCCCTTTCAACTCCAATACAATACGGCCAGCCATCTTCCTCCCAATGCCTGGCACCTGACTTATAAAATCGATATTACCACCAACGATAGCTGATACTAGCTGTTCGGGATTAAATGAGGAAAGCAGGCCCAGGGCAGCCTTCGGACCAATACCGGAAACTGTAATCAGGTTCTGAAAAAGCTCCAATTCTCCAGCCGAGGCAAAACCGTACAAAGCAATGTTATCATCTTTCAGATACAGATGGGTATGCAGGTTGATCTTATCTCCTACAGTTCCAAGCTGGCCTAACGTAGAGCCGGGCACAAATATTTGAAGGCTAAGAGGTCCGACCTTTACAACTGCTGAATCGATACCTTGTTTTTCCAGTATCCCCTCTAAGGCAACTATCATCACCAGTCCTTACTGGCTTTTAACTATAACATGGTTAAAATGCCTTTGATGAATATGGCAGATAGCAATAGCCAGGGCGTCAGCAGCATCATTTGAACGAAGATGTTGAGAAAGACCAAGTTGAATCTTCACCATTTCTTTCACCTGTTCCTTACTTCCTCCACCATAACCAGTCACCAGTTGTTTGACCTGCGCTGGTAAATAGCGAAAAACAGGAAGGTCTTTATCTGCTGCTGCTAGAATAGCTATTGCTTGAGCTCGACCTATCGCCAAAGCCGAACGAGCATTTCCTGCTACAAATGGTTCCTCAATAGCCACTTCACCCGGCTGATAGTTCATGATGATTTCGCAAATTTTTTTATGTAAAGTGCATAATCTCTGCTCAACAGGGATCTTCGAAGAAACGGTTACCACTCCACAATCAATCATGGTTACCTCACCATGTTCCTCATCCACAATACCATAACCGAGATTTAAAGTACCGGGGTCTATACCAAGAACACGCATGATTATGCCTGAGCACGCAACTTATCCAACATAGCCTCAGAGATATCAACATTGGCAAAAACGCGCTGGACATCGTCTAGCTCTTCCAAGTGGTCAAGCAGTTTGAGTGTTTGAAGCGTTCCTTTCTCGTCCAGTATTACTGTACTTTTAGGTAATAAAGAAACTTCAGCCGAAATAACTGGCTTCTTTTGCTCTATCACTTTTCGCACCGTTTCCAGATCTTGAGGGCTTGTATGAATTTCAAGATACCCCTTTTCTTCTTTCACATCCTCAGCACCGGCATCTATAGCTAGTAACGCTAATTCCTCAGTATCTGGACTGTCTATTTCTACGGTGATCACCCCTTTACTTTCAAAAAGCCAGGCCACACAGCCACTTTCACCAAGACTCCCGCCATGCTTCACAAATAGACTGCGGACTTCTGAAAGTGTTCGATTGCGGTTATCGGTGAGTGCTTCTAATAAAACGGCTACCCCCTTCGGACCATATCCTTCAAGGGTTAGCTCAACCAAACTCGCTGACTCTAACTCACCACTTCCCCGTTTTATGGCCCGCTCTATATTTTCCAGGGGCATATTATTATCACGGGCTTTCTGTATAGCCAGCCGAAGGCGGATATTAGACTCAGGATTAGCACCACCTTGACGGGCAGCTACTATAATTTCACGGGTAAGTTTGGTAAATAACTGTCCTCGGCGTGCATCAGCTACACCTTTCTGACGCTTTATTTGTGCCCATTTAGAATGTCCTGACATAGCTTTATCCCTAAATGTTAATTTTACCACCCTATTCCCTAAGATTAAAGCTTACGCCTGAATAAAATAGGAGCGACAGCTTCGTTCGGCTCGCCAAGTATTATTTATGAAATCGCAGTTAAAATAAGCTCTGTTTCCAATCCACTATTGGAGGAAACGTTATTGCAAAAGAATTGGCAAATTTCGCTTTATACACCCATTCTGATGATATAATAGATACTCAAAGCTGAACGGCTTGATAAAATGAATGAAATAGTCCAGTGGTTCATCAGTTCTGGTATTGCCGAGGAACTGGTTGTTATCATCATATCGGCTCTTCCAATCATAGAGCTCCGTGGTTCCCTGCCTGTAGCTATAAACCTGTTTCATATGCCATGGTATCGGGCTTTCTGCCTGGCTCTTCTCGGCAATCTCCTGCCAGTACCTATTTTATTATTGTTCTTTGACACGATAGCAAAGGTACTCAGTAAAATAGAGACCGGTAGAAAGATGGTCAATTGGATCCTGGAGCGCACCAGACGAGGCAGTAGAGTCATCGACAAATATGAGCGGATTGGTCTGACTTTATTTGTAGCCGTACCTCTGCCAATAACAGGCGCATGGACAGGATCAATTGCAGCATTTCTATGTGGAATGAAATTTCATCATGCTTTTTTGGCTATCACGTGTGGATTGATAATCGCCGGCACCATCGTTACCTGCCTATCGCTGTTAGGCTGGACCGGTGCTGTGATCGCCGGAGTTGGACTCAGTATGGTCGTTGTACTTGCCTGGTGGAGAGTATAATTATTGACCGGTACTATAAACGGATTTCAGACTATTCAGACAATTGAGGTGTTTAAAATTATCAGGCATTAAACCTATATCTGGTTTCAGTGCCCTGAACTTTATACTACTTCCTGTTATAAATTGGGGGCTCGGATTTTCCGGGAGCTAATATTCAATCACGCACAGTGTATCACCAGCTTTAACGGCCTGACCTTGCGAAATTGAAACTTCTTTAATCACTCCTGATACAGTAGCTAGGATCGGTGTTTCCATCTTCATCGCCTCAATAGTGCAAACCTCGCCACCCTCGTCTATCTTATCTCCGGTATTGACACTCACATTCAGTACTTTACCTGGTAAAGGTGCCTCAACTGTTTCTAGTGGCATTATTCATCTCCTCACAGATTAATATTTGAATATTTTCGCCATGGCCTGGTGGCCACGGTCTTATTTTCCAACATGTCCAGGGCTTTGTTTATCATTTTCCTGGTATCACTGGGCATTATAACGTCATCAATATACCCGCGCTCAGCCCCGACATAGGGATTCTCATAAATTTCGTCATACTCTTTTATTCTTTTTGCTTTTGCTTCCTCCGGATTCTCTGCCTCCTTTATCTCTTTAGCGAATATAACACTAGCGGCTGTTTCAGCACCAACGATTGTAACCTTAGCAGTTGGCCAAGCGAAAACGATATCAGCACCAATCGACTTATCCAGCATGCCATAATGCGCACCGGCATAGGACTTTCTTAATATGACTGCAATTAAAGGCACTGTCGCATCAGCCCAGGCATACAATAGCTTAGCACCATGACGGAGTATACCTCTCCAGTCCTGATCAGAACCTATCAGGTAGCCCGGACAATCAGTAAAACTTATGAGCGGTATATTAAACAAATCGCAGAATCGTATAAACCTGGCCATTTTATCAGAGGACTCTATATCTAAAACTCCACCGGCCCAGGTTGGTCTATTGGCTACGATACCAACAGACCGACCATTAAATCGGGCAAAGCCAATTATGCAGTTCTGGGCATATTTCTCCATTAACTCGAAAAAATACCCGTCATCTACTACTGCTGTTATCACCTTCAGCATGTCAAAGGCTTGCGAAGGACGGTCAGGAATTATGGTATCCAACTCCGGAACAACTCTCTCCGGATCATCATTGGTCTCAATACGAGGGGGGCGCTCTTTATTATTGGAAGGGAAAAATGACAAAAGCTGCTTACACTGGTCCAAAGCATCCTGATCATCTTCTGCTATTAAATGGGTCTGCCCTGATTTAACAGCGTGAGCTTTCCACCCTGAAAGTTGCTCAAGGGTAATCTCCTCTCCTGTTTGCGTTTTAACAAAAGCCGGACCAGCAATACCCATAAATCCGGTATGTTTGCATTGAATAAGAAAATCCTGCATTATAGGATGATATGCTTGCCCGCCTAAGCAGGGTCCCATAAGCAACGCTATTTGGGGAACTATACCTGATGCCAGAATCTGAGACCTGAACAGCCAACCATAAGCCTCAAGAGTATCCATCCCCTCCTGTAAACGGGCCCCACCCGAATCATTCATACCCACAATTGGCCAACCCATATCTTTAGCAAATTCGATAGCACGGACAAATTTCTTCCCATGATATTCGCCAAACGTACCTGCCATTGCTGTATAGTCTTCAGAAATGGCTACAACCGGTCTACCATTTACCTTGCCATAACCTGTTATTACTCCTTCGGCCGGCACCTCTCGCTTGTCCATGCCAAAATGTCTGGTTCTGTGCTTTACAAACAAACCGATTTCTGTAAAAGTGCCAGGATCAAAGAACTTCTCTATTCTTTCCCGTGCTGTCCACTGCCCAGCCTGGTGACGTTTTTCGATGGTTTTAGGGTCCATCGCCTTAATCTTCTCTCGTTTCGTCTTATACTCTTCAATCAATTCTTTAGTTGTGGCCATCTGATAACTCCTTTATAATCTTGATTCTTCGGACACAATGTCTGTCCATCAAACACCAGCAATAGTCAAGCATAAGGATATTGTTGATGGTTATATCTCGCAGCACGATCTCAAAATATAAACAGGTTGAGGATTTTCGAATTCACTTCAGTGAACTTAGAGCCCATTATTTATGCAATTTACTTAACAAGGCAATACAATACGACAGGCTACGCTATTATATTAGGAAACTCTCAAAATTTCAAACTATCCCCATCAATCACTTTGCCTCCGATGCACTTTACGAACGCACTCATACAATACTAAATAATATACACAGTATTAAGCATATACGAGTGCAATGAGATTATATGGTTACTTACTTAAATACACATGAAGCTAAGGTAAAAACTCAAACAAGCGACGATTCATAATGCCGCCAACACGACCTTCATTTCTGAATTTTTCACAGGTCCTGATATATAGCTTGCTGTTTAGGGGCTTGACAAATAGTACGTATGTTCTATAATATTATAGTACAATTGTTTTAATTATATTTTCAACTTTTTATAGTTATTAAGGAGGGAAGCTAAAATGTTGGGTGAATTACATATTCAGAACTTCGCCGTCATCGAGGATGTCAAAATGACGTTGGCTCCCGGTTTGACCATACTAAGTGGCGAGGAAGGAGCCGGTAAATCCCTGGTGGTAGATGCCATCAGCATACTTTTAGGTGCACGGGCACCGGCTGGTCTAATTCGTAACGGTGCCCCGACAGCACGGGTTGAAGGCGTATTCTGGTTATCAACAGACACTGTTGAACGATTAAATAGTCTCCTTCAGGAAAGTGCTATCGAACCTGAGGGTGATGGCATGCTTGTCATATCCAGAGAAATACAACAACAGGGACGCAGTATTTCCAGGGTGAACAGCAGGGCTGTTCCGCTATCATTGTTGCGGCAGATCGGCCAACATCTGGTGGACATGCACGGACAGATGGATTATATCTCATTGCTGGATGTACATCGTCAGCTAGACCTCCTGGATGCTTTTGGTAACCTTGGTGAGTTGAGGAACCATTTGGCATACAGTGTGGAAAACCTGCGTCAAAAGCTCCATGAACTGGCCTCACTAAACACCGAGAAAACAATTGGACGGCAGGAACTTCTTAGATACCAGGTGGAAGAGATCGAAAGGGCAAATTTGAAACCGGGTGAGGACCAGTCGTTCCAGAACAGACGTGAAGTTCTGCTGCGTTCCGAAGCCTTAAGAGAGTGTTGCCTAAAAGCCTACGGTAGCCTCTACGGCGAAGAACGCTCGGCGACTGTATTGATACACGAAGCTATCATTGCGTTAAAGGGACTACATGATAGCAACCTCGCCATGCCGTCATATGGAGAACAACTGGACCTGGCAATGACTAACCTTGAGGAAATAGCCCGTGATCTCCGGCACTATGGTGATACTATTGAGACCGATGTTAGCCAACTGGAAGAAGTAGAACAAAGGCTAAATCTTATTAGTTCTTTAAAACGGAAGTATGGAGCGACTATAGAGGACATGATCAACTTTCAAACTAAGGCGAAAGCAGAACTTGAAGCAATAGACAATCATCAGGAAAGAAAGACCTACCTGGAGAAAGAACAAGAGCATCTTAAGAGTGAGCTCGGCAAGCAAGCCGAGGAGCTTTCCCTGTCGCGCCGACGAGCAGCTAAATCGTTGGCAGGGCTTGTCAATGAGGAATTAGCCGATCTTGGCCTCCCATGGTCTAAATTTGATGTCCGCCTTAGCCGCGAAGAAGACACAAAGGGACTGCCCACTGCTGGAGGAAAACACTTCGCTTTCACACGTGACGGAATTGACCGTGTAGAGTTTTTTGTGGCAACTAATCCTGGAGAACCGATGAGGCCATTAGCTGCAATCGCCTCAGGAGGTGAGACCTGCCGCGTGATGTTAGCATTAAAGAGCGCCCTTAATCGGGTAGACCCAGTTCCTATACTGGTCTTCGATGAAATTGACGGAGGAATTGGAGGTCGAAGCGGAGACACTGTAGGCATGAAGCTGGCCACTATAGCACAACAGCATCAAGTTCTGTGTATTACACATCTACCACAGGTTGCCTGTTTCGGCGATGCACACATTAGACTGATTAAAGACACCAGTTCGGGACGGGCATATACAAGAGTAGAGGCAGTAATGGGACAGGCCCGTATAGAAGAACTGGCAGCTATGTTAGGTTCAGAAAACACGGGAAATGTTATGTTTGATGGGGCCGGCAAACTCCTGGACAAAGCTCAAGCCAGAAAAAAACAAGAAAAGGATATAATTGCTGCCTGACTATAAAATTATCTGGTAGAAATAGAAAGCATTAATGCCACCCAAAGCCGGAATAAAGACCCGGATAGGCTCGCCTATTTTAGCGATGGATACCTCATTGGAAATAAGCCAGATATCAAGAAATTCAACCTGCGCGTATAGCCTTACCTCGAAAACCTACTAGAGCCCCATCCCCTGAGCTATAAGATCACGATAAAAATAGGCATTACTAAAACTAAGCTCAGAGGCTTTTAGACGACGAGTGTAATAATGCAGGTCATATTCTATCGTTACTCCAATGGCAGCGAGAATTTGATGCGCCAAGCCTATAATATGGTCAGCAGCCTGTATTGCCCATGTCTTGGCCACTGCTACATCTTCAGCGCAAGATAGACCTTCGCTCATTCTCCACGCAGCTTTATAAGCACTAAGCCTCATACCTTCAACATCGGTAAACATTTCAGCGCAGTAATGCTGGATTATCTGAAAACTCCCTATCGGGCGGTTAAACTGCTTTCTTTCTTTAGCATACTCCACCGTCATATCCAGCACCTGCTGTGACATACCAACCATCTCACAACACCTGGCTGCTTCAGCCCGATTTAATATATTTTCCACTTCTTTCCAGCCCTGATTAAGCTCCCCCAGTATGTTTTCCTTGGGCACTCTGGCTCCGTCAAAAACCACTTCACAGAGCTTACCGGACATGGTTTTAAGAACGGTGTGACTTATTCCCTGTCCCTTCGCATCTACTATAAATATTGTTAAGCCATCTTCCGGGTCAGCCGTTTCCTTAGTTCTGGCGACACAGAGTATATAGTCAGCTACATGGGCATCCGGGACAAAAAGCTTGGTTCCATTTATCACATAGACATCACCGTCGGGAATGGCTTTAACCTCAATTGAGGCAGCATCACAACTACCGCTGGGCTCGGTTAAAGCAAGGGTAAGAATTGCCTCTCCGCTAGCAACCTTCGAAAGGTAGTTTTGCTTCTGCTCTTCGGTCCCGATACCAAGAATGGAAAACGCTCCCAGAATTACCGTTGAAAAATAGGGGCCAGGCATACAGGCTCTCCCCATCTCCTCCAACAATACCATCTGATCAAGGAAAGTCATATCAGCTCCGCCATATTTTTCCGGGAAAGGAAGCCCCATCCAGCCGAGGTTGGCCATTTCTTTCCATATTTCTGGCGAGTAGCCCAGGTCGCTTTCCTCTATTTCTCTCACTACTTTTTTAGGAAATTTGCCCTCTAGAAAGCCTCTGGCGCTTTCCCGCAATATCTCCTGTTCTTCATTATAGGACAAGTCCATCAGCAGCCTCCTTTTTTACCTTTCTATTATGTATTTACCTCTCATCCGGTTGGTAATCCCAGTTTATTCTGGGCTATGATATTCTTCAGAACCTCCGAAGTACCCGCCTGAAGGCTGTACCCCTTAGATGAGAGATAGGAATGATAAGCCATGCCATTCAGCTTAACCCATTTTGAATGTGGTTTAAGCTGTCCATAGGGGCCTAGAATCTCCAATACAACGCTGGCCAGTCGCTGTTCAAATGCAGTTGAATAGGCCTTGGATAAAGCTGCTTCCCACAACGGGGAGTGCTCCTCCATAACTAAAGCTACCCGATACATAAACAGTCGTCCCACCTCAAATTCTGTCTTTAACTGGGCCAGTTTATGGCGGATGACCGGGTCCTGTGACAGTTGTTTTCCGTTCCGTTTCGTTTCTTTAACATACTGGATAATACCCTCAAAGATAGGGTAATTAGCCATAAGACGTTCCATACCACCTCTCTCATAGGCTAATTGTTCCACTACTCCAGGCCAGCCGCTATTCTCATTACCTACGAGATATTTCGCCGGAACCTGCACATTGTCGAAGAAGACTTCATTCCATGCCTCGTTGCCGGTGATATCCATTATCAGGCTCGTGGTGATTCCGGGCAGGTCCTTGGGAATAACGAATTCGCTGATGCCTTTATGTTTAGGGGCATCCGGATCTGTTCGTGCCAGCAGGTAGAGATAGTTCATGTGCATTCCGCCGCTGGTCCATGTCTTTTGCCCATCCACTACATAGTAATCACCCTTTTTAATCGCCCTGGTTTTCAAAGAAGCTAAATCACATCCAGCTTCCGTCTCACTCATCCCCAAACCCACATACATTTCCCCATTAATGATCTTTGGTAAGAATTCCCTTTTTAGTTCCTCAGTGCCATGCTTAAGTATTGAACCACCTATTTGCCGATCAGCAAACCAGTGGCAGGCTGCTGGAGCTCCGTATCTCAGCATTTCTTCGGTCAGAATAAGACGATCTACAAAACTACGACCCTGTCCGCCGTACTCCTTTGGCCACGTAAGTCCGATCCAGCCCTTCGCTGCAACTCGTTTGGTAAAACTCGGGTCATAGGCCATGATCCAGGCATCAATTGTTGGCTCCCACAGTCCCTGCTTTATTTCCCCTTCCAGGAAATCCTGTATCTCTTTTCTGAAGTTTTCCTGTTCCTCGGTTAGCTTAAAATCCATAGTTACCCCCTTAAGAATTAAACTTCGGCTTGTGCAATACGACATCCCAGAGCATAAAAATTATAGAGTGTAGTCGTAAAAGTACCAATAGCGATTAAGCCTGAGATATTTTCTATTTCCTCGCCAATTTATTAAACATTTATAAGCAACTATTGAAAAATCCTCACTGGTCAATTCAGAATAAATACCAGCAGTTTTAACAGTTTAAAAATAATGCACATTCATTGAAGCTACGAGATGAGAATATATTTTCATGCACATCACCTTTAAATTTTACCCCGATACGGTCAGCCAAACAGTAGTCCGACCACAAACTGATTAAGGTACGAACTCATAAGAGAACGTCTCATCGTTTAGCTTTACCGGCACAACCTTTAGCTCCATTCCTACCTTTATGTCTTCAGGATTGACCTTTTTACTTATACGCGCCAGCACTCGCACTCCCTCCTCAAATCCTACAATCCCCAACGTATAAGGGGCATCATTTTCAAAGCCCAGCGGCCCGTAATTTACCACAGAAAAAGTAAACAACTTGCCTTTGCTTTTAACCTCAAACCAATTAATATCACTATTCATGCAATCTGGACAATCCAGCCGGGGCGGGAAGAATTTCTTTTCACACTGTTTACACATCGTAGCCATGAACTTACCTTGACTAAGATACTCGACAAAAGGGACTGCCTTTGATTGCTTGGTAAAGCTCACTGTGCCGAAATTTCCGAAATCCATTTATTTTACCTCCCGAAAATGATCACATTGGCATATGTACCTGTGCCGCCTACATTTTGAACTAGCCCCACTTTAGCATTTTCAACTTGACACTCTTTCGATTCACCCCTGATCTGGTTTACTATTGTTCTGATTTGTGAACCTCCGGTAGCTCCGATAGGATGCCCCTTGGAGAGTAAGCCACCATCAACATTCACGGGTGTCTTGCCATCAGCGTATGTTTCTTTATCTTCTATTAATTTAACTCCTTCACCAGGTTTAGCAAATCCCAGGTCTTCATACGCCAGGATCTCTGATATAGTGAAACAATCATGGACTTCAGCCACATCTATATCCTCAGGCCCTACCCCTGCCATTTCATAGGCCTGTCTGGCAGCCTCTTTGGTACACCCGAAGCTGGTCGTTGAATTCCTGGCACTCCAATTTAGTTCAGACGTAGCCATACCCAATCCGAGGACCCAAACAGGTTTATCGGTAATTTTTTTAGCTTTATCAGCACTGGCAAGGATAACACACGAAGCACCATCGGCATTGGCGCAACAATCAAACTTTTTCAGTGGACTGCAAATCATCTCTGAGTTCACTATATCCTCAAGGCTCAGTACTTTCCGGTAATTGGCTTTAGGATTCAAAGAACCATAGTGTGAATTTTTAACTCTTATCTTGGCCATCTGCTCCTCAGTTGTTCCATATCTGGACATATGAGCACGAGCATATAATGCATGACCTGCCGGCATTGTTGTTCCGAAAGGAGAGCTAAACATTGTATCATCTCCCCTCCCCATTACCTCCGCTGCTTCACGTGACGTTATCTCCGACATCTTTTGAAAGCCTATCACTACTATCACATCATGAAGGGCAGATTTTATCATGGAATAAGCCACTCGCACTCCAGAAGTACTGGAGGAGCATACACTCTCAACATAAAAGGTAGGTTTGGGCGTCATTCCCAGGTATTCTGATATCAATGCTGCCGGTGTCCGTTGTTTATCATATTCCGGTGCGGAACAGATAAGCGATGCATCGATATCACTCAGGGAAATATTCAGTCCATCAATAGCCTCTCTATAGGCATCAAAACATAGCTCTCTTATGGAAACTCCGCAATCACGGGAAAACGCAGTTTGACCGACACCCACCACTGCTACTTCGTTTTTCATAAATTACCTCCTGATCACAATTACGAATTATAATGCTTTTAAATGCCTGCCCATCCATTTTTCAGAAAATTTCCAGCATTAATCATCTCACAATCAATCCACTCAACTAAAGGAAAAATCTAGACCATTCCTATGATTAACTTTGAATATTACGACAGCAATATGCCTTCTACCACAATAGGAAACGAGTTCTCATATACAATAAATTGCTTATTTGTTGGAAATTGTTTGCCCCAAGCCCCTGACAACTCGTTTCACATTATAAACTTTCACACTCTATTTGGTCAAAATTTATTGAACAAAGCAAGTTTAAAATCTACAGGCTTGAGCAAAAAAATACATTCCTTAAAGTGAGAAGAACATTTCTAAAATATAGAATCGCAGACAGTGAATTCATAAGTCCGCAGTCAATAAAAATAAAGGTGAAGAGGGTTCAAGAGCACAGACCAGGAGTATATACCTCAAACTGTAATTAATGTAACAGAAACTTCGCAAGTTCTCATCAAAACAAATTTCTGTACATGTACAGCTTTAAAGTAGAGGACTGGTATAAAGAATGATCTTTAACTTCTATTCTCAGTACAACGCAGCTTTGACAAAGTCTCTTGACGGATTTATATTGAACATCTATCTGAACAGAATAAAGAAATAATATCCATCGGAAAGAGTCATTACTACACTATCAGGTATTGATAAAAGCACAGACAAGGTTTATATTGAATTCACATCATGTGAGGCGAGAAATAATTTAGTTGAATCTACTGCGTGTATTGCTTGCTGGACAAGGATTAAAAATGATGCGACGTTTATACTCAATAAAATATCGTTACCTCTCTGCAGCTTAGCTCAAATCCCTGGCTTTTAAGAGGTGGTATCTGTTGGAAAGCAGAAACCGTAAAGTAGTACTACCCGCGCATAAATTATCAACGTATCAGGAGACCAGAGTATGACAGACGTATTGCTACCGTTTGAGACCCGGTATTTTCCACTGAAAAAGCTTTTTAATATTTATCAAAAGTCTATAGAGGAACCTGAAGAATTCTGGGCAGAACAGGCACGGCAACTGGACTGGTTCAAGACCTGGGACAAGGTTCTAGAATGGGAGCCGCCTTTCGCCAAGTGGTTTGTCGGCGGGCAATTGAACGCATCATACATCTGTGTCGACCGCCACGTCAAGACATGGCGAAGGAGTAAAGTAGCTATATACTGGGAGGGTGAACCGGGAGATGTCAGGGTTTTAAGCTATTCAACACTTTACGGAGAAGTCAACAAATATGCTTCAGTCCTGAAAAATTGCGGAGTGGGCAAAGGAGACACAGTAGCCCTCTACCTTCCGATGATCCCTGAGTTGCCGATTTTTATGCTGGCCTGCGATCGGATTGGCGCTATACAGACAGTAATCTTCTCTGGTTTCAGTGCTCAGGCTCTGGCAAATAGAGTCAATGATGTGACGGCTAAGGTGGTAATAACCGCCGATGGTGGTTTCAGGAGGGGGAAAATAGTCCCATTGAAAAGTATAACTGATGATGCCCTGACTTTATGTCCGTCAGTAGAGAAGACCATAGTAGTCAATAGGGCCAATATACCGGTCAATATGAAACAGTCAAGAGACCTCTGGCTGCATGATTTGCTGGAAAAGGCTGTACCGTATGTAGAGCCGGTGCCAGTTGAGTCAAATCATCCTCTGTACATACTTTATACATCCGGTACAACCGGGAAACCCAAGGGGATTGTCCACAGTACGGGCGGCTACCTTGTCCATAATTTCTCCGCCTACAAGTGGGTGTTTGATATTAAAGAAGAATCGGTTTACTGGTGTACTGCTGATGTAGGCTGGGTAACCGGGCACAGCATGATAGTATACGCCCCACTGGCACACGGTGCAGCCATAGTTATTTATGAGGGGGCTCCTGACTATCCGGCTATAAATAGATGGTGGGATATTATCGAAAAATATGGAGTCACCATATTTTACACCTCACCTACTGCCGTCAGGATGTTCATGGGCTATGGTGAAGAATTGCTGAGCAAATACAACTTTGACAGTCTGGAGCTATTAGGCAGCGTGGGAGAGCCAATCAATCCCGAGGCCTGGCAATGGCTCTACCGGAATGTAGGCAAGGAGAGGTGTCCCGTAGTCGACACATGGTGGCAGACCGAGACAGGTGGCATAATGATATCACCCGTGCCAGGAATCGAGTGTGTACCGTTAAAGTCAGGCTCGGCAACTTTCCCGCTGCCAGGGGTAGACGCTGATGTTGTCGATGAAGACGGCAATCCGGTGCCTTTTGAAAAAAGAGGGCTACTAATAATAAAGAAACCATGGCCAGGAATGCTGATAGGCGTCCATGGCGATCCGGAACGCTATAAGCAAGCTTACTGGTCAAGGTTTCCTGGATCGTATTACAGTGGGGACTATGCGGTAAAAGACCGAGATGGATACTTCTGGATGCTGGGCAGGGCTGATGAAGTCCTTAAAGTCGCCGGACACAGAATAGGCACTGCTGAACTGGAAGACGCCGCCGCTTCACACCCAAAGATAGCTGAGGCCGCTGTAGTAAGTAAAACTCATCCCGTAAAGGGTGATAGCATCGTTATCTTTGCACGCCTTAAAAAAGATGGAGAAAGGCACCATGCAGAAATTAAGCAGGAAATAGTTAATAAAATGCGTACTATGATAGGACCGATAGCTTCTCCTGACGATGTCTATTTTGTTACCAAGCTGCCTAAGACCAGGAGTGGTAAGGTCCTGCGACGCGTTTTGAAAGCGATAGCTAACGATGCTAATGTTGGCGATCTTACTACCCTGGAAGACGAGTCATCCATAGATGAAGTATACAGGAGCTACCAGGAAATGAAGAAAGCAGAGAAAAAGCAAAAATAGCGCCAACAAATGAATTTCACATTTTACACAGGCCCAAGATAACCACAATTGGAACAGCGTCCATGCAGCAGGTCGCTTTTAATGCCGCACTTAGGACATATATATCCTGATTTAGTATCATGGACTTCCGCCGCTCTGATATCCGCAGCCTCAGAGGCTTGAGGTTCTGCAACTGGTTTCCTGACAGGTTCTTCCCATCCACACTGATGACATATTTTAGAATCCGGGCTTAATAAATGGGCACTTGGACATGACTTAGCACCACAGTAACTACAGGTTGCCTGACTTGGACTTTTTTCTCTACGGCAAACCGGGCAGAGTATATGACTAGATTCTGGCGCCACCCTCCACACACTCATAAATATATTTACTATGATTATACACCCGGTCAAATTGAAATGGAATATACCAGAACAAAGTAGTCAGAGAGGACCAATAAAATAAAAAGATACTAACTAAGGCCACAAACCTTGAAGAATCGCAATTCAACCACCAGGGAAATAGGTCCCACATGCGAGACCAAGGTGCCTGAATTGCTAGCCTCAGGTATAAGAAATGACATAGAGCGTATTTTCCCAGCTTAAAAACGTCTGCGGTTCCTGTAATAACGGGCCATGTAGAGAGCCCCTAAAATAAAACCAACTATGAATGCCAGTACTATAGCTAGCCAAATCATTTGCTTCTCATACTCCCTTTTATTACTACGTGCTAATCATGTGAAGGCATGACCTTCCGGGAAATCCTCCCAGTTTACACTTTAGAGGAATGTCCCCATATAGTCAGAATCTTCTTAAATATTCACCAAAGTGTACTATCATCAAATAGCATACGTGTAGTTACGAATGGACAGGAGATGTAACCACCGACTGGACCGGATAGCTCAATACGAGTTAAACGATGCCATTTTATCTATTGGCTCCCGTTCATGCTCCGGACCTAGCTTCTCCCTATCGTAATACCCTAATGCTATCAGGATGTCTATCTTTTTGTGTTGAGGGACATTCAGTAGTGCTTTCACTGCCCGTTCATTGAACCAGCCTATCCAGCAAGTTCCGAGGCCCAAATCCTCAGCCTGGAGTACGAAGTGCTCAACAGCTATTCCTATATCTATCAGGTAGTATTTTAAGCCCCGGAACATCTCGCCGATCCTGGCTATGAATTTTGACTTCTCGGATATGACAACAACCATGACCGGCGCCATTTTACAGAAGGTATTTATCGAATAAACACCACCGAAAGCTGCATCGCAGAGACTGTTTTTCAACCGTCTATCATCCACTACTATAAATCTCCAGGGCTGTGAATTGCATTCTGAAGGAGCTAACCTTGCAGCTTCAAGACACATCATTATCTTTTCTCGTTCAACAGGTTTGTCCAGGAAATCCCTCACACTTTTTCTGTGTTTGAGCAGGTCTAGAAGAGCCATGCTATCGTTTCTCCATATTAAATTTTAGCGGCCGTACTCTGATTATTACCAATCCTAGTTCTGATGGATTTCGTTGTCAAATATTTACGTGAAGAACGCAATCTTGAGTCTGGAGCATGGACGTAGTGTTGGACAACAGCTTATGATTGTTCTTGATAGACAATCTAACGAAGACTGGATAAAGTTCTGGTGTCAACAAAAAGTCTGAATGAACGATCCCGATGGGATTGGGGCATCCAATATTTATGGGGAGATCCAGCGCAATCCATGACGGATAAGGTTAGGTTAGAATTTTCTCACTAACGTAAACCGAGCGTACCCATATCCGTGGACATTGAAGCACTTTGACTACGATACGGCAAAATTTATTCCTTTCGAATTGTCTTCATCAAAGTGACTAATGTCCTTGTATATCATGGATCTATACCTGGATAGAATGCACTTACAACTATGGAGATCGACGTTATATAGGCTAAATAATGAAGTTAACAGGTTTCGCTACTTGGCATAATTAGTTAATAAAACAAGCCCTGATTAAACGGATAATAATTTCACGACGCTTTTCGTTTGAGCTTGTTATACAATATTGACACCGTAAGGCCAGTGATATAACCTGAACACACTGGTCGACATGGGGTAATCCCCACAAAAAAGAAAGAAGTTAATATATGCATAGTTCCAAACGAGAAGAAGCTAACAATGCTCTGTCACCGCATAGAGTTGAGGCGCTGACCGATGGTGTTTTTGCCATTGTTATGACGCTACTAGTATTGGAGCTTAGTGTGCCCGTAATCGTAGAAAGCTCGGTGCATGCTGAATTAGGAAAGCGGCTCCTAGATATGTGGCCGAAGTTCCTAACCTATGTGGTGACTTTCTTAATGTTGGGTCTTCAGTGGTTCCATCACCATCGCCAGTTCAGCAAGATAAAACAAGCAGACAGCATACTGGTTTGGATTAACATAATCTACTTATTGTTCGTAGCAATATTACCCTTTTCAACATCCATATTAGGAGAATACATTGAAGAAAAAATACCAGTCTTCATCTATGGTGGTAACTTCATTGCGTGCTGGATTTTTCGCTACATTTTATGGTCATATGCGACAGGAAATAAGCAATTGATAGACAGAAATATTGATCTGCATGAAGTAAAAACTTTAAAAATAATCTATCTAATAGGGATATTTGTTTTTATGATTGGTATGGGCATTGCCTTCCTCAACACGATTGCATCAATTTTTATTTTTACACTGATGCTTATATTTTTAATCGTGTCTAGTATGATTTATTACCGAGTGAGTGCTATTCAGAAGTCAGCAAAATAGACAAGACGACAAACACACGAAGATTATCTATTACCCACCTTAATCGTGTGGTTGATTCCAAGACACAATCTATCAAAATGTCATTTCAAGAAGAAGCAGTTTGCTCCCAATTCGTGGACGTCAAATCGCAATACGGGTAAGTCAATCCACTTCTGCTTACCCGTGGAAGTACCGGGAAGATAATGCAATGACTTAGATTATATGCCATTTCCGTTTAGCTGAGGCATATAATCGTAAATAATGCTCAATTATGAATATACTATTGACAAACTCACAACCGAGAACTATATTTAGCCATAGCACATGAACTGAAGTAAGTAGCAATCTAAGCTGGAGTGGGGAAGACGGGGAGTAGTAAGGGTACTGGGATCGCTTTTAATGGTGATTGACAGTGTCCTTTATATTTTGTGAATAGGAGACTGAAATGAAAAAGAAACATAAGTGTCGTTCATTTATGTTGTTCGGAATGGTTTTCTGGTTGTTAGGCATCTCAATCATAGCTTGTTCCACTGCTACAACTACTCCGCCAGAGTCAACTCCACCTGGAAAGCAAATCCCTTCTACAGAGCAACCAAGTCCAGAACCTCCGCCACCTGAAGTTAAACCTGGTCCAAATCCACCACCACCTCCTGAACCTCAATCAAGCCCGAAAACATATAGGAAATCCTTATACAAGATAGAGGATGTAAATAAGCACTTTTCTGCCTTGTTTCTATTTAACAAGGACTCTAACGGGACTATCCATTGGGCCAGATTTTCTTCAACAAATACATTCCCAATTGTAAAAATGTTTAAGCCCGCGTCGAAAGGGCATAATCATGGTATTTCTGTAGCTGTACCAGGCCGCTGTGGCAATGCTGGTTTAATTGCCTGTTTATCTACGGGCAGGGATGCAGAAGCAATTAAGATGGGCTTCAAGCCCCTTAAGGTAGATTACGATGCGATAAGGAGGGAACTTCAGGTTACCCTTCCATTTTTACAAGGATTCCATATAAATTACATACTTCTTCAAAAGGCTGCTGGATACGGTAGTGATGAAGTCAATGAGAGATGTGTAGAAAATTTAGGGGATATTAAACATTCAGCCGACTTTTCCTTTGATGAAATGTTTCAGGAGGAAGATTGGTCTCTAATTGGAATTCACTGTCTGAGTCTTAAAGATGTTTGCTTTCCCACCATATCCTTAGATTATGTATGGAATGAAGTAGAAACTACCGATTAAGTGACCTTATAATTGCCACCATAACAGCCTCAGGAGCAGGTGGCATGTACCTGATGAGCTATGAAGACATACCTGAATACACTCCTTCTATTTGGAAATTCTATATGGCTTATAGTGCATAGAGTACGATGAATCGTATACACTCGACTAGGTCAATACTTGAGCCAATGTCTCCTTCAGCTTCGGCATGGTCGTATAATTGTCTATTTCATGAGGCTGTATCCACCTGATCTGCTTATGTTCCCAATCAATCCTGATTTTAGAGCGGTCTTTTACATGGAAAAGATAAGGGTGAACCACTTTCCTGACGCCCAATGTCTTATCGTCAATCACCAGCGATTCGCCCTTCGTTTTCAGCTCGAAGTCTTCCCTGGATAGCCCTGTCTCTTCCTGCACCTCCAATATCGCTTGCTCGTCCGGGGTCTTGTTTGCATCCACAACGCCGCTTACACCACCCCATGTCCCTCGATACGTACTAACACGTTCGCTACGGAGTAAAATTAAAATCATTCCTTCCGACTCTAAAAAACTGGTTACAGCGTGTATCTCCCGCATCATAGACAAACCCGTAGTCTGATTAAACCTATTGCGTCGTTTTAGAAGATAACAACTGCTTCAGTGAATGTCAAGGGATTAGACTTCTAGAGCTGTCCACCGGTATCGCACATCATGACATGTCCACAATTCATGGTTGTGTTCAGCATTCAGTCCACCATTAATGAGTGAGGCAAAATAGAAACTCACGGGATTTGCCCCATCTGCCGGACCTAAACGTTCAAGAGTGGGAAAAGTCAAAGCCGGCTGAAGAAACTAACCTTGCAGCTTCGAGACACATCATTATTTTTTCTCGCCCAGCACGTTTATCCAGGAAATTACTAATACGTTTTCTGTGTTTGAATAGGTCCAGAAGAACCATGCTATTGTTTCCCGATATTGAATTTTGCTGGCCGTACTGTGATTACCAATCCCGGTTCTGACGGACTTCGTTGTCAAATATTTTCGTGAGAAACGCAACCTTGACTCCGGGGTATAGATGTATATCGGATAATAGCTTATGATTATTCTTGAGGGACGATCTAACGAAGAGCGATAAAGCCCTGGTGCCAATAAAAAGTTTGGAGTGGCGACCCCGATGGGGGTCGGGGCATCCAATACCTATGGGAGATCCAAGAAAATCCTTGATAAGATCTGACTTAAAATTATTATTTCTTTCTATTCCTAATAGTATCAACTATTGAAAGAAGAATACCGACACCTATGAAGGAATAACCTATCAGGCGGTCATCACCGAAAATAATTCCTAGAACCACCAAAGACATTCCAAGTATAGCGAGATTTGATGGCTTAGAATAGTGTCTTCCCCTTCCCCTGGCTATAATCAAAAGCACCACAATAATAATCAGAGCAATAATTGAAATGGCAATCCACAAGGATTCCATGAATGCTTTCCCTCCTTTTGCGAAGTATATTGCCTATTTACACAAATTATAGTACTGCAAGCAAACAGAGAATACATTATTACTATTGAACGAACATCGGGGTGTTTGATTGTCATTGACTTAAATACAAACGGAGAGCAATCTGTAAGTATTTTACCGCAGACAGGCAATCCTACCTATCACACCGAATGAGATTCCATGGGAGTGAGGCAGTACATTGCCCAACCCATATATTGGTGCTGGAACTGTAAATAATCATCCTGGTCAGTACGAAAATGCTTGAATACCTGTTCATGGTCAGGGTGGGTGGGATTTTCTTCAAGCCAACGTATCAGTCCATACCAACCATCCGAAATGTACCTATCCCAGTCGTCGTGGCTGGCACGGATGATGTATTCGAGTTCAAAGCCTTCGTCCCGGGTAAATTGAGTTAGTTCCGGTTCTGTGTGGGTAGTTGTCTGTTTTTGGGCGTATTCCGGATGTACCTGATTGCTAAGCCAGTGGGTTTCGCCGATACCAAGGCGTCCATTCTGATGAACAGCCCGCTTCATTGCCTGGATTGTCTGCTGGTAACCGCCAAAAATAAACGTTGACCCAATACATGTTGCGGCATCGAAAGTCCCCTCTTCGAATACGTAGTCAGCCGCAGGGGAGCAAACGATTTCGATTTGGTCCGACAACCCTCTCATGGCCAGCTTTTTCCTGGCCCGGTCGCAGAAATCCTCGGATATATCTATGCCAATACCAGTGATACCGAATTCCTCAGCCCAGAGAGTGAGGGGCTCAGCACAACCACAACCGAAGTCGATGACCCGGTTTCCTTTTTTCAATTTGAGTAGTTTTCCAAGTTTCATGATTTTTTCAGACGTGGAAGGGTTTAGTATCTCTATATAGCGGTGTGTGATACTCATAAGGTCAAAAAAATCCATGGCTCCAGCCTCCTTCAGGAAATAGTAACTTCATTAATAAATGTGTTGCGGGTTACTTTGGAAACCAAATTCGGATGAATTTTACCATATTCAGCCTATGCACGAACATCGGGATGTCTGCCCAGTTTAACTTACCTTTATTCTATACAAGACAAAACTCTGGTAGCTTTGAATACCAGGATAGATGATTGATTTAAGTGGTCACAACGCAACACAGTCTTTACCGTTCTGTTTGGTTGTAGGAATGCCGGGAAGACAGTGTAAAGACTGGGGGAATATGCAAGACAAATGTGATAAATATGTCCTCACTAAGGATACCACTCTTTAAGTTAGGATTACCAGCATTCTAGCCTCAGGAGCAGGTGGCATGTAGCCTATAGAGCTATGAGGATGTACCTGATTGTCCTCCTTTCGCAATTCTTCAATTAATACCTTGATTGCCTTATACTCTTGACATTCAATCAGAGCATTGTATACTGCATAAAATGTATACTGCATAAAAAAGGAGGTAAACGATGCAAGCATACTGCATGAAATGCCGAACGAAGAGGGAAATGAAGGATGCCAAGGCTATTACCATGAAGAATGGGAGGCCGGCTACTCAGGGTGTGTGTCCTAATTGTGGGACCAAGATGTTCAGGATTGGGAAGAGCTAAGATTGTCTGAGAGAGTCTAATAAAGAAAGCTCGAATAATTACAGTTTCTGTCATCCAGTAGTACCATAAGTGGTGATGACATACATCTCCATCATGCTGGGCTTGGTTCAGCTTCCTCTCTGGATTTTCTGATTCTCCCCCAAGGCTTGATAATTGATACGAAAGCGCCGAAAATCAGAGCTGCTGGAGCAATACTACCTACTATTCCGAGTATCCGCTGAATATGTAAGTATTCTGTATTCTGTAGTGCACGGAGACCTTCAGCTTTAGTAATATTCATCAGATCCTCGATCCACGGAGCAAGCGCAAATATTCCAAGCAGGATGACTCCAATGGTTATCACGCCTTGGACAACAACTGACCAATACTTAAAAAACCCCCAATTAGTCTGCCAGCAAAGGAGCAAACCAGTGATAAAAGTACCCATTCCGGCCGGTGGGATGATGAAATCGTCAACTAACTTAACGGATGCATAATAGGTATACAGTTCACTACCATCGGCTGCACTTCCACTCACAAACGGGATTATCGCTATACTAACTGCAGCACCAATCCACACGCTTGTAAAAGCGACATGAAAAGCTTTCAACCATCTTCTGCCCCGGATTCCAAGTTTCATCATCTTGTCATACCGTAAATTAGTTAAAGTTTCCCCTATCAATGACTGTCAAAGAGATTACCAGTACCTTTCTACTTTCATCATCCCTACTCCAACCTTAGTTGTTCATTAATTCACGTCATATAGGTAGCTCTAATATAGTCTTCGTTTGTGAGTTTGTCAATATCTCGAAATGCCTGATACTCTTGACATCCGATCAGAGCATAGTATACTGAACGAGAAAGGAGGTTAACGATGCAAGCATACTGTATGAAATGCCGAACGAAGAGAGAAATGAAGGATGCTAAGGCTATTACTATGAAGAATGGCAAGCTGGCAACTCAGGGTGTTTGTCCTGTATGCGGGACGAAAATGTTCAGGATTGGGAAGAGCTGAAACTCATTAATCCAGTTACCAGATATCCCTTTTTTTCAGTAAAGTAAGTTTCGGCAGGGAGAATAAAAAGCAAGCATTACGGCTAATGTCCCTCACTATTGATCCCGTAGTTTATCTAGTAGTTTATTAGCATCTTGAGTCAATGATGAATCTTGCGAGAGCTCGATACACCTCTCTAGGTCAGCTTTTGCTTTTAATATGTTGCCTACCGCCAAGTACGAAAAACCTCGATAGTAATACGCAATAGCCTGATTAGGGTTAAGCTCGATAGCCTTGTTTAGATCAGTTAGTGCTTTATCTTTTTCACCTATTTTCAAGTATGCATAACCCCGATAGAAGTATAAATAAGGGATGTAAACATTGGAGGTCGACTCACTTAGGAGGTCGCTCGCTTTGTTTAACTCTGAAATACCATCTTTATACTGTTCATCCCGAATTAATGCAATGCCATGGTTTATGCAGTCTGCAATTTCTTTCGCTAACTTCATTTGCTCAGAGGGAGACGGCTTAAACGAAGTCTCCTCATTTAAGGTAGAGGTAGACATTGATTCAGACTTTTTCCCCGAATCCTTTTCAGCATTTAACATAGAAGTAGATGTTGGTTCAGACATTTTTCCTGAATCACTTTCATTTCTGAAGAGAACTGATTTACTGCCAATTACTAGCAAGGGAACAAGAACAAAGAGACAAAAGATAAGGAGCAAGAGCCATTTCTTGTGGCTTACCATTCTAGGTATATGTACTCTGGTTAATTTCATTGGAATTGTCATTGGATTGATTAGCGCAATTGTTGAGAGGGTAATAGTAATCTTCACTCTACCAGCGTTTGTCGTTATATTGATCTCACCGGCACCATAAAAGCCAGGATCTAGGCCAGTAGTATCTACAATCACCCGAACCTTTTTTATGCCTTTGGCCAAGTCAAGTGTAGCTATCGGTACCTTCAGCCAGGGCTGAGTTGTAGTAACTTTGCCGGTGAGCCTCCCAGTGCCAATATTCTTTATGGTAAAGCTTTTAATAGCACGTTTTCCAGGCTCGACATCGGTAAACTCAAGACGATCAGTATCAATCTTTAGAACAGGTGCTTCTTTTACTTCCGCCTTCGTTAAGCTCCTTAGTGCTTCTCCAAACTCTGTTGCTGAAGAGTATCGTCTATTGATGCTCAACTGAAGGGCTCTTTGAAGTGCTGCCTCAAGATCCGAAGAAACCTGCGGATTCTTTTGTCTTATTGGAGGGAAATCAGGATTGAGGTCTTGCCCCTGCACGCCTTGACCAATTAAATACTCCTGGGATAAAGGTAAGAAACCACTTAGCAAATAGTAGATAGTAGCGCCCAGAGCAAAGACATCCGATTGAACTGATGGTTTACCTAGCCACTGTTCAGGTGGCGTATAACCGACCTTTCCCATGCCAGCAGTTCCCTTGGAAGCAATATGGCGTAGTTCACGTAAGGTTCCAAAGTCAATGAATTTGATACTTCCTTCGTCAGTAAGCATTATATTGTCAGGGCTGATGTCTCGATGGATAATTCCTTGCTTATGGATATAACTGAGGACCTCACAGATTGAGATAGCCCAATTCAAGACTTCCTCTTCGGTAAGCTGGCCTTTGCGTTCCCTAAATATCTCACTTAAAGTCTTTCCCTCGATATAGTCCACGACCAGAAAGTAGTAGTCACCCTCTGTAAAGTGATCCAAAATCCTAGCTACATTTGTGTGTTTTAGCTTCGTCATATTTAGAGCTTCATCTTGTAGCTTTTTAAGTAACTCATGATCAGACTTAACTCTTTCTTTTACCTGTTTGACTATACACAATTGGTCGTATAGCCTCTTATCCTTTGCAAGATAGATATAGCCCATGCCCCCACTGTGATACAGCTCCTGGATTTCGTATCTTGCTTGAAGGATAGTTCCTGGGGTTAAGACATCGGTAGAGAACGGAAATACGTAGCCACAATTCTGGCAGACCTCATCGCCGACATTGTATGGTTTTCCGCAGTTCTTGCATTCGGTCATTGTGAATTGCCCTTAGAAATGTATGAGTGAGTCTTATTGAACATGCACTTCACATCCACCCGAATCATAACCAAGTATTTCTTGTATTATAAACCTAGCAGATAGTAAATGTAATACCTAGAACAATGAACTTGGGGAAGAACGTTCAACGAACATGAAGATGCACACATGTAAAAAAGCAGTCTATATTATATATCGATATATTCCTGTTCTTCCCTGCATCCTTGCTTGGAGATGAGGGCAATTGAGGAAAAATATTTGCAAAATGCTCTTGAAAAATTTCGAAGTCACTCCTAGCTGAATGTTGAAAAATCGCCTTATTTAAGCTTGGCTAGTCCACGATTTGAAAACGTCTACCGTCGAAGCAATAGCAATGAATATTATTTGCTTTAGCAAATCTAATTGCATCAGTATCATATGATGATGTTGAAACAAATATAAGTTTATCCCAATTCCCTCCACTGCTTTTACCTGAGAACAATGGTAAACCATTCTTCACATCGTTAGCAGAGTAAATGAACTTATTAATATCTGTTCTCTTTATATTCCGTTTAACATTTTTACATTCTAGCCATACAACCTCAGGATACTCTGTCCATACCACAACATCAATCTGAAAAGGCCTCACGGCTATACTACCCTTGAAGTATTGGTTTGTTCTAACTTGCTTGGCCTTAAACTTAGTTTTTACCCATTGTGCTACTTTCTCTTCGAACTTTCTACCCTTCTCAGAAGTTGATTCTTTCTCCGTTGTGGCTGACATCTTGACTGCTAGTTTCTTTTCCTGCCTTATAATCTCTTGCTTCGGTGATTTAATGAGCATCAGGATTTTTTCTATCATATCATCCTTATTACCACTTCTAGGTAAGCTGTAGCTACCCAATACCTTCTGTAGCTGTTTGTTGCTGATACCTGCAAAAATCTTCTTCGGTGCTATCTGATTAACCAGCTTAGAAATTAGCTCCTCTTTTTTACCAAGGATAGGCAGTTTGTTTGAATCAGCAGCAATCCTCAATTCCTCAACAGAACACTTACTAAGGACTTCCTCAAGTTTAGCCATCTCTTGCCTCCTCTCTTATTATCTCTCGCACAAACAATACATTGTAATGATACTTATAGTCTGTAGACTCATAGTATACATGGCAATACCATTTAGTCAAGCATTCTGCTCGGTTGAAATAGTAAGTGAGCATAATACAAAAGGAATTCGGCAAAAGGGTAAGAGAGTTACGCCTGGTAAAAGGCTTGTCTCAAGAAGAACTAGCCTTCAAAGCCAGTATGCATCGCACATATCTCGTAGGGATCGAGAGAGGAGAAGGAAATCCATCATTGAAGAATATTGCAGCAATAGCAGAAGCCCTGGATGTTACTTTGTCAGATTTATTCTCATTTAAGCTATTGTAAAATTATTTGAAGGAAGCTATTATTTAGTTCTCAATAATCAAGCAATAGGGATACGATGTAAGAGGCCTAGTATGGGCAAAAAAGCTAAAAAGGGCTATGAAGGCAGATATTGTCCAAAATGCGAGAGGAAAACGTATTTTGATGGAAATGAATGCCAGGTATGTCATTACACATTCTCTACGATAGAAATAGAACAAGGGCAAGATATGGCATTGAGGATAAAGTCTCTATTGTCAGAATGGAAAGAGAATCACTTTTTATGGATCATTTTCTATATTTAGTTACTGCCTGCTGTCTATTATGGACATGTAATTTTTCAGTTACGTTTCGTAAGTGTGCTTTAACTGTGTGAATAGATATTTTTAAGTTTTCTGCGATATCCTTATTGGTTAACCCAGTGGCTACTAGCTCAAGAACTTCAGTTTCTCGCTTGGTCAAAATTTCATAAACATCGTTTTTCCCTTCATATGTCTTATCATCACGTTTGATAAATTCATTTAGTAGGCAGGACGCAGCAGAAGATGATATGATCATATCACCGCTAATAACAAGAGAGAAATTATTAATTAGATTTTCTAGGGAAATATCCTTAGACAAATACGCTTGCGCTCCTGCTTTGAAAGCAGACAAGATGTCATTGATTTGGTCCCTATAACTTAATATGATTATCTTTACATCGGGTGATAGAGATTGAATATGCTCTGTTGTCGCAATGTGATGTGAATCTGGATCAGCAACTATAAGGACGATATCCGGTTTAAGCTTTTTAATTTTTACCGGAGCTTCTTGTTCATTCGCACAAGTATTAACTTCTTTAATATCTGGTATATCTCGTAAAAGTCGTGCCAAACCTTCCCGAAATATTTCCCTTCTATCTATTATAACTATACCATTAATTTGCATTAATTATACTAACCATTGTTAAAGAATCAAATATGTTTTAATTTTTGATTCTTTGTCTCTATAAAGTAAATTTCATGATATCTGAAGTAAATAGTAGTGTCAATAATCG
Source organism: uncultured Dehalococcoidales bacterium (assembly GCA_964596125.1). Taxonomy (GTDB): domain Bacteria; phylum Chloroflexota; class Dehalococcoidia; order GIF9; family UBA5629; genus CAZQRP01. The sequence continues at coordinate 64,088 of CAZQRP010000008.1, read as the reverse complement.
GTCTAATACTTTAGGACTAGTTCTACATTAAATAAGAGTAAGATATGTATTTAGTAATTATTTCCTAATACCATCGTTCAAAAATAGTCCCTTAGTGCGATTACTTAATACAACTTGCTTGATAGAATAAGTAAGTTTGAAAAAATTTAAAACAAATATGTGAAAGTTCTGGACATAATTCATTTGAGTTTAGCTAGCGTAATTTTTATAAAGTATCTATTGAATAGTATATAAAACTACTTCCAATTACTAATAATTATGAGTATTTCTTTAAAAAATTTTGAATTATTAAGCACTGATGTCCTCATTATAGGAGGTGGTTTTGCTGGTTGCTGGGCAGCACTAAGGGCAAGAGACTTTGTAGATAACGTTATATTGGTAGATAAAGCAAAAGTCGCCAAAAGCGGTTGCAGTACATTTGCAGCTGGTGTTCAGTTTTGCCCGATGCCAGAGGATGATGTCGATATTTTAAAAAAGGAGATTGTGGAGTCAGGAGAATATTTCCCCGACCAAGATTGGCTTACAATTTTTTTACAGAATCAAATGGAGAGGATACAGGATTACGAAAGATGGGGAGCTCCGATTGAAAAGGATGAAAAAGGGAAGATATTACGTATAGCCGGACGTGCACATATTCATGGAAGGTTGTTTCAATTTCGAGGTCCAGAATTGATGTCTATGCTTAGAGAGAAAGTGCTGAGTAAAGGCGTGAAATTAATCGAGAGAACAATGGTAGTTGACCTTCTGACTTCTGATGGAATTCATCCAACAAAGAATAAGGTAATAGGGGCTATTGGGTTACATACTAGAAATGGCAAATTCATTGTGTTCAAAGCTAGGGCAACTATAATAGCTACTGGGGGTATTGCGGGGAAGAGGGGATTTATGGTTGATAATTTGATGGGTGACGGAATTGCTATAGCATTTAGAGCAGGTGCCGAAGTAACTAATATGGAATTTTGCACAAATGGTAACATCTCAGTTTGGGAAAGAAAAGGTATTGCTGCTGGAATCAATATGATACAAGGTTATGGTGCCCACTTCATTAATGCTAAAGGTGAACGGTTCATGAAGAAATATGATCCGCTTCTTATAGAACGGGCACAATTATCGAAATTATGTATGGCTTTTTGTAAGGAGACGTTGGAAGGGCGGGGGCCAGTTTATGTAGATATGACACATTTTACACCTGAAATTTTTAAAAGGTTCAAGATTGTACTTCCGAGGACGATGTTATTTTGGGAGTTACTGGGAATAGATGTAAGTAAGCAAAAGATAGAAAGTACCCCTTGCTGGCGGATCATGACTGTAACAGGACCTGGGGGAATCAAGATAGGACAAAGGTGTGAGACAAATATATTGGGACTTTTTGCAGCTGGTGCAACCATAAGAGATCCAGCTCAGGGTATCTATTCAGTTGGGGGAATGGCAACCGCTTCTTGTAATGTCACAGGTTATATAGCAGGGGAAAATGCCGGGATGATGGCTCAAGAAAATAAGATTTCAGAAATGGATAAATCTCAAGTTCAACTTATCATAGATAATATGTCTTCACCATTGTATTCCAAACATACTATTAGATCAGATCAGTTTGTTACGAAGCTTGATCAAACCTTTATCCCAGCGAAATATAGTATGTTTAAAAGTGAAAGTAGGATAACAAAGGTATTAGCTGAGATTAACAAGATTCAACAGGATTTGCCTAAGTTGTATGCTTCTGATACTCATGATCTAGTCAAAGCAATTGAATTTAAGAATTATCTCCTTTGTGCTGAATTAGTGTTTAGGGCTGCACTAGAGAGAAAAGAAAGCCGTCAGTATCACTATAATCAAAACTATCCTTATCGAAATGACAAGGAATGGCTGAAGTTAGTGATTCTAAGAAAAGAAAATGACCATATAATTATCAGTTATGAACCAATTCCTATCGATAGATGGCCAATAAAACCAGCCAAAATGTTGAAGATTTCACATCCCATACAAATGTTTATTAGTGATTAGTAGGATTCTAGTGGTTATAGAGCGAATTGACAAAGATCTATGTAACGGCTGCCAAATGTGCTACGATGATTGCCCCATGGACGCAATTAGATTTGATCATGGTGAACAAAAAGCTTATATAGCATATTCTGAAGATTGTGTAGTCTGCTTTCAGTGCGCTAATAACTGTCCAACAAATGCTATATCCGTATCCCCACTGACAGCGAGAGTATTGATATTACCATATTAAAGATTTTAATTTAGCTATCAAGATGTCTTTACTTTTTATATAAAAAATAATCCAATTGTTTAAAAAAGGAGGTAGCATGCTAGACTTGCGTGTTTGGCTTAAAGAGGTTGAAAAATTAAATGAACTTAGAAAAATAAATGGAGCGGATTGGAATTTGGAGATTGGTTGTGTTACTGCAATTAATTGGAAAACGGAAGGCCATCCAGCGCTTCTTTTTGACAATATTAAAAGTTATCCAAGTGGCTTTAAAGTATTAACATGTTCAACATCAACACCTAGTAGAACTAAGCTCACTATGGCTATTCCACATGAATATTCAAATTTGGAATCAGTAGATTTTCTTCGAGAAAAGCTTCCATATTGGGAAAATATTGCAGATAAATTCCAACCACATTTTGTGGAGAGCGGCCCAATACTTGAAAATTGTGTAACTGATAAAGAGGTAGATCTTTTTAAGTTTCCTGTACCAAAGTGGCACGAGTTAGATGGAGGAAGATACATAGGTACAGGTGATGTTGTTATTACAACGGATCCAGACACGAAAGAGACAAATTTAGGTACGTATAGGATTATGATTCACGATAGCAATACGTGCGCCCTTTATATATCGCCAGGTCATCATGGTAGGGTACATTATGAGAAATACCATAATAGAGGCGAACGTTGCCCTGTGGCGGTAGCAATAGGGTCACATCCACTAATTTTTAGGATTGCAGGTTCACCTGTTGCTTCAGGAATGGAATATAAAATAATAGGTGCTATCAGTGGGGAATCAGTTAAGGTAATTAAAGAAGAATTAACAGGTTTGTTAATACCGGTGAATAGTGAAATCGTACTAGTTGGATGGTGTCCACCTGACAAAGCAAAAATGGAGGGACCATTTGGAGAATGGACTGGTTATTATGCTAGTGGTGAGCGACCTACACCCATAATTGAAGTTGAGCGAATTTATTATCGAAACAATCCTATAATACTTGGCTGTCCTCCAGGGCGACCCCCCAGCGAATCTGATTATTATCGATCACTAGTCTGGAGTGCTCTACTTCACAATGACTTGTTAAGATGTGGAGTTCCTGATATTAAAGGTGTTTGGGTGAGCAAGATGGCTGGACAACTATTGATAATTATTTCAATAAAGCAACGATATGCTGGACATGCTAAACAGGCAGCAATTGCAGCTTCTCAAGGTAGCCTTATTGGCGCTTTTCATGGGAGATATGTAGTAGTTGTTGATGAGGATATTGATCCGTCTAATATTGATGAGGTTGTATGGGCACTGTGTACTAGATCAGATCCTGAAAAGGATATAGATATTATTCGTAGAACTTGGAGCACTCCACTGGATCCCACAATTAGGAAGCCTGCACCCGCCTTTTTCAATTCTAGGGCAATTATTGATGCTTGTAAGCCATATGAGTGGATAAGTGAATTCCCTAAAGTGATTGAATATGAGTCGAATTATATTAATGAAGTCAGGCGAAAATGGTTCAAAACGATTTAGTTACTGGAACACCTAATCTCTAATTCTCGCGTATAGGTAAGTTGTCAAAATTGCAGCTCATTGGGAGGTGTGCCATGGACTTATTATGATCATATTCATTATTAAAAAAAAGGGGGAAAAGATGAGAAAAAATAAGTTATTTATAATAGTGTTCTTGGTATTATTTTGGTTGTCGATATTAACTGCTTGTGCTCAAGGAGCAGCACCAGGAGAACATGAATTAATCAATCTTGACCTATTTTCTTCACAATCCCGGACTACAAACTATGCTATTATGGCAGCCTTGGCAGATATTGCAAATAAACAACATCCTTGGCTTAGAATTTCGCATGCAGAAGGTACTACAGACTTAGAAAGGATACAGCTTTGGGATACTGCAGCTGCAGACGCCAAACAAAAAATACTCTGGAGTATGTCTCCTCCCGGCTTGGCTTATGCACTGAGAGGAATGGAGCCTTACCCTAAAAAATTTGAAGGGGTCAAGATCATATTACAGGATGAAGATATAGCTCACACATTTGTTACTTATAATTCGCAATTAAAGACACCTAGCGATTTGATTGGTAAGAAATTGGGGACCCGTTCCCAGGGACATGGCTTCCGTATTGCTAGTGATGCTTTATTGAAGGACGGCTGGGGTATTTTAGAAAAGTGCGATATTGTCGGGCTCCAAACAGGTGCTCTCAAAGATGGTCTTATTACTGGGATGATAGATGCGGCTCTCTGTACTAATGTTAACTGGGGAACAGATGCAGTTCAAATTAGCTCTTATGCTCAGGAAATTGTGAGCGCAAAAACAACCTACTGGATTAACATTAGCAAAGAGGATGTTGACAAAGTTAATGCAGCTACTCCTTATTTGCATGGGCATTTTGTATTACGTAAGGGATCAGTAGGAACAAATATACCACCTGCCGATGTTGGTCACATATCTACGGCTAGTCTGCTTGTTTGTGGTCAAGAAGTTGATGACAAGGTTGTATATGAATTAGTCAAGCTGATAGACGAAAACTCCAAGTTATTTGGTGAATATATACCTATACTCGCTGGTGGGGCAATGAACGGGAAGTTTATTGCTAATGCTCCCATGATGACAAAAGATAATGTACATCCCGGTGCTTGGAAATACTATAAAGAACGGGGATATGTAAAATAGGATTGTATAATAAATAAATATACTTAATCTTTTTGCAGGGAAGTTTCCCTGCAAAAAGATTAAAGATGAATATTCCAAATACTAATCTTATATTACTGTACTGTTTACAAAATGAAGCACATTCAATTTAGGATGATTCTTAATAATATCATACCTTTCATAGCCTTGTGTATGGTAGTTTATCAAATCATTGGGGTGATTTTATCGCCACTTGAACCGATATTACATATTAATACTCACCTTACATTCGCTTTACTATTAGTTCTCTTGCCAGCACTACAGGACGCAACCGAGAAGAGGCAGAGGCAAAATATAGTTATTGTATCTGTGCTGTTAATCATGGCCCTAATTTCCGTGAGTTATGTCTATAAAAATGCAGCAGCTCTGGAACTGCGGGCTGGACTTCCAAATACCTTCGATCTTTTAATAGGAATTATTTTAGTAGTTGTAGTGCTTGATACCTGTAGGAGATCCTCTGGTGTGGCATTGCCTATATTTGCCTTGATTTTTATAGCTTATACTTTGTTCGGCCATATGTTACCTATACCGCTACGCCACCCATTAATTTCGTTTAGTAGAGCAATATCCTGGTTTTCAGTTAATATGAGCACGGGTATCTATAGCAATCTCCTATATATTTCATCCAACGTTGTCTTTCTTTTTGTTTTATTTGGTGCTATCTTACAGATCACGAAAGCTTCCGAGTTCTTTTCTTTATTAGGTACACTAATAGGCCAAAAATTGTATGGGGGTCCAGCTCAGACGGCGGTAGTTTCAAGTGCTTTGGTAGGTAGTATTACTGGAGGCGCATCAGCCAATGTTCTGCTCACAGGAACATTCACTATACCCTTAATGAAAAAAAGCGGCTTTTCACCGGAATTTGCTGGTGCAGTTGAGGCGGTCGCCTCCAGTGGTGGGCTCCTTTTGCCTCCAGTAATGGGGACAGCAGCATTTATAATGATGTCCCTTACAGGAATTCCCTATTATAATATATGTCTAGCTGCAATTATCCCCGCATTGCTATATTATTTTAATGCTGCAATTTCAATATACATATATGCTAAGAGAGAAAAAATACCTCTTTCAAAAGAATATACTGATATTAAGTTATTAATCCGTCGACTACCACTTTTTATTATACCATTTGCAATTATAGTGACATTGTTAGCACTACATCTTTCTCCGATGTATGCCGCCGCATGGGCTACAATAGCAGCTATACTTTTAGGTCTCATATCTAAGGAAACCCGCCCTTCAATGAAGGTTTTGGTCGATGGTCTCACAAAAGGCGCAAAAATGGGGGCAGGAATTGCAACGATGTTGGCTACATCAGGTATATTTGTTGCAGTAATGTCACTAACAGCCCTTGGACCAAAGGTTGTCAGCGTAACACAAACATTGTCAGGAGGAAACTTATTAGTCATCTTAGTTCTTACAATGTTTGTGTCACTACTTCTGGGTTGTGCAGTACCAACATCTGGGGGATATCTTATAGTAGCATTGTTAGTAGGTCCTACATTAACAAAAATGGGCTTAAGCATAATTCAAGCGCACTTCTTTGCACTATTCTTTGCCGTGATTGGTTTTTTAACTCCACCTACGGCTCCAGCACCCCTTATTGCTTCAAGGGTAGCTGGCAGTAGCTTTCTTAAAACGGCTATTCAAGCAATTAGAATAGCTGCTCCTGGCTATGTCATACCATTTATGTTTGTTTATGAACCGGCTTTGCTAGGTCAATTCACATCAGCTACAGGACCTTTAGGTGGTTCAGTATCAATAATTGCTGCTGTATTAGTTATTGTGACAATTAGTGCAATATCATTCAATTATCTTTTTACCAAACTAAGTAAGTTGGAAGCCATTATCTGTTTTGCTTCTCTCGGGGGATTATTGGCATATTTCTTTATGGGAGGTTATGAAATTGCGTTGATAATAGGTATATCTTTATTTGTAGTAATTACCCTACTTACAATTAGAAAGGCAAAAATGCATTTTTAACACCAAATAGTTGACCTGCCCCAACAAAGGATACCACTTATTAAATTAGAGTAGCTGTAGATTAATTGGCTGTTTTCCCTAATCCACTTGAAATAAAAAAGAGCACAAGCAACCGCTATCATGCGATTCCGGAACATCTGGAAAGAAAGCATTAAGTCATGATCGGTTAAGTGAGATTAAGAAGATGCACAAATGCAAAAAAGCAGTCTATTTAAATATATCTATATATTCCACTTCTTTTCTGCATCCTTGCATAGAGGAGCTAAGAGAAGGGAGATGAAGGATGCCAAAGCTATTACCATGAAGAATGGGAAGCCGGCTACGCAGGGTGTGTGTCCTAATTGTGGGACCAAGATGTTCAGGATTGGGAAGAGTTAAATTGATCTCAGTCTTATAACTATTGCTAGGAGATGCGGATTGACAGGCAGGTTACAGTTCTGATAACGCCATCTATAGGATGGATATTTTTAGTAACCAGATTTCCAATAGCGTTCAAAAGGCTTAATTATAGTTGTGGTAATTCTTGCCGTTGTCTTTAGTTTGCCGCTATGGAAAGTGCCGGTTGAAATTAATGAGACCTATACTGAAACCGAGTATAAAGAAGAGCCTTATAAAGAAGTAGTAACTTTTAAAATATCGCCGAAGAAACAGATGATCCTTAATAACAACTATCATATGCTAACAATTGTTCCTGTAACAGTGAACACCAAAGGGTATTTAACTGGTGAATTTTCTACTGGTATAATGGCTATGCTGATTGACCAAGACACTTCAAATATGGATGTGGATCAGCTATTTATTAAGGGTAAACTTACGGTCAGTAATTCTCGTGGCCTTGTTTTATATTCAAGTGCTGAATACACTCAGTTAGGACAATTTAAATTTCCTGTGATGCCCGATACCTATTATTTCCGGGTCAAAGGATCTCTATCAGCAAAATACGAGGATAGATTTAACCTGGTTGTTTATAAAGAATGGGATACGGAGACTAAGGAAGTCACGAGATATCGCCAAGTTCCTATTCAAGTCGAAAAACAAAGGACAGTAACTAAATATGAAAAGGCTTCACTGTGGAAATTAATCTTCAGGGATTATCAATTGAGAGAAGTATAGACTCGAAATTACCAACGACCTTTCTAGAATACGTAGTGGTCTATGAAAGTCTTTGAAGCATATTTACGATATCGTATGTATTTTCAGTATAACTGATATTATACTGAAATTCTTGGTTTCTGCTTGTTAGTAAAATTTACTACACGTCACTTCTTGCACTTGTATCTTTGTGATTCAGATATCGTCAACCTAGCTCTATGAAGTGCCCTTCTCACTGATTCATAGGATACCCCATATTCTTTAGCTAAAGCACGCAGGCTCTTGAACTTACATTGATCAATGATTTCTAGCCATGTAGATGGCGATAGCTTGTGATTAGTCTTGAAAGGCAAATTGATGATGACAGGATAAAGCTCTGGTGTCAATAAAAAGTTTGGAGTGGCGACCCCGATGGGATTCGAACCCACGATCTCCACCGTGACAGGGTGGCATGTTAATCCACTACACTACGGGGCCATGTCTATACCAAGAACTCTCTCACCCGGTCAATAAAGTATAACTGGTAAAAGTCTAGCAATACCTACTCATCGTGTCAAATTGAGCACCAACGCACACGCAGGCAATCACCGACTTATTATTTGCAGTACTTGTAAAGCGAGGTGGGACACTCTCCATGGTTATGAGCCGCCTATTCGAAGCATTAAAGTAATTCGCTACATTGATTTTTCAGTTCGGATACTTTATGCTATAAAAATAGTAATGATTTACCTGGATCAACTTCAAGTTTGTCCGGTTGGTTTCTAAATTAATCAACCGTAACGTTCAATGGATTATTACATCAGATGAAATTAATGCGCTATCTAAGTGTATTCAAGATATTAGCTTTAATCACCATCCTTCTCCCCTTACTACCATTGTTATTGCTCCCCGGTATTGTCCATGCTGCCAATCTATCATTAAATCCTGACTCCGGAACTGTAGGATCAACTGTCGTAGTTAGCGGTAATAACTTCATCGGTCATCATGCTACTATTTACTGGGACGGTAAAATAGTGGCCAGTGATATAACTATCTCTGAAACTGGCAACTTTAATTATAACCTGACCATTCCCACCGCTGGTAAAGGTAAGCATGTCATCAGCATTACCGATGACAGTAATTGGGACAGCAGCAGCGGATCTGTAGATTTCACCGTGCTCCCCCAGATAAAGATTTTCCCGCACATAGGTAAAGAATGGTCTCCGGTTACAATCACCGGTACCGGTTTTAAGAGCTTTGATGAAGACATTAAAATAACCTGGGACGGCAATGTTCAACCTGGCTTAACCATCGAGGCTAATTCGCTCGGTTCGTGGCATACCGATTTCACAATCCCCAATGCCACCAGAGGCAAACATTCTATCAGCTCCTTTAGCGGCACTACGACCGCTGCCGAAATCGGTAAAATTGAGTTTATAGTAACTCCGTGGATTACGGTCAAGCCCCTCTCCGGACCGGTTGGCACGCAAATCATTATTAACGGTTGGGGATTTCGCTCCGGCGAAGATGGCATTACAGTAACCTGGGATGACGTGATAATACAGTGTAATACATATGCAGAGCAAGACGGTAGTCTAATGATAGATGGCAGTAAGAGGCATGACGGCAGTGTTAGAGATACTGTTTACGTTCCGGCCAGCGCTCAAGGACATCACGTAATCGGCGTCTATGGCAGCAGTTTTACTCCAAAAGGAATTCTACCGGATACGGACTTCGAGGTGTTTCCCCATCTAGAAGTGCAACCTGCATCAGGTAATGCGGGTAATCAGGCAGACATAACCGGAACAGGTTTTGCCGGAAACGAGACCATAAACATCAGTTTTGATGAAACGATACCACTTGGGACGGTAACCACGAATGAGACCGGTAGTTTCAACACCAGTTTCGTCATTCCACAAACCAAGGGTAAAGAGCATACGATAAACGCTGTTGGTAATGCTGGTAATTCATCCCAAGCCGGTTTTATTACTGAAAATATGGGACTTGTAGCACCGCAATTATTGTCCCCTATGCAAGGAGCAGAGTTTATAATTTTTAATTCAATTGGTGATGTATTCATTGGAACTGCTAAATATCTGATAGGCGTTATCGACTATCTGAAAGGTTCCAACCCTGATATCCTCAGGTCATCTCCCGTTATTTTTAACTGGTCCGGGACTACCGAGCTTACTGCCGAACGTTATATTATTCAAATTGCGCTTGACGATGATTTTTCATCCCCCGTTTTTGAGAGAGAGATTCCGAATGATTCAAGGTATATCTTGTCTGAAAATAACGCTTTAGACAAAGGCCATTATAGCTGGAGAATAAAAGCTGTAGATACTATGGGCAATGAAAGTCCCTGGTCTGATGTTTCCGAATTCGAAATACTTTCAATGCCAAAACGAGTTGTTATCTTGACCTCGGTTATTCTGGTGTTAATCTTAGCCGCAGTTGTTCTTGGCATACTTACGTTATGGGTAAACAGGTCACGGTGGTAAAAGCTGTCACTTATCGTACATATTGGCTGCCTGTTTAAATTGGGTACCTGGTAATAACAGTTGTCCTCTATACATTCTCATGATAGAATTAGTACAATAGAGATTTATACAAGCAACTTCACAGTACATCTTGTTTCATTTCAATTAGCTACCCATGATTAGGCTGAAAGTCACCTGGTTAAACTATATTTTGTTGCGATTTCGCAGGTCAGAGTTTGCTTTTGGCACCACACTATCTATTTTAGTCGGAATAGGTGCCGGTCTCGGTGCTGTAGTCTTCAGATGGCTCATTGAGGCTTTTAATGGTATTTTTTTTATCAGCGGTGGCAACATTCTTGGTTTCCTGGGGGAATATTATGTCATCTTGCTACCAATCATCGGCGGTCTTATCATAGGGCCCCTGATACATTTTACCGGCGCAGAAGAGACCAAAGGACACGGAGTGCCAGAGGTTATGGAAGCAGTAGCCAATAGGGGGGGACGCATCAGAAGCCGGGTGGTAGGAGTTAAAATACTAGCCTCATCATTATGCATAGGCAGTGGCGGATCGGTAGGCAGAGAAGGGCCAATAGTACAAATTGGCTCAACTATTGGTTCAATTTTAGGACAACGTGTCTATCTCTCTCAGGACTGGATAAAAAGCCTGGTCGCCTGCGGCGCCGCCGGTGGTATCTCAGCTACTTTCAATGCGCCTATTGCTGGAGTCTTTTTCGCCCACGAGGTAATTCTGGGTAGAATCTTTACCCGCCACTTTGGTTTTGTAGTTATCAGTTCAGTTATTGCCAGCGTCATTGCTCATGCCTTCCTTGGTGACCTTCAATCTATTTCCGTTCCAAAATATACGCTTAACAGCTTCTGGGAACTCGGCCTCTATTTTGTGCTCGGTGCAGCCTGCGCTCTGGTCGCTGTCATTTTTATACGTTCGCTCTACAGGGCCGAGGACATTTTCAGTGATATAAAAATTCCTGAATACCTGAAGCCTGCCTTGGGTGGTATCGCTATTGGCTTAATCGGGTTCTACAATCCTTATCTTTTTGGTGTAGGCTACGACGGGGTTGAACAGGCATTGTCGGGAAATATCGAAGCTGTTACCTTTTCTATCGGTACTGTTTTCCTGGAATATGCTGAGTTCACATTATTAGCGTTGTTGCTATTAAAAATAGTAGCCACTTCGATTACGCTTGGGAGCGGAGGCAGCGGAGGAATATTTGCACCCAGTCTATTCATGGGAGCAATGTTCGGAGGAGCTTTTGGTGAAATTGCTAATCGCCTCCTGCCAGGCATTGTAGCTCCTTCAGGTGCCTACGCCTTAGTTGGGATGGCAGCGGTCTTCTCCGCTGCTGCCCGGGCACCTATTACTGCTATAATCATCCTCTTCGAGATGACCAGGGACTATGCCATTATATTACCATTAATGCTCTCAGTAGTTGTCAGCACATTAATAGCTCACCGTCTGAATCCGGTAAGCATATATGGTGAAAAACTAAAACGCCGTGGTATCTCACTCAAACCAAGGGAAGAAGTAGACTTGCTGGAGACAGTCACTGTTGGTGAAGTAATGACATATGACTTTCCTACGGTTCCTCAGGAGATGACCCTAGCCGAGATACAAGACAAGTTTGCGAAAAGCAAACATCATGGCTTTCCCGTAGTCGATAAATGGGGCAAGCTTAAAGGCATGGTCACCCTGGCTGACGTAGAATCTAAAATAAGCGGCAAAAGGAAAAAGCTCACTGTCGCCGACCTGTCCACCACTTCTATAATCACAGCCTACGCCGATGAAACTTTGCATGATGTAGTACATAGATTGGGAACCAGTGAAATCGGCAGAATACCTGTTGTCGACCGAAAAGACCCCCATAGGTTGATCGGTGTACTACGTCGCTATGATATCGTTAAAGCATATGCAAAGGCACTGTCAAAATTGGCTATAGAATAGAAACGTGAACTCACGCTGCTCCCACTGGTAAATCATTTACCCCGGATTTAAACACATATACGTTAGCTATGCTATAATTTGTGGTATGGATGAAGCTATGTTCGCAAGATTGGAAGCAATTGAAAATCGCTATAAAGAACTGAGCCTGCTGATAGCTCAACCGGAGATATCTACTAATCCTGTACGATTACAGTCGCTCGCCCAGGAGCATGCCGGTCTTGAAGAGGTCGTAATCAAATACAGTCAGTATAAGGAGATCTCAGAAACATTACAGGAAACTCAAGCTATGCTTGATGATGGACTCGAACCTGAAATGATACACATGGTGAAGGATGAAATCGAGAATTTAAAACAACGTCAGAATTGCGTTCTCGAGGAATTGAAGCTGCTGTTATTGCCCAAGGATGCCAATGAAGCAAAAGACGCTATCGTTGAGATCAGAGCCGGTACCGGCGGTGAAGAGGCGACCCTTTTCGCTGCCGACCTTTTTCGCATGTACAGTCGTTACGCGCAAAATAAAGGTTGGCAAGTCGATATTGTCGACAGCAACCAGACTGAAATTGGTGGTTTTAAGGAAATCGTTTTTGAGGTTAAAGGCAAAGGCGCTTTTAGCCATCTGAAATACGAACGCGGGGTCCATCGAGTACAGCGAGTACCAAAGACAGAGGCCTCGGGGCGACTACATACCTCGACTGCTACTGTCGCCGTACTCCCTGAAGCGGAAGAGGTAGAAATAAACATCAATCCTGACGACATTAAGATGGACTTCTTTCGCAGCGGTGGCGCTGGTGGGCAGAATGTGAATAAAGTAACCACAGCAGTCCGTCTTACCCACATACCGACTGGTATAGTAGCTACTTGCCAGGACGAACGTTCTCAACTAAGAAACAGGATGAAAGCTATGGCAGTGCTCCGGTCACGCCTTTTCGATATAGAACAGCGTAAACAATTCCGGGAAACTACAGAAGAACGTCGCTCGCAAATAGGCAGCGGCGAACGTGCAGAAAAAATCCGTACGTATAACTTCCCTCAAGACCGTGTCACCGACCATCGCGTTAGCCTGACCTTCCATAATCTTCCAAAGATTCTCGATGGCGAACTTGATGACCTTATAAATGCTCTGGCTACCGATGAACGGGCTAAGCAATTAGAAGAAAGCCTGCTATGACTTTAGCTCAAACACTTATACAAGCCGCTCGTATCTTTAGTCTCAATAACATAGATGATTGGTATCTTGAAGCCAGAATACTACTGGGGCATATACTAAAGCTCTCACCAGTCGAGCTGTATACTCAATCAGAGCAGATTTTGAACCAGGAACAAATTGACGGCTTCTATAAGCTGATTAAGCGCCGTCTTAATAGAGAGCCTACGGCCTATATTACAAAACATAAGGAATTCTATGGAAACGGTTTTTATGTCGATAATCGCGTTTTGATTCCGAGGCCGGAAACAGAGCTCCTTGTAGAACAGGCAATTGAATTTATGAAGAACCGGACCGATTGTTTTTCCTGCCCGGGGCACCATATGGTCGTGGCTGATATTGGTACCGGCTGCGGCGCAATTGCTATAAGCCTGGCCCTGAAACTCCCTCATCTTAAAATCTACGCTACCGATATCTCGCCCTCTGCTCTAGAAGTTGCCAGGCACAACAGCATGCATCACAGAACCACAGAGCAGATCACTTTTTTACAGGGTAATTTACTAGAACCGATACCAGAGCCTGTCGATCTGGTAGCAGCCAATTTACCCTATATTAAAAGCTCAGAGCTAGTAACTTTAGCTCCAGAGATAATCAATTTTGAGCCGATAATAGCCCTTGATGGTGGCAGGAACGGTCTAATCCGTGTACGTCAGATTTTAAAACAAGCCGGGCGAAAACTACATCGGCGTGGTCGTATTCTTCTAGAGATAGGAATAGAGCAGGAGCAGCCAGTAGCTGCGATGGTACATCGCTATTTCAAGCAAGCAAATTTCGAATTTATACCCGATTTAAATGGTATAAATCGATTGGTTAAAATCGATCCCTGAAAAATACCCTTAATATTTGACAAAACACCAGGATTTATCTTAAAGTAATCCCTTGGTTCTTTTAACAAGCTAGAATTTCTTGGAGGCAGTGTTAGCTATGAATATGATCGTCTGCTGTAAGCAAGTACTTGATCCCGAAGCACCACCGGCCAGTTTTAAAATTGATCCTGCTAACAATCAAGTAGTCCCACCACCAAATGTGCCACCCGTTATTAGCCCCTTCGATGAGAATGCCGTAGAGGCAGCACTCAGAATTAAAGACCAGCAGGGCGGGAAAATTACAGTTATAAGTTTAGGAAATAACCTGGTCCGCGATGTAATCAAAAAACCACTTTCTATGGGCGCTGATGAACTTATCTTATTAGAAGATGAAGTTTTTGAAGGCGGCGATAGTTGGTCTACTGCTTATGCGCTGGCAAATACAATAAAAAAAATCGGAGAATATGACCTCATCTTCTGTGGCCGTCAAGCTGCTGATTGGGATGCTGGTCAGGTCGGCTCGGGCATTGCTGAAATACTTGGAATTCCCTGTATCACCCTGGTAAAAAAAGTGGAAATCCTTGATGGCAAAGCCAGAGTAGAACGAGTTGTTCCCGATGGTTACCAGGTAGTTGAGGTATCATTACCAGCTTTAGTTACGGTAAGTAATGAACTGGGAGAACCTCGATACGCAACCCTCAAAGGAATCATGGCAGCAGCCAAAAAACAACCAACCGTCTGGAAACCCGCTGATATTGAAGTCGATCCTTCACAAATTGGTGCTGCCGGACGCAGGGCCAAGCTACTCAAAATGTTCCAGCCTGTTCGGGAGAGCAAATGCGAAGTTATTGAGGCTGATAATGCTGCAGAAGCTGGAACTAAACTGGCTGAAAAACTCAGAGAAGTGAAGTTAATTTAAAATATAACACGAAACCACAATAGGAGGTTATCATGGCTGAATCCAAAGGTGTACTGGTCTGTGGAGAAACGATTGATGGGAATATAAGTTCCATCACGACCGAGATACTCGGGGGTGGCCGGAGACTTGCTGATGAATTAAAGGAAGAATTGTTATGCGCAGTACTTGGATATCAACTGGGCGAAGCTCCTCAAAAGGCTGTGGTCTATGGAGCTGACAAAGTCTATGCCGTTGATGATCCGCTGCTTAAGGAATATCAAACGGATTCCTTTGTTATAGTACTGGAAAAAATTGTTAAAGATATATCACCACGTATTTTGCTTTTCGGACAGACATCTATAGGTCGTGATCTGGCACCGAGATTAGCTTTTAAATTAGGGGTCAGCGTATCTATGGACTGTTTAGAATTGAATATCAATCCGGATACAAAATTGCTCGAACAGACGAGAGCCGTTTACGGCGGTAATGCCCGGGCCATTTTTACTACAGAGTCCATTCCTCAAATGGCAACAGTAAGACAAAAAGCCATGTCACCTCTAGAACCAGATGAATCAAGAAAAGGTGAAATAATACCTGTCAAGGCTGACTTGGACCCAGCGCAGATAAGAACCAAAGTAGTGGAAACGGTTAAAGAGGAGGTGGCTGGAATCAAACTCGAAGATGCCGAAGTAGTCGTGAGTGGCGGACGGGGCATCGGCAGTGCCGAAGGCTTTAAACAATTAGAAGACCTGGCTAAGCTATTAAAAGGTGCGGTGGGGGCTTCAAGACCACCTTGTGACAGTAACTGGGTGCCAGATACATTACAAATTGGGCTTACCGGTAAAATGGTTACACCGGAACTTTATATTGCTGTAGCGCTTTCTGGAGCCAGCCAGCACCTGGCGGGATGCTCCGGATCTAAGAATATAATAGCAATCAACCGAGATGCCGAAGCCAATATATTCAAAGATGCACGGTTCGGAGTGGTAGGTGACTGGAAACAGGTTCTCCCGGCCTTTACTGAAAAGGTCAAAGAACTTTTAGCTGATTAGAAACAAATTAATTAAAGCGGCTATTTCTTTTGAGCTATAATTTTCTGAGCTATAGCTGCTGGTACCTCTTCATAATGGCTGAATTGAGTAGTGAAAGTACCGCGCCCCTGGGTTATGGACCTCAGGTTAATGGCATAACGTAATATCTCTGCCAGTGGTGCTTGAGCTTGAATAACGTTAGTTCCATCTTCAGGTATCATTCCTGATACACGTGCTCGTTTAGTGTTGAGGTCACCGATAATATCACCGGTAAATGGTTCCGGCACTGTAATCATCATGTTTACTATCGGCTCGAGCAGGATAGGCTGACCTTGCGACAGACCTTTTTTAAATGCTTGAGCCGCAGCAATCTTAAACGACATATCCGAGGAATCTACAGAATGGTAGCTGCCATCATAAAGCGTTACCTTTATGTCGACAGCAGGATATTTTGCCAATATTCCTTCAAGTCTGGCTTCATTGACTCCTTTTTCCACAGCCGGAATATAATTCTTGGGTATCGCTCCCCCAACTATTCTATCTGTAAACTCAAAACCACTACCGCTCGGTAAAGGTTCCAGCTCCAGGAAAACATGGCCATACTGACCATGACCGCCGGTCTGCTTCTTGTGTTTATACTCTGCCTTGGTTGGTACGGTAATCGTCTCCTTATAAGGTACTTTTGGTATTTCCAGGTTGACTTCAACACCAAACTTGCGTAGCAGTTTATCTGAAGCAACTTCAAGATGTGTCTCCCCCATGCCGCAAAGAAGCATATCACCAACATCAGCTTCCCGCTGTACCTTTAACGTTAAATCCTCTTCAGTAATTTTAGGCAAAGCCGTGCTCATTTTATCCAGGTCAGCTTTTGATTTAGGGTAAATTGCCATATTTAATACTGGCTCGGGGAATACAATAGGCAGGAGCTTTAACGGACGTTCACGTGATCCAAGTGTGTCACAGGTAGAAGTTACCGCTAATTTTGCCACAGCACCGATATCGCCAGCATTAATTTGCGCTACCGTCTCCTGTGCTCTACCCCGTAAAATAAAAATTTGACCTACACGCTCATTCGCACCCTTGGTAACATTCCATACCTGTGAATTGCTGGAAATAGTACCCGTATAAACTCTAAAATAGCTAATCTTGCCTACATGAGGATCAGTAGTGGTCTTGAAGACCAATGCCGACAAAGGTGATCCCGAAACCGGTTCCACCGATTCTTCATTTCCAGTCGAGGTATTAACAATTGTCAATGCACCTTTCTCAGCGGGTGAGGGCAAATAATCGTGAATAGCATCCATTAATGAAGTGACACATACATTATTCAAGGCAGAACCAAGTAAAACGGGTACAATCTTCCCACTTATCGTGGCCTGCTTTAAACATCTATGTATCTCGTCGTCGCTTATATCCTCACCATCCAGATATCTGGCTATAAGATCATCATCAACTTCTACCACTGCCTCGATGAGCTTATCTCGATAGGAATTGACCTCGGCCAAAAGGTTTGAAGGTACTTCGGTTTCCTTTGCAGGATTACCGACATAGCCCTTTCTCGTTATCAAATCAACAATCCCTTGAAACTCCTTCTGAGACCCTATTGGCAATTGAACAGGTAAACATCTAGTCCCTAATTTGGTCTGAATATCCTTCAATGTATCGAAAAAATTGGCATTCTCTCTATCCATTTTGTTAATGAAAACAATACAGGGAAGTTTGTCATCACCGGCATATTCCCACACCTGTTCCGTACCTACTTCGACCCCGGAAGCAGCACAAACAACGATAACAGCACCTTCACTAACGGCTAATCCCGCTTTCGCCTCTCCGACAAAATCAGGGTAACCCGGTGTATCGACAAGGTTCAGCTTAGCATCCTTCCACTGGCATGGAAGCAGGGATAAATTAATGCTGATTTTACGTTTGGCCTCGTCAGGATCATAATCCGAAGTAGTTGTGCTGTCGTCAACCTTACCTAAACGACTAATTGCCCCAGCATTAAAAAGTATAGCTTCGGATAATGACGTCTTACCAGCTCCTGAGTGAGACAACAGAGCGACGTTACGTATCTTTTCTGAATCATAGTGGTGCACTTATTCTACCTCAAGTGTTTTTTTCTTTTGCAAGCATGAGAATTGTAACAGCGTCTGGCTCTGACCGTCAAGATTGTCACCGCTTTACTGATAAAAGGTGTTCTCCTCGATTTCGGTGCTTTATGCTATAATGTGCAACAAAGTATTAAATCTAATAGACCGTCTCCATTTAAATTATTGATAGATACGATATGAAATTAGGTCGTGAGGAAGTACAGCACATCGCTCTTCTAGCCAGACTCGGTCTAGACGAAGCTGAGATTGAAAAATTCCAACTTCAGTTATCTAATATACTGGAAAATTTCGAAATACTCAAACAAGTTGACACTGAGGGTCTTCAACCGACATCCCAATCCATCGCTCTCCAAAATGTCTTCAGACCTGACAAAGCAAAAGCATCATACCCGGTTGAAGACATCATGGCTAACGCCCCCCGGCAAGAAAACAATTACGTCAAAGTACAAGCAGTCCTCGAATAAACCATGAATGAACTTCATCGACTAGCCATAGTTCAGGCACATCAGCTTTTAAAAGAAAGAAAGATATCTTCGGTGGAACTGACCAGGGCTAGCTTGAAACATCTAAACGAGGTCGAAGATAAGGTCCATTCTTGTGTTACTATTTGTGATGATTTAGCCCTGCAACAGGCTGAAGAAGCAGATAAGGCTATAATCAAAGGGAACATCAAGCCTCTCACCGGCATACCCGTCCTGATTAAAGATAATATGTGTACCAAGGGATTGCGTACTACTTGTTCATCAAAAATGCTTGAAAATTTTGTTCCGCCCTATGATGCAACAGTTGTAGAAAAACTTAAAGCCGATGATGTAGTAATTCTTGGAAAGACCAACATGGATGAATTTGCGATGGGTTCTTCGACTGAGAACTCCGCCTTCTTCCCGACACGGAATCCCTGGGACCTGGACTGTGTTCCAGGAGGCAGCAGCGGTGGTTCCACCGTAGCCGTGGCTACTGACGAAGCTATCTATGCGCTCGGCTCAGACACTGGCGGCAGCATCCGTCAACCTGCAGGATTTTGCAGCATCGTTGGCTTTAAACCAACGTATGGGAGAGTCAGCCGTTTCGGGCTGGTTGCGTTCGCCAGTTCACTTGACCAGATAGGACCGATAACTAAAAATGTTACCGATTGTGCTTTAGTGATGAATGCCATTGCCGGATGGGATGAAAGAGACTCCACTTCGGTGCCCCACCCGGTGCCTGATTATACTCAATCTTTAATTCCAGATATCAAGAACATGAAAATTGGCATCCCCGAAGAATATTTTGTCGAGGGAATGCAAGAAGCTGTGAAAATAAATCTACATACAGCGATAAAGAAATTAGAAGAACTGGGTGCCGATATAGATTGGGAGGTTTCACTACCCTACACCAAATATGCCCTTGCCGCCTACTATATTCTAGCCCCTTCTGAAGCTTCGGCAAACCTGGCCCGCTATGACGGATTTAAATACGGTTTCTCTTACCATGACACCGATAGCATGTGGGAAGCTATGGAAAAAACAAAACAACTCGGCTTTGGAGCAGAGGTCAAAAGACGAATTATGCTGGGAACTTATGCCCTATCCGCAGGTTATTACGATGCCTACTATCTGAAAGCCCAAAAAATCCGTACGTTAATAAGGCAGGAATTCGATCAAGCTTTCGAGAAATATGACGCTCTGGTTACGCCAACATCACCTACGGTGCCTTTTAAGATTGGTGAAAAGATAGATGATCCCATGCAAATGTACTTAAGTGATGTTTGTACCCTGCCTATTAATATTGCCGGTGTTCCAGCCATCTCTATACCTGCTGGCTTTGCCAATAGCTTACCCACAGGCATGCAAATTATAGGCAGACCTTTCGGCGAGGAAACAGTACTGCGTATCGCATTTGCTTACGAACAGGCTACCGATTGGCATGCCAGAAAACCACCGATATAAACACAGGATATGAGTGAACAGCATTCGCTTAAAGTAAAATGCTATTCAGGTTATACCTACGCAGAGAGACCGGAATCCTTCTTATGGCTAGACAAAGAGCATAAAATATATAAGATAGAAAAGGAGTGGCAACAGCCAGGTAAAAGATGCTTTCGGGGAGTTACCGAAGATGATAAGCTTTTCGAGCTTTGTTATAATGAAAATCAAAATGAATGGTCGCTCACCTACTGGGTAAGTTGAGGAGGCATCATGAAACAGATCTTTGAGGCACTGGAAAAGGACGCCAAGTTAAAACCGGAAAAGATTTCTGAAATGACCGGTATCCCCATTGAAGATGTGAAAAAGACAATCGAAAAGGCTGAGAAAAATCGGACCATCTTGAAATATAAGACTATTATCGATTGGGCGAAATTAGGCAACGAAAAAGTGTGGGCTTTAGTTGAAGTTAAGGTTGTACCTCAACGTGACGTAGGTTTTGATGCTATAGCCGAACGTATATATCGCTTCCCTCAGGCCCGTTCAGTTTATCTGGCCTCAGGCACCTACGATCTAGCTATATTAGTTGCCGGCGAAACGATGCAGGAGATTGCCATATTCGTATCAGAAAAGCTGGCCCCACTAGATACTGTCCAGGGTACCGTTACTCACTTCATTCTCAAAAAATACAAAGAGGACGGCGAAATATTTGAAGGAGAAGAAGGGATTAAACGTGTGCCCATAACACCCTGACTACTATTCCACTTTATAACCGCAAGCTGGGAGTTCTTGTGTCTAAAACAGGTTCCAGTCGTTTTAAGGCGAATCTTGATCAGATATCGGACAAGGTGAGTAGCATCCCACCTTCCGGTATCAGAAAATTCTTTGACTTGCTCTCCTCAATGGAAGGAGTCATTTCACTCGGTGTTGGAGAACCTGATTTTACTACTCCGTGGCATATCAGAGAAGCTGCAATTTATTCTCTGGAAAAGGGCTATACAATGTATACCTCCAATCAAGGCCTTCCAAAACTACGTCAAGAGCTGTCCAAATACCTGAAATTTAACTACGGACTTAATTATGATCCGGAGAGTGAGGTCCTTATCACTGTTGGGGTAAGCGAAGGTCTTGACCTCACATTCAGAGCAATACTCAATCCAGGTGATGAGGTTATTATGCCCGACCCATGCTATGTTTCCTATCCTGCATGCGTTACTTTGGCCGGCGGAATACCTGTGACAGTACCGACAACCGAAGAGGACGATTTTACTATTAAAGCCGATGATATTGAGCATCGGATTACGCAAAGAACCAAGGCAATTTTACTTGGCTATCCGGCTAATCCCACTGGTGCAGCTATGCCAAGAGAAGAGTTAATTCAAATTACAGAGCTAGCCAAACAATATAATCTTTTAATAGTCTCTGATGAAGTATACGGGCAGCTAGTTTACGATATAGAGCATACCTGTATTGCCAGTCTACCGGGAATGAAGGAGCATACTATTTTTCTCAATGGATTTTCCAAGGCATACGCCATGACCGGATGGCGAATCGGTTATGCTGCTGCCAAACCGGAGATCATCGGAGCTATGAATAAAATACACCAGTACACTATGCTATGCGCACCCATAATGGGACAAAAGGCAGCTATTGAAGCTTTAAAAGAAGGAAATAATGAAGTAGAGGCAATGGTTGCGGAATATGACCAACGCCGCAGGTTTATAGTCAAACGACTGCGAGACATAGGCTTGTCCTGTTTCGAGCCAAAAGGTGCCTTCTATGCCTTTCCATCGATAAAGACTACTGGTATGAGCTCAGAGGAATTTGCCGAAAAATTACTATTCGAAGAAAAAGTAGCTGTAGTCCCTGGCTCCGCTTTTGGTCAATATGGTGAAGGTTATATTCGTTGCTGTTATGCAACCTCGCTACCTGAAATCGAAGAAGCTCTGGACAGAATGAGCAAATTCGTCAAGAAGTATCGTGTTAAATAAAGGGGCCGGACTAATATAAACATAGTCATGATGTCTACAGGTCCGGTAATTCATTAGGTCTCTTAATGTATTGACAAACAGAGACGTAAACAATACTCCAGACAATTACCAATCACCTTTTTTCTATGAGGATGTTATGTCTGCATTACTAAACATAACCAGGGAGAAATACAAATGATAGGTGACATAGTACTATATATCGGCTCTGGTGTAATTATCTTATGGGGAATAGCACATATTATCCCAACCAGGGCCATTGTTAATGGATTTGGGGCAATATCAGAAGACAACAAGCGAATTATAACAATGGAATCAATAGCTGAGGGCCTTACCCTTTGCTTTATCGGTGTGCTCGTGCTTCTTGTCACCGGCATAGCCGGGTCTCAAAGCCAGGCTGCCAATCTCGTGTATCTGGCATGTGCTGCAATGCTTCTCATCATGGCAATATTAACAACGATGACCGGAGCGAGAACATCAATTTTACCTTATAAGATTTGTCCTGCTGTGAAGACCATTGTGGCACTACTCTTTTTTCTCGGTAGTATATTGTGAACAGGCACAAGCCGGGACGCTTGCTCGATTTGTAACATTGCCTGTTCTGCAAGTGAAAACTGTATACTACACATCCATCTAATCGAGGTAACCGATTAGATTACGGGAAAGTCTACCATTTGAAGCAATGATTTTCTCTGTTTGTAAGCCAGCCGGTTTCCAACTCCAGTCCACAACTTCGCCATTAGCCTCCCTGACTAATAAAAGACCACTGGCAATATCCCACGGATAAAGATAACGGTGGAGGTAAAGACTAATACGACCACAGGCAACATAAGCCAAACTCAAAGCTGCCGATCCCATAAGTCTGAGACAATGGACTTGGCTCCATAATTTCTTGATTACATCAAGTATCTTCTCACCTTCTTCAACGTTGTAACCTAAATCGACACCCACCAGAGAGTCTTCAAGCAAGCTTACGTTTGATACGTGAATGGAAGAGCCGTTAAGGTAAGCTCCTTGCCCCCGTTCAGAATGAAAAAGCTCGTCTCTTACCGGATCATATGTTATGCCCAGCAGAATGTCCTCATTATTTACCAGAGCAATGTTCGTACAAAAGAATGGAATCCCAAAAACATAATTATTAGTACCATCTAATGGATCAACCACCCATGTGTACGCATGAACGGAAGTAGATGAGTTTGACTCCTCGGAAAGGATACTATAATCGGGATACTCGTTCTTTAAACGGTCTATAATAAGCTTCTCAGTAGAAGTGTCTACCTCAGTAACCAGATTGCTTTTACCCTTCCTTGTTATGTCTTTTTTTGAGTAAAAATGTTCCAGAATAACGATACCAGCTTCTTTAGCTGCCTCAGTAGCTATTTCAAAGGCAGTCCTGCCACTTCGGGCTAATGGTAAGTTATTCATAAGCGGTCTTACATAGTTTGCCTGGCAAGTCCCATCTTCTGCTCAACCTCTTCCAGAGTCACTTTGGCAATAACCTGAGCCCGCCGAGCCCCATCAGAAATAACATCATAAACAAGCCGGGGTTTTTCTGCTAATACTTTCCGTCTTTCACGAAATGGCCCCAGAGCCAAATTGATGCCCTCGGCTAATATTTTTTTACAATCGACACATCCAATGCCAGCCGAGCGACATTCGGCATCTATCTCTGTAACACGGTCTGAATTAAAAAAATGATGAAGTCTGAAAACGTTGCATATCTCTGGGTGTCCTGGATCAGACCTGTATTGCCGGGCTGGATCAGTAACTGCAGTCATCACTCTCTGCAATGTTTCCTCGGGAGTAGCTGCCAGTTCAACGTGATTGTTATAGCTCTTACCCATCTTCTGGGTACCGTCCAATCCCAGTACTAACGGAATCGAAGTGAGCTTAGCCTGCGGTTCCAGAAGTGTAAAGCCAAAAATGGTGTTGAAACGACGGGCAATTTCACGTGCCAGTTCAAGATGTGGAAGCTGGTCTTCACCTACCGGTACAACTTCTGCTTTATACAACACGATGTCTGCCGTCATTAACACCGGATAACCCACCAGACCGTAGTTAACATTTTGTGGCTGAGTCCGTGCCTTCTCCTTAAATGTTGGTACCCGTAACAACCAACCCAACGGTGTTACCATACTGAGTAGTGTATGAAGCTGCATGACTTCAGGAACGGTTGATTGAACAAAGAGAATACTTTTCTCCGGGTCAAGGCCAGCGGCAAGCCAATCAAGCATCATTTCATGGATGTTGTCCTGGAGAAGTCCTGTTTCCTCCAGGCTTGTTAAAGCATGGATGTCCACAATACAATAAATGCACTCATAGTCTTTCTGAAGTGCAACATAATTCTGAATAGCTCCAATATAATTGCCAATATGTTGCCTGCCGGTAGGACGGGCACCAGAAAAAACACGCTTTTTCATTTTCCCAAAGCCGAAGTTTAACACAAAACAGCCCGGGCTACAATTCACCCGAGCACGCAGACCCTGTGAATTCTGGAATAGACTCTTACATACTTTCCGGTGCTGTCATTCCCATTAGATGCAGAGTCCTTGCCAGGACAATTTGAGCTGCTTTCACCAACTTAAGTCGGGCCAAGGTTAGTGCCCGGTCCTTAGAAACAACCCGGCACTGCTTATAAAAGCTATGGAACACAGTAGCCACATTCTGGGCGTAATATGGTAGATGATGAGGTTCCAGGTTCAAAGAGACAGTTTCTACTATTTCCGGTAGTAAGGTCATTTGTCGTAGTAAAGTCAACTCAGGCTCACTCCCGAGCAGAGACACATCGCCCTGACTATAATCTATGCCTTTTCCCTGAGCTAATCTTAGAATACTGGCAATGCGGGCATGAGCATATTGTACATAATAAACAGGATTATCCGCTGATTGCTTTTTAGCCAGCTCCAGATCAAAGTCCATCTGACTATCGGCCGAACGAGAAAGAAAAACAAAGCGACATGCATCCGGGCCAACCTCATCTATTACCTCTTTTAACGTAATAATATCACCGCTACGCTTGGAAACTCTGACTACTTCCTGACCACGCCTCAGGGTTACCAGTTGGCAGATTATCACTTTAAGCCGTTCGGGATCTACTCCCAAAGCGCCAATAACGGCTTTCATACGAGGAACATGTCCCTGATGGTCAGCTCCCCAAACGTTTATCACCATGTCGAACTGACGTTCCAAAAACTTATTAAAATGGTAGGCAATATCGGAAGCAAAATAAGTAGGTGATCCATCGCTGCGAACTAAAACATTATCTTTGTCCTCACCCAAAGCAGAAGATACAAACCAGGTAGCATTCTCTCTTTCTGTCACATGACCACCGTCTTTCAACAGCTTCATGGTTTTCTCATAGAGTCCGCTTCGATACAGACTTTGCTCACTGAACCATACATCGAATTCGACTCCCAGTGATACCAGGTCCTGTTTAATCTCGTCTATTATCTTACCAGTTCCTATACTACCCAGTTCTCGGACGGCATCGGCTTCAGGCAGTTTTTGAAAGCGGCTACCTTCAATTTTGATGATCTCTCTGGCCAGGTCAATCATATAGTTACCCTGATAGCCATTATCAGGCACTTCAGCATCAATACCAAGGCACTGTTGATATCGCGCATAAAGGGAACGATTAAAGGCATCTAATTGGCTGCCCGCATCATTAATATAATATTCTCTCTCAACTTTATAACCAGCGGCATCGAGCACGCTCGCTAAGGTACTGCCTAAGACAGCACCACGGCCATGACCGACATGAAGTGGTCCGGTAGGATTAACACTCACAAATTCGACCTGAATCGTCTTGTTATTACCCACATCGATGTCACCATAATGATCATCAGCCACTAAAATTGCTTCAACCTGTCCGGTCAGCCAATCGGAACCAAGTGTAAAATTAATAAAACCGGGAGGAGCAACAACAGTTTTGGCAATCTCTGGAAGAGGAGGCATATATTCAATAATCGTATCAGCAATTGATAAAGGAGTCAGTCCTACTTCCCGAGACAGTTTGAGCGGTAAAGTTGACGCATAGTCACCATGTTCCGTATTCTGAGGGCGTTCAACAATTACTTCAGGCAACGTTGTGAAGGTCAGCTTTCCTTTTTGTTGGGCCTGTTTTGCTGCCTGCTCTAATGCCCTGGTTATCTTCTTTTTTACTATCATAAAGTCAACTCCACTCGCCACTAGCCGGCCATACGCGGGCTATCTCTTCAGCCAAAAGACGATGTTCTGGAAATTCTAGTCCAGGATCGTTTTGAAAAAGAGAGAGTGCTTCATTTCTGGCAATTTCCAGAAGTTGGATATCAGACAGCCTGGCCATACGGAGATCAGGTAAACCACTTTGTCTCGTGCCAAAAAACTCACCCGGTCCCCGCAGTTCCAGGTCTTTTTCTGCCAAAGTAAAACCATCATGAATATTTTCGATCGATTTCAATCGCTCTTTTCCTTCCACCGAAGGCCTTTCAGATAGAAGCAAACAATAGCTTTGACTTTCACCACGGCCAACTCTTCCCCGAAATTGATGCAACTGAGATAGCCCAAAACGGTCAGCCGCCTCAACCAGCATAACCGTGGCATTGGGTACATCGATGCCAACCTCCACCACAGGTGTCGACACCAGAATTTCCAGCTTGCCAGCACGGAAGCCCTGCATAATCTCATCCTTGTCGTTAGATGGCATCCGCCCGTGAAGTAAGCCAAGCCTTAAATCAGGAAATACCTCTTGAGACAATCGCTCATACTCGGCTATCGCAGCCTTTGCATCAATTTTATCGGACTCTTCGATGAGGGGACAGATTATAAAAGCCTGATGCCCGGCAGCAATTTGTTGATTGATAAATTCATACGCTCGACCTCTATTCTCCTGATCAAGCCATCGTGTCTTTATCATCTGTCGTCCCGGAGGTAATTCATCTAAAACAGAAATATCCAGATCACCATATATGGTCAGCGCCAGAGACCGGGGAATAGGTGTAGCTGTCATTACCAATACATGTGGATTAAATCCCTTCTGACGCAAAGTGGAACGCTGTAGCACTCCGAAACGATGCTGTTCATCAATTACCGCCAGCCCCAGCCTGTCAAATTCCACCCCTTTCTGGATAAGAGCGTGAGTGCCAATCACCATATCTACTGCACCATCTTTAATTTGGTTCTGTAAAGCTAGTTTTTCCTTCTCACTCATTCTCCCGGTTAATAAACAACAGGTTATAGGCCGCGATAATAAACCACTATAGCAACTAACGTTATCCCGCTCATCATCGCCATTATACACACTCGCCAGAAGTTGACCTATATTACGAAAATGCTGTTCCGCCAAAATTTCAGTAGGCGCCATCAGCGCGCCCTGGTAACCACTACCAACTGCTGCAAGTAAAGCTGCCATAGCTACTACCGTTTTTCCACTGCCGACTTCACCCTGGAGAAGCCGTGACATAGGTTTAGATTGCTTTAGATCATATAAAATCTCCTGGATTACCCGCTGTTGTGCATTTGTCAATGTAAAAGGCAGGCAGCCTATAAAATTATCTATCGCTTCAGTTTTTATATTAAAAGCATTCCCCGGCTGACCTTCCTGCCAGTCTCGCTTCTTGCTCAACGCACTCAACTGAATAAGGAAAAGCTCGTCAAAGGCCAGACGTTTTCTGGCTTCGGCCTTCTTCTCTTGACTGTCAGGAAAATGGGCTTGTTTGATTGCCTCCGGTAAATCCAGGAATTGACATCGTCCTTTTATCTCCGGCGATAGAAAATCGTCTACCCGTTCCAACCAGCTATCAATAACTCTTTTTACCAAATTCCTCATCTGACGAGGATATAAACCGTATGTCAGGGGGTATACAGGTACCAGTCTACCCGTATGAATCAGCTCTTTTTCTTCAATAAGCTCCCACTCAGGCGATTCAAATACCCGGCTTCCCCGATACACAGACCACTTACCGCTTATAACCAGTTGAGCATTTGTGGGAAATTTCTTGGCCAGGAACGGTTGATTGAACCAGACTGCTCTGATATTACCTGTATCGTCACCTAATGTGACTTCAGTCCCACGCTGACCACCCAGTTCGACTACCCGTGACTCCCATACAATGCCCAGAATAGTTTGTTCCTGACCTTCCTCACTATCGTCAAGTTCAGCAATACGCTTTCTCTGACTGTAATCTATGTGACGCCTGGGAAAGAAATAAAGCAAATCGCGGATTGTATGTACTCCCAGCTTATTTAGTTTAGCAGCTAAACCGGCTTTAACGCCTTTAATCTCAGTCACAGGCGAATCTAATCCTACATCCCCACCCAAGAGACGAGCACCGGACATACGGTGTTTACGTTCAACAATTGAAGAAGTGACATGTTTTCTCTCTTTCTGGACGTCTCCGGTCAGCTTCTCCACCTCAGCCAGCCAGTCAAGAAAATCCTCAATCCATGACCTTCTCTTTGTCTCATCCCAAACAGCATAACAGGGTTCAGAAAGCTGAAGCTTATCGAAATGAGCCATCAGAGAAGGTGAATTTATTCTTTCCCTGCTCTGTTTTAACCACTTAATGAGGTATCTGTCAAGTCCACCGATTACCGTGGTATCGGGATAACCTCTTTGACGTTCTAAATTGAGAATAGTGCGTAGCGGTTCAATGTCTATCAACGGAGAAGTTACCATTGACTATACTTTCGATAGCTTCGATTTCACATCAGTAACAGGAGTACATGTCACTTTATATCGATAATCATAATTTAAAAATGCCACACAAGCAAATTCAGTAGGTCAGAAAACATATCACATTACCTTCCCCGGCAGCTTATAATGTCATTTGCTTGGAAAGGCGTGCCCCCAATCCTCGCTAAAAACGCACCAATATCCGACCGCTCCTGTAAATAGCATCAAATAGAGGCAACAAGTTATAATACAAATGCCTCATTGTTGAGTTGATTTGAGGGCTTTATCGGAGCACTGTCTGTTACTATTTTGATCCCTGTTATTCACCTTCAAGGACGGACACCGCTAAAACATGTGGCCCAACGTGAACTCCTATCACCGGGCTGACTTTGGATACTACCATGTGCTCCCTTGGAAACACCTCTGTAAGACGGTCTGCCAAAACCTGCAGCTCATCAGGCGTAGTGGCATCCTCTATAACCAGACTTTCTGCTTTATGGAAACTTTTAACAAAATTAACTAAAAAGTCTTGTGCCTGCGCTCGGTTACGAACTTGTTTTATTGGTACGACCTCACCATCCTTCAATCCCAGGACTGGATTAAGCTTTAATAAGCTCCCCAGTAAAGCCTTAGCACTACCAATACGACCACCTCTTTTTAAATATTCCAGAGTATCAAAGGCCATGCGCAAATGGATTCTAGGAATAGACTTCCTTACCATATCGGCTATTTGTTCTAAGCTAGCTCCTTCGCTCGCTGCTTTCGCAGCCTTCATAACCAGGATCAATTGGCCGCCAATTATCAGCGTTGAGTCAATTATCTCAATACGGCAATCTGCTTTCACCATACCTTTCCCCTGGATAGCACTTTCACCAATAGCACTGAGCTTGCTTGATACCATAATTGCTAGAATCTCATCTGTTTCCTCGGCTAGCTTGGTAAACAACTCGACAAAAATACCCGGAGGTGGCGCTGAAGTAGTTGGAAAGACGTCGCTGGTTACCAGCTTTTGATAAAATTCCTCAGTAGTTATATCAACTTTATCACGATATGTATCAATGCCGAAATGTAAATTTAAAGGCACAACGCTGATTCCCAGTTCATTAGCCATCCCATCAGGAATATCGCAAAGACTATCAGTTACAATTTTAACCATTTCTCCACACCCCCTGTACCATTATTCCAATGAAATAATATAGTAATAATGAGGTTGCCCGCCGCTCACTAACTCAACCTGCTTTCCATGATATTTATTTCGGATTTCCTCAGCTACCTCCTCAGCCTGGGTCTTTTCAACATCGGCACCATAATATAAAGTCACTACCTCAGCTGTCTCAATACCTGCCTTGCTGAGCGCATCGTAGACCACATCAGAAATAACCTCACCGGCAGCTACTAAATCATGATCGTCGATAATGCCAATGACTTGTCCCTCTTTAATATCCAGGCCGTTCATCTGAGTACTGCGAACTGCCTTAGTAATTTCAATAGTTTTCACTAAAATTATCGCTTCTTCCATAGCCTGAACGTTTTCTTCCATTGTACCTTCGTAATTAAAAGCGAGAAGGGCAGCTACTCCCTGTGGGAGAGTCTTAGTTGGCACTACAGCTACTTTCTTAGTCGTTACCGGCTGAACTTGAGAAGCAGTCAATACAATATTCTTGTTATTGGGCAAGATGATAACCCTCTCTGAAGGCGCAGATTCAACTGCCTGAAGTACCTCCCGGACACTGGGATTCATCGTCTGCCCACCTGAAACAATGGCCGCGGTCCCCAGGCTTTGAAAAACCTCCTTCATCCCATCCCCGGACACCACAGCTACTACCGCGATATCTAGAGTAGGTACTTTTTCCTGCTGCATCTCGACAAAACCCTCATGTTGGTCATCCATATTTTGAATTTGAATATGATGCAAAGTCCCCATAGCGGTAGCATACCGTAGGACAACACCGGGATCATACGTATGGATGTGAACACGTACATTGTTCGTATCACCGGCGACAACGAGCGACTCTCCTTTACCTTCTAATTTGTTTCTGATTTTATCGGGATTAAGCTTCTGACCTACAAGCAAGAAATTCGTACAATAACCATAGGGTTCCTCTTGCTCTACTGCAAGTTGAGGTACTTTAGAAGTCGCCGGTATATCAGCATTAACTATCTGTGGTTTGTGATACTGCATATCTTCTACCTCTCCTTTCAAATAACGAAGAGCCCCTTCTATCAGTATGTATAAGCCCTGTCCTCCGGCATCTACTACTCCAGCTTCACGCAATACGGGCAGCAAAAGAGGAGTTCTGGCTACAGAATCTTTAGCCGCATTAACTGCTGCCTCTGTTACAGCCGTTAAATCATCAGGACTGGTCTGAGCAGTCACCTCGGCAGCATTAGATGCATCCCTGATCACCGTTAAAATAGTACCCTCCGCAGGCTGTGACAGACCCTTATACGATGTATGTGATGCTTCAACCAATGCTTTCGCCCAATCACTTCCGGTAATCGACTCCTTTTTTTCAAGTCCTTTCGCCAGACCACGAAAGAACTGAGATAAAATTACCCCTGAATTTCCCCGCGCGCCCATTAGAGCGCCCTGTGCCATCGCCTTAGCTACCTCAGAAACACTATGATCCGGGGCTCGATCAGCTTCTTCCAGAGTCGAACGCATAGTAAGAAACATATTAGTCCCAGTATCACCATCAGGCACAGGGAAAACATTTATAGCATTAATATCCGGAACGCTTTTCTCTAACCAGCTACTTCCGGCAACGAACATCTCTTTTAACTCACGACCGCTGCAGGAGACAACGTTCTTCATTTCTCTCCTTTGATTAATTTCGCAATTGTGTTATCATTTTACTACTTTTGTCAAATTTATTTTATCTGCAAGGGAGGCAAAAACTTGGCCAGGAAATGCGATATATGTGGAAAAAGAGTACACTTCGGAAATAATGTAAGCCATTCTAAACAACATACCAGACGTAGTTGGTTGCCCAATATTCAGCCGGCAACGCTTACAATTGAGGGGAAACCGAAAAGGCTCAATATATGCACCAGATGTCTGCATAGCCACTATAAGCTGGCGCGCTAAATCAAGCGACTTTCTAAACCTCATCTCCTGTAATACTCCACAACCAATCCGATCATAAACCACATAAATCCAGGCAACCATAACACCAGCCCCAGCCTCAACAACACCTGAAAAACACTTCTCTGGTAATTCAGTCATCGAATGTTCAACACAATACATTTTTTAAGGACAGCCTGTGCTATCGCTGTTGGCTTGCCACTTGATTATTATGTAAAGTTACCCTCCCATCAACACCATAAATAAATATCCACTCTAATCATATGTACTGTTTAAATGGTGAGATACTTGAATGAGGATAAACCAACTGACAGAGCCAGCTTACTCTTCTTCCCTGGCACGTTCTGATCTGACAACTTCTTTAGCCCGTGCTAAAGCTACTGCTACCTGCTGAGGAGCAGTACCACCGATAGTGTCCCTGTCCGCAATTGATGTCTCGACGGTAATATTGTATACATCGTCAGCAAAAAGCGGCGATACATTGCGATACTCCTCTATATCTAGCTCCTTAAAACTCTTACCTTGGCTTATAGCATATTGTACCAAACTACCGACAATACCATGCGCTTGACGAAAAGGCAGTCCTTTTTTGGTTAAATAGTCTGCCAGATCGGTAGCGATATTATAGTTGTCTATCGCAGCACTATACATTCGTTCGGCGTTGATATTCATCGTCTTTACCAGCCCGGTAAACACATCCAGACAGGAAAGGAGCGTATCCACAGTATCAAAAAGAAGTTCCTTGTCTTCCTGCATATCACGATTATAAGCCAGCGGTAGACCTTTCATCACGGTTAACAGACCTACTAGACTACCAAAAATCCTGCCCGTCTTTCCTCTAATTAATTCTGCCACATCAGCATTTTTTTTCTGTGGCATAATACTGCTGGTCGTAGCATAAGCGTCATCAATCTCTATAAAATTAAACTCATGAGACGACCACAGGACTATTTCCTCAGCCAGTCTGGATAGATGCATCATTGTTACAGCAGCACTGGATTCGTATTCAATCATGAAATCGCGATCGGAAACAGCATCAAGGCTATTGGCACTGACCTTACTGAAACCCAATTCTCTAGCCACGAAATCACGGTCAATAGGGTAAGGTACTCCGGCCAGAGCCCCGCTGCCAAGCGGTAAAACATCTGTGTGCTTCAAGCAATCCTGAAATTTTTCTACATCCCGCTGAAGCATTTCAAAATAAGCTAAAAGATAATGGCTAAAAAGGACTGGCTGGGCTTGCTGGAGATGAGTATATCCGGGCATGATAACACTCTTATTAACTTCAGCAACATCCAAAAGAGCCTGCTGAAAATTCTTCAGACTGCTCACAGTTTTCACAATGGCCTCTTTTACAAAAAGACGCATATCCAGAGCAATTTGATCGTTTCTGGAACGCGCAGTGTGTAATTCACCGGCAACATCACCCAGTATCTCGAACAGACGGTTCTCAATAGCCATATGAATATCTTCGTGGTCCGTTCTGAACTCAAACTTTCCCTGGTCTATCTCTTTAAGAATAGAGGAAAGGCCTGAGGCAATGAGGTCAGCATTTACTTGTGATATTACATTCTGTTTTGCCAGCATATGTACGTGAGCGATGCTTCCTGCAATATCCTGACGATATAATCGCCTGTCAAAAGGAATAGATGCGATGAATTGTCCCGCTACCGTATCAAGTCGCTTTTGAAACCGTCTGCGTAGCTTCTTCTCTCCTTTATCGCCCATACGTGTAAATCCTAAATCCCTTGCCTTTATACTTTTTTACTGTGTATCTATGCTGTCTCTACCTTGAATCTTTGACTGGATTTTAGCCGGTAGGCCCCAAATATGGATAAAACCAACTGATGCGCTCTGGTCAAAGGCATCATCCTTATCATAAGTAGCCAGACTGTAATCATACAGCGACGCAGGGGACTTTCTGCCAACTACTAAACAATTGCCTTTAAATAATTTAACTCGTACAGAACCTGTCACATATCTCTGTGAACTCTCAATGTAAGCATCCAGGTCTTGACGATAAGCCGTAAACCATAGCCCGTTATAAATCATGTCAGAATACTCAGCAGCTACCTTTTCTTTAAACCGGAGTTGGTCTCTGGATAAAGTCATAGCTTCAAGGGCTTGATGGGCTGTCAGTAGAACCATGCCAACTGGAGCTTCATAAATCTCCCTTGATTTTATTCCCACCAGCCTGCTCTCTATGTGGTCAATTCTCCCTATGCCATGTTTGCCGGCCAATTCGTTAAGCCGTTGAATCATATCGACACAATCTAATTTTTCTCCATTAAGACTGATTGGAATTCCCTTTTCAAAACCGATTTCCGCATAGTCAGGTTCATCAGGAGCTATCGCTGGAGACTGTGTCATCGTGAATACGTCCTCGGGAGGTTCAGTCCAGGGATCTTCCAGAATACCACATTCTATACTCCTCCCCCAGATATTCTCATCAATGGAATAAGGACTGGCAGCCGTAATCGGCACAGGAATTCCATGCTCCTCAGCATAAGCGATGGTTTCCTCGCGACTCATACTCCAGTCCCGCGCCGGTGCTAAAATTTTCAGCTCCGGAGCCAGTGCCGCTACACTTACATCGAAACGAACCTGGTCATTACCCTTTCCTGTAGAACCATGGGCTACGGCAACAGCTCCTTCTTTTCTGGCTACATCTACCAGTAGTTTTGCCATAAGAGGACGCCCAAGAGCAGTAGCTAATGGATATTGGCCTTCATAAAGCGCATTGGCTTTAAGTGCGGGATAAACGAATGAATTAATAAATAGCTCCTTGGCATCAAATATCAATGCTTTTACCGCTCCGACCTTCAACGCCTTCTGTTGAATCGCCTGAAGATCACTGACACCGCCAATATCCACGGTAAAGGCTATTACCTCTACATTATACTTTTCAGCGAGCCATTTTATTGCGACCGAAGTGTCCAGTCCACCACTGTAGGCCAATACTGCTTTATCTGTCATTTCGATAACCTCTCGTTAAGAACTTTCTCTAATATATGTAACGCCTGTTCGATATCTTCGTTGGTTATAATAAGCGGTGGCATAAACCGTAAAACACCAGGCTTCACCCTGTTAACCAGCAGACCTTCCTCCAAGCAGGCCATGACCAGCTCATCAGCTATCTCACCCTTTAAGGCCATGGCAAGCAGTAGACCCCGACCTCTTATTTCAACTATTTGATCAAACTTTGCCTTTAACTTCTCCAGACCATCAATAAAATACCGCCCCAATTGGTCCACTTTCTCGGGTATCTCATTATCAATAATAAATTTCAAAGCGGCAAGGCTGGCAGCACAAACCAATGGATTTCCACCAAACGTAGAGCCATGGTCACCAGGAGAAAAAACTGAAGCCTGTTCTCTGGCCAATAAGGCTCCAATGGGCACACCACTACCTAATCCCTTGGCCAGCGTCATGATATCCGGCTCAACTCCAAATTGTTCGTAACCAAACAATGTTCCAGTTCTCCCAATTCCAGTCTGAACTTCATCAACAATTAACAGAATGCCCCTCTCATCACACCATACCCGTATTTCCTCCAGATAGGTAGTATCCGGCACATTGACTCCGCCTTCCCCCTGTATAGGTTCAACCATTACTGCACATGTTTGATCGGTTGTTGCTTTACGAATAGCTTCAATATTGTTGTATTCAACATTAACGAAACCGTTTGGAAGAGGAATATAAGGTTCCTGAAACTTCTCCTGCCCCGTAGCTGCAACCATGGCTAAAGTCCTGCCATGAAATGAATCACGAGTAGTGATAATATAATATGCGCCACCGAGATAGAGCTTACCGTATCTACGGGCTAATTTCACAGCAGCTTCATTTGCCTCAGCACCACTATTACAAAAGAAAACTCTATCCAGACAGCTATTATCGATTAACAATTCAGCCAACTGTACCTGTGGAATAGTGTAGTACTGATTCGATGCTTGAATTAAAGTCTGTGCCTGATCCGCTATGGCCTTGACAACTACTGGATGGCAGTGCCCTAAACTATTTACTGCCCAGCCACCAACAAAATCGAGATACTCCTTACCAGCACTATCCCAGACCCGTGTCCCTTCACCACGGACCAGTGTTATTGGTGTACGATTAACCGTTCTCATAAACAGTTTTTGTTCAAGTTCCTGCCAATTCTTCATCTTTTCATCTTACCAGGCAATAGTCGTCCCATTCCCTTTACCCTCGATCTCGGTACACAGAGCATTTGGAACCCTGCCATCGATAATTCTAGTCATAGATACCTTGGCTAGTGCGCTATGACAGGCTCTAATCTTAGCCGCCATACCACCTGAGGCCACGCCGGTTTCGATCAATACACCGGCATCATCAGGAGTCAGTCGATGAATCAGTGTGCCAGAGCTATCATAAAGCCCTGGCACATCAGTGAGAAAAACTAATTTCTCAGCATCCAGAGATGCAGCAATTTCAGCGGCAGCGGTATCAGCATTTACATTAATTAAATTAGTCCCCCCAGCCAAATTTTCAAACAGACCAAGACAAATCGGCGCTACTATCGGAATATAGCCCTGTTCCAATAACGTTAGTAATATGGCTACGTTAACCTTCAATTCTTCTCCAACATATCCCAGTTCGGGGTTCAAGTTTTTCGCCTGAATCAGATTACCATCGGCACCACTTAAACCCACGCTCCTTCCTCCCAAACGCCAGATAGCAGATACTAATTCTTTATTAACCAGGCCAGCTAATACTGCGGTAACAACCTTAAGCGTTTCCAGATCAGTAATCCGTAATCCTTGAAAAAAGTCAGTTGAGATACCGAACCTATCAAGCCACTCTGTCACCGTTCTACCGCCACCATGAACCACAACTACCGGAAAATCCCTCTTCTGCAGTGCTACTAAATCCTCAACCGTGGTATCATGATTACCAAGTGTGCTACCACCGATTTTGATAACAACAGGCTTCATCTCTATACTAACTATTTACGTGGTGTAGGCACTATTAATAGTAACATATTCTTCCGACAGGTCACACCCCCACGCAGTTGCATTACCAGTACCAAGGTTAAGACATAGTCTTATCTTCACATCCTGGTCCTTATCAGCAAAACTCTGTCCCAATTCTTCCTTATTAAAATCTTTGGAATTGCCCTGCTTCACAACACAAACGTTATCCAGATATAGGTCTATCTTCTTCTCAGTTACGTAAGCGCCACTTCTCCCCAACGCAGCTACAATGCGCCCCCAGTTAGGATCATTACCATGTATCGCTGCTTTTACCAGCGGAGAGCTAGCTATAGTACGCGCTGCCAATCTGGCTTCTGATTGATTTAAAGCACCCTCAACAACGACTTCGATTAGTTTTGTTGCTCCTTCACCATCCCGAGCAATGCTCTTGGCCAAAAAAACACAAACTCTATTTAAAGCTTCTTGAAATGCTTTACCATTATTATGACTGATCACTTCATTTTCAGCCAGGCCATTTGCCAAAATCGCCACCATATCACTGGGGCTGGTATCACTATCAACAGTAATCATGTTAAACGAGATGTCCGTCGCCCTCCGCAGAGCTCTTCGTAAGAAGTCGATATCAATATATGCATCTGTAGTTAGAAAGCAAAGCATTGTAGCCATATTAGGGTGTATCATACCGGATCCCTTCGCCACACCACCAATAGTGTACCTGACATGCTTGGATTCAACAGATAGAGCTATCTCCTTTGTATAGGTATCCGTGGTCATCATAGCTCTGGCTAAATCGCCGCTTCCCTGTGTCGAAATTACAATCTTTGAAATACCATCACGCACCATTTTCATAGGCAGAGGTACCCCAATTATACCGGTGCTGGCAACAATTACATCTTCACGTGGAATACTCAGTTTATTAGCTGCCAGGCTGGCAATTTCAGCAGCATCAGCCAGACCGGAATCACCAGTACAGGCATTAGCACAGCCTGAATTGACCACGATAGCTTGAGCCCAACCATTCTGCAAATGTCTTTGAGAGATGGTGATCGGAGCCGATTTTATTGCATTAGTAGTGAAGACTCCAGCACTTACACAAGTCCTCTCTGAATAAAGAATCGCTAAATCAAGTTCATTCTGATACTTTATACCAGAATGAACACCTCCAGCGAAAAAACCCTGGGGAGAAGTAACAGTACCGGAGTTAATTACGCTAAAATTAGTATTCATATAATGAAAAATGGTAGCACTTTTTTATAGAATAATAACCGGCGTTTTCTGGCATTCCACCTGCCATACTAACGACATGTAATAAGCAACGGGTAACTATCGGGCAAACGTTGAAAATTCCAGATGTCGTTATGTTTCGACTATTGCATGTTTAAACTATCTTTCCTATATTTACCTGTTTTTAATTTGCTCTATTATAGTACATTTCAATGACGTGAATATAATAATAGAAAAAATAATCGAAAGTTAAACCTTAGCCTGATTTTATTTCTTTAGCTTTCTGTATTAATTCATACAACTTGGTGATAGCTTCAATCGGAGACATTGAATCTATGTCAATCTTAATAATCTCATCGATCAAATGATGGCTGTCACTAAAAAGGGAGAGCTGCCGGGATAACACCTCTTTAGGACGGTCAGCACTATATTTTTTTTGATCACTCTGGCTGCTTTCCAGCCCACCCAGTACCTCCTGGGCCCGATGCACCACTGAAGCAGGCAGACCCGCCAGTTGTGCAACATGAATCCCGTAGCTTTTATCTACACCACCTGGAACAATTTTACGGAGAAAAATAACTTTCCCCTTTTCCTCGGTCACCGCAAAGTTAAAATTTTTCACTCTGGGCAAGAACTGGGCTATCTCTACTAATTCATGGTAATGAGTGGCGAAAAGCGTCTTTGACCTGAGTCTTGGATGATTGTGTATAAACTCCACAACCGCCCAGGCAATCGAAAGTCCGTCATAGGTGCTTGTACCCCGCCCAACCTCATCCAGAATAACAAGCGACTTTGGAGTAGCATTGTTAAGTATATTAGCAGTCTCGACCATTTCTACCATAAATGTCGACTGTCCAGCCGCCAGGTCCTCCTGGGCGCCGATCCTGGTGAAAATACGGTCAACAATACCGATAGAAGCTGAATCAGCAGGGACGAAGCTGCCAATCTGCGATAGAAGGACGATTAATGCCACCTGCTTAAGATAAGTCGATTTTCCCGACATATTGGGACCGGTAAGTACAATCAGTTGTGTGTCTTCATTACATAGATATGCATCATTAGGTACAAAGCCACCACTTCCTAAACTCCTCTCTACTACCGGATGTCGTCCACCCTTAATAGCAATAACATCGCCTGTGGTCAGCTCCGGTCTAACATAGTCAAACCTTTCTGCCACTTCAGCAAGACTGGAAAATACATCGATCTCAGCTACAGCCCTGGCCGAATTTAAGATCTGAACACTTGTACCGGCTATTTGCTGGCAGACCTGTTTGAAAATAGTCGTTTCAAGCTCCAGTATTCTCTCCTGAGCATTAAGAATCGCCGACTCATACTCCTTAATTTCGGGCGTAAAGAAACGCTCCGCACCGGTCAATGTCTGCTTACGGATATAATTTTCGGGGACAAAATCAAGGTTAGACTTAGATATTTCTATATAATAGCCAAACACCCTGTTGTAGCCGACTTTAAGAGATTTGATCCCGCTTCTTTCCCGTTCTTGCTTTTCAAGATTTGCCAGATAATGTTTGCCCGCAGACGCCGTCTGTCGGGTAGTATCCAGCTCCTCAGAAAAACCCGCTTTTATGACCCCCCCATGTTCCAAGCTAGCGCCTGGCTCATCTGCAATCGCCCGTGCAATTAAAGCAATAGCTTCGGGACTTGGTTTTAGCCCGGCGTCAAGTGAACCGGG
Organism: uncultured Dehalococcoidales bacterium; assembly: GCA_964596125.1. GTDB lineage: Bacteria > Chloroflexota > Dehalococcoidia > GIF9 > UBA5629 > CAZQRP01. Next base: position 24,147 of record CAZQRP010000008.1, on the reverse strand, counting down.
AGCGCCATATTCCTGCATTACACCTTTCACCTCAGGCAGTTTTTCCAAACTTGAACGCAACGCAACCAAATCCCTGGGCGTCGCTATATTGCTTCTTACACGATTAGTGAGACGTTCCAAATCGGCAACCTCCGCGAGAAGCGTCGTTATCCTATGGCGGGCCAGCGACCTCTGATAAAACCAGTCAACAGCTTCTTGACGAATGTCCAATTGATGTATATCCAATAAAGGTTGTCCTAACCATTTCTGCAGCAGCCTGCCTCCCATAGCTGTTTTCGTTAAATCAACCACGGATAGAAGGGACCCGGAGCTTGTCCCCCAGCGAGCACCGGCAAAGATTTCCAGGTTACGTCTGGTCTGCGTATCAATCGTCATAAAGGATTGGGTAGAATAGGTGGACAACTGACAAATCTGTCCCAATACCGATTTCTGAGTTTCCTTGATGTAGTGTATTACTCCACCAGCAGCCCCGATAGCTAATGGTAAATGAGCGCAACCATATCCCTCAAGAGAAGCAACTTCAAAGTGTTCTATCAAAATCTGACGGGCAGTTTCCAAATCAAACCAATAACTGTCAAGTTGAGTTACAGGGGCTGAAACCACTGAATCAATGCCCTCTATTCCCTTGGGCAAGAGAAGCTCGGCCGGCTGGAGTCGTTCAAGCTCGTCAGATATTTGACCTACCGAAAGTTGAGTTGTAGCGAACTCACCAGTGGTGATATCCACATAAGCGATTCCCGCTTCTGCACCTTCAATGACCAGACTAACCAGATAATTATTTTTTTTATCCGTCAGCAGACCGGGCTCAACAACTGTCCCCGGTGTCACTACACGAATAACTTCGCGTTCAACCAGTCCCTTACCGGGCGGGCTCATTTGCTCACAAATAGCCACCTTGTACCCCCTGTTTATAAGTTTGGCCAGATAATTATCCACAGCATGATAAGGAATACCTGCCAAGGGTACACGTTGCCCCTTCCCCATCTCCTTGGAAGTTAACGTAATTTCCAGCTCTCTAGAGGTGATTTTAGCATCCTCATCGAACGTCTCATAAAAATCACCCAGTCTGAAAAAGACTATCGATTCTGGATATCGCTGCTTTATTTTAAGGTATTGCCGCCTGATGGGAGTTACCGACATTTCTTACGCATCCATATTGAGAAATATCCAGTTTTGCTATTCAGTATAAACCGCCGACCATGTCTATTCATCCAGACCTCAAACTAGCAATCATGTTCCCCACGTTACCTATCTATTTAACTAATATTTGGCTTTGGTAAAACAAATGTATGATTTTAACATCCACCTGAAAGCTCATAATCTCGCTCTAGAACAGTAATGAGCGACTGACTCTAAAGGACGAATTGTCCATCCTCTAAGTGACAACATTCAATCCAGAGGGCATGACACTGAAGCGTGCCGGGGCCTCCCCTATGAGATCGCCATCAGCTTGAATACACATCTGTTGTACAGGTCGTATCTCTATTTCCTTTGCTTTCTTCAAAGTAACTTTAGGATGAGTAAGATGTGTCCCCTTATAGATTCGCGGTAATGACCAGAGAAGGTCTGGCTTTGACAGGTCATCTACTATTAACACATCAAAGAAGCCATCACTAGGATCGGCATCGGGAGTTGCCAGCATACCTCCTCCACCATACTTGCCATGGCTCATCAAGACGGTACAAATCTTTCTTTCCTCAACCTCACCATCTATTGTCAGTGATACCTCCTTGTTTTTGTACGTCACGAGCGTTGTAAGTAATCCCATAAGATAAGAAGTTAAGTCTCCAAAAGCCTTGTATTTTTGGGTTGTCGCTCTTACTATTTCAGCATCAAAACCCAGGCCTGCAAAATTTACAAATAGCCGCTTCACCAAATGACCATTTTTTGTATATTCAACAATGCCAACATCCACTGTGATTTTTTTTGGTCTTAGAAGACGCTGGCAAGCCTCTTTGTAGCTACGAGGTACTCCTATCGTGCGAATGTAATCAGCACCCGTGCCTGTGTTTATAATGCCCAGCATAACATCACTGATACAATTAGTATCATGCAGTCCATTCACAATTTCATTGATGGTACCATCGCCTCCTACAGATACCACCAGTTCACAACCCTTACTAACAGCTAATTTGGCAAGCTCTATGGCATGAGCCGGGGCTTCCGTCAAATGATAGTCAAAATCAAATTCCATGTCCTCCAATATGTGAATGATCTGCGGCCACTTCTGAGCGGTTTTCCCGGCCCCGGCAATCGGATTAATAATTAACGATGCGTACGGCAAGAATACATACTCCTAGTGGACAATATAATGTAATATACTATCCAACAATTTCAAATTCTATCAACCATGCACAACAAACTTCAAGGGATCCTACCAATCCGTTGAAGACTGACTAAACTTATCAAGAGTATTAACCCTCATGAGAATATTTCCCATCTATTCTACTACTGTCCAAAATATAAGATAAAATAGTACCATGACTGAACAAAATAAACTATTTGTGCTTTCTACTTTTGTAGAGAAATCAGTATAGTCTTATCGGTTTCTCTATCGCCTCTTCTTATGTTACAATTTCGATACTAGCAGGAAATTTAATTATGCCACTTTACGAGTACTGGTGTCACCATTGTCAACGTAAGATTACGCTATATTCGGCAGCTTTTTCCCGGACAGCGCCTCGTTGCCCACAGTGCGATAGTAATACACTCCAACGGTTATTTTCCACATTTTCCGTTCGCAAGACAGATCAAAGCGTTTATGAAGACATCCTCGGCGATTCTCAGTTGACCAGGGGAATGTTACGTAATGACCCAAGGGCTCTGGCAGAATGGAATAAAAGAATGAGCCGGGGAGAAAAAGTTACTCCTGAATATGAAGAGGTAGTTGAAAGGATGGAGAAAGGAGAAATGCCGACAGGACTGGCAGGCAATGATACTCAGGAATTACCTGGTGAAACCGATTAAATTAAGATTATCACTCTTGGAAATTTCATAATTCGATATGGCAATGAAGTAGTGGACCAATCGGAAGATAGATGTGAAAGCATATACCTGGATACCTGACAATTTAATCACAAACAAAACGCATATCACGTACATCACCAATGAGGTTAACAAGTGCCATATGAGACATTCCGGATAATTGATGCCAATTGCAACCGTCTGGGTGAAGGATTCCGCTTCCTCGAAGATGTTGCTCGATTTGTCCTCAATGACGCTGACCTGAGCCAGCAACTGAAGACAATGCGTCACACGCTCGTTAAGAACCTCAGCAAATTTGGTCCAGACCTCCTCACGACGAGGGATGCAGAAAAAGATGTAGGCATTCACATCGAATCATTTAGTGAACAACAAGACTTACCATCTCTTATCACAGCCAATGCGAAAAGGGCAGAAGAGGCATTACGAGTTATCGAGGAGATTGCTAAAATTCCGGAAATAAGCCACATATTGGATACCAGAGAGTTTAAACAGGCACGGTTCGACCTCTATACATTGGAACGAAGGTTACTGTCCAGCATATTACGAAAGCACAAGGCAGCGCAGGTAGCCGGACTTTATGTAATCCTGGACACTCAGGTGCTGGGAATGAAGAATGAAATAGACGTAGCAGCCAAAGCCATTCGCGGCGGTGTTAAGGTAATTCAGCTTCGTGACAAGCACCGAGGAAAAGGTGATCTACTGGTTATAGCTCAAAAACTAAAAGAAATATGCTTTGAATCAAACGTTCTTTTTATCATAAATGATTATCTGGAAATAGCCCTGGCTGTTGATGCTGATGGGGTACATATCGGTCAGGAAGATTTACCAATATCTGTCGTCAGGAAAGAGTTACCTGTTGACAGGATTGTTGGGTGCTCTACACACAATTTGACCCAGGCCTTAAAAGCAGAAGCTGATGGTGCAGATTATATCGCCGTAGGTTCCATTTTCCCTTCACCGACAAAAAGAGATGCCACAGTAATTGGTTTAGAGGAGCTAAGTAATATTAAGCAGGCCATATCTACTCCCCTTGTTGCCATCGGTGGTATTAATAAGGATAATATTGCTCAAGTTATATCCGCCGGTGCTGATTCATTGGCGGTAATCAGCGCTGTCTTGAATAAAGACAATGTGGAAGAAGCAGCCCGGCAACTGGTTAAGGAAATTGAAAAGAAAACAAAGGGCCATAAATAATCTGGAATCCACTGCGGAAAAGCTACGTTTCTATTTCACCACCAAGGACAAAGCGAGAGAAAACATGCTGCGTCTGTGTCGGGAAATAATCCGTTACAGTGCTAACGCAATCCGTGCTATTCATCGACAGCAGCAAACTGAAGCAGAGCAACTTCTGGGTTCAGCATATGCCTTGCTCCAGGAATTAAATAATGATATCCCATATAACCATAACGACTTGCTCTATACCGGTTTTGTCCATGATGCCCAAAAAGAATTTGCTGAAGCAAGTATCACCATGGCTATAGTCAATGCCAGATCTTGCCCCGATCCTGAGGCACTGGAAGTAAGCTACTCCGCTTATTTGAACGGACTGGGCGAGGCAGTTGGCGAACTGAGACGATACCTTCTGGACAGTTTACGACGAGGATACGACCTTTCTCGATGTGAGGAGATATTGTCAACAATGGATGACATTTATTCCATGCTGGTCACCATGGACTTTCCTGATGCTATCACCCACGGCTTAAGGCGGACCACCGATTCAGTAAGGGGCATTCTCGAGAAAACACGCGGTGACCTGACACTTGCTATCAAGCAAAATGAACTCGTTGAGAAATTGGCGCAATTTTTAAAAGAGAACCGGTGAACTAAAATAGGTCAATAAAGATTTATGTTCTTCAGGCAGATGCTGAGTTAATTCGGATACTTGACGGACTGCTCTCAAATGTAGTAAAGTTTTGACTTGGTATTAACTTCCATTCATGAGACATTTGAAACAAGGAGCTAATAATCACAGACACAGCTCCTTTCTTAATGTCTTCTATACTGAAGAAAGGAAAGAAATCAAATGGACCCAATGATTATTGTTACGATTGCTGGACTACTTGGACTTGCATTTGCCGCCTACCTGGTTGTCAATGTGTTGAACCGAGATGAAGGCTCAGCACGAGTAAAGGAAATATCAGAAGCCATTAAGGAAGGCGCGCTCGCTTTCCTGAACAGAGAATACCGAATACTCAGCATTTTTGTAATTGTAATTGCGATTGTCCTCGGTATAATACCAAGCCTTGGTTGGTGGGTAAGCCTGGCATTCGTTTTCGGGGCTTTATGCTCTGCTGCGGCTGGCTACATTGGTATGAACATAGCTATCAGGGCTAATGCCAGGACTGCCGCTGCCGCCCAAAAAAGTCTAAATGAAGGCCTAAAGGTTTCGTTTCGTGGTGGAGGCGTAATGGGCATGTGCGTGGTTGGCATCGGTTTAATCGGACTATGCATTCTTTACTTTGCGTTTCATAATCACTCGGACTTTCTCACAATCCTTCCCGCTTTCGGTTTTGGTGCCTCCGGAGTAGCCATATTTGCCAGGGCAGGCGGAGGTATTTACACCAAGGCAGCCGATACCGGCGCAGACCTTGTCGGGAAAGTGGAAAAGGGCATTCCCGAAGACGATCCAAGAAACGCTGCGGTCATTGCCGATTTCGTTGGCGACAATGTCGGTGATGTCGCTGGTATGGGTGCCGACTTATTTGAGTCATATGTAGATTCCATAATCGCTACAATAACCTTAGCCGCCGTCGCCATAGCTGCCGGTGTTGTTGCTCACGAGGCAACTGCCTGGTATTTACCGCTAATGGTAGCAGCAGGTGGAGTCATAGCTTCAATTATTGGTGCCTTCCTGGTAAGGGTCGGTGATAAGCCAGAAATGAAAGCATTACTCGGTGCTTTACGTAGAGGCACATTCTCAGCTTCAGTACTTACCGCAGTCTTTTCTTTGTTAGCCATTATATTACTTGGAGCTGACATAGGAATATTTTGGGCTATACTTGCCGGTCTGGTCGCCGGTATGTTCATTGGAGAGAGTACTAATTATTTCACATCGTATGTTTACAAACCTACTCAAAACATCTCTGAAGCCTCACAGACTGGGGCTGCAACCACAATCACGAGGGGATTCTCCAATGGTCTGATGAGCACATTTCCGCCTATTATTTTTATCGCTGTTGCCATCATCATAGCCAATTACTTTGCAGGTTTTTATGGTATAGCCATCGCCGGCATTGGCATGCTCTCCACCCTAGGTATTACCCTTGCCACTGACGCCTATGGCCCCGTGGCTGACAATGCAGGCGGAATCGTCGAGATGTCAGGACTTCCGCCTGAAATCAGAGAGCGGACCGATGCACTCGATAGTCTTGGAAACACTACCGCTGCAACCGGTAAAGGATTCGCCATCGGCGCAGCAGCTCTTACGGCTCTCGCCTTGATGCTATCCTATACCCAGATGGTAGGAATTAGTCAGCTTAACATGCTGAATCCGGGTGTCATGATAGGAATACTCCTGGGCGCAGTAATGCCTGCCGTATTCTGCAGCATGACTTTGGATGCCGTAGGCAGGACTGCATTTTCCATTATTAACGAAGTTCGACGTCAATTTCGCGAGATTAGTGGGCTGATGGAGGGCACAGCCAGACCGGAATATGGCAAATGCGTCGATATATGCACCAGGGCAGCCCTTAAAGAAATGATTGTCCCGGGCGTATTAACCGTAATCGCTCCGATAATAGTGGGAGTGGTGCTGGGACCGGTACCACTTGCTGGCTTTCTCCTGGGTGCAATTGCAACGGGATTCATCCTGGCAGTGATGATGGCCAACGCTGGTGGCTCATGGGACAACGCTAAAAAATGGATTGAGACAGGTAAATATGGCGGCAAAGGTTCAGACGCTCATAAAGCAGGAGTAATCGGTGATACCGTTGGTGACCCAATGAAGGATACGTCAGGGCCATCGTTAAACATATTGATAAAGCTCATGTCCATAATTGCACTCGTACTTGCGCCGGCGCTGGCTGGTTTCAATGGCCTGATTAAATTCTAGCTGCGTAAAAAGGGATTCATCCTGCGCTCAGCGCCTATAGTCGTTCGTGGCCCATGCCCCGGATAGACGACAGTCTCATCGGGTAACGTCATAAGACTTTTATCAATACTATCCATAAGCTGGGCATGGCTGCATCCTGGAAAATCTGTCCTGCCAATACCGAAATTGAATAGAGTGTCGCCACTGAATACCATACCATGTCCTACCAGTATGATACCACCACGACTGTGTCCCGGAGTATGGACAACACTGAAATGCAAATCATCTATGTCTATTTTATCACCGTCCTTAAGTAGTGTATCCGGCGTTGGCGGCCGACCGAGGGAACCTGACATTATACTACCCAGCATCTGATGAATTGCTTGCTGCACTCTTTCCGCCTCGGCCTCGTGCAAAGCGAACTCGGCCCCTGTTACCTCCTTGACAACCTTAAGTGCGCCAATATGATCAGGATGGGTATGAGTAGCTACGATCAAGACAATCGATAATCTTAACGTATCGATTGTACTGAGGATTGTCTTTGGTTCAGCACCCGGATCTATTACCATTCCCCGCCTGGTTGAATCAGACGCAACAATGTAACAATTACTTGCAAATGGTCCTACGTCAATAACCTCCAAAATCATTTTTACTCCTAACTATGATTTTACTATTCGTCTCGAAATGATGGAAAACATGTAAAAGGTTTTAAACCTTTATAAACTGTAAATAAGTATTCTATATGCTATGGATACTGGATTTAGCTACCGCTATATGCAGAGACCGGATATCCGCCTGCAAGGATACCCGGCCTCACGACTTTGTACACCACACTTATTGCAGCAATACCATAGTTATACCATCATAATTATGGCTTGCTAAAATCTGCTGGTCCCTCCCAGTCCTTCATCGGCTTCATCCACTCAGCTCGTTCAACGAACAAATCATGGTTCAATGGCACCGGTGGATGACAGACAAACTGTGGATCAAACTCGTTCTTTATCTTCAATATCCATTTATGATAGTTCGGTCCATATGCCGGCCCTGTCAAGTAGAGCGGCTGATGCGAACCGAGAAGCGAGGTATAAAAACGTTTCCTGATGTTCTCCTTCGATGTTTCCAGGTAGAATTTGTCAACTCCATCTGTATCTTCATCCGGGTCCCAGTAAACAAGGAATTCAGAGTATCCCTGATGGCCCAACTCAAAACTCTGGAACCAGCCAGGATCACCGTAATCAGGCATAAGCGGCGGCGTAAAGTTCCATTTCAGATTAGCATAGTTTTGTCCGTGGGGTACTGCATGTTCAAGTGTTTCTATGACGTAATCTACAGATACATACGAACCACACATGAGCCACATCCCTGCTGAGTCAGCATTCTTAATCCAGGATTCATCGGTCGGCCTGGTCCTGCGGGCCTCACCGCCGAGTTCAGCTATTATATCCATTAATACTCTTTCATCATATTCAAGATGCTTTTCCGAAGTAAATCCAATGAGCAATACACGGAGTACATGAAAATTGTCAATCGTTTCTTTATTTTCCTTCGACCAGAGCTCCCAGAACTCCTCTTTAGATTCTGCCTTGGCAATCGCTCTCCAGAAAAGAGGAACCTTGGTAACGGCACCTCCCACCTCTGCCTTTGCCATTTCATCCATAGCTTTCTTCATTGATTCTGTAGTAGGCATGGTGAAATTGATCCACTTCATCCTGTTTACAGGAAGCTGAAGAACAGTATGAGGGGCAATTCCCGACGGCTCAGGTTTTTCAGGCTGGAAAGGAAGGAGCTTTATAGCCATTTTGGTAACAATCCCAAGGAATCCTCTGTGCCCGGTATAACCTCGCAGCAGGCCTCGAAGGTCAGGTCCAATACCATCTCCCCAGAACGGGTCGTCCTGAAGAGCCAGAGAACCTAATTTGACCAGTTCTCCATCAGGTAAAACAAGCTCCGTTCCCAGTATTCGCCTGTGGGGTAGACCGATCCGGTAACTAAGAGGTGACCATCCGTCGCCTATCATATTGGCAATAGCAGACACCTGTGAACCACCACCTCCGATAACAATATACATTCCCCTCTTCATCGCCTCTTCTTGAATCTGAGAGTAAATGACTCCAGACCCGACAACAGCATAGAGGTGCTTCTCATCTATCTCGAAGTCAACCATCCTTTTCAGGTCTATTATTAAAGCATCGTCGACATGGGGATGAGAACGTGGACCGTAGAAACCGGTACTATAGGGAACATAAGGGACTTTATAGCGGTTACAGGTCTTCACAATTTTTTGAACTTCCTCTGTAGTCCGTGGCATGATGACACAGCCCGGTACCCTGGTCATTACTCTCTCATATCCCAAACCGCTTTCATATCCACCCGGCCCAGACCGATAACCTTCACAAATTACCGGGTCATCTGAAATATACTCGGAGCCAACACAGGACTCAAGTACCTTATATACTTCTTTAGATATAGCCATTGATTTACCTCCTCAAACCTATTTTTCAAGCGATGCAAGGATGATTTCCGAGATATCGAAAACCTTCAAGTTTTCTCCATCCTTCCCAACAGTTTTTTTAAAACTGTCCTTACACCAGGGACAGGTAGACACCACTGCTTCAGCACCAACTTCCTTTATCTCTTCCACCCTCTGCTCTGCCGACCAAGCAGCAAAATCGGGGAAAGCTTCTTTTGTTCCTCGCCCAGCACCGCAGCAGAAAGCGTTTTCTCTCATCCGCGGCATTTCAACCAAATTCAATCCGGGTATAGAGTTCAAAATATCTCGTGGCTGCTGATAAATACCATTAGCACCGCGCCTTCGTTCTAGAGGAGGGCTTACCACTCCCCAAAGTCCACGCTCTCCTTCCCAGGGCACCCATGGTTCACTAAGCCGGCTCAAACTGCACGAATCATGATAGGTCACTCGCAGATCAACTGGTTTCTTGAGTTTAAGAGCACCTTTCTTAATAAGCTCATCTACATATTCCACCAGATGGACTACCCTGAAGCCTAAATCTGCAGTTGAAATATTCAACATCTTGGGGTAATCCACCTTCCACATCCGATAACCCTCAGCACAACTGGTCAACACAGTCGTAGCTCCTGTTTGCCTGACCATTTCAATATTACGCTGCGCCAGCTTCCGTGCATCATCTATCATACCCACAGAATAGAGTATATTGCCGCAACACCACTCGTCTGGCATCAACATAAACTGAGTATTAGATCTTTTTAGTATCTTTACTGTTGCCTGGGCTATTTCAGGATTTACATAGGAAGCAGCGCAACCAACAAAATAAAGTACATCAGCTTTAGACGAAGGCTTAATTCCAGCAGGCAGCCACTTTGTCCGCTTCTCATGAGACGCACCGAAAGCATTATGGTTCTTCGCAATATTTGCAGCTACTTTCTTATGTTGAGGCATGGGCCCTTTGCCATCTTTTACGGCTTTTATTCTGAGTGCTTCAAGAGTCAGCTCAATTTCAAGATCAAGATTCCGCTTACAACCTACATCACAGGCACCACACAATGTACACTCATAAAGTACTTGGAGAAGTGTGTCGGTGTAGTCCAGTTTCCCCTCTACCAAGGCCACACCGATTCTCATCTTCCCATACGCGCCATACGAATCAAATAGATTCTTTGTAGCGCTTGGACACCGGGTACTAAAGTTGACACCAGGCATGTAGGTATGATCCACCCAGGTACAGCCTTTGCATTTGATACAACGACTCATATCAAAAACAAAATTATCTATCTCTGTTACATCTAACTTTACCTTCTTTTTAGGCATCTTATCCTCCTTAGAAGCACAAACTACCAGGATTCATTATGTTATTGGGATCAAAAACTGTTTTGACCCTTTTAAGCGTCATTGTATAATTGGCAGCTCTCCCATAAACGAGTTTGGCCAGCTCACCATAAGGCCTGGTGAAAAATGCCCCTTCACTTAGTAAAACTTGCGTGGCATCATTGTACAAAGCTCTAATTCTCTCTTTCTCAGAGACACTGGCCGGATCATAAAAGAAATTAAACTCCAGATGACAGGCCCGATTATGCTCTATTGGCTGCAAGTAGCTTCCAATATCGTTTATAGGATAACCATGTCTGGCAGCTATTTCCTCTACCTGAATAATAAATTCAGGAGCCAAAGCAGGTCTAGTGAAGAAGAAAAGGCTCTGGCACGCCCCCTTATAACGGTTCTTCCAATAGGCTGTTTTACTTGGCCAAGGTTTTCGAATCATCTGTAAAAACTTTCTGCCGATACCAGGAAATCCGGGAAGGGTGTCTTCCAGACGAATTTCTGGAAACTCATTCTTTAAAACACTATGTAATGCTTCTTCTTCATATTGTATCCTCTCTTCTGGCCGTCTCTGCATCCCGCTAAGTACCAGTATGAGAGTCCAGTATGGCAGCGTTTTTCGTAGTCCCTCAAACTCTTTATGCCAATCCTCAGCCATTATAGTCGCTAAGTTAACATTGTTCAGAAAGAGACACTCTTGACCTATCCTTATCCTCAGAATCCTGTGCAGGAACTCAATCACGCTATTCAAATCATTGACAGGAACAAAAAATATCTTGTCCATCTTTGGTAAATGTTCTATCTTCAAGTTCGCCCAGGTAACCACTCCCATTGTCCCTTGAGCGCCCTGGAGAAACCTGTAGAAGTCTATTCCCGGCCCGGAAGGATTACCACCCTTTGATGGTGAATCGGGATAACCATTTACACTGGCGGAACCGGTCCTGAAGATTTCTCCTGTAGGCCAGACCACTTCCATAGCTTGAAGAGGTTCACCATAATCATATACTGTATTAGTAGTAACCTCTCGTTCAAGCGTATCAGTAACTACCGAGCGCAAAGGATGTGGTAAAAGAGGCATAATCATTCTATAGCCCTTTTCCCCCAGTTCAGCGGTGATCTTCTCCCAGGTTACTCCAGCTTCTACCCTTACCCTTCGGTTCATTTCATCAATTTCCAGGACCTTGTTCATTCTGGTTAAGTCCATAACGATACCACCCTCCTTAGGAATGGCGGCCCCATAAAAGTGTACAGAAGAGCTGGTCGGCGTTACCGGTATTAATTGCTCATTTGCTAAGTTAATGACTTTCTGAACTTCTTTCACATCCTTCGGCTTGACAACATAATTAGGTACTCCAGCCGGCTCAAGACTGAAGTCCTTAGCATACTTATCCAGGACATCAGGTTTATCGAAGAAGTTATCAGATCCCACTATTTCCAATAGCTTTTCTCGAACACTCATAGTTTGACCTCCTACTCTTACATAACTAATTAAAAGCTGTGTGACAGAACTGGATGCTTACATCTATCAAGGGACATGCGTTATACGGATAACAGGAGTAATGTAACGACGAACATTTTAATTTAGTTTAACCTTTTCTGTCAAACTCAACTCCGAGGATTCAGCGATACTACATTCCAGTCCAAAACCATCCCAGGTCTGCTCTCTCCCTCCCCGGACTAAATGTCATATCCTTTGCCAGACTACATAACTGCATGAATATAGTCGATCGGGCTTCTACTTCAGGAAGATAAGGCGTCTATGGTCATCAGTCCGCATGGTACAGAAATCCCTGTTGCTGTAAATGGTTGCCTTTGATTCAGTTCACAAAGGGACTACAGAAATAATATATGGTCCTCTAGTCAGAACAAAGCAATTATTCTAGAATAAGTAGACGTTGATAAAATCAACTACCAGAAAAGTGTCATCTCGATATGAACAATTAGATGATTAAAAATGTAAAATATTGGAAAAACAGCCTGAAAATACTTGACAAAAAACTATTTGAGTGTTAAAATTGAGATTTACGATATCAGTATGCCTTCAAAATTAATTCAAAACTTCTATCTTTTTCCCGAATATAGTCTATTTCATTTATAAATTCTTTGTTGAACTACCTTATTTTGCAGGTCTTTATTCTGATTTATTGACTAGGAGAACTTATGTCTATTTTACCAATAGCTAATCAACAAAGTGCAACATTAGAAAGAAAATCCTATGCTGCATTACCCACAGTCCTTGATATCCCCAATCTAATCCAAGTTCAACTTGATTCATATCGTTGGTTTCAGGAGGAGGCCTTAAAAGAACTCTTCCAGGAGGTCTCGCCAATTCAGGACTTCACCGGTACAAGGCTAGAACTTCGTTTCATTGGCTACGAGTTCCGTCAACCTCTATTTTCAGAAGAAGTATGTTATCAACGAGACATGACTTATTCAGCCCCTCTTTACGTTAGAGCCCATTTAATAGTTAAAGAGACGGGAGAGATAAAGGAACAGGAAATCTTTTTTGGTGATATTCCCCTTATGACGGAAAAGGGGACTTTTATCATCAGCGGTGCAGAAAGGGTCATTGTTAATCAATTAATCCGTTCACCAGGTATTTATTTCAGCACACAGGAAGATCCTGTGAGCGGACGTGATATGTGCTCTGCCAAATTGATTCCCGAGCATGGTACCTGGTTGGAGTTTGAAACATCAAGCAGGGATATTATTTCAACAAAGGTAAACGGCAAGCGGAAAATCTCAGTGGCAACTTTATTACGAGCCATCGGTTACGAGGATGATAGTGAACTGCTCAAACTGTTCGAAGATATAGATGCATCACCTGAGCATACATATATTCAGTCTACTTTGGATAAAGAACCTTTGGCCAAAACTAAAACTGACGCCTTAAAAGAAATCTATAAGCGATTACGTCCTGGCGAATTGCCCACGAACGAAAACGCTCAAGTCCTTCTTAATAATCTATTTTTTAATCCCCGCCGTTATGATTTGGGCAAAATCGGTAGATACAAGCTTAACAAAAGATTAGGACTGACGATACCTCAAACACAGCGTTCGTTAACCCCGGAAGATTTCGTCGAAATAGTTCGACATATTATACTGATTAACAATGGTAAGGAAGAACCGGACGACATCGATCATCTGGGTAATAGGAGAGTACGAACAGCAGGCCATCTGATACAGAACCAATTTCGCATCGGTCTGCTACGATTGGAGCAAGCAATTAAAGAACGCATGAGTACTATAGGTCCCGAACTCGCTACTCCAACTAACTTAATTAACAATCGCCCTATTATTGCTGCTATGAGAGAATTCTTCGGTAGCTCGCAACTCTCCCAGTTCATGGACCAGACCAATCCATTAGCTGAACTAACGCATAAACGCAGGCTTTCAGCGATGGGACCTGGCGGGCTTTCCCGCGAACGCGCTGGATTCGATGTCCGCGATGTCCACCATTCACACTATGGTAAAATCTGCCCGATAGAGACGCCTGAAGGACCAAACATTGGTCTCATTGGCTCTCTCGCAACCTATGCTTCCATTGATGAATATGGTTTTATTCAAACACCGTACCGTCGGGTAATTCATGAATTGTCCAGCAATGATAAAGAGTTAGTTGGACGAACCATCCTTGAGGATATATTCGACGACAAAGCTAATTGTCTGGCTCCTTCCAGAACAGTAGTCACGAATGAAATCATGCAGAAAATCACCACTCTTCATCCACGACCAGTCAAAGTGATCCCTTTCGTCTCCAACCAGATCGTTTATTTAACCGCCGATAAAGAAGAACAGTATACTATCGCACAAGCAAACGCTCTTCTCAACCAGAAGAACGAATTTATTGATGAAAAAGTTGATGTAATAGAAGGTGGTAAATATCTTAAAGAATCTGCCGATAAAATACACCTGATGGATGTGTCGCCCAAACAGATTTTTAGCGTTACCACTTCGCTTATTCCTTTTCTTGAGCATGACGATGCCAATAGAGCATTAATGGGATCGAACATGCAGCGTCAGGCAGTACCTCTCATTCATCCTGAAGCGCCTTTAATTGCCACCGGTATGGAAGAAGAGGTGGCCAAGTCCAGTGGGCAAATAATATTTGCCCGGGAGGATGGTGAGGTTACATCAGTTACCAGCGCCAAGATCACAATTAAAGATACGAAAGGAAATGAGCGAGTCTATCCACTAATGAAATTCGTTCGAACCAATCAGGGAACATGTATTAACCAGCGGCCCATAGTATCCAAAAACGATAAAGTTAAAAGTGGGCAGGTTATCGCAGATAGTTCAGCAACAGATGAGGGCAATCTTGCCCTGGGACAAAACATCCTTTGCGCCTTTATGAGTTGGAGAGGATATAATTTTGAAGATGCCATTATTATCAGCGAAAGGTTGGTTAAATACGACAAGTTCACCTCTGTGCATATTGAGAAGTATGAAATAGAAGCCCGTGAGGGTAAACTGGGTGCGGAAGAGATTACCAGAGATATACCCAATGTAGGCGAGGAGAGCCTTCGTGACCTTGACGAATACGGTGTTATCCGTATAGGTGCTGAGGTCGGCCCGGGCGACATCCTCGTAGGCAAAATTAGTCCTAAAGGAGAAACCGAATTAACTGCTGAAGAAAAATTGCTACGAGCCATTTTTGGAGAGAAAGCTCGCGAGGTAAAGGACAGCTCACTTAGAGTCCCACACGGTGAATGGGGGAAAGTAATTGACGTTAAGGAATTCTCCCGTGATAGTTATCGTGACCTACCCGCAGGCGTAAATCTACTTGTGCGAGTATGGATTGCACAAAAGCGAAAAATTTCCGTCGGAGACAAAATGGCAGGCAGACACGGAAACAAAGGTGTTATCGCCCGCATTCTGCCTGAAGAGGATATGCCGTTCCTGCCTGATGGCAGACCTGTGGATATTATCCTTAATCCTATTGGTGTGCCATCGCGTATGAATATTGGGCAAATCTTAGAGACTCACTTAGGCTGGGCAGCGGAAACACTTGGCCTTAAAATTCTTAATCCTATCTTTGATGGGGCTAATAATGCTGACATTGAAGATGCTTTAGCCAGGGCCTGGATAATTCAGCAATCAGGTGCAATCAAAGTAGATAGTGACACTGGTTCTTGCACCGCAGATTTCGACCGGGCTAAGGCATGGCTCACTGAACACAATTACAACGCTGAACGAGTGCTGGATGACAGCTATCCTGGAGAAGCCAAGAAGGCTTGCCTTCGTTTATGGCTTGAAAGCTTAGGTAAAAAGGTTAAAAAGGATGAAGAATTAGAAGATGCCATTGAAAAGGTGTACCTGGAACAAAGACAATCACCGCCTATTTTCGGCAAAACTACCCTTTATGACGGAGTTACCGGTGAGCCGTTCTATCAACCGGTAACTGTGGGTAATATCTATATGATGAAGCTGATCCATCTCGTTGAGGACAAAGTGCATGCGCGCTCTACCGGGCCCTATTCTCTCATCACACAGCAACCTCTTGGCGGCAAAGCCCAATTCGGAGGACAGAGATTCGGTGAGATGGAAGTATGGGCGTTAGAAGCATATGGGGCCAGCCATGTACTTCAAGAATTACTTACTGTAAAGTCTGATGATGTGTCCGGCCGGGCAAAAACCTATGAGTCCCTTGTCAAAGGTGAAGATGTACTACAAGCCGGTGTCCCCGAATCTTTCAAGGTTCTGTTTATGGAATTACGGAGTTTGGGGCTGGCTGTTGAACTGCTAAACGAAGAAGAGGAAATGGTAAGCTTTTTCGAAGAAAGAAAGAAGGAAACTCGTGCCCAAGCGCAGGGATTTAGATTGAAGGAGATAAATGGTTGAAGTAAATGATTTCAATGCCATTCGTATTTCGCTAGCCTCTCCAGAACAAATTCGAAGCTGGTCGTATGGTGAAGTAACAGAGCCTGAAACAATTAATTACCGGACACTGAAGCCAGAAAAGGACGGGCTCTTTTGTGAGAGAATCTTCGGGCCCACCAAAAACTTCGAATGTTACTGCGGTAAATATAAAAAAATACGCTATCGAGGTATTACCTGTGATAGATGCGGAGTTACAGTAGAACATTCAAGAGTACGCCGCACACGTATGGGTCACATCGAGCTGGCTGCTCCGGTAGCTCATATTTGGTTTGCCAAGGGGGTGCCCAGTCGTCTGGCACTGCTTCTTGATGTGTCACCCCGGAAATTGGAGAGAGTCCTCTATTTTGCACAGTACATAGTAATCTCCGTTGATAAAACAGCCTGGCAAGACAGAATTGAGCAAGTTAAGGCTGAAGTGGCCCAGCTTCTCTTTGAATTAGAAAAGGCATTTGATGAGCAAACTAAGGAAATAGAGGCGAATAGTCGGGCCCTGAAAGACCAAGAAGTCACAGAAAAAGTAAGCCAGCTAAAGCGCGATTTCGATAAGAAAAAAGATGAGCTCCAGAATAAGATTTCAGAAATAGAAAATCTCCAGCCGCTCAAGTTGCTTAACGAGAATCAGTATCAAGAGCTTAAAAAATATGGTGACTTTTTTGAAGCTGGTATGGGTGCTGAAGCCATTCTGCAAATTCTTCATAACATCAACCTTGACGAGCTTCGGCAAGAGCTTATTACGGTGATCCGCTCCAGTCCCGGACAGCGCCGTAAGAAAGCTAATAAGAGACTGCGCGTTGTTGAAGCGTTCTGGCGCAGTGGTAATAAGCCTGCATGGATGATACTGACTGTTCTCCCAGTACTACCCCCGGAGCTTCGGCCCATAGTCCAGTTAGACGGTGGCCGTTTTGCTACAAGCGATCTCAACGATCTATACCGGCGGGTAATCAATCGCAACAATCGCCTTCGACGCTTACTTGATCTGGGCGCTCCGGATATAATCATTTGTAATGAAAAACGTATGCTTCAAGAAGCAGTGGACGCCCTCATTGACAATGGACGTAGGGGCCGATTACCTGCGGCTGCCAGCACTCATAAACTGAAATCACTATCTGATATGCTTAGAGGCAAGCAGGGCCGCTTCCGCCAGAACCTTCTGGGTAAACGGGTAGACTATAGCGGTCGCTCAGTAATAGTTTCCGGGCCAGAATTAAAACTACATCAGTGTGGTCTACCCAAACACATGGCTTTAGAATTGTTCAAACCTTTTATTATGCGTCGACTGGTAGAACAAGGCTATGCCCATAATATTAAAAGTGCTCGAAGACAGGTAGAAAAAGCCAGACCTGAAGTATGGGATATTTTGAAAGAGGTCGTTAAAGAACGCCCGGTACTGCTTAATCGAGCTCCGACATTACATCGATTAAGTATTCAGGCTTTTGAGCCTGTGCTCATCGACGGTAGTGCAATTCAAATCCATCCACTGGTATGCTCTGCTTTCAATGCCGATTTTGACGGTGACCAGATGGCAATTCATATACCACTTTCCAAGGCAGCAGTGAAAGAAGCAAGAGAGCGAATGCTCAGTACTCAAAATATGCTGCTACCCAGTTGTGGAGAACCGGTAATGACGCCAACATTAGATATGGTACTTGGTTGTTATTATCTTACAAATATTAGACCTAAGGACAAAGACGAGATTAAGCATTTCGTTAATTTCGAAGAAGCGAAAATAGCCTATGAACTGGGTATTACCAGTATGGACGAAGAAATTATTGTGAAGACGGAAAATCTTGGTCTTATCAGCATAGATAATGAAGGTACGGTACAGGGAGGATATTTAGACGGTCAAAAATTGAAAACCAGCATTGGGCGGATCCTGTTTAATGATATTCTGCCTCCCGATTTATTACCATGTCTCGCCTCATCGCGGCTGTTTTTCTCAGATACCACGAGCAATGTCCCGACCAACTGGTTCATCAATCAAAATATGAACAAAGCTATCTTAAAAGTCCTGGTATCAGATTGCTACCATCTGTTAGGAAATACGCCTACTGCAACAATGCTCGATAACCTAAAACAGGTAGGCTTTGAATACGCGACGAAGTCAGGTACTACGATTGCGGCACACGACATTGAAGTACCCGGAAGCAAAGCAAAATTACTTGAAGAAGGAAATGAAAAAATCGCTGTTATCGAGAGTCAGTTTAACCGGGGGCTGATAACCGAAGATGAACGCTATAACCGGGCAGTTCAAGTTTGGACAGAGACAACGGACAAGATCAAAGAGACGGTTTCCCAATCTTTAGACCACTACGGTGGAGTCTATATGATGGCAACCTCCGGTGCCAAAGGAAATATCGGGCAGATCACACAGATGGCGGGTATGCGTGGTCTAATGACAGATCCGTCAGGAAGAATAATTGACTTTCCTATTAAATCAAGCTTTCGTGAAGGGCTGAATGTAATGGAGTACTTCATCTCCACGCATGGTGCTCGTAAAGGATTAGCTGACACCGCTTTAAGAACCTCAGATGCCGGCTACCTTACTCGTCGGCTTATCGATGTATCTCAAGACCTGATCATATTCCAGGAAGATTGTGGTACGGAAGAAGGCATCTGGTTATTCGAGAGGAGTGATCAAAAATTACTGGCGTCTCTTTATGATCGTTTGATTGGACGCCTGGCTGCAGCCGATATCATTGATCCGAACAGTGGCGAAACTCTCGTCCAGAGAAATGAGGAAATCAGTGAGGCCAAGGCAAAACAGATCGTCGAAGCGGGCATTACCCAGGTATACGCCAGATCGCCTCTCTGCTGCCGTTCCCGACGAGGTATCTGCCAGTATTGTTACGGACGAGATCTGGCACAAGGAGGTCTGGTAAAACCAGGTACTGCGGTAGGTATCGTGGCTGCTCAGAGTATCGGTGAGCCGGGCACTCAGCTAACATTACGTACATTCCACACAGGCGGCGTGGTTGGAGCTGACATCACCAGTGGATTGCCACGAGTAGAAGAACTATTCGAAGCCCGAGTACCAAGAGGACTGGCTATAGTAACCGAAATCGATGGTACAGCTGAAATAATCGATACAGAGGAAGTACGCAAAATTAAAATTACCAGTTCTGACTCCTATCTTGATGAATATATGCTGCCACAAGGTTCCAAGTTAACTGTGGGAAGTGGCGAATGGATTGAAGCTGGAACACCTATTACGAGTTCAGAACCTCCACCATATGAAGAATCAGATCAGCAAGAGCAATCAGTCGCTACTACAGATCACACACTCATCGCCAGAGTTTCCGGTAATGTAATTATTGAGGGTGAGCGCCTGTATATCCAGTACGAAGAAAAGGATGAGAGAGAATATGTTGTCCCGTCCGGGAGCCACATTCGTATAAAATCAGGGAGCTCTGTAAAAGCAGGAGACCAACTTACTGATGGCGCCGTCGATCCCCAAGATATTCTGCATATCATGGGAAGAGAAGCCGTGCAGCAGTATCTGGTTGAGGAAGTACAAAAAGTGTATCGGTCGCAGGGCGTGAATATTAGTGATAAACATATTGAAATCATCATTCGCCAGATGCTCAGACGGGTGCGTATCGAATCACCGGGTGATACCGAACTGCTGTCTGGTGACCTGATCGATCGCTTCGACTATGAGAGCACAAATGCTAAAGTGCTCGCCGAAGGGGGAGAGCCAGCCACTGCACAAACAGTACTCCTGGGCATAACCAGGGCATCATTGAATACAAATAGCTGGTTATCAGCAGCATCCTTCCAGGAGACTACCAGAGTACTTACAGAGGCAGCTATATGGGGAAGCACAGACAAACTTCTGGGGCTCAAGGAAAACGTAATCATTGGTAAGCTTATTCCTGCACAGGCGTTAACTTTTGATGAGGAGATTGAAGCAGCGACACCAGAATTGGAAGAGGCGGTATCACCGGAGGAAACATCGGAATTGACCACCGAATTACTTACCACACCAACTCCATTAGAAGACAAGCCAGATTGATTTTAAGACGGAAAGTCTTGATAATCCACTCTAGATGACACTATATATCGAGGAATTCTTGGTTTGAAACCAAGAATTCCTCGATTAACTCCCACCAATACAAGATTTAACTGGTAAATTCCGACATATGGTATAATCCCAGTAATGAACGAGGATAAAACAACAGCACGAGTTGTTGCAGGAAAGCCAAACACAGAGGATACCTCTCTTGACACAAGCCTCAGGCCAAGACGCTTGATTGACTTCATCGGCCAGGAAAAGGTTAAGGATAACCTTAAAATCGCTATCATTGCAGCACTGAAGCGCGGAGAACCGCTGGACCACGTCCTCATTTACGGACCACCAGGTTTAGGAAAAACCACATTAGCCCATATTATTGCGGCTGAAATGGGAGTCAATATTAAGATCAGCTCTGGTCCAGCTATAGAGCGTCCTGGTGACCTGGCGGCTATTCTAACCAATTTACAAAAAGATGAAGTACTTTTTATCGATGAGGTTCACCGCCTCAACCGGGTTGTAGAAGAAGTTCTCTACCCTGCTATGGAAGACTTCGCCCTGGATATTATTATTGGCAAGGGTCCCGGGGCCAGAAGCCTTCGTTTAAATCTACCTCATTTTACCCTAATTGGTGCAACTACTCGCTATGCCCTGATAAGTTCGCCACTGAGAGATAGATTCGGCACGGTATATCGACTCGATTTTTACGATGAGCCGGCTATAAAAGTTATCTTGAAACGTTCAGCAGATATCCTCAATATAGAGGCCGACGAGGCTAGCCTCAGCGAGATAGCCTGCCGGGCTAGAGGGACACCGCGGGTAGCTAATCGACTGCTTAAAAGAGTACGTGACTACACTCAGGTAATAGCAGATGGAACCATTACCCAACCCGTAGCCCATGAAGCGCTCTCAAAATTACAAATAGATGCTATGGGCTTAGATGATATAGACCACAAAGTCCTGCATACTATTATTGACAAATTTGATGGGGGACCGGTTGGACTGGACACAATCGCTGCCTCCATTAGCGAAGAGGCGGATACCATAATGGATGTCTACGAACCTTATCTTCTCCAACTCGGTTTTCTGGAGCGAAAACCTCGGGGTAGAGTGGCAACCAGACTTGCCTACGAGCATTTGGGAATTACCATCAAAGAGAGCCATACATCCCAGCCAACTTTATGGTGAAGACTATTGACTTCTCCATTGCTTCGCCCTATTATTTGTTGAATTCCTCCTACTGGAAAATACAGATATAACTAAAAGGGCAATGGGCCTTAAAAGCAGAACCTCTATCCTCCTCAGGTTCGCGATGATAGGGCTCATATTGGCCTGCCAGAGTCCGCCACCCTCGGCCAAGGTGATTAAGGTTATTGATGGCGACACCATTGTAATTAATGGGGGCTTTCATGTGCGTTATATCGGTATAGATGCCCCGGAAATAGGCAACACCTGCTACATGGATGCAAAGAGGACAAATATTGAACTGGTGCAAGGTAAAGAGGTCAGGCTACAAAAAGATGTTTCGGAGAAGGACAGGCACGGAAGGTTATTATGCTATGTTTTTATTAATGAAATGTTTGTGAACGCAGAGATGGTGAGACGCGGTTATGCATATGCAAAAACCTATCTACCGAACACGAAATATCAAGTTTTCCTGAAGGCAATGGAAAAGGAAGCGCAACAGACAAAAAGAGGAATATGGAAATAGGTATAACCTTGGCAAGTTTTAGGCTATGGCCTGGTTTATTACATTATAAGAAATAACAAGGTTATCCAGCGGAACAGCCTTAATGATCGGCAATTGTTTTTTCCCCTGCTTTGCGTTCCAGCAATGCCGGACCAAGGAGAAAAAACAAAGCCAGTAAGGTCAATACTAACCAGCCCCAGAAGTTAATAGCATCCTTATTAGCCAAAGCAAGTACTACCAGAATTAAAATTTCAGGAGCTAATAGAGCTCCAGTCTTAAGCCAACGTCGCCTAACTCGAATAAAAGTTGCTACAGTTAACGCCAATATCACAAAACTAAATGCAATCCAGGGAGCAGCCTCTCGTATTTGCTCGTATTCCATAAATTTGTTGCCTATACTCAAGGCAACCACCCAACCCAACACGATGGGAACTGGAAGCAACATTAATGACACAAACAGCCAGTCCCTCTTTAGTGTTTGTAATATCACAGATATCAGCAAGAACAGAGCAATCGGAACATAGGCAAGAATAGCAAACCAGGTCCAATCACCGGGCAAGTAAATCAGTAAAACACCGGCAACTACCACCGGAACAAGCAAATAACCCAGCCAGGGAAATAACCAGGTTGGCTTGCCATGACACCAGCCATAAATAACAGTACTAATAACCGCAAGTATAACAACTGATAGCCAAATAGTGTTGTGCCACCAGCGCATAGCAAAAAGCAGCGCAATTAATAAATGAGGTAATGCAGCAAAAAGAGCCTGTCGCCAACCACCCTGGCTATATACTTCATAGATCTGCTGAGCGATAATCCAAGGTGCTCCAAATAACTGTTCAGCAGTCTCAGTCGCATCTTTATCAGTAAATCCAGATTCCTTTAATTCCAGGCTTTTATCCTCAAGATGCCCTTCGATCTCACGAATCAGATCATCCTTGATCGCCGGATCAACTCTAAGATAACTTTTCAGACTATTCAAATAGTTCAGATTGGTTAACATTCCACCATCATATACCGGCTGGCTGCATGATTGAATTCACAGCTTCGGAAAAACCACGCCATATAGCTAGTCTCTCATTAAATGCTTGTCGTCCCTTCGTTGTTATTTCATAGTATCTTCTCTCCTGGCCACCTGGCAGTCTCTGCCACTTACCCTTAATGAGACCTCTTCTTTCCAGACGGTGAAGAGCCGGATAAAGCGTCCCCTCTTTGAATTGAAAATAACCATTGCTTCTCTGCTCAATCTCTTTAATAATCTGGTATCCATACATTGGCTTGATATTAATTAAGGACAAAAGCAATGAATCTGTACTACCTTTAAGCAATTCACGACCGTAACTCATCTATACTACCTCATAAAAAAATAATTCAATTTTCGTGATTAAAATAGCATGTCCAATTAGTATAGTCAAGTCATTGACACGGATTGACAAAACTTTCTTTAAGCTGTATATTTGTGTACTGATTGCTTTATATTTTGTGAATTAACCTCTGGTGGTTAGAGCGAGGTGGAACCACCCGTTCCCATCCCGAACACGGAAGTGAAACGCCTCAGCGCAGACGATACTGAGAGGGGAACTTTTTGGGAAAATATGCCACCGCCAGAGGTTTTAGCGGATGAAAAAATTAAATTGATTCTTTCTGCATAATTCTTCACCGATAATTAGTTGAAAAAATCTTATATCTTACCATATGCTTACCTTGAGCTAGTTCAGATAGATCACGGACACTTATAATAGTGTCTTATGAAGATA
>CAZQRP010000007.1:0-128713 GCA_964596125.1 uncultured Dehalococcoidales bacterium | reverse complement strand
CGAGCTGCAATCCATCATCGAGAGCCCGATAAAGTTTATGAGCTAACGGTGGTTGTTTTGATTTATCCGGGTCATGACCCCAGAGGATAACACATTTCGCCTTGTCCGGTTCCTCAAGCAGGAAGGTGCCGAAGGTTAGCTGGTGCGCCAGGATGCGGGAGCGGTAGCAGTTGCTCTCTACCGAGAGGAAGTTCGGCGTACCGTAGGCGCCGCGAAACCGGCGGGCAAATGCTGCCAGCTCGTTATTTTCCACGCCTATCGAGCCACAGAAGATGGCCAGAGCGTGAACACCAAATTCATCCTTTATGTGCTGTAACCTGCCTGCTATTATATCAAGTGCTTCTTCCCATGAGGTCCTTTCCCACTTTCCGTTCACCTTCTTGAGCGGGTGTTTGAGGCGGTCCGGAGAATAGATGTAGTCTGGCAAATGTTTGCCCCTGGGACAGAGGGCTCCCTCATTCAGCGGATGTTCTGCCATGCCTTCCACTTTGACCAGCCGACCATCTTCAACATAGGCATCTATGCCACAACCATGAACACATAAGATACAATCAGTTTTAATAAGCTTCATAGCAGAAAACCTCCATGATGAAATCTAATATAACCAGCTTAGGATGAACGATGTCAATTCTCCAGTGACGCATGCCCGTGGGCACGCAGAAAAACGTCCACTTGGCGCAGTATTGCACCCTCATCGACCTCTCCGGGGGCTGCCATATTGCTTCAAAAGTGAGGGTTAGTATTCCGGCATTAACCAGTGCTGCCCTGTTTTCGGGCAGGCCTATGCTAGTTCCTTCACATCCTCTATTAAAATGCATTATGGCATAACTGCAATTCCACTCTTTAGCTATTCTAATCATATGTTCGCTCTTCAGCCGGACATCGTAGTAACTCTGTCAATCAGGCAGAGCCAGTTGCCAGTCGGCAAGAAAACGTAGAGCCTCGTCCCTGTTTTTAAGTTGAATTCCCTTCTCCTGAGGAGTCTTCCTTGAACCCAAGCTCCAATCATCCTGGTCATCCCATATACCAATGAGGCTATGCGAATATATTGACCCGATAGAAACGCCTCCAAACTTTTCTATATATCTCCAAAGATTAAGGAATGACTATGTAGGTTCGGCATCTGTCATGTATCTGAATGTCTCATTCCCAACAGTAGCAATGCCTCTAGAGACCCTGCCCTTCACTTAATTGAACGACACCACCGGGTGGGTCAGAGTATGTTGCGGCGAGTGGCTTAATGATGGTGGTTGTTCACACCGGGAGATTACCATTATATTGTTGCGCGCCTGTAGAAGGCATCCGCAAAGAGAGCTGCGCCCAGAGCCACTGTTAACGTATGGTCCCATCCAGGTTTAGAAGGTGAACTGCTTACCTTCAAAAATTTATCTAACCAATAGACTATTCCGGGATTCTTAGCCAGTCCTCCAATGATGACGAAATCCTTTTTCATACCGGCTCTGGCTACTAGTGTGCTGATTCTCTTAGCCATAGCACGGTGGTAACCTGCTATTAATTCTTCAAACGGTACGTTGCTTCGAATTAAATCCAGAGCTTCGGATTGCGCATACACCGTGCAAAAGTCACTTAACTTTGTGAATTGAACAGATTGGAGGGCAATGTTACCGATCTCAGTTACTTCTTTCTTAACCAGATCAGCAAATGCTTCCAGTGAGCGTCCGATACCTGCAGCACATTTGTCGTTCCAAAGGAAATCTGTTGCTCTACCGTTTTCGGTGCAGTGAATTACTTTGCAGCTTTGGCCTCCAGCATCGAGCACCGTCCGCACAGATGGACCCCACATGTGTACTGCGCCGGCGGCGCTGCACGCAACTTCAGTTATAGTTTTATGTGCGAATGGTACTTGTACTCTCCCGCAACCGGTCGCCACAATGTAATGGATATCGTCTAACTTGAAATGGGTTTTAGCTAAAGCCGCATTTATAGCCCTGGAAGCAGATTCTTTGGGCATTCGAGTTCTAACCTGAGAAGTTGCATACTGTTGCCTATCCAGGAGTATCACAGCTTTTGAGCTCACTGCCCCGATATCTATTCCTGCCACTATCACCTTAGCTCTCCCTTTATCTAGTTGTTTGTTCACTGAAAAGTACTCGGTCATTTTAAATAATCAGCTTTCATGATATGTCACTATAGCGCCTATGGCGCCAACGTATTCCGGCTTGTCTAAAGCACTTACCTCTTGTTTTAGTAAACTCGAAAGATGCCTGATAAGTGCTTTAGATTTAGCCAGACTTCCAGCGGCCACGATCTCTTTTGCGAGGGGCATAGATGTGCACATGGCAGCAACGCGTTCAACGATGAATCTCGTGATAGCATCTGCCACATCTTCGATGGCCACCCCCTGGCACATCAAATCAATGGCTTCTGATTCAGCGGATGCGGCGCAGTGAATGGCAACAGATACATGCTTGGTAGATGTGAGTGCTAGTTCGGACAGTTCCTGCTCACTCGCTCCGACGGCTTTGGCTATGGTCGAGTAAAAAATGCCGAGACCATCAGCACATTTATCATTTTGAATTGCGTTGAGGAGATTCCCGTACTGGTCATAAAGGACAGCTTTATGTATATTCCCACCGATGTCGATCACCGTTCTGGAATTCTTGTTAAGGAGCAAAGCCCCTTTCGCATCCGCCACATATTCGGGTACAGTTTTATTTACGCTCAGCGGCGGTACTTTAATTATATCTTTAAAAATTCCGGTAGCGACGACTCCGGCGAGTTCACCGTGTGAGACTCCGACAGTCTCTAGAGCATGATTGAGTGCCGTTTGAGCCGCACCGGCTACATCAAATCCTGTGGGTACTGTGGCATACCCGAGGATTTCCTGTCCCCTCATTATTATGACTTTCGTGGCAATGTGACCTACATCCAGGCCAGCCAGGATTTTTCCGTTATTCAAGTAGCACCACCGGCTTTATTATTTCTACAAGGGCTTCCAACTGTGTCCGGAATTGAGTTACTGGTATGGTTGTATCAAGTTCAAGATCAATCGATGGAATCCCCAACTTATCAAGGATAGGCTTCAGTGCCACAACGTCCATCGGTTGAGGGCTGCAAAATCTCTGATAGAGTAATACTACTCCATCAGGCTTAAACTCTTCGATGAACTGCTGAATGAACCTGAACCTTTTTTTCTCTCCGGTACCGGGAACGTTGTCTTTTGAAGGACACGGAATTCTACTAAGGTATCCCTCAGCAAGCGCTTTAAGCTTATCGGGTCTCCCCTCAGGTACCTCGAACCAGAAGTATCGGGCTGCAGTACACGAATCAATAAAAATCAGGCCTGCGCTGTAATCCAGATGTTCTATCAAATCGAAAATTTCCAGGTCGTCACAAGCACCTCCGGATACCATCAGCCTCACTCCTGATGGCCCTTTGCCAGGATCAGCTTCTAATCTCTGAACAAGTTGCTCTAGAAGTTGGTTGCATTCTTGCTTGTCCATAAACTGGGAAGCCAACGTCACAGTCGCAACTTCCGATCCAGTTATAGGTGGATTTTCGCTCTTAAGGAACTCCCAAAGTCGTTTAAGAAGTCTTCTAGTGTGATTATAAACTTTAATCGCACTCTCGATGTCTTCATCCTTTATGGATTTTTTCACAAACTTCCCAAGGAATTGTTTAAACTCTCTAAAAGACTCCACCATGAACGCAGCAGCAGGTTTAGTTTCTATGATATGAGGGTACGGTATGAGAAAGCTTTTTTCCTGGAATCCTGCAAACCTAACCCAAACATTAAACGCTTCACCCATATGTATGCAACTGCTACTCGTCACGATCAGGTCTAAGAAATCATATTTGTGCGTCAGTCCCTGGTATGCGCAATCATGTGAAAATGAGCAGTATGTTTCATGCATATAGCTCCTTGTCATTGCTTGTGAAACATGGGGGGTAAGAATTCTCACCGGTACAATTCCGGCTGCATAGAGGATTTCCTCGGGGACATGAGTACACATGTATCCAGCTACCAGCTGCCCTTTCGATTGAAGGGATTTGGCGTATTCATGTGGATTCTCGGTGATGAAGCGAAAACGTTCGATTATTGGGTCAGAGCCCTTCTTCGTCATGTATCAGGCACTCCTTCGCTTATGTGCTTCCATGAGATGCACGAACAGCTCTGTTTTCCGTTGGGCACCTGGTAGATCCATTTTCCGGACATCCACCTGGTCGCTATCGTATTCTATAGTCGGAATTTCGCTTTTAAAGATGCGCTGCATCCCTACGTAACCGTTTCTGAAGTCGGTTTCACAACTACGGCTGGGCGCTAACAAAAGCCCGTCTGCTTTATATTCTGTTATCATTGCCCGGGCCATTGATTCTAGTGCCCAGTAGGACCTTACCCCTTGCCAGGTAGGCCAACCCAGAACTATTTTTACGAGCTCAGTTATGGCCTTTCTTCTGGTGGACAGATCCAGTTCGTCTACCCATGCAGGGTCCAGGGGATCCCATGACCACTTTCCATTTACAATTCCCTTGAAATTGCCGGCCGTGCCAAACGTATAGACTGAGGCCACAATCTCGGCTCCGGCGTCCCTAAGGATTCTTGCCATTTCTGGATGGCCATACGTATGTGCGATTCCAAAATAGACTATTCTGTAGCGTTGATCCGGAGCCACACTTTGTCCGGTCTCAACCATGTATTTCACCTCTTCAAACAACGCCTCATATATCCGCACATTTTGATCGGTTGTCCTGTCCACCATGGCTGGTGGGAAGAGAGCTATAAGTCGACGCTCATCCAGCGGCGCTGGTGCATGTCTGTTTAGTGCACATATATTGCCCCATAGAACCAGGCACTTTATCTCGTTTCTAGCTGCCTTAATGAACAACTCATCCGAATACCCCCTGCCCGTTACTCTCTCGAGCCAACGTATTCCCTCCTCTATCTGGTCGCTCACATAGTTTACAATTTTAGTATCTTTCTCCGCATTCCCCCCCCCGATCATATCCATTGCGTACATTGGTAGGCCACCTAGACGCCTTGAAACTTCCTGGTACCATTTTGAATGTTGGCTGCACAAGTGTGTAGTCCAGATCAAATCCGGTTTGGGATATCCCTCCTTGATCGTTCCATCTGGAATAGCTATTTTATCGCGGACCACTTCCCCTACGAACAGTTTCAGGTAACTACACGAGTGAAAGCCTAACCCTGCGCTTTCAGCAGCTGAAATATCCTCAAGGCTCTCTTCAGGGAATGTCCCCGCCGTTGACGCAGCGTGTGGCTCGCCACCTATTATGTATACATCCTCACCTAATCCTTTAAGGGGAGCCAACACACTCCACGTAGAGCCCATGCAGCGAAGTCCTTCAGAAGCATTCAGATAATTCAAGTAACAAGCATTTTGATAGTCTTTGAATGCATTCCAAATTCTTAACTGATACATGTTTGACATCCACTTCTTCTTTAATCGGAAGTCTAACTGAGTGTGTTAATTCATTGGGTGAAAAGCTTACTCCATAGCTTGACTGTGTTGTCCAGAGTCCCACTCAATCGTTTTGATCATTTCATAAGGTGAAAACAAGGTATCGATAGACTTTCGTAACGGATTCCCAACAATATTAATTTAGAGAAATATTTAGGCATTTTACATTATTACGATGCATTGTGTCTACTTGCCGCGCATGCTGCAGAATGAATGGAACTATGTCCCGCTCTTCCCAGTCTTTAGACGGGCATGGGATTCTTTCGACATAGCGAGCAGCGATTGCACTAAGCCTATCATTCTTCAGGTGGACCTCATTCCAGAAGTATCGACTTCCAGTGCGATGTTCTTCAATGACCACGGGAGCGTTTAAACTCTCTACCATTTCCAGGAAAGGAATATCATCATTTTCACTGCTAAAATGGTCATCAGTCTCACGCCGGTTTCTCTACCCAGCTTTCGATCAGGTAACTGTTTAAGAATATCCTCAAGGAGTTTGTTATGCTCTTTTTTGTCGCTTATCTGGCCGGATACAACCATGGTCACGGCCTCTAAGCCGGCTAAAGCAGGATTATCTTTTTTCCTGAATTGATAGACCTGCTTCATTAAGCGCCTGTTGTTGTTTACTATATAGATCCCCCATCAAGGTCGGTATCCGTTAAGATTTTACCAATCCAGTCTTCAATTGCCTTCTTAAAGACTTCAAGTTCACCAAGCAGATATGGTGTCGATGCCCGGACCTGCACTTTCATCGGCATGTTGAGGTAATAGGTGAAAGGAGCTGGCACATGCATTCTCCAGCTATTAAAAGCGCCACGCATATACTATATAATCAGTACAATCTATACTTTATAGAGACCTTGTACTACGGTTCCCTATCGGGAATTCCAGGCCGTTATTTACTGCTCTTAATTGTGCCAGATTGAAGTTGACGCCACAGCTCGGTCACCTTAGCGTTCAGCTCTTCAAGGCTGCAATCGGTATCGATCACTACATCAGCTCGTTTAATCTTTTCCTCTGATGGCATCTGTTTATCGAGTCGAGCTACTATCTGTCCATCGTCGAGACCTCTTTGATTTTTTAGCCTGCTAATTATTGCTGCCTTTGGAGCCACAGTAACCCAAACCTGGTCAACCAGCATTGTCCAGCCGGCTTCAATAAGCAACGCAGCCTCCAGGACAACGACTTTATCGCCTCTTTTTCGATATCGCTCAATTTTCTCCTGCACCATTCCGTATATTTTAGGGTGCATTATCTGGTTCAACCGCTTTTGAGCCGTGCTGTTGTTAAATGCTATTTTACCCAGCTTTTGACGGTCTATCTCACCACCATCGCTTAAGATGCCAGTGCCAAAAGCGTTGATCAGTTCATCATATGTTTGACTGTGGGACTTGAGGAGTTCATGACCGAGTTTATCTGCATCAATTGTAGTAGCACCAAGCTCAGCCATGATTTCACAAACTGTAGTTTTACCGGTACCAAAGTTGCCGGTCAGGCCAACAACTATCATATTTACATTTTACCTGCCTGAAAGTTGATGAATTTCAATAGACCCGGACTCCGGGTAGGTTTTATCTATTACTCAGTGGAGCCTTCTTCAGGCACCATTGGGGCGATTTGTCGCCTTTTCGATTATGCTGGTGGCTATTCTAAACTATGTTTTGAATATTGTCTAGCAAATAGTCATTAGATTTCGTCATCTCACCTATCAGGACATACGGGGAAATTTACATACTTATAATGATTAATTGTGACAATTCGAAGCTCTTTACTTATAATGGATAAGGTTTAAGTGATATAATTAGTTGGGGAGGCGGTTGACCAATGCCTGAGGCTATACTTTACGATAAACTTCCTGACTCCAGGGTACGTTGTAATGTTTGTCAGTGGCGCTGTGTTATTGGACCGGGCAAATATGGAGTCTGTCGAGTGCGTCGGAATGATGAAGGAGTCCTTCAGGTCCTTAATTATGCTGAAGTCACATCGGCAGCAGCTGATCCTATAGAAAAGAAACCATTGTTTCACTTTTTCCCAGGTACTTTAGCATTTTCTTTAGGCACGTGGGGATGCAACTTTCACTGTATACATTGCCAGAACTGGGAGATCTCCTGTGTCGAAGAGCCGGCCAAAATACAGAGGAGTGTTCGAAATATTCAGCCCGAAGAAGAAGTCAATATTACCAAACAGCGTAATTGCGATGGTATTGCCTGGACGTACAACGAACCCAGTATCTGGTTTGAGTATACGCTGGACTCAGCGAAGCTGGCTAAAGAGAGTGGGCTTTATACTGTCTACGTAACAAACGGCTATCTTACACCAGAAGCACTGGATACGATTGGGCCCTTTCTTGATGCGTGGAGAGTTGATATCAAAGGTTTTTCTGATGCATTATACCGGGATTTAGCCAGGATTCCCCGCTGGCGAGGCATCCTTGATGTGGCCAAGCGGGCGCAAGAGAAGTGGGGAATGCATGTCGAGGTGATTACCAACGTGATTCCGTCAATGAACGATGATGAAGAGCAATTGGAAGGTCTTGCTGTCTGGATTCGGGATAATCTGGGGGAGCTAACACCGTGGCATGTGACCAGGTTCCATCCCCATTATCACCTGATGCATTTGCAGTCGACCCCTATAGCGAGCCTGGAGAGGGCATATGATATCGGTAAAAAGGCAGGGTTACGCTTTGTGTATTTAGGGAATGTCCCCGGCCATGATAGAGAGAACACTGTTTGCTATTCATGCGGGAAAATGGTTATTCAGAGGTTGGGTTATAATGCTACTATAATGGGAGTTGATAATTCGAAATGCAGGTTCTGTGGAGCCGAACTTAATGTGAGAACGACTCTCAGTTAACCCGATTGAGGAGGTAGTGTATGGAAGGTATCGTTTTTGGCTGTGTTGTACCCCACCCACCATTAGTAGTTCCCGACGTTGGCAAAGGTCAAGAGAATGTAATAGCTGCAACTATAAAGGCGATGGAAGAATTGACTGATATGCTGGGACGGCAGCATCCGCAGACAGTGTTGGTTATCAGCCCTCATGGCGAATATCACGCTGACGCAATGGGGATATCTACAGCCACTTCGTTAACTGGTGATATGAGAATATGGGGATCTCAGGGGCCTCAACGTCGGTTTGATAATGACCTGAAAATGGTGGAACTTTTAGAGAAAGAGGCAAAGGCAAATGGTGTTCCCATCAGGTCTATCGGTGGGAGTAATTATTCACTTGATCATGGAGTAATGGTACCAATGCACTTCTTCTATCGTGCTATGGAAGGAGTATCCCTTGTGCCTTTGACCTTCTCCTGGCTTCCGTTGAAAACTCATTTCGCTTTTGGACAAGCTATTAGACGGGCGGCTGAGCAAATTGGAAAGCGTGTTGTCCTGGTTGCCAGCGGTGACCTTTCTCACCGTCTTATTCCAGAGGCGCCAGCCGGTTATGATCCGATGGGAAAAATCTTTGACGAGAAGCTGGCAAAAGCGTTATCCTGTTCAGATACAGACAGTATATTGAACATGGACGCAAAGCTTATTGAAAGGGCCGGAGAATGCGGTTTACGGTCCGTTGTAATATTATTGGGCGCGCTGGATGGGCTAAGGGTGAAACCAAAGGTCCTTTCCTATGAGGGGCCTTTTGGTGTTGGCTATCTTGTAGCTTCTTTTGAGGTTGTGCCTTGAGATTTGCTAAATGGGGAATATGTGAATGGAACGTCAGCCTAATCCTATAGTCAGGTTAGCCAAAGCCGCTGTAGAAGATTATATCGGCAAAGGCATTGTGCATAGACCGGAGGAGCTTACTACCGAAATGAAAGAGAGAGCTGGCGTCTTTGTATCTATTAAAAAGCGTGGTCAATTGAGGGGTTGCATAGGCACCTTTGAACCAAATGAGGAAAATGTAGCTGCAGAGATCGTTACCAATGCAATAAGCTCGGCTACCAGTGACCCGCGCTTCAAACGGATCGAGGCTTCTGAGCTATCTGAACTGGAGTACAGCGTAGATATCCTGACCCCACCAGAGCTGGTGAGCACTGTCGACCAGCTTGATCCCAAAAAATATGGCCTAATTGTGGAGCATGGCTTCAAGCGGGGATTGTTACTGCCTGACCTTGAGGGCGTGAACACTATAGAGCAGCAGATTAATGTTTGTCGGACTAAAGCAGGCATATCAGCCGATGAACCTATTAACCTGTACCGTTTTCAAGTAAGGAGATATAAATAACATGAAGCTATTAGTTATTGGTGTTGATAATTGTGGTTCTAGATTAGCCGGTGAATTCACCGAGTTAAACAAACGGGCGAAAGCTGAGCGTCGTGTTCAAATAATTACTAATGCTTATGCAGTAAATAACGATAAAGCTAGCCTCGAATCGATTAAAGCAGATCATAGGGACCTGCGGACTATTGCTATCGGTCGTTCTCTTGAAGATACAGATAAACTGGCTGAGGCTGGTGCCGAGCTTATGCGTGAAGAAGGTGGCCGCGTTTTAACCGTGGTAGAGGCAAGCGATTATTATGATACTGATGCCATTTTATTCGTCGCTGGTTCTGCCGGAAACCTCGGTTCCGGAGGAGTCCCAATATTGGCTCAGCAACTCAGAGACCGCCATGTAGGCAAACCGATCTATGCACTCATTGTTCTTCCCTTTGAATCCGAAACAGCCAAACACAAATGTATTTATAATACGGCAGTCTGCCTGAAGTCCATTCATAAGATAGCGGATGCGGTGTTCCTGGTTGATAACGAGAAGTTTAAATTCAAAAGAAAAGCTACATCGATTGAAGATATGAGCGATATAAATAAGGAAATAGTCTTTCCTTACTATGACCTTTTTTGTGCCAGTGAAGAGGTTGGCCCGAAATATGCCGGATTCAGGAACCTGGGCGTTGGCGATATGCTGCAAACTTTATCAGGTTGGACAGCGATAGGCGTTGGTACAACAGAATTTCCTGTATCAAAGTCTTTTCTGAAACCGATACAGAGCTTTCAGGAGAAAGGCTCGGAAACAACCAAAACCCTTGAGGCTATGAATGCAGCTCTGGGGAGACTCTCGATTGACTTCGCATTAGAGGATGCCAGCAAAGCTCTCTATCTTCTTTCTATCCCTGCTAAGGGAGCAAATGTGGACATGGTTAAAACGCTGGGGAACCGCCTGCGAGAATTAACCAACAATGCTGAAATAAGGGGCGGTGATTTTTATGGGGCTAAAGATTGTGCTCAGGTTACTCTGGTTCTCTCTGGTTTGACGTATGTGGAAACGGTTAAGAGTTATTACGATAGGGCGGTTGATTCGGCCCAGACGTTAAAATCGGGTAGAGATAGTAAATAATATGACTCTTTTCGATTTAAATCGGCTGGAACCAGAGGCCGGGCCGAAAGACGAAGTTTACCCCGAGCTGCAGGAAGATACACCGTTGGCAGCCAGAATGCGACCACGAAACTTTACCGAGTTTATAGGGCAGGAGCATCTTGTGGGCGAGGGACGGGTGTTAAGAAAGTGTATCGAATTGGACCGGTTGCCTTCGCTGATATTTTGGGGCCCACCTGGCAGTGGCAAGACTACTCTGGCTTATGTTATTGCCAATGTTACCAGGTCACATTTTACCCCCCTGAGTGCAGTAAGTGCTGGTGTAAGCGACCTTCGTCGTGCCATTGACGAAGCTAAAAGCAGGCTCAAGCGATCCGGGCAGCGAACCATCCTGTTTACGGATGAGATACACAGGTTTAACAAGGCTCAACAGGACGCAATATTACCATTTGTAGAAAATGGAGTAGTAACTCTCATCGGTGCTACTACGGAGAATCCCTCGTTTGAAGTAATCTCCCCTCTTCTATCCAGGTGCCGGGTATTTACCCTGAATTCTTTAACTGATAAGGATATCCGTTCCATAGTCGAGCGTGCTATACAGGACGATGAAAGAGGGCTGGGTAACTATAAGGTAGAGTTAGCTGAAGATGCGCTAAAGCATTTGATTGTTATAGCTAATGGTGATGCCCGGGCAGCACTGAATTCCCTGGAAATGGCAACTCAAGCGACATTTCCTGAGGCAGACGGATATCGTCGACCAAACCTGGCAACTATTGAAGAGGCGCTACAGCACCGGTCTTTATTATACGATAAAGACGGTGATCAGCATTATGATGTTATATCGGCACTGCAC
Source organism: uncultured Dehalococcoidales bacterium (assembly GCA_964596125.1). GTDB lineage: Bacteria > Chloroflexota > Dehalococcoidia > GIF9 > UBA5629 > CAZQRP01. Next base: position 117,111 of record CAZQRP010000007.1, on the reverse strand, counting down.
AAATCAATGCGTGGTTCAGATCCCGATGCAGCCCTGTACTGGATGGGGCGGATGCTCGAAGCCGGTGAAGACCCTCTTTATATTGCCCGCCGCCTGGTCCGTTTCGCTTCCGAAGATGTGGGTATGGCTGACCCTCGGGCGTTAACGGTGGCCGTAGCAGCTCAACAGGCAGTACATTTTATAGGTATGCCCGAGGGAAACCTGTCCCTGGCTCAGGCGGTTGTCTACCTGGCTACCGCCCCGAAGAGCAATTCATTGTATCGTGCTTATTCTAAGGTACAGCAGGATGTTGAGCAGAGCCGAAATGAGCCGGTACCACTTCATCTGCGTAATCCGGTTACCGGTCTTATGCGCGGACTTGGATATGGCAAGGATTACAAATACGCTCATGACTACCCGGATCATTTTGTGAAGCAACAACATCTGCCAGCTTCACTTCAGGGGAAGCATTACTATTTTCCCGGCGACCAGGGCTATGAGAAAGAAATAAAAACCAGGCTCAAGTCCTGGTGGCTAAACAACCGGAGGAAGAAAGAATGAGAGAAAGCGATGTCCTATTCCCCTGTGGCCAGCTTAGCCTGCAAGGTTCCTGTTATTATCCCGATGATGGTGGGACTTTCCCGGCAGTAGTTCTGTGCCATCCTCATCCTATGTATGGTGGGTCCATGGACAACAATGTGATCCTGGCGCTGAGTGAGGCACTGGTAAATAAGTCCATAATTGCGTTTATGTTTAACTTTAGAGGTGTGGGCAGGAGTGAGGGTGATTATGGGGGCGGTGTTGCCGAGCGGGAGGATGTAGCAGCGGCGTTGAGCTGGCTTGTTTCACAACCTGAAGTTGACACGGGTAAAGTTGGGCTGGCGGGCTATTCTTTTGGCGCCGCGGTAGCTTCACCAGTTGCCTGCGATGATGAACGGGTTAAGGCGATGGCGCTCATTTCACCGCCTCCAGAGCCGTTACAAATGTCACCTTTCAGGAATTGCTTAAAGCCCAAGCTCATAGTTGTTGGTGACGAGGATTACTTTGTTTCGCCGGAAGAAGTAGAGTCGATATACTGGGAATCGGTGGAGCCGAAGCAGTTTGAGCTTGTCCCCAAAGCCGACCATTTCTGGTACAGACATGAGGCAACTGCATCGGAGAGAGTGGCCGCTTTCTTCAGTTCTTTATTCAGACCTGCCTGATATTCGCTAATGTTCGACCCTCTGATGCTACTTACCACATTTCTGTGACAGGTTTTGCCATGCTTGATATATCGGCGGCATAATATAGGCTCAAAAGCGGATAGTGCCTGTGATGCTTTTCATGATACTTCTAGAGAGTCGGGCAACCGCCTGGACAGGCTTCAACAGCAGCAGCAAGAGGGTATGGAGGGAGCAAGGAACCTCATCAAGACTGGGATAAAACTCCGGGATAAAGCGACGGGGGCCACATCGAAGGTCTTGAGGATGCAGTGGATAAACAATCTAAACCTCCTAAACCGCCTACAACCGGTAATGGCCTGCAGCCCAATACCAATACAGGCGCTTCCTCACCGAGTTCGGGAAGAAGCTGGTCGTGGGGGTTCTGGTGGTGGCTGTGGTGATGGGTGTATACCTTGGTCGTTACTGAAGGTAGTAGACACGAGAGCTTGCCTAGGAATCAGGATTCGGCTGCAAGTAATTTCTTCAGTGCTGCGCTCTCGTTGTCAGTGGGTTTGCTTTCTCCCGTATGTTTATAGTAGGTCCATTTACCTTTGGCAGGCCCATCCGCCAATCCCAGGTGGGGGCCACTGATACTGTAGGTCGTCTCATTGAGCTTCTTTATATCCCAGTCTTCCCAGTAGTTAATGATTTCTAACAGAGTTTGAGCGGACAAAATACCGGCTGCTAATCTCTCCTGTCTTTGTTCCTTAAGGGTGGACCTTAGAAACTTGAGTTCGCTGTCAAATTTTTCCCAGTCACGAGTTGTATTTGTAGTTAAATCGGTAACCCTGATAATAGGGGTAAACTGACCACTGGTATTACCTTTCCCTTCCAGTGTAGTCACCTGGTACTGGTCATTTTTGAGCTTGTCCAGCCCTTCGGCATTTACCTGGGAGACGAATGAAGCACCTTGGGTCCTGGCCTTGTCTTTTTGCCGTTCAACCCACTCCAGCGCAGGAGTGATTACCTGCTCCAGCTTCAGTAGTTTCTCGTCGGTGTTGAATAGCTCCTGGTCTATACTGTCTACCTCCGCTTCTATCTGGCCCGTAGCTGCCTCGCTTATCTGTTTCAGGGACTCGATAAACTCGGCTATGATATCCGCCTTTGCAACTGTAGCGGAGCAAACAAGGGTAACCGACAGTGCTATAATAACTGCGAGTGTAATTATCCCGATTATAAGGGCCCACAGTGTTCCCCGCTTGGATTTACCACCTTGTGGAGGAGCTGTTGCTCTGGCCTCAGTATAGACGGCAGCCCTCTCTCTAGCTGGGGGAGGTGCTTTCTCGGCCGGTGCTGCAGTTCCCTCTTCAACGACCTGGAACATAGAAGGCGGTATTTTATTGGTGGCAGGCAGTAAACGAACAGTTAACTTGAAGCTACCGATACTGATAACTGCACCTTCTTTGAGAGCGAACTGTGCAACCGGCTGGATTTTAACGCTGTTCACGGTGGTACCGTTGCTGCTGCCAAGGTCGGTTATATAGAGCGAACTTTTTACCTGCTCCAGCTTAGCGTGATGGCGTGATATAAGCTCATCATCCAGCACAACTTGATTATCAGCACCGCGGCCGATGGTGATTACCGGTTGATTAAGGGGGCATTCTCTGAATTCGTTAGCACGGCGTATCTCCAGAACGCCTGACATGTTACCTGTGGTCGACCTCCTATGGTAAATAAGATAATAAGGGATTGGTGAAAGGTCCTTAACGTTACTGTATCATAAAATGTATGGCGTTACAATAAACTACTAATTGTTCAATGAATAGGTGACATTGATTGCTTGTAATAATAGAACAATTGTACTATTATAATATTTAATCATGGTAAAGCTCTTGAAGGTTGCTTTAGATAACCGGAAGTATGACCTGGCTGCCCATATTCTCGTGTTTGGGCTTATCAAGGCAAAACAAGATGGTAAAAAGAGACAATCAAAAAAGCAGAAAACGAGGATTCTACAGCCGGGCGCTTGATGAAGCCGAGAAGCTCGGCCTTGAAGAGGCCAGGGATGTGGAAGGCTTGGACGAAGAAATCGCCATACTTCGCGTTAAGCTCAGAGAGCTTATTGAGAGCGAGCCGGAAAGGTTTGACCTTCACCTGAGGGTTACCAATACCATTGCCAGGCTTGTTGGTATCCGTTACAACATCAGCAAGGAGCAGAAGAAATCCCTTAAGGAAGCTATTACCAGGGTATTGACCGAGATAGCTGTACCACTGGGCGTTAAGATACTGGTTAAGTAATGCTAAGACCCTACCAGCAAGAAGTCGCTAAAGCCATTCTACAGAGCATTCAGAAGAATAAAGGCTTAACATTCTCTGTAGAAATAGCCCGCCAGGGAGGTAAAAATGAGCTGTCAGCACAGCTTGAAGTCCTTTTGCTGACGATGTTTATGGCCAGGGGTGGCAACGCTATCAAATGTAGTCCGACCTTCAAGCCGCAGACGGTAATATCAATGATGAGGCTAAAGGAAAGGCTTGACGATTTCGGTTTTTCTGGTATATGGTCGACCGAGATGGGCTATATTGTCAAGCTGGGATCAGCCCGTCAGATCTTTCTTTCGGCCGAGGAGTCGTCTTCAGTGGTAGGACATACTGCTGACATCTTGCTTGAGATAGACGAGTCTCAGGATGTAAGCAAGGATAAATATACTAAAGAGTTCAGGCCTATGGGTTCGGCTTCCAATGTAACTACTGTCCATTATGGGACAACCTGGGATACCAGTACCCTGCTTGAGGAGATAAAGCAGACTAATCTTGAACTGGAAAGAAAGGACGGCATAAGAAGGCATTTCAGATATGACTGGCAACAAGTGGCCAGATACAATCCTGAATACGGGGCCTTTGTTAAGGCTGAACTGGGACGTCTGGGCGAGAATCATCCCTTGTTTAAAACACAGTACGCGCTGATACCCATCCGTGGTGGAGGAGGCTTTCTGTCCCAGCAACAAATAGCGCAGTTGCTTGGGAAACATTCAAGAGCTCATAGACGTCAGCAAGCATCGAAAATCTATGTTGCCGGTATTGACCTTGCCGGTGAATCCGAGGTGATCGAGGAACAAATGTTGACAAGACCTGGTAGAGATGCCACTGTGGTTACTATTGCTGAGATGGAGGCTATTCAAATGTCACAGACAGGACTGACACAGCCATCGATAAAGGTTGTGGAGCATTATTGCTGGGTAGGTCAGAAGCATCCGATTTTACTCGATAAGATGGTGGATATTCTAAAGAATGTCTGGGGCTGCAGCCGTATTGTCGTCGATGCAACTGGAGTTGGCGAACCGATAGCTTCATTTTTAAAGCGAACTCTCGGCAGCAAAGTCATTCCATTTAAATTTACTCAAAAAACAAAGTCTGAAGCAGGTTTTGACTTGCTAGCTGCTGTTAATTCAGGAGGGCTGAAGCTCTACAAGCAGGATGGCTCCGATGAATACAGGCTACTGATGTATGAGCTGGAGAAAGCTAAAAGTGTATACCGACCCAACCAAACACTGAACTTCTTCGTTGATCCCGCCGACGGCCACGATGATTATTTGATGAGCCTGGCTCTGGTTGTTCATGCGGCTAACAGGTATGTACACAGAAAAGCCACCGGTCAGTCTGCCGATTCATAGCTGATAGTATGGAACCAAAATAAAAACAAAGGGAGGAATTTCCCTCCCTTTGTTACTAACATGACCAGGATAGCGTACGAGGTTTTTAAATCAAACTCGGCAGCTCTTTGGCCGCGTCCTCCATATCACGCAGCCTTCCAGACGTTTCTCTTAAGCGGTCCTTCTGTGTATTGGCAAATGCGGATGCTCTATCGTAGTAGTCTCGAATTTTCTGGACAAAGGCTAATTGAGAGAACATCACGGTAACGTCGACTGCACCTTTCTCTCTGGGGAAATCACCCGCCCTGATGACAGCATTCTCCGCCAGTTCTCGCAGGTAATCACCCAGACCCTTGGCAATATCCATACTCATTTCCTTGGCTGGAGCTGCCAGCAGGTACAAAGCTCTACCGGCATCCTCGGGGCTGCAACTAATGGAAAGTTCGCTTAGGGAAGCATCCATGGCTTGCATAGCTCTGAGCGTTTCACCGCTCTTTTCCCTGAAGCTAATTTTGGCCAGTTCCCAGGGGAAGCGGAACCCACGCGGTATTTGAGCCCTGCCAACGCCTATAGCTGTCCAGCCATCGATCGATTGAATTATATCACCGGCATCCAGCGTCTTGGCGCCAACGTGCTTATATTTGGTAATCTCACCAGCGCACAGTAAATCGTAGAAAGGTTCAACAATCTGATTGTTGATCCTATTCAGGTTCGAGCCCATGCTGGCGTCTTTTCTGACATAACGTTGATTATCTGCTAAAAATATACCGTCGGCGACGGTATGAATGGACTTGAGACAAACGGCTGTGTTGTAGACGCTTCTCAGCTCGGCTACCTCTTCATGCTCGAATGGTAGGACGACCAGGGCGTAAACTGGTTTGCCCAGGTAACGCTCTTTTATCATCTGGGCTATTATCGAGATTGCTCCCGATCCGGTACCGCCGGCAGCGCCGGCACAGAGCATGAAGGCATGAGTCTGGTAGAAGTAGGGTGCAGTTCTAATGGCGTCTATCACCTTATCACCGTCTTCTCTAGCGAGTTCAGCACCCATCTCATTTACCTTGCCGACACCGTGTCCCCAGGTTCTGCGCCCACCAATAAGTATACGATGCATGTAATCAGAACCTATATGAGACAAGCCGGTAAGGTCAGCCTGGTCTGTATTGACGGCAAAGGCACCAGTGATTATATTAGTGTGTCGCTGTGCTTGCGCCATCTTATCGAGCCGGACAAATTCATCAGCAATTCGAGAACCGCATTGACCTAGCCCTATAACCATTAATTTCATATTATTTCCTCGCTTTCCCGTTTGTATACTGGTCCATTGTTATACTGTTTTATAATATATTTATGGTTTCCCGTTTGTCAAGTGTATTCCCCATTTATTTATTTCCAACCGCCTCTCCGACTGACCTGGATGATTCGCCCGATGAAGAGGAGTATACCTAAGCCAGCTATGATAATAACTGCCAGCATCCATGGTTCCATTACTCCTACTTTAAAAAGCTGCCCCGTTGTCCATTCACCTTCGTTGCTGGCACCGTCAATGGCTTTCACCCTCCAATAATATTCACCTTTACTCATCGCCTCTTCTTCTGTAAGCGTGTACTGGGGTTGGCTTAAGTTCTCCTTACGAAGCATGGTACCGGAAAAATCAACATTCTGGCTTATTTCCAGCAGATAGATGACACCGCTGGGATCATCCACGTCAGACCACTCAAAGGTGATAATAGTCTTACCGAAGAAACCGCTTCTTTTGCCGGCTTCAGGGGAGATAAGCCTGGGCGTTGGTGGTGGTGTCGACTCTACGCTGTAGCTTGCCGAGGCAACAGATGCAATTGCATCGGCGACGGTGATAGTATGATCGCCAGCCTTGCTTTTAGGGACTTCGAAGCTAACTGTGAAGCTGCCTTTAGAATCTGTAGCCGAGTCAGTGGCTACCTGGTTGCCATCATAACTGATAGTCAGAGGCTGACTCCCGCCGAATCCGGTGCCGGTTACCACAACGTCCTCACTTATAGCTCCCGATGTGGGATTTATTTCTATTTTCGGCGAGATTATTAACGTGGCATTTGCGATATCGCTGGCACTGGTAGTCTCTCCTGACGTGTCGACGGTGTGTGCACCCTGAGTACTTTGAGGCACCTCCAGTTGAACTGCCCATGTACCTTTTGCATCAGCGGTGATTCCGCTGGCCAGCATTATGCCGTCGAATGTAACCTGAATTCCAGTTTCATTCTCCTCGAAGCCAATACCGCTGACCCAAAAACTATCGCCGGTATGAATGGTATCTCCGAGGTGGCCTGAGACCATTTCCAGTTTTATAGACGGAGCTACGTTAAAAGTAACCTCAGCTACAGTAGTACTGTCAGTAGTGTCTCCGTAGGCATCAATTTTATGGCTACCCTTGGTTGATGCCGGGACGAAAAAACTGGATTTCCATGAGCCTTGTTTAGTAGAGGCAATCGCTGTTTTTACCGCCAGCCCGTCATACGTCACTACAATTCCAGTTTCCGCATTGCCGAAACCTGAACCGTTTATAGTAACCATAGTATTTACCCCGCCTGACTTCGGAGTAATATCGATTTTGGGAACTATGGAAAAAGTCTGGCTTCCTACTTCTTCTGCGGGCGTGGTGCCTGAAGCAATTATAATATGCTCACCCGAATGGCTGTCAGGGATTTTGATAGCGTTTTGCCAGTTTCCATTGCTATCGGCTTTAATCCCGGTTTCGATAGTGTTACCATCAAAGGTTATCTCGATATCTGTCTCGTTTTGATTGAAACCTTTCCCGGTAACTATCAGTTCTGAGCCTACTTTACCCTCGTGAGTACCCAGGCTGATAGAGGGCATAACCGTAAATTCGGCATCAAACGTTTTTCCCTCTATCTTAAGAATAACCTTGTGTATTCCTCTGGCGGCTTCGGGAATACTGAATGTAACCGATTCGGATTCATCTCCCGTGCCATGCTTGAGAACCTGTTTCTCGTCTCCCCAGTAAATATAGAATTCGCCGGTACCATAGACACTTAGTGCTCCAATGGTGACATCGGTACCAACGATCCCCTGGATTGGGCTTATTGAGAGGATATCGGCGTTAACCGGTGCTGGTATAAGACATAAAACCAATAACAATAGACCTGCTACTATCGCAGAGGCTTTGAACCTGCACGCTCCCTTTTTCATAGTGTTGCTACTTATCATAACATAAAACGGATAAAAATAATTAAAGTTTACTATTGAATAGGTAAAGCAACTGAATGGACCGTGCCCGTTTTGGAATACTGCCACCTATAGAGTGATAGTAATCGAGTGAGCTACAAGTATCCAACGTAATTCTCTATCAAAACTCTTAGGTATCTTTAGATAAGTTTGCCAGAAATTCGGCGTTGTTACGGGTCTTGGACAGGCGGTCCAGCAATCTCTCACTGGCATCGGTGTTGTTTGTCGAATCTCCAGCCAGCATGCCAATTATACGACGCAGTACGTAGACCTGTTTCATTGTCTCTTCATCGAACAGGAGCTCCTCCCGACGAGTACCACTGGGCAGGATATCTATAGCTGGGAAAATCCTTTTTTCAGCCATACGACGGTCAAGATGTAGCTCCATATTGCCGGTCCCTTTAAATTCCTCGTAGATAAGGTCGTCCATGCGGCTGCCGGTGTCTACAAGGCAGGTGGCTATGATAGTCAGGCTGCCTCCTTCTTCGGTATTGCGTGCTGCTCCAAAGAAACGTTTGGGTGGATAAAGAGCCACTGAATCAATGCCACCTGATAGAGTCCGTCCGCTGGGCGGCATGGCCAGATTATAGGAGCGTGTTAGCCGGGTAATACCGTCAAGTAAGATTACTACATCTTTGCCTACCTCCACGAGTCTTTTAGCTCGCTCAAGGGCCAGTTCAGCTACCCGGGTATGGTGTTCTACAGGAACATCAAAGGTGGCAGCAATTACTTCGGCTACTACTGACCGCTTCATGTCGGTAACTTCCTCAGGTCTTTCGCCGATGAGACAGACCATGATATGAGGTTCACTATACTTGGTAATGATAGCATTAGCGATATTCTTTAGAAGCATGGTCTTGCCTGCTTTAGGCGGTGACACAATAAGACCGCGCTGGCCCCGTCCAATAGGAGCTACTAGGTTTATCAGACGTGTTGACAGGTTGTGGGACTCGGTCTCCAGGTCGAACATCTTGTCTGGAAAGGTAGGTGTCAGAGATGCGAAGTGTCTGCGGTACCTGGATTGCTCCGGGTCTTGTTCGTTAACTGATTCTACACGCAGCAGGCTGTAATATTTCTCACCGTCCTTGGGTGGTCTGGCTTGCCCTCTTACCAAGTCACCATTCCTTAAACCAAAGCGGCGAATCTGGGAGTTGGAAATGTAGACATCATCGGCACCGGGAAGAAGGCTGTCCTGGCGCAGAAAACCATAGCCATCATCCATTATGTCCAATATACCGTTGAGGAACATATGTCCCTGTTGTTCAGCCTGAGTCTGGATGAGGCGTTGAACGAGCTCTGATTTCTTCAGTCCCCTGTATCCATCAATTCCCTGCTGTTTGGCAAGCTCTATAAGTTCGTCACGAGTTTTAGTTTCGAGTTCGGAAATATTCATTTGTCTAGCTCCTCATATAATAGTCAATTACCTCATCAACTGGCGGAGGGTACTTAAAGTTTTTAAAACGCGCTCAGTTCGAGTGACTTTTTTCTTACGTTTACCCTTCAATCTATTCCTCTGTTTTCTCCCATTACTTTATGCCAGTCCTCTTGAAAGCGGCTGATACCGATATCGGTGAGCGGATGCCTGGTCATCTGTATCAGCACGTGGTAGGGAATTGTGGCAATGGGGGCGCCAGCCTGGGCTGCTTCAGTACAATGCCGTGGATGCCTGATGCTGGCGGCGATGACCTCAGTAGTAATGGAATTGGGGTACTGTTTATATATGTCAACGATTTCTTTTATCAGTCTCATCCCATTTTCGCCGATATCATCCAGTCTGCCGACAAACGGGCTCACAAAAGCGGCACCTGCTGCAGCACCGAGCAGAGCCTGGTTTATAGAAAAACATAAAGTAAGATTTACTTTAATGGCTTCTTTCGACAGTTGTTGAGTGGCCTGGATGCCTTCAAGGCTGGCCGGGATTTTAACTACCACATTATCCGCCCACTTGGCAATTTGCCTGGCCTCAGTGACCATACCTGAAGCATCCAGGCTCAGCACTTCTGTGGACACCGGGCCTGGAACGATGGCGCAGATTTGCTGGACAAGCTGCTTGTAATTTACCTTACCTTCCTTGGAAACCAGGCTTGGATTGGTGGTCACGCCTTTGATTACTCCCAGCTTGACGCCATGGCTGATGTGGTCAATGTTAGCGGTATCCAGAAATAAACGCATGTATTTTCCCCTTTATTATTGATATTACATCCATGAGCCACCTTATAATGGCAATGTCACTTGAGTACCCTCAACTAAAGTGTCCTTGGCAGCATTAATGAAGTCGAGAAATAGAGGATGGGGTCTGTTGGGGCGTGACTCAAACTCAGCATGAAACTGACAGGCTACCATCCATGGGTGGTCCTTGAGCTCAGTTATTTCTACAAGTCGATTATCTGGAGACAATCCGCTGGTAATAAGTCCTTTTTGCTCAAGTGGCTGACGGAACTTATTGTTAAATTCGAAACGGTGACGGTGACGCTCGTAAACTACACTACTGCCATAGGCTTGAGCTGCAAGCGTTCCGGAAACCAGTTGGCAGGGGTAGACACCCAGCCTCATAGTGCCGCCCATATTGTTGATCCCGTGCTGTTCGGGAAGCAAGTCGATCACCGGGTACGGCGTATCCGGGTCAAATTCTGTTGAGTTGGCACGTTCATTGCCCAAGGCATAGCGGCCGAATTCAATAACCATAACTTGCATGCCCAGACACAAACCGAGATAGGGTATGTTGTTCTGCCTGGCATATGTAGCTGCGGCTATCATACCTTCAATACCACGATAGCCAAACCCGCCAGGTACGATAATGCCCTGTGCCGACCGTAGCGGGCTTTCACTACCGTCATTTTGCAGGTCTTCCGATTGTACCCATATCATCTTTATCTGCCTGTTGTGATGTAGTCCCGCATGGCATAATGCTTCACGTACCGAATAATAGGCATCCTGAAGCTCCACGTATTTGCCAACAAGGGCTATAGTTACCGGCTCTTTCGGAGATTTTAGCTTATCGACCATCTGACGCCAGCCGTTAAGGTTGACTGTTCTGGCCTCAAGCCCAAGCCGCTCGACAATTAAATCACTCAATCCTGCCTCCTCAAGCAGGAGTGGCACCTCATAGATGGTATCGGCAGTGGTCAGCGGAATAACCGCCTGTCTGTCTACATCGCAGAATAAAGATATTTTATCTTTTATGCTCTCCGAGATTTCAAAGTCCGAGCGGCATAGAATTATATCCGGTTGAATGCCAATGCGTCTTAGTTCATTTACACTGTGCTGAGTGGGCTTGGTCTTAAGCTCATTGGTAGTAGCTATATGAGGCAGGAAAGTAACATGGATATAAAGGACATTGTCCCTGCCCTCTTCGTTTCTCATCTGACGGATGGCTTCCAGGAACGGTTGACCTTCGATGTCGCCAACTGTTCCGCCCACCTCGATAATAATAGCTGAAGCAGCAGAGATTCGAGCCAGTTCCCTTATCCTGCGCTTTATCTCGTTGGTAACGTGAGGGACCACCTGTATGGTCCCGCCGAGAAAATCCCCCCTTCTTTCCCCCGTAATCACTGCTGAATATATCTGTCCGGAAGTAACGTTCGAAACGGAGGTGAGATCAACATCAATAAATCTCTCATAGTGACCAAGGTCGAGATCAGTCTCGGCACCATCCTCGGTAACAAAGACCTCACCATGCTGGTAAGGCGACATAGTACCGGGATCGACATTAAGATATGGATCTAGCTTCTGAACAGAGACTGAAATATCGCGACTTTTCAGGACCCTGCCGATAGAGGCGACAGTGATACCTTTGCCCACAGAGCTTACTACACCGCCGGTAACGAATATATACTTACTCATTTGCTGAAAAGATATATATGCATTACAGATTCACCATCAAGCTTATACCATGAAGCGGGCAGCATTAAAATAAGCTTCTTTTCAAGTGAAGTTACTATATATTTCCCCATGATCAGATACTGGTAGTAACTATGTCAGCGTACTTCTTCGCAGCTCATAATGGGAAGAAATCGAATGAACAACAATTACAAAAGAAGAGGAGAGCGGTTTCTTTTAATTATAAGAGGTCGGCAGTAACTTGTCAAGTACATCGTGGCTCTATTTCAAATTGTGTGGCATTATGAATTGTGTCGGCCTAGCGTTCCTGGATTATCCTGGGGTCGAGCCATACTGCCCAATTTTGCTCTCCTGAGTCCTCAGCCTCAACTCTCAGGATAAAAGTCCTTTTCTCTCCGGCAAGTTCGCTTAAATCTACCTCATATAGGTCAAACTGCTCATCATAGGTGGCGAATATTTCCGGGAAATAGACTACGCTGCCGCTCTCATCAGCAACACCAAGAATAAACCGGACACCAGCAGTGGCAGTCGCACCCTTTCTGAAACCTACCTCGGCAGTAAATTTTGCCTTGGCTGGTATGAGGATGTCCTTGCTCCTCAGGGTGCGGCTCTTTGGATCCATGTAAAAATTAGCGAATCTACCCTGTATCCATCCCTTGCTGACCTGCTGTGGATATGTCGCCAGGACAGAGGAATGTGATTTGCCATCTTCCGTGTTCATGGTCTTCGCTATTAAAGCCGTCCCCGACAGGCTGCCCGCTGGTGATGGGTACCGTAACTTGCCAGAGCCACTGGTCCACTCGGCGAAATGCGCGTTGTCAATAAAGCTATAGATAGCTTCCTGTCCCCAGACCAGTTCGGTACAGTTATTGCCTTCGTCATGTTCCACGATGGCATGCTCGCTATCTGCACAGACCTTAACAGTAAATTGAGGGGGTTTTTCCGTAATGGTCATGGCACTGGTCTGTGATGCGAACCCGTAAATCCAGACGAACCTGCCAAAAGACTCAGTCCTTTCCTCACCGGGAGCCAGAGCGGGAACATAGTCATTGTCCTCCACTATATCATTTACGTACAGGAATGAACGGCTTCCCTTGGATGGCTCACTTCCTTCGTTCTTTATCTTATAAAAAATCGACTTGACCTCAATCCAGACATCCGTAATTACCAGGTCTGGCTTATCGACAACTACCGGCGTGACGTTGACTTGTACCGTAGCAGTGCTGGTTCCCGCCTCGTTGGTAGCTGATAATGTGTACGTGATGGTCGTCTCTGGTGTTACCAGCGCTGTGCTGACCGGCTCCATAGGGCCGACAACCGGACTTATAGTAACTGTTGTTGTCCCGGATACATCCCAGCTTAGCTTTGCCTGTTCTCCCTGTGTAATAGTGTCCCGGTCAACTGTAAATGAGTTGATTACCGGTGCGGACATCACCGCGAGCTTTTTCCGCGCATCAGGTTTCTTGTCACTGATGGTGATACAACCTGCCGTCATGCAGATCAGCATGAAAAGCGATACTATAATCAAGCTCCAGTACCATTTGTTTTTCTTCATCTCAGCACCTGTTGTACCAGTATAAATAGAACGCTTTCAACTGTCAATGTCTGCAAGTATAAATATATTGAAGATGCCTGTCAACTGGAAGGTTTTTAGTGCAACTGATAAAGGATTAGACGTTATTGCATTGTGCGGGGATAGTGAGGAGACCCATTACTATGTTCTAATTACATAATTATTCATGATGTAAAAAGGGGGTGGCTCATTGCCACCCCCTTTTTATTACCACTTGTCGAGTGATGAGTTTACACCCGGCGTGTCTTGAAGATGAGTACCAGGGTAACGATCACCAGGACTGCGCCTATAGCGATGATCACCCAGACCCATAGCGGGGTTACCTCTTCAGGAATCACCGGTGGTGGAGGTGCTACTTCTTCAGCCTGCGTCATGAAGCTGAATACAGCGCTCCACTCGCTCGGTGCCGGTTCTACGGCCATCACACGCCAGAAGTAGTTGGTATTGCACTTCACAGTACCATCGTACTGGTAGGCAGTAGCGTTGGATACCGTTGTCGATACCAGCGGGCTGCTCATATCAGAATTCTCGGAGAGCTCGAACTTGTACGTCGTGGTCTCCTTGAATGGTGACCATGAGAAGCATAGCGGGGCATCGCAAGGACATCCACAACCGTTATCCGGTGCTAGCAACTGCGGTCCATAGTACGGTGTGGTTACTCGGAAGCCGGCCTTGATAAGGAAGCTTCTCACTTCAGACCACGGGCTTCGTACCGCATCATCGGTACGCTCATCCCGTACCCTGACTTTCCAGAAGAACTCGTGTCCGCAATCAAGAGCCATAATCCTGCCCTCTGTTACCTGGAAGGTTGTTCCTCCAGATGTTTCGAACAGGGCCGGGTATGTGCCACCGCCGCCAGCGAAGTAAATCAGAGCCGGCGACATCACACTGGCTGGTGAGAACGTAGCAGCGAAGATCCTCTGTGAGAACCTGTTATCCTTGCCGATATAGAGTTCATAGTAATCGGCAATGCAGAGCTGCTCCCAGGTGAAGTTGACTTCCTGGTTCCTGCCGGTTGCCGGATCGCAGCCGATAATGGTGCCATCGTCCATGGTCAGTGTTGGACCTATCTTGGCCATGCAGTCCGTGTATGCCCAGAGCATACCACGGTCTCTGACCAGGGTGACTCCGCCAAAGTTGTCGTACACGTTGTGGTTATTGGCGTACTCGTCATTGTCGATGGCATAGAGTGTGGTATAGGTATCCTGCGTCAGGCAGCCGCACAGCTTAAGTGACTTCGGCTCCAGGGTGAACTCCACAACTGTGGTCTGACCCCGGAAGAAGTCTGCGGCATCCATGCAGTCCCAGAACATGCCTGGCTTGGGCATGCCCATAAGCGGATTAAGCGTCCGTTCAACACCGCAGTAAGCGGTGGCGTTCGGTGATCCTGCATCATGAGCAGCGTACAGCGTGCCCACACCGGTCACGTTCTTTGAGTTGGTCTGGACGATACCATAGTACTCACGGTGCGTGGTGCCGAGAAAGACATTGCACATGTCTGACCAGTCGGTATTGCTTCCAGACGGTGCCTTATTGCGATAGATCTTGCCGACTGCGGCAGAGTCGTTGGCCACATAGACGGTCTCATTGTCGTCATAGTCGGTGTCGAAAATGGCGTGATAACCAAATGTAGCCAGGTTCTGCAGCGGCCTGACCATCGGCCTGAATGACTCAGCACCGTTGGTTGAGATCGAGGCCGGGAACGGTGTTGGTGCGGCCGCCCGGTTGCCGACAAGGACCTTGCCTTCGGCCTGTGCTTCTATGGTATGGCCCCCGCCCGTAGCAGCGCTGACCGTGTTGATCGCGCTGGACCAGGCTGTGCCGGTGTACGGCAGCTTCTGCACCTGGCCGGAGCGGTTCAAGACATACAGGATGGTGCTGGACTCAGCAGCCATATCCTGGACGGTTATCCTTGGATTGATGTCGGCCCAGTAATCACCGTAGTCAGGTGACCAGGCGAGTGCCTGCGTGTTGGGGCCAACGGTAAATCCGCCGATAGTCGTGGTGCCGGTATCTATTCCAGTACCACCGGCTGCCCAGAAAACGACCTGTCCGTCAAGCTTATCCTGTGCCAGTCTCAGTATGGCATAGTTGCTGTCGGTCATGTTGCAGCTTATGTTGGTTGGCGAGGTGCGCACTCTCTCCCAGACCTGGCCGATAGGCAGTGCCGGAAGAGGCGGTGCTACCACAGCCTCGTTGATGCTGCTGCGCCAGACGCTGTCAAAGCCTAGACATGCCGTCTCATTGTTGACTGAAGCCAGGTAAATGGTGGTGCAGTCAGGCGACGGTGCCACATCGGTCAGCTTGGACATCCGCGTGTCGATAAGAGACAACTGGTTCCAGGTCTCACCGTTGTTGCGGGTCAGCGAGAAGGCCGACTCGTCAAAGAGCATGACATTGCCGAAGCCGGAAGGCCATCCCGCTACTGCATTATTGTTTGCGCTGGCGAAATCGGCAGCGATGGGCATGTTGAATGCAGCATCCAGCTTGGATGAGCCGGTCACTGCGTAGGCTACGCCCTGGTCGGCATAGGTAGGCGACCAGACGACCCAGGCATTACCCCAGCTCTCCCAGTGCTCTGCACATGAGTTATAGCCGGCAGCGCCTGTGGGCGGTTTCTTGGCCGGATACCAGCAGGGGATGGGACATACCGTCGGTGAGTCGGTAAACCAGACTGGCACTGCAGCCTGGCAGGTATGACCGAGAGTTTCACCAACCAGCAGTTTGCCCGATGCATAGGTGCCCCAGTAGGCGATGCTGTGGGCGCGCCTGTTGGGAATGTTCTGCGCGGCAGTGGCAAACAGCGTGCTGTTGTCCATCAGCGTGTAGACGACATTGTCGTCAACGCGGTATACGCCGCGATGGGGTATACCGGCTGTAACTGCGCCCCTGGTAGCAACGGTGCTGTTGATAGCATCGGTGCAGACATAGAAGCGGCGCAGGCTGGCGCTCTGCCCGG
Organism: uncultured Dehalococcoidales bacterium; assembly: GCA_964596125.1. GTDB lineage: Bacteria > Chloroflexota > Dehalococcoidia > GIF9 > UBA5629 > CAZQRP01. Next base: position 100,746 of record CAZQRP010000007.1, on the reverse strand, counting down.
AGAAGTCGGAAGGAAGCTCCAGGTCAGCGGTGATGATCTCGTCCTCCATGGGCGAGTTACCAGGAGTGCCACTGGCGTTCCTGAGCTCGATATGCATCCCGGCAGCCTGCCAGGTGGTGCGGTTCACGGAGATGTCATGGACGCCGGTCATCAGCCAGGTGCCTGGCTTGGCACCGCCCTGTGGCTGTGAGTAGACGAGCGCTATGGTGGAATCACCAACATAGGTGGGCGAGAACTTGGCAACGATAACATCGCCGGTGAAGGGATTAATCGATACCGGTGAGCCGAGAGTTACGTCCTGGACGTTCCAGCCGCCGTAGCCCGGCATCTCCATTACAGAGATGTTGTTGGTACCGCCGCCAGTGCCGTCGCGGGTGCCGACCAGCACATCACGGCCGTTGCCGTAGTCCATGGAGATATCCATGGTGCTGATGATGTCGGTGCCCTGACTGACGCCTGTCGGAGGCCACTGGGTGTTGTCCCAGTTATCGCCGCCGTCGCTGGAAATCCAGACTTCCTGTGCCATGGGCACAGCACCGGTGGCTGGCGCATTCGTGGCATCGGATATCGCCGCAGCGATGATATTGGGGTCATCAGGTGCGATAGTGATGTCCCACACTATCATGCGCGGAGCCGGGGGTGTACCATCGCCGGCAGAAGCCATCAGGTTGTTGTACTTGGCACTGGACCAGGAACGGCCACCGTCAATTGATTTGTACAGGTAGATGTATGCCTGGGCTGAGGTAGCACCGGGAGTCCGGCGAGCCCTGACCAGGGCATACATGGTATTGCCGTTATTGCCGACCAGCAGCTTGATGACCTCAGAGCCCAGGTTCCACGGAGTAAACAGGCTCTTGGTCAGAGCCGGCTCCGAGTCCGGGGTATCCACAATGGTCCATTCCATCAAGCCGGGGTCAGCCTCTACAGGCTCCGGGTTTGCCAGTTTAGCAGGTACAAGGAAACTGGCAACCAGAACCAGAACGGCAAAGATACCCGCGATACTTGAGTATTTTGATTTCATTATTCCTCCTAATTTGAATCAACCCCGAAAAAATATTTTTATCGGGGACCTTCAGTAAATTCGACCAATCTACCTCCGGTTTTGAAATAGAAACCCAAAAACGGGATTTCATTCTCCTTTCGCTGGGTTATTTTCAGCCCTCCCACAAGGCTGCTCCTCGTAGCACCCGGATACAATATGCCGGGTTGAGACCCTATGTCCCGGAGCCAGGACAACCTCATCTCGCCGCGGTAGGCTAACGCCTATCCCGGCTATCTTCCATACGACACCACCTCCTTTCATCAATACATAATCCACTAAGCAAGGTTTTTCCTTGCCTGCACCATATTCTATCACGCCTGTCAAGCCCCCTTCCATCGGGGCACATAAAAATTGTCAATAGTTTATATCTTCTCAGTTCTTTTCTCCTGTACTGGAGACTATCACCCGTTCATTATACTCTCAGTCTACCGCCATACTTACTACCTTGTAATCGGTAAAATGTCTGATTTTTTTTCAGACAAAAGGCTGACCTGAAAGTCGACCTGTATTTGGTTTCCCCCATATAGTACTTCTCATTGAGTCATCCACGAGATGTATGATTCTTAGTTTTTTCATTTTCAACAGAGAAGAGGCTGATCCCGGAGACCAGCCTCTTCTCTACTTTACTTACTAACAATAATACTCGCTCAGCCTCCGGAAGAAAGACCGGATGAGAAGAATGAAGATTATCAAAAAGATGAAAGCACCGATGACAAGGCCCCAGACGGAGAACAGTCCTACCTTAAAAGCATAAGGAGAGATGGACCATTCGCTTTCGTTACCGGCACCATCTACTGCTTTCACCCGCCAGTAATAGGTGCCGGGCGCAATGTCGACACTGCAACTGGTCTGGGTAAGACCTGACTTCTTCATGCCCGGTTTTAGTGGAAAGAAGTTGAGGTTTTCGCCTATCTCGATGACATAGGTAAGGCCGCTGGTATCAGTCACCTCGGTCCAGCTAAAGGTGACCTGCTCGGTGCCGAACAATCCGAGCCGCTGCCCCTTGGGTGTCACTGGAACCGGTTTCTCTGGCGGCTTGATTTCCAGCGGAAGACCAAAGGTAGCAGTGTTACCCGCCGCGTCCTCGGCAGTAACGCTATGATCTTTTTTAGAGCTGGCCGGCACATTGAAGTTATAGCTGAAACAACCATTCTCATCGGTAGACGGCGAGTTGGCTATGCTGGCGTTATCATACTTAATATGTATCTCGCTGTTGGCGGCGAAACCACAGCCGGATACGGTGACCTGGGTGCCTATCTCGGGGCGCTCAGGCGTAAGTGTGATGAAGGGACCGACTTCCATTGTTGCGGTAGCGGTCTCGGTATACAGTTTTGCTGCCTCAACTGTAAACTTGTGCTCTCCGGCGATAACGTCCGGAACGGTGAACTTCGAACTGAAGCTGCCGACCTTGTTGATGGCGATGTTTACATCAGTTAATGTTCCGTCAAAGCTGAGCGACGCCTCATCCTCGGCAGGAAAGCCTGTGCCTTTGATAGTCACCGTGGAGCCGGGCTTGGTTGTATCGGGGGAGACTTTAAGGCTGGGCGTAACCTTGAACATGACAGCGTCTGAAAGGTCATCGGGACGAAAAGCCCGTATGCAGCGGATGTAGTTGGTGGCATAGGGGCTCTCGGGGACCGTAAATGTGGCTGATATCTGGAAGATGTTACCTTTACCTGGATCACCCGATGCTACCTGTATAGCCTGTTCGACGTCGAAGTCCGGCGTTTTGCTCCACCAGACAGTGAAAGGACCATCGACCGGAAAACTGCTGCTGGACAGGACAAACGTTACCTGCGAGCCAACAGGGCCTGAAGTCGGTGTCAAACTGACACCACATTCACCCTCCGCTCAACCATCGGCTGCTGCAGGAGCAGGTATCAAGGCGGCAATCAGCAACGAAAATATAGCTACAACGTATAGCAACCGCATGGCTTCTTTATAGTCTTTTTATTTTGCTTTGTCAAGTTTTTTACGGGGTAATCAAATAGTGCTAAAGGTATGCCAGTGGAACTTTAGTCCCATAGCCGCAGACTTTAGTACCATTTTATGATGTACCAGCCTGATCCGGCTTATAACAGCTATGAATATACCTGCAATGGCTGTCTGCTTTATATATGTATATATATAGGTAGGCGCATTCAATAAAGGCATAACTGGGAACACAGTGACCGGTGCTGAGATCTATCTGTACTTAGATTGTGACCCTGAGTCGAAGCCTGAGCGAATTGAAGGGGGAGACGAAGGATCTCAAAGCACGCCAGTATCCAGATTCTTCGCTTCAATCAGAATGACAGCCCTGTTGTTTATCTGTTGCCAGGAGAAGGCATCTATAAGAGTTTTTCATGGAAATGACAGGTTTGGCTTGTGTAAATAGAACATTTGTGCTAGCATAGCTGTACCATGATCCCTTTCAAGCTGGACTTATTGCCTGACGATATCGACTGGCAGGATGAAGGATGCGAGGTTTTTTCGTCATGCCTCAATTGTCCTCTGGAGCGGTGCATCGAGGAAGAGCCGAGGGGAAAGCAGAGGTTGCGGATGCTGAACCGGGCTGGTCGAATGGTAGCACTGAGGAGAGATGGTAAAAGTCTGGAGGAAGTGGCCCGAATATTCGAGGTGAGCAAGAGGACAGTACAGCGGGCGCTCGCCTCTGCCCGGAATAATCAGGGGTGCAGGACATGACTGAATTCAATCCCCAGTCTCTGGCCCAGCTTGACAAGTCCCGCTTCAGCGACTACCGCAGCAACCTGGACTTCTACGAGGGCCAGCAGTGGACGGAGAGGTCCAGAAACCGCCAGCTCGTCTTCAACTACACCAGGATCGCCGTCGACAAGGTTACCAGCTATTTAATGCAGGGGCTCAACTTCGCCTGCGATCCGGTTGCCGAAGGTCCCGAGAAAGTCGGGAAGGCCGAAGACCAGGCAAAGCAGACGGCAGCCAGGGCGGAAGACGTTATTTACCAGGTCTACCAGGAAAACAACCTCCAGGAGCTGGACTATGAGACGGAGGTCGATGCAGCCATCCTGGGGGACGGCTGCTACAAGGTCACCTGGGACACCCAGGAAAAGCGGGTCCGGATAACATCCCCGGATGTCAACGGCCTGTATGCCTGGTGGCTGGGAGATGACCTGTCAAAGGTGTGGCGGATCGCCTCCAGGTATCAGCTCACCCGGGATGAAGTGGAGCAGCTCCACCAGAGGACCATCCAGAAAAAGACGGCCATGCTCACCGAGCTGTGGACGGACCGGCAGTTCGACCTTTACCTGGACAATGAGCTGATAGACTCCAAGCCGAACCCCTACGGTTTTATCCCGTTTGTGGTATTCCCCAATCTGAGGAAGCCCAAGCACTTCTGGGGTACCTCGGATATCCCGGCGCTCAGAGAGGCGCAGCGGGAGCTGAACCGTGCGCTGACGCAGCTCTCGCGTATCCTGGAGGTTTCCGGAAACCCCATTGCCGTCCTCGAGGGTGTGGAGTCCTCAGAGGATATCCGGGTGCAGCCGGGCGCTGTCTGGACGCTGCCGGAGGAGTCAAAGGCCTATCTCCTGGACCTGCTCCAGGGGGGAGGCATCAGGCTGCACATAGACTACATCGATATGATTTACCGCTGCCTCCATGATATCAGCGAGGCCCCCAGGGCGGCCTATGGAGGCATCGAACGGGAGCTGTCGGGCGTGGCCCTTGAAGTGGAGCTGCAATCGCTGCTCCAGAAGGTTCGCCGGAAACGGACCATCAGGACGGCGGCCTATACCACCCGTAATAAGATGGTCCTCCAGTTGCATCAGAAGTTCAATAGGGAGGACCTTACCCGGGTAAACCACCGCATCATCTGGGGCTCGGTGCTGCCCCAGGACAGGGCCCGGGAAGCCCAGAACGAGCAGCTCCTGGTCCAGTCGGGCGTCCACTCCAGGAGGACGGCCATGGACGAGATGGGTATCCGTGACCCCCAGGCGGAGTTTGAAAAGTGGCTGGAGGAGCGGCGCCGTATCCTGGAGATGAACCAGAAGTATAGAGCAAAGTCTACGCGCGGCGGTGAGAGAGAGCATAGTTTCGCCGGCGAGATGGAGCAGGTACCGGAATAGTCGAAGATCCCGATGAAATCGGGGTCGAAGATCCCGACACAGTCGGGAACGAAATTGTATAAGGAGGCTTACATGCCGGAAGACAACAACACCAACAACCAGACCGTCACCCAGGAGGCGTACGACCAGCTCAAGTCGGAGCTGGAGGCAGAGAGGAGCAAGGTCCAGGAGTCCGTTGAGGCCGCAGCGCTTCCCTTAAAAGAGCGCATCGCTTCGCTTGAGGCGGACCTGCAGGCCCGGACGGACGAACTGGACCAGCAGAAAGCCCTGGCAGAGGAACGGGGTACCGGCCTCGCTTCGCTTACCGCGCAGCATGAAGGTGCCGTAGCCGCCTACCGTGAGCTGGTGCTGCAGTCCAATCCCGTGCTGCCGGCTGATATGGTACAGGGGAGTACTATCGATGAGGTCAAAGCATCGGTGGACAAGGCCACTGCATTAGTCGGCCAGATAAAGCAGGGTTTGGCACAACAACAGAGCAATACTAACGTGCCTGCCGGCTCTCCGGGGCGTACCCCTGCAGACCTGTCTGCCATGACCACCAGGGAGAAAATAAACTACGGCCTGGATCAGGCCAGGAAGAGCGGGTAGCACCCGTTAATTTTAGTCCCGACTTTGTCGGGAAAGGAGGAATTATAGACTATGGCCACAACTTTATCGGAAGCAGCCAAACTGAGCAATGACGCCCTGCTGGTAGGCGTCATCGAGGAGATAATCAAGGACTGCCCGCTGTTGCAGTACATGCCCTTCATCGAGATAGTGGGTAATGCCCTCACCTACAACCGTGAGACCACCCTGCCGTCGGCGGAATGGCATGCCGTCAATGATGACTGGACCACATCCCCCGCCATCGCCTTCAGCCAGCAGACCGCCACGCTGAAGATCCTGGGGCAGAACGCCGACCTGGACGACTATATCAAGCAGACCAGGTCCAATATCCAGGACATTGAGGCAGCCATTATCGAGATCACCGCCAAAGCCATCAGGCATGAGCTTGAGGAGAAGTTTCTCTATGGCGATAGCTCAGCCGATGCCAACCAGTTCGACGGCCTGATCAAAATAATCGATACCGGTTCCGCCGGTGACCAGGTGATCGCCGCCGGTGCCGCCGGCGCCACGCTGACGCTCACCATGATCGACCAGCTCATCGATGCCGTCAAAGGCGGCAAGCCCGATTTGCTGATGATGAGCCGCCGCTCCCGCCGCAAGATAAACGCCCTGGCCAGGGCTGCCGGCAGCAACCTGGAGGTCGGCCAGGGGATGCTCGGCGAGTTCGTCCAGCTCTACAACGGTATCCCCATCGCCATCAATGACTTTATCCTGGATACCCATGTGGTCGCCGGTAGCGTGGAGACGGCTTATACCACCGGTGCCAGTTCCACTATCTACGCCTTCCAGTTCGGTGAAGGAGGGCTGTGCGGGCTGACCAGCCCCGGAGGGCTCCAGGTGCAGCCTATCGGCCCCATGGAGACCAAGAACGCCGACCGCACCCGGATAAAGTGGTACGTCTCACTGGCGTTGTTCAGCACCGTGAAGGCCGCCGCCTTGATCGGGGTGAAGGACTAAAGCAGGACTAAAGGAGGAGTAAACTATGGCTTTTTCAGATCCAGGCAAGAACCGCATAATCGAGAATTCCAATGTCGGCCCTGAAGCCCCCACCGTGACGCTGGCTGAGGCCTGTGTCCGCAGTGATGTGCTTGGCTACAGCTCGGGCTGGAAGCGGGCGCTGGCCACCACCGGGAGTGTTATCCAGGGCAGAGTGGTTGCCCTGCAGGACGGCGCCAGCGGCGATGTGATACCGGTGTCGCCGAATCCCATGGTCGGCGGCTATTCCGGCGCCACACCGGGCGGCTATGTCTACGTGGCTGAGGGCTCGAGTAACGGCCAGATCACCCAGACAGCGCCGTCGACCGCAGGAGACGCCAATACCATCATCGGCCTAGCCCTGTCGGCAACGAAGGTGCTGTTTTTCCTGAATGCACGGGCCGATAGCACGGCATAAATCGGGAGTCGGGAGGTCGGCTGCCTGGGGAATTCACCGCCCCCCAGGTTCTTTTTACCTCCTTTCTTTCCCTGGGGAGTCCGCCTCAGGCGGATTCCCCGGGGGGAAGTTAATACGGTGAATGGACACTTTACACTTTTAAGTGGGAGATTACTAAATATAGTGGTATGGTGGCGGGGATCGCCGCCGGCGTACCACAACATACAGTCGAAGATCCGCCTTGGGCGGAAGGAGGTTTTAATTATGGCAAACGAGCTATTTGATGACTACGGCCGGCCCATCCAGCAGGTCAGGAAGCTGACCAGCGCCTGGAAAACGGCCACTATCGCCAACGGTGCTTCGATATCGGTCGAGGTGGATCTGGGTGAACCCTTCAATGAGGTGCTCATTATCCTGCCGGACATGACCAATGCCACCGCCACTGTCCAGGTGGCCGCGGCGTCCGGCGGTACCTTCGCCACGCTGTACGGCTGGTACCTGGGCGTGCCCGCCGATATCGCCATCCCCAAGCAGAGGGCGTCCATTGTCAGGATCGGCGGCGCCCAGTTCCTCAAGATCGATGTCGCCGAAAATGAAGGATCTGAAAGGACCATCTCCATCAGGGGCGTATGATGCAGGAGCTGCTAAATTACCGTACTGAAAGCTCCCGGACGTTTCTCCAGGACCCGCCTCAGGCGGGCCGTCTGGCGCTGCAGTCCGCCTCAGGCGGAGCCATCCACTACAAGGAAAATTATGCCGACCCCTCGGAGCCCTGGAAGGCGATCGCTCCAGTCTTTGTTAACACAAGCGATATCTTAAGTGTTAGCAAGGCCCCCTATGAGCTGTCGGTTGATACCGCCGCCAGGTCCATTCAGGTCAGGTCCAGGAAAGATGGGGCGGAGCTTTTTCTCCGGCTGGACCGGGTGAAAAACGCTCTGGGGGACGTGGTAGCGGCCAAACCTGTGTCCCCTGTTATCGCCGGCAACAGGATCACCTGGCCGGACCTGTATCCGGAGATTGACCTGGTAATCGAAGCCCTGAATGACCGGGTGAAGTTCCGGCGTATCATCAAGTCAGCCGCTGCTCCGGCTATCGCTGAGTTCACTATTCAGGAAACAGGCAAGTCTCACCTGGTCTATCGCGCTCAGGATGCTAACGGTGAGCCCATTGCCGTTGATGCTCTGAAAGCAGGGGACAGGCTCACCGAGTCGCTGCAGCTATCCGGTAAAACCCTGCCGGTAGCAGTTGACCCCACCTGGCAGGTGGGCGCCAGCGCTGATGACCTCTGGGTGAGATGGACCGGTGCAGCCTGGGAGCGCTACGCTCTCACCTCCGATGAGCGTGCCGGTTATGGCCAGGCCACCGAGTATAAGTATGGCTCCGGCATGCGCTGGCAAAACGTCACCGTGCCCCGTGGCTCGGTGATAACTGCCGCTTCTATCAGGTTTACCGCACAGGTTACTATCGGCAATACCGTGGTGAATTCCAGAATCACCGGCGAGGCTGTTGATAATGCTGCCGCCTTCAGCACTCTCGAGGACTACCAGGCCAGGCGTGGTACGGTAGTCGGCGGCGCCACTGATGATAATATCACCGCCGCCCAGGTGGACTGGGACAACATACCGGCCTGGTCGGCTGAAGCGGAGTATGATACCCCTGATATCACCGCCATTATCCAGGAGATAGTCAACCGTCCCGGTTGGAATAACGGTAATTCCCTGGTCCTGTTCTGGGATGACCATGAGAACAGAAGTGATAATAATGACTGGACCTGGAGAAGGGCATACAGCTATGACGGTGACAGCGCCAAAGCGCCGGTGCTCAATGTTGAATTTACCCCGCCGGGTGCTGCCGCCCTGGTAGCCCTGGATTTGGTATAAAGGTCATTTGGTATAAAGGTCGAATCCGCCTGAGGCGGAAGGAGGATTGAGCTATGGACTTGGCAACAATGCGCGGTCTGGTCCGGAGGGACCTCAAAGATGAAGACGCTGCCAACTACCGCTGGACCGATGATGAGATCGACCGGGCCATCGCCCGGGCGGTTAAGGAGTTTTCCCTCTATGTCCCCCGGCAGATGAAGGCCACCCTGGCCACCGTTGCCGGCTCTACAGAAGTAGATATCTCCAGCCTCCCCGACAGGGTCGGGGTTGACCGGGTTGAGTTTCCGGTCGGCAGTACCCCGAGGGTGTTTGCCAGGTTTGAGGTCTACCAGGACACGCTGACCTTCCTGGAAACACAGGGAGATGGCAACAACTGTTCTATCTACTACAGCAAGGTCCACACCCTGGACGGGGCCACCTCGACTATTCCCACCCGCCATGAGGACCTGATCGCCCTGGGCGCCAGTGCCTATGCCACCCTGGCGCAGAGCCAGTACTCCACCAATAAGGCCACGCTCGGCGGTGAAAATGTCGACCGGGACTATCTCTACTGGGCCCGCGGCCGGCTCATGGAGTTCCAGAAGGCCATCAGGAAGGCCGGCAGCCGGCTCAAGCAGGGCTCGCTTTTCTATAGTGATTATGACTAACGAAGATCCGCCTTAGGCGGAAGGAGGTTAATTATGCCAAAAAATATGCCGAAGCGAAGCGAAGTAAAGCAAAGCGAAGCACTAGGAAGCGAAGCTGATTTACCCTGGCAGGCCTATGCCATCGTCCCTGCCAGGGATGATCCCGCCACCTGGCAGCTCCCCCATCACACCAGGCAGATCAACCGTGCCATCAAGGGCAAGATCGGCCTGGTGCACACGGTGGACTGGGAGCTGGTCATGGCTGCAGTCCGGGCCATATCCAGGCAGGGAGTCGATGGCCAGCGTATCCGGGCGCCGGAGCAGGTCATCCTGGCTGCCGCTGCTCACCTGGCTGCCCATTACCGCAAGGCCGGTCTGCCGCTGCCAGATGCCCTGGCCGTCCTGGTCTGATTGGCCACTGGCTTAACATAATGCCATTGCTGAACGTAATAAAGTAATGAAGGGATCAGTCGATGAATTTAATAGAGGCCCTTTCTCATTAACTAAGTGAATCAGGAGGTTAACATAAAATGACAGATACCAAAGAAAAACCGTTTTATCAGTCGAAAAAGTTCTGGAGCTCTGTTTTAGCCCAGCTCATTTCGGTCTATGCCGCCAGCCAGGGATTTATCGACTGGCAGTGGGTCCTGGCGCCCGCCCTGGGCTTTACCGTAGGCCAGGGTATGGCGGATCTGGGCAAGAATAAAAAAGTACTGCGGAAAAGTCAGCAGAGGCCACAGAGGCCCAAATCAGTAACGCACAGGCCGTCTCTACGTCCGCCTCAGGCGGACCGGTATCGCTGGTTTCAACTCGGGATCCGGCCCCGCCCTGGGACCTGGACGCCTTTGACGAGCTGGTAAAGAAGAAGGCGCCCATAAAGTACGGCGTGCTCAATCCCTCCACTGAGCTGTTTACCGCCCTGGATACCGGCCAGGTCACCCAGGCTGAGTACTTCGATCATGTGGTCTCCTTCTGGGACTATGTCCTGATGAAGGCCGATGTCAGGTTCGCCGGGCAGTGGGGCTATAACTTCCAGGAAGCCCTTGAGAACGTCAGGGAGCCCGGCTGCCCTACCAATCAGGCGGGCTGCGGCAGCTTCTCAAACCTGAAGCATAAGGCGCTGGCCCTGGGTGAGCTGTATTACGTCAGCTATCTGGACTATGCCCGCATCGAGCGTAAGGTGAGCGATCTCTCCATGCTGGCCGGCCACGTCGTCGCCGGCTTCAACTGGAGGTCGAAACTGCCCCGGAACCGCCAGACGCTCTACTGGGTGGGCGAGATGGCAGCCGAACTGCTCAAGGTAGCATTAAGTAGCATTAAGTAGCCCCATGAAGACGCTTACTGATACCCTGGTCATCGCTCAGAAGCAGCCGTTACGCCGGCCGGCTGTAGGCCTGGTCTGCCGCCAGTATGGCCATCCCCAGAAGGCGGCTACCATTCAGTGGGGTATGCTCGGCTGGGAGCTGCTGTATGAAACGGACGCTATCAGCCCGTTCTATCATGGCGTGGCCATCCCCGCCGATGGCTCTTTGAACCGCACCAGGTCGGCGCCCACCAGCAATGTCTTTCACCAGCGGGTGGCCAGCCCGGGCCCCTCGTCTGACTATACCAACTGGACGGGCCTACTGCCCTGCTTCAACGGCTCACCCCATGCCATCGCCGCCCGTGCCGCCGAGGTAATAGTCTTCGCCACCAGGGGAGACGGCGCTGCCATAGACTACAAGCAGTCCACCGACAGCGGGGCAACCTTCGGCGCTGCCACCTCCATCGCCGGCTCTACCGGCTGCATGCGGGCTATTGCTGCCTGCCACAAGACGGATACCGAGATGGCCATAGCCTGGGCGGACAGCGGCGCTGCTAACCTCAACCTGCAGAAAAGGAACAACCTGGGTAACTGGCTGGCCCCAACCGCCCATGGCAGCCCTCCGGATATCGCCGGCCTGGCTATGTACTATGACGGCGATTATAACATCGTTGCCCTGATCAATACCGGCGCCAGCTTAAGGGTCGCCAGGATCGTCTTCGGCGACGGCTACCGGGTCGCTGCCGGCACCTGGGGCGATACCCAGTACCTCAACCTGGGCCGGGCCACCCTGGACCAGGACCAGCTCGTGCAGCAGTTCCTGGCCCGCCTAACGCCCTATAGCGACTTCGCTCAGGCCGCCGAAGAGTACCGGGACTTCATGCTCAATTTACATAAGCCCTCTGCCGGACAGCTCTTCTACAACATCCATTTGCCGGAGAGCTGGGAGACGGTGGCTGCTATCCTGGCCGCCCGTGCCACCGACAACCTGGATGTCGATGCTCCCTTTATCTGCAAGCCCGCCTCAGGCGGACCGGTCCTGTCCTTGTACAAGCTCCAGGATAAATGGTTTTTCCGGCTGCGCCCGGGCACGGACTTCTACGATGCCGACTGGAATAAGTCGTTTAAGCTCAATGGCAATTGCCCTTACGGCCTGGCCCTGGCTGAGGACGGTACCTATCTCTGGGGCACCCGGGCTAATGAGGTCTGGCGGGCACTGCTGCCGGGTGACTGCTGGCCCACGCCGGCTGCCGGATCCGGCGCCGCTGAAGGCTCGGTCGCCATTGAGCAGGCGGAGGTCCTCGGGCTGACCGAGCTGGTCCGCCCCATGGCCGCCAGCGAGCTTTACATAAGCCTGGATAACTCCGCAGGCGCTTATTCCGACCTGCCCACGGAACACATCAGGCGGGGCAGCCGGGTCGAGCTGGGCTATGGCTACCGCCCCGACAAAGTCGGGGATGAAACTCCGGGAGGCAACCATTACTTCCTGGAGTCCTGGCGCTACAGCCGCAGCCCCAACCGTGCCGCAGTCACCCTGTACTGCATCGATGCCTGGGGACTCCTGGAGCGCTACACCATCCCCGGACCGGCGGAGTTCAACCTGGGCTCGGATGATTACACGGTATATGATTTGATAGGTAAGCTGGTCCAGTGCATCGGCGGCACCCTGTCCTATAAGTCCCGCAGCTCTGATATCGTCAGCCTGTACCCCAAACTGGAGGTCCGCCCCGGCGAGTCCGGCGCCGGCGTAGTGCGCCGCCTGCTGGCGCTGGTCCCGGATGTTATCTATTTCTCAGGCCTCGATGCTTTTATCGTCTACCCCCAGGCAGACGATGCGCCTGTGTATGCTTTCACTTTCCCGGAAGGAGTGTGATATGACAACCTGGTTAGAAGTAAAGAACAATGCCAATTCCACCCTGGCAGCCGCCATCTCTGATTCAGCTATGGAACTGACGGTAGCCGCCGGAGAAGGGGCCCGCTTCCCCTCGGCGCCCTTCCATATCTCCATCGGTGATGAGATTATGGAGGTCACCGTCAAGTCTACTGATACCTTTACCATCACCCGGGCCCAGGAAGGTACCGCCGCTGCCGCTCACAGCCAGGGTGATGCTGTCAGGCTCAATATCACCGCCGGCATAATCGAGCAGCTCCAGGAGGAAATCGATGGCAAAATTGCCAAAGCTCTCCTGGACGCCAAAGGCGATATCCTGGTGGCCACCGCTGATGATACCCCCGCCGTGCTGCCCGTCAGCGGTAATGACGGCTATGTATTGACGGAGGACAGCTCGCAGCAGAAGGGCGTTAAGTGGGCCGCTGCATCACCGGTCGCCGCCACCTACGGCAGCTATACCGGCGACGGCACCGATAACCGGGCCATTGCTCACAGCCTGGGCACCACGCCGGCGCTGGTCTTTATCGTCAGTAATAGTCAGGCGTTTATGATCGTCAGGGGCCTGGCCCGCACCATGGACATTGCAGGCGGCGGCACGCACTACAACATGACTGCCCCTGATGCTACCAGCTTCTATGTATCCAACAACGCCGGTAACGGCGCCAATGTCAGCGGCCTGACGTACTACTGGGCCGCTGTTAAGTAATAGTAAATAGTCCATGTTTAACGAGTATCTATTTAACTCCGCCTCGGGCGGACTGTACAATGTCTCCCCCCGGGAGTCGCGCCCGCACTTCATCCTGGATGGCAGCTACCAGGTGGACAGCCCGGATATCAACCGGGCGTACATCATCGGCCGTGATGCTGAGGGCAATCCTGTGTTCGGTGAGGATGAGGATGCCGCTGAAATCGGCCTGGTCGGTGAGCGCCTGGCCTTCAAGCTGCATCCCTCCCTTGCCACTGCTGCCCTGGCTGCCGGCGCTGCAGAGGCAGCCCTCGATAAGACCAGGCTGCAGTACTGCGGCTTTATCCTGGTACCGCCCCACTGCGGAGTCGAGCTGTGGGATGTCATCACCATTTACGATTCCCTCTGCGCCCAGGAAGGGCAGGACTACAGGGTAATCGGCATCAGACTCCAGTATGATGCCAGACAGGGCAGGTACCAGCATGAACTTTTCCTAGGAGGGGTTTGATGATGACGCTTCGGGAACTGAAAATCAAAATGACAGGTATAGATGCGAATGTATACCCTTTTATAATCATTAATAGTCGGGTCCCATGGTTCATTGTTCCATTGTCATTTTACTTCTGTAAACCAGTATATTGAGACCAGGATTTATTTTAAAAAGAAATCCGTATCGACCACTATTGGAACAAGTGAATCTTTGGTAAGAAACTGTTCCTGCCGATATCTGACAGGTATAGAGTGGAATTATCAGAACGAAGTACTAAGGTGCGGTTCCAGGACTTAATGAGATTAAGCCCCGTCTTATTGCTGTCACGACTGCTTGGGTACGGGCGTTTGCATCCAGCTTACGCAATATAGAGGTAATATGATTCTTGATAGTTTGTTCACTGATATTAAGGCTAATTGCAATTTGTTTATTAAGGTAACCCTGGGCCATATAGCTGAGGATTTCAGTCTCTCTCGGGGTGAGAGGGGAAACAAAAGACTCAAGTTCTTTTCCCCAGGCTAGTTCCTGGAACTGCTCCAGTACCTGCTTGGCCACCTTTGGTCGTGAAAGAAAAGTATCATTAATTGGGTGTCCGCCGGAAGCAGCTTTACGGATAGTATCAATAAGCTCGTTCGATACGATGTCACGGTTCAAGTAGCCGGCTGCCCGGGCTTTAATTGCCTCAAATAGCTCGTCGTTACTGGAATGGGCGGTAAGAACGACAACAGCCACACTGGGTAATTGCTGCTTGACAGCTTTGGCTAAATCCAGGCCGCTGTCGGGAGGTAAATTGATATCGAGGAGGACCACATCCGGAAGCATTGTACCTACAGCCGTTAGCAGCTCTTGGCCATTTCCAGCTTCGCCACAGACTTCTATATCAGTCTCCTGACTCAGGACAGACCCTATCCCCCGCCGAAATAGCGGTTGGATGTCAGCTATAAGTACCTTTATTTTCTGATTTGCGTCAACCAATAACAACCCCGGGAAGCTATTATTGACAATATGTTTTAATTTGCAACAGTGTAGCAGATTGATAATGACCTGTCAAATATATTTTATGTAATTTTAAGCAAAAATTTTTGGCCAATCTCGTTTGCCTGATTAATCGCTTGTTTTATTATACCTCGACATCATAGGTAAACGACCTTTAACGAGTACTCTCTATTGTTAGTTTACGGTCAGACCACAAGCTCAGAACTTCAGTCGACCACTGTTTCCTAGAGTCTCTCTTCACACTTTCTTGACGTTGCAAGGATAAATTAAATAGAATTGTATTCGGTCGTGAAGTGTACCAGGTTACGAAATTGAGAAGTTGTCTGTAAAATGAAGCTGATCAAGAAGATGCTAGCCGGCGATGTGTTATCACTGGCTCGTTTGATTTCCATCGTAGAAAGTGACAGCCCTGAGGTGCCGGCAATTATAAAGACGGTTTACTCTCATTTAGGTAAAGGTTATTGCATAGGCATAACTGGACCGCCAGGGGCTGGTAAAAGCACCATGGTCGACCGATTGACAGCAGTAATTAGGCAACAAGGGCTCACAGCAGGTATAGTTTGCGCCGACCCCAGTAGCCCGTTTACAGGCGGTGCCGTACTTGGCGATAGAATAAGGATGCAGCAGCATTATCTTGATGAAGGAGTCTTCATTCGTAGTATGGCTACCAGGGGCAGCCATGGAGGTCTACCTCGAAGTACTGGCAATGTGATTAAGTTACTGAGTGCTTTTGGCAAAGACTATATTTTGGTGGAGACTGTAGGAGTAGGGCAGACTGAGCTGGACATTATGCAAAATGTAGATACCACAGTGGTAGTCTTGACTCCTGAAGCAGGGGATACTATTCAGACCATGAAAGCTGGTTTGTTTGAGATCGCTGATATCTTCGTGGTTAATAAAGCTGACCGTCCTGGGTCTGAAAGTCTGGTTGTTGAGCTGAGAAACATGCTTCGGCTGAGTTCGGGTCACAATAATTGGCAGGTGCCAGTAGTGGCGACAGAAGCTATTAACGATGTGGGTATTGAAGAGGTCTATGAGCAAATCAAGAGACACCGTCAAGAATTGGAAGAGACAGGTCAACTTTTACGAAGACGCCAGGAACAGCGGCGGCGTGAATTTATCGAAGTAGTGGAGAATCGAATTCGGGATGAACTTCTAGTATTAGTTCAGCATGATAAAGAGCTAAACGAATATATGTCACTGGTAGAGGCAGCAAAAATAGACCCGCATTCAGCGGCTGATAAAGTTATGGGAGACATACTACTGAAAGACAAAATGAAAAATGACAAATAAATAATTGAGTATGATGCTAAACAACATCGAAATGAATAAATTTTGGTATAGTATGGCAAAATTTTAGACTTCATCCATTAAGCTTTAATTTAGCGAAAGCGCGGAAAAAAGATGATCAAGAGACGTTCTGAGTCCTCGAGTAAATCTTTAGTTTCAGCCGGCCGGCATAAATACGATGTTATTATTGTCGGTGCTGGTCCAGCGGGTATTTTCGCTGCTTTAGAGTTATGTCAAGCGGCTGACATTAAAATCTTGCTTTTGGAAAAAGGAAAAGATATTGAGGCTCGCTCTTGCCCCCTGCAGGAGATGCGCAGCAGTTGCCTGTCATGCTTGCCATGTCATCTAGTTAGTGGTCTAGGTGGTGCTGGAGCATTTAGTGATGGAAAGCTCACTCTGTCTCCAGAAGTTGGAGGCAGGTTGGGTGAGCTGTTAAACGGCGAGCGAGTACAAGAGCTTATTGATTACGTGGATAACCTTTATCTTAAGTTCGGTGCCTCGAACAATGTGTATGGTATCGGTGAAGAAGTGGATAATTTAAAACGACGGGCGATGTTAGCCGATCTACGATTAATACCGGTAAAAATGCGCCATCTGGGTACGGAGCGCTCGCGCCTGGTACTCAAAGCTATGCGAGATTTTATCGCACCTAAAGTTGAAATGAGGTTTGGGGAAGCAGCCACAAGTATATTACGTGACGGCGATTTGGTGTCTGGAATAGAAACCAGTCGCGGGGAAAAGTTGAAGTGCCGCTATTTGATACTGGCTCCAGGCAGGGAAGGTGCGGACTGGTTAGCAAAAGAGGCTAGCCGGTTAACATTAACACTGAAGTCAAATCCGGTTGACGTCGGTATCCGGGTTGAAGTGCCGGCACCGGTGCTTGAGGAATTGACTTCAGTGTTATACGAATCTAAACTGGAATTTTTTTCCAAGAGCTTTGACAATCGGGTAAGGACCTTTTGCATGTGTCCGGGTGGGGAGGTAATCATGGAATCTACGGGAGGGGCTGACCCGGTGATCACGGTTAACGGAAATAGCTATGCGGAACGCAGGACTGGAAATACAAATTTCGCCATTTTAGTCAGCACCAACTTTACTGAGCCGTTTCATGAGCCTATTGCCTATGGAAAATACCTGGCCCGGCTGGCTAATCTTATCAGCGGTGGTGTACTTATACAGCGTCTGGGAGACCTGATGGATGGGCATCGGTCGACGCCGAGTCGTATTCAGCGCAGCATCATTGAACCGACTTTAAAAGCAGCAACTCCCGGAGACTTGAGTTTTGTCCTTCCCTTTCGCCATCTTAAAGGTATTGTGGAGATGCTTCAAGCGATGGATAAATTAGCTCCGGGTGTGGCGTCCCGGCATACATTGCTTTATGGTGTTGAGATTAAATTCTATTCCAGCCAGCTACAGTTAAACCAACATTTGGAAACGGAGGTTAACAACATGTTTGCTGCTGGCGATGGTGCCGGGATTAGTCGGGGATTAGTCCAGGCATCAGCTTGTGGCGTTGAGATTGCCAGGGAGATACTCAACAGGTTGAGTAAGCATTGACGTCGTATTTTGGTATAGATTTAACTTCGAAACTAACCAGGCCCAGTGCCTGCGTTGTCCTAAATGAAAAGCTTGAGGTCGTTTACTACGGCTTATTAGATACGGTCGACGATATCACTATAAAGATAGCAGCATATTCACCTCGAGTAATTGCAATTGATGCCCCGTTAAGCTTACCTTCCGGATTATGTTGCCTAGAAGAGTACTGTGCCTGCCAACCAAAATCACCGTTTAGCGGACGGTTGAGTGAACGACAATTAGCGCGGTATAGAATTCCCTGCTATTTCACCACCAAGAAATCGATCATCAAGAACATGGTGTATCGAGGTATAATGCTTGGCAACAAGTTAAGGGAGCAAGGAAATGAAGTTATCGAGGTCTATCCATATGCCAGTAAGGTCAGGTTGTTTGGCAGGCATCTTCTGAAGAAGACTACGGCCGATGGTATAGCCTGGCTCAGGGAAAGGTTGAGCGGTCTGTTTATGGATACATATACTTGCCGGGACAAATGGAATCATGATCTGTGTGATGCCGCTGTGGCTGCTTACACCGGTTTTCTTTACATTTGCGGAGATATCGAAGCTCTGGGCGATCCCGAAGAAGGATTAATGTATATTCCTAGCGGTAGCTGCGATCAAAAAGAAGTCGATTAATCAGTATACTTGTTACACTGGTACGAGCTGTCTGGAGATCGGTACGGAGGCTGGCGGTAAGACGGCGTATTATAATGACAACAAATATAGTTAACAGAGCAACTGTCATCTCAAGCGGCTGCAGTAAAAGCCAGGAGACAAGTGGCATAGCGGCGAAGCCGATAGCCATGCCTAGCGGCATGCTATTGCTGACAGGTCCACCAAATTTTAAACGCTCATCGAGCGTTTGACCACGTTTCTTAAAGCGGGGAACTGTCCTTATAAGGAAACCTGTCAACATAATGATAATGCCGACCAGTATGATTAAATAGGTATTGTAAATTAGGCTCAAAGTAAGTGCTGCACCGAGACCGGTGGTATTGCCCTTTTCTCCATCAAATCTATAAAATACGGGCCACATCTGTCCAACAATTCCCGCTATACCGGCAAATGCTACTATAGCCAACCTGAAATCAAGAGCGAAACCGATGAGGACGGGGATAACTCCCTTTAAAACGTCGAAAATAATTCCTGTAAAGCCCTCAAGACGGCCGACTTTTTGCCACATGGCGATATGTAAATCTTCTTCGTGAGAAAGGTCGATACCTTTAGCAAGGCCGATGAGGATCATAAAGGGTACCGAACCAAGGAGATAAGCACCCACCAGTAAGGCAATTTCAGCTATCATAGGCCACCGATCTTTACCAGTTTAACAGACAAGACTAAATAAGAAAACTTTTATCAATCAGGAATTTTCACCATAAAATGCAATGCCGATGACACCACGGCCAGTGGCATAAGCCATTAAGGGACTGAACTGGCTAATCCATAGTTCGATGCAGTTAAATTCGCGAGAGATTTGCTGCTTGAGTTTTTCTGCTTCGTCCAGGGCGTCAGTGTGCAGTACGGCAATATGTGCTAGATTGTGTTTAATTCCTTGCCTGCAAAGTTCTAGCAGATGCTCTATACCACGTCCCTTATTTCTCACCAGACCTTCTATATGAGCTGAACCGTTACGAACAGTGATGATCGGCCTGACATTTAGCTTGGACCCGAGGCTGGCAACGGTCTTGGGTACCCGACCAGTGCGGTAGACATAGCGAACTGTTTCTATAATATAAAAGAGATCGACTTTCCGTTTAACTGTTTCTGCAGCATTGATTACGTCTTTCAGACTTTTACCTTCAATAGCTGCTCTGGCTGTAGCCAGAGCTACAAAACCCTGCGCGGCGGTAGCAGTATACGAGTCTATAATTTCAATATTGATACCAGGGAGCTCTTTTTTAGCCATATCTTGAGCTACTCGGGCCATATTATATAAAGTGCTAAACTTTGATGAAAGGGCAATATATAAAATAGTATTGGCCTGAAGGCTTAGTTCTTTAAAAGTTTCCAGGAAATCCATGGGACTTGTTGATCCGGTGAAGAATTCCTTGGGTTTGTTTTCTAACATCCGATAGACGTCATCATGATCCAGATCAAGCCAGTCACGGTATATCTTACCTTCAAAGCGGATATTACCTGCGGGCACGATATGAATATGGTATTGTGCGGCCAGTTCCCGAGGAAGGCAGGCAACGCTATCTGTAATAACAGCAATCCTATCCATAAGAACTTGCCCCACAGTATGACAACTGATCCCTACCTGGTCATTCGCTGGAGATGGGTGCAACCTTTACTACATCGTATAACTATGTGCAGAATAACACCCTAATTTGACCCTTGTCAAACGGTCCTGATCCAATAGTATGTTATATAAGAGGCAGTATCATTAAAGATAGATCCGGGATCAAATTTGATAAGGTAGACTGAATAAGCATTTGTTAATGCTGAGCCTACCCGATAACCGTTGTGACTGGAGCGTCGTTTGAAATCTGAGCATTTTTACTTTGTACGAGCAGATTTGAGAGTACAGGGTGCCGAATTTGAACAGCATGGTGGAGTTGTTTGGATCAAAAAACGATGTTTAGCGAAGTAATCGCAGTACAACAGAAATAGCGGTGTCAAGCTGTATCGATAAACAGATTGGCAATACCCGGGCTCGCCAAATATTGTACAACAGAGCTGTGAAGTATCGAACTTCAGTCTTACCGTTCTCGTATCGCTGTTTTATAACCCTTAGTGTTGAGGTCTGCTATAATCTGGCCGGTATCATTAGTATCAAGATGAATACATAATTCAGGTTCTTTACCTTCCAACGCTGGTACATTATGAAGTGCAGTTATTTGGATGTTGTGCTCGCCAACGCATTCCATAACCTCTTGTATACATTTAGCATCCACACACTTAGATACGGTGAGTCGAGTGCCGGGCATGCCGATTCCCAAAATAGGATTCAGGATTTTATAAAATAAATCATTGGTAGTTACTATACCTACCAAGTGATTATCTTCCATTACCGGGAGAGAGCCTATCCCCTTTTCTTGAGCCAGGGCTATGGCAGCCTCTACTGTGGTATCCGGTGTAACTGTTACAACCTTCTTTTGCATAATCTGTTTAACTGTCATTTTTGCTAAGAGGTAGTTTATTTCCCAGACACTCAGGCTAGTGGCCGGTGAGGGGCTTGTGCGTGCTACACTTTCTTTACTGACTATGCCTACTAGCTTTCCTTTATCGAGCACGGGCAAACGGCGAATTTTATGTGCGTCCATGATTTTCCTAGCTTCCATTATCGGTGTGTCACTGGACACGGTAATGACGTTCCACGTCATGACATCACGAATTTGCATAATAAACCTCCCATAGTCATGTAAGATTATTATATCATATAGTCTTTATCTGTAGCGTATTAACTGTGCTAAACGTGAAAATAGCTGGGTGATCACTGCAGTTTATTCAGATGCCGCAGAAGGAAAATTCTTGACGATTATGTATAAAATGGAGTAGGCTATTAAGTTAATCAAAGGGAGAAACAGGCTATAAATTGTGGTGCCGCGGGATCAGAGGAGCAATAACAGTACAGGATAATACCAGTGAGTCTATAATATCTGCTGCCAAGGAATTGCTTGGGCAGATAATTCAAATTAATGGGGTGGAAGTAGATGACATTGCCGGTGTTTGGTTTACTACAACACCTGACCTTAATGCTGAATTTCCGGCGGTAGCAGCCCGTGAGATGGGTTGGTCGAATATTGCTTTATTCTGCGGACATGAGATGAACGTACACGGTAGCTTACCTCGATGCATAAGAGTTTTAATACTGTTTAATACTGAGAAAAGGAATGAGGAAATAGTACATGTTTATCTCAAGGAAGCGCAGAGACTTAGAGAGGATTTAAGCCCGGGCGGTTTAAGTGGAGGTGGGCCATGATTGTGGTAATGAAAATTGGTTCGGCTGAAAAAGAAATCGCGGAAGTAATTAAACGTATTGAATCAGCCGGCTTACGGAGTCACCTTTCTCAAGGTGTGGAACACACCATAATTGGAGTACTTGGGCAAACGTTTCCTGAACTTAGAGACATGCTGGAGGTCCTTCCCGGCGTTGATGAGGTCATTCCGGTTAGCAAGCCGTACAAGCTTGCCAGCCGTGAATTTCACCCTCAGGATACCATTATTAAAGTCGGTGATGTGACAATTGGCGGCAAGGAAATAGTTGTTATGGCCGGGCCATGTGCTGTAGAAAGCGAAGAGCAGCTTTTATCGACAGCCAAAGCTGTGAAAGCTGCTGGTGCCACTATCTTGCGCGGCGGTGCTTTTAAGCCCAGTACGTCTCCATATCAATTCCGTGGCTTAGGTGTGGAAGGGCTTAGACTTCTCGCCAAGGTTGGCAAAGATACCGGGCTACCGGTAATAACTGAAGTATTATCGCCGGTCGATGTGGATGAGGTGGCGAGCTATGCTGATATTCTCCAGATCGGAACTCGCAATATGCACAATTTCAGCCTTCTTGAGGCTGTTAGTGAAACTAATAAGCCTATACTGCTGAAGCGAGGTTTATCGGCTACTGCACAGGAATGGCTGCTGGCTGCTGAATATATTTTGGCCAATGGTAATAAGCAGCTCATGCTTTGTGAGCGTGGTATCAGGACATTTGAAACATATACTCGTAACACTATGGATATAAGTGCTATCCCTATAATAGAGAAGGTTAGCCACTTACCCATTATCGCTGATCCGAGTCATGGTACTGGAAAGTGGTACCTGGTAGCTCCCATGGCCCTTGCTGCGGTGGCCGCAGGTGCTGATGGCGTAATGGTAGAAGTCCATCCCGCTCCAGACATGGCTCTGAAAGATGGACCCCAATCACTCACGTTTAACAACTTCAGTCGGCTTATGTCTCAAATGGGACCTATAGCTCGTGCTGTCAATCGGAGCCTGGCGAAAACTCCATCTAAAGTTGAAACGTAACTTATTACTTTATCCGGAAATATACTGGTCGACCATGCAGATTGAAAAAGAGCTTATCAAGATAATACCTGAAAAGGAAACAGTGCTCACTATTGGTGTTTTCGATGGAGTCCACCTTGGACATCAACACCTGCTGAACCATTTAAAAGATAAAGCTGAAAGAAATAACAGGCTTAGCGGTGTGGTTACGTTCAAATCTCATCCCCAAACTGTAGTCCATCCGAGTAGCGAGTTAGTCTGGCTAGATGATCTGGAGAATAGAATCGACCTGCTTCAAAAACTGGGAATAGACATAATTATAGCCCTGGACTTCACTCGTGAGTTAAGTCAGCTCGGTGCCCGTGAGTACATACAACTGCTTAAAGATTATCTGAAGATGCGTGGCCTGGTGATCGGCCCTGACTTTGCCCTGGGCAAAGACAGACAAGGTAATACTGAGCAGCTCTATGTGCTGGGACAGGAAATGGGCTTCAGTGTTGATGTTGTAGAACCAGTTGTACTTGATGATGAAGTAGTGAGCAGCAGCGTTATACGTCAGGCTTTGGCTCTGGGCGATATGAAAAAAGTGTCAAAACTATTAGGTCGGGCTTTCAAGCTTTCCGGAGCTATTGTTTCAGGAGACCAGCGGGGGAGAGTCCTGGGATTCCCCACTGCTAATTTAGATGTAAAAGCTGAGCAGGCATTACCGTGCGATGGAGTTTATGCTACTGTTGTCTATATGGATCATGAGCCGTTGCCCTCGGTAACTAATATTGGCGTTCGCCCTACATTTGGGGGTGGCAAACGCCTGGTTGAAACTTATGTTTTAGATTATGAAGGAGAGTTGCGCGAACAAAGGCTCAGCATCAACTTTATTGACAGGCTGCGAGAGGAAAAATATTTTGGTACGGCAGAAGAGCTTAAAGAACAGATAGGAAAAGACGTTACGCAGGCAAGGATTATTCTGGATAAACCGGTCCAGGTAAAAAGAGTTTGATTTGTTTAATGACTGGTGCAACAATCGATTTGCTGTTAAGGCATGCGGTACCTGAAAACATAGGTGAAGCTGTAAAATAGTAAGGCTTTCAGGATCGTGAAGATCCTGAAGCATGAACAAGGCTTCAATACCAATTTCATACTTATATCATAAGGACATATCATTATTTAATAGAAATTACCTTGCATGGAACCGGGGCCGATGCCAGGCAAATCTCAGGGTAGTTGAAAAGCGATTAACTTAGGAAATTGGAGCTCAATTCTATAGTTACCAGCCCGCCGACGATTCTGATGACTGTGTTCCCAGGATGTTATAAAAGTGGGGATTTACGATTGGAAAGGTGTTTATTTTAAAGGCCCGAAAGTATACTGACAGTCGAATTGACAAGGTCTGGAGTGGTATAGAGCCACTAAGCAAAGTGTTTATTGGTCCTGTGTGGCATTGAGAGTATGGATAAAATTGGATGAAGATATGAAAGTGTTAAAAATTTAGCCACGTAGTATAATTATGGTTGTAAAAATTCCCTTTTACATCTACTTAGTCATAAATTATGGAGGATACTATGCAGTTAAGGATACCTGGTCCTACACCCTGCCCCCCCGAAATTCTTCGGGAAATGGGAAAGCAGATGATAAATCACAGGAGCAAAGAGTCTGCTGAGCTTTTCCACAGTATTACAGCAAAGTTAAAGAAAGTGTTTCAGACTAAGAATGATCTTTATGTGTTGACTGGCTCCGGTACAGGAGGTATGGAAGCGGCAATCGTTAATATATTATCACCTGGTGATAAAATCCTGTCAGCTTCGAATGGCGTGTTTGGAGATCGTTTTGCTGACATTGCCGAATCTTTTGGTGCCAACGTAAAACGTCTGACTTTCGAGTGGGGTACATCTGTCAACCCGGAGACAGTACGCCAGGCTTTGAAGGCTGATCCCGATGTCAAGGCTGTACTTGTAACCTATAATGAGACATCGACAGGAGTTACCAGTGACCTGGCTACCATCAGTGCAATTATAAATGAGTTTGACAAGCTCGTTATTGTCGATGCTATAAGTGCTCTCGGCTCTATTGACTTACGAGTAGATGAATGGAAATGTGATGTAGTAATTACAGGCTCTCAAAAGGGCTGGATGGTACCACCGGGACTGGCCATGGTTAGCATTAGCGACAGGGCATGGAAAGCTCATGCCGAGGCTAAGATGCCCAGGTTTTACTGGGACTTCACCAAAGCCAAGAACTACCTGGAGAAGGGGCAGACACCTTGGACTCCAGCAATCTCCATATTCTATGCAATGGATGTTGCTTTAGATATGCTACTTGCTGAAGGATTACCTAGCATCTTTGCCCGGCAGGCAAGAATAGCCCAAAGGACTCGGGATGGAGTGAAAGCTATGGGATTATCTCTGTTTGCAGATGAGAAATATGCTTCCAATACCGTAACTTCAGTTAAGGCCGACGAAAAACTTGATGTAGCAAAACTGCTTGAGATACTGAGGGATGAGTATAATGTAGTCCTGGCTACAGGGCAGACCAAGCTTGCGGGAAAGATTTTTCGTATAGGTCACCTTGGCTGGGTGACAGAGGACGATATCGATGAGGTCTTAGGGGCTATAGCGAAGGTTTTACCACGGGCAGGTTTGTAAGACAACTAATGGGGGGAGTTTATTGTCTATGAAAGTATTGATTGCTGATCCTGTAGATAAAGCTGGAATAGAGGCTTTGCAGGCACATGTTGAAGTCGATGTGAAGACAGGACTCAGGCCTGAGGAGCTGAAAAGTATTATCGGCGATTATGATGCCCTGGTAGTTCGTAGTGAGACCCAGGCTACTGCTGAAATTATTGAGGCCGGTAGAAAACTCCAGGTGATTGCCCGGGCGGGAGTTGGTCTGGATAACATCGATGTAGGTGCTGCTACACAACGGGGAATTATAGTTGTAAATGCGCCAACCAGCAACACGATATCCGCCGCTGAACATGCTTTTGCTTTGATGTTAGCGTTGGCCCGGCACATTCCACAGGCCAGTGCACGACTTAAGTCCGGTGCCTGGCAAAGGCGTGACTACATCGGCACAGAACTGAAAAATAAAACCCTGGGTATAGTTGGTTTGGGAAATGTTGGATCGGAGATCGCCCGACGAGCCCAGGCGTTTGAAATGCGTCTTATTGGCTATGACCCTTTTGTTTCGTCTGACTATGCCGATAATTTGGGAGTAGAGTCAGTTTCCCTGGAACAATTACTTAAGGAATCCGATTTCATTACCCTGCATCTGCCTTTAACTTCGGACACGAGGGATTTGATTGGTGTGAAAGAACTGGCGAAAGTGAAACCAACAGTCCGTCTGATTAATTGTGCTCGGGGCGGGCTCATAAATGAGAAAGCCCTGTTCCAGGCGGTTGAAGCGGGAAAAGTTGCTGGTGCTGCCATCGATGTCTTTGAAAATGAGCCAGTAACGGATAGTATACTTTTTACCAGCGACAGGATAATTGTCACTCCTCATCTCGGTGCCTCTACTATCGAAGCGCAGGCTGGCGTTGCCTTGGACATCGCCGAACAGGTTATATGTGTGTTGAAAGGGCAGCCTGCCAGATATACCGTGAACGCTCCTCAGATTCCGGCTGAGGTCCTGCAGGTATTAGCTCCATTTATAAAGGTAGCATCGACTTTAGGTAGTCTGGCCAGACAACTGATGGAAGGACAAATCAAGAGTATTCAGGTCAAATACAGTGGTGAAATTGCAAACTTTGATACCAGTGCTATAAAAGCCTCAGTCATCGGCGGTTTGCTGGAAGGTATGAGCCAGGAGAGGGTTAATTTGGTCAACGCCACCTTTATTGCTGCCCAGCGAGGCATAAAAATAGTTGAACAAAAAGAAATAACGTGTGAAAACTATGCCAATCTGATTACTTTGGAAGTCACAACGAGCGCAGAAACTACTATAGTCGCTGGCACGATATTACGTAACGAGACCCACATAGTGAGGGTAAATAATTTCTGGATAGACGTCGTGCCGACAGGCGGGTATTTCCTGTTCAGCGATCACCGTGATCGTCCGGGTCTTATTGGCACTGCGGGTAATATAACCGGTAGGGCGGATATTAATATCAGCTTTATGCAACTGGCGCGTCTTCAGCCGAGAGGACAAGCCCTTATGATTCTGGCTTTAGACGAACCTCTTCAAGCGGAACAATTACAGCAGGTCCTGGCTATCCCCGATGTGTATACAGCTAAAATGGTCAAGCTGTAATCAAGCGACAGTCCCGGATCGGCGCTGATTGAGTGTGCATTTTAAAGAAATCAGTGTTGAAGTTTCAGGTAGCATATCCAGCCTGATACACTCGACTTCAAATCCATATTGGAATGGTATTTAGCCATTTTTTTTATCACGTTTCCCTGTGCTGCGATTCTTGTGCTCATAATCTGGAATTACAATTTGAGGATGAAACAGCAGGTATAATAGTGAGCCCAGGCAAAGGATCAGCATTATGATTATTGCCCATGGTGCCTTATGACCCCCGAATACTTTATCCCTGTATGCTAAATCATGTAATAAAATCCCGGCCAATATCCAGTGAGCTATACCCAACAGGACGATTCTAATAATCCATTCGGGATTCATGAACTAACTCCACCACATTTTTACCGTGTTTTTAAGCTCATATTATATATCAAGAGTCAAAGAAACTTCATAAACGGACGCTTCTAATTTTGGCAGGTTTCGGTTTAACATTTAGGAACTATATGATGTTCCTGAATATAAGTAGCTGGCAAACCACTCCATCGTCGTCAATGTATGGTGCCGCAAATATGTCATACGTTTTATCTTGAAACTTATATTTCCATTTTCTCATTTGCTTTTTAGCTATGATGTCTTGCATCATACAGCCTTGCTCGCATGGGGCGTCAAGGTTATGTAAATATTTATAGCAAAAGGATCCGATCCCATCACCAAATTCCTTCAACATGATTGAATTCGTAAACCGTATCTTATAGTCTGGGCTGATAATAAGAAGTCCGTCTGCCATGCTATCTATAATTCTCAACAATATATCCCTATCGTCTCTTATCATTGACTCAAGTTGTCCGGCCCTATCAGATTTATTGCGTATTACTCCGGTAAGTGAACCTATAACACCGGCGATAATGGTGAAAAGGATCATTCTCAGTAACGGATCAGGGAAAGGAGATATGAAAAAAGCACGGGGCAGAAAGATAATGAATGCCACCAGCGTTATAATAATTGCCCCTTTGACCCTGCCCACATAACCAGCATAGATTATTGGAATCAGAAACAAGAGGCGATGTATATCATGCACACCGTAGAAGAACTCCCTTCGTAATGCAGTCCAGGCAGCCCAGTCCACCAGTTCTCCAAAATAGTAAAACAATGTACAAAACACCAGAAGTACGGGTAGGATGAATAATCTGTATGAATATCTGATTCCAAGTATAGCATTTTGGATTTTATGTCCTAAGGTCACCTTGTTCATTTCATCCTGCCCTGTCTTGTTATGATTTATAATGATTCTCTTCTTTGAAGCCATCTCCAATCCCCTTAGAAATAATGCCCTAACTTGCTTCGACCTCAACTTTAGCTGCTGCCTTACCCTCTTTCTCCTGAGCAGCGCGCCTTGCCCTGGCTTCTGTTATGGCTGCATATATGCCGCCGATGTTCAGGAACCAGACGAACGCTGCAGGGAAGAGTATTACAGGTATTGCTATTACTAGTGCTACAATTAACTCCCACTGCATTGTTCTCACCTCCTTTCTTATCCTTGGTCATCCTCCTCCTTATCTATTTTCAAGTTTATCACTGCGCTATTACCCTTGACATCGGCAGCGATACTTACTTTAACACCAGAATAATGTAGAGGTTTACGCCTATAACTAATTTCTTAGGGGTAGGTAATTATACCTATTGAATTTATAGTATTAACTTAAACTGAAGAGTGTACGGTAACGGAGGATAAGCATAGTGTGGATCTATTATGCGAGATTAAAATTCTCATCGCCGGAGGCCGTGTTGTAATAAATGAAGGTACTTGTCGGATTATGGACCAGGTACGAGACCTGAATGTAGTTACTCGCATGCTCATTCCTTGAAGCAGCGTTTTATATGGTCTAAAGCAAGCAGCAAATATCAAGATGTCTATAAGCCTGTATTAAAAAAATGAGAGAGCGTATCTAAAAAGGGTATAATATGGGCAGGAAAAAAAACGGAATAAGGTGCCAGAACCTGCATAAAAGTATAGGGAGGTGAGCTATAACTCCTGAGGTTTGAACAAAGGCTAATGTAATAGAATGGGAGATACAATACATAATGACCGAAATTGCACGTATAGAATATTCAGGGGAGAGGAAGGGAAGTCCCCGGCTGAGGATTATTGAGCTGCTGGTTCGGGCTAAAGCAACGGCTGGTCTACGGAGTGCTCATTTCTGGGTGATCTCAGGTCTTATGGTGGCATTCGGCTATATTTACTATGGCGTTTTAACCGAGTTTCATGATGTATATGTGATTCTATTTTTTTATCCCTTGATTTATGCCGCTATTGTCTATCGATTGCGTGGAGTTATAGCCAGCGGGCTGGTTTTTCTCATTATTTTATTACCTAATGCCCTGCTTTTTTCTTATGATCTTTATTCGTTGATCAGGTCGCTTTTATTTGCTCTCTTCGCTTTCTTGGTAAGCGGTCTGGGCGCTACCTTATTGAACTACCTGGAAGGGCAACTCGAGGCCTACAATGAAATAGTGTCTCTGAATGAAGAACTGAATAGTTACATTGAGCGTCTGGAAAGCACTCAACGACAACTCATCCATGCGGAGAAACTGAATGCCCTGGGCCAGCTATCTGCCTCTATAGCTCATGAAATAAACAATCCTCTGGCAGGAGTCCTGGTCTATAGCAAGTTGCTATCAAAGAAGATAGGCAACGAATCCTTCGATAGAGAAGAAGCATTAACCAGTCTTTCAAAGATTGAGTCGGCGGTTAGTCACTGTTCGAATATAATACGTGGCCTTCTTGATTTTGCCCGCCAGTCAGAGCCGGTATTACAGCCAGTAGCGATTAGTAACGTCATTGAGCAGGTACTATCTTTGACTGGCCACCAGGCTGAAATGAACGGAGTTGAAGTAAAAAGAGAGGAGACGTCGTCGCTGCCATCAATTATGGCCGATTTCGGGCAACTTCAACAGGTCTTTATCAATCTGGTGATCAATGCCATCCAATCAATGCCGGATGGCGGTAAGCTGACTATCCGGACCTCGTTTAACGAGGACAACAATGTAACTGTAAGCGTTCAGGATGCTGGATATGGCATAGCTGCTGTGAATATGGAAAAACTCTTTACCCCATTTTTCACCACTAAAGAACAGGGAAAGGGGATAGGACTGGGACTCGCTGTATCCTATGGAATCATTGAGCGCCATGGCGGTAAAATTGAAGTCCAGAGCGAGGTCGGGAAGGGGAGCACTTTTACTGTATATCTGCCTGCTAACAAGAGCGATAAGGACTAGTCCGGTTTATTAAACCGGAAAATAACTTTTAATTGCTGGTAAAAGAAAGCTACAGCCAAAGCTACTGAGATATAACTGCCATTCGATGCGTTACTCACCTATTTGAAGGATACCTTTAACAGGTGTGTCGAGCAGGAAATACAGGGATCGTAGCTTCTCACCAGCATTTCGAGCATGTGTCTGATCTCATCCTTAGGCTTGTCAAGTATCGAAGGCACCAGAGCTTCCATATCCTTTTGAATATTGTTGTGGTTCTGATTGGTGGGAATAATGCAGTTTGCCTCGGTTAATATCCCTTCATCATTATAGGTATAATCATGAAATAGTATGCCCCTTGGGGCTTCTACTGCACCGATACCCCTCCCTGTCCGGACCTTAACTCTATGGTCTTCATCCTCCAGTCCTCTGGCCAGTATCTGGTCGATAATAGTAATGCTATCCTCTGCGGCGTGGACAGCTTCAACGAGTTGAGCTACGGTTATCATAAACGGATTGTGACAGGGAGCACTCAAGCCAAGTTCAGTGGCTGCTTTTTTGGCTCCGGGCAGTAGTTGGTCATAATTCAGATTAAAGCGGGCCAGCGATCCCACCATGTAGGAATCACGCTTATTCCTGGTGTACTTGGCTGTGGAGTGGGGAACACAGAACTCATTGGTTACCTCGCGATATCTTTCTAAAGGAGTGATGTCAGTGTCTGTTGAAGCTATCCGGCCACTAATAAAAGCATACTCGTTCGGGTCTTTAAGGGCAATATACTCTGTCTCCCGGATAAAATCTGGAATGCTCAATGTTTTCATTAGTTCTATCGTCGTATTAAAATCGACCAGAGCCTCTTCAAGTCTGGCCCTGATGGCTTTGAGGTCACCGAGTGCAGGCAGCCTGGCAAACCCTCCTACCAGGCAGGAGAGAGGATGGGTTTTTCTGCCTGCAAGAAGCTCCGCAAGGTTGTAAGCCAGCTTTTTTAGCCGCAGTGCCATGAGCACTACATCTCTATGCGTTTCTATTAAAGGAAAGACACTTCCTACTCCCAAGAAATCCGGAGCGGCAAGGAACAGAATGTGCAGTACATGACTCTCCAGCATTTCGGCATTATATAGCAGTTTGCGCAAGAGAAGTGTCTGTGCAGATGGTTGGATGCCAAAAGCAGCTTCGGTTGCCTGTATCGATGCCGTAGAATGGGAAATAGAGCAAATGCCACAGATTCGGGAAGCTATATGAGGAACATCCTCATAATACCTGCCACGTAACATGACCTCAAATAGACGGGGTGATTCCGGGACCTCCCATCTCAGTTCCTCGATTCTGCCATTTCTAGCGTTGAGCACAATATTGCCATGCCCCTCCACACGGGTCACTTGATGAACATTGATATTAACCTGTGTCATTTGGCTACCTCCACGTACGTGTTATATATCTTGAACTTCTCTACCACCTGTTCTACAGTGAGTCCATATTTCTGGAGTATGTCCTTTTCTGAGTCAATGTTTGGATCGTCAACCAGGCCACGACAGCCCCAACAGTACCGCCCACTGGTGACACATATGGCATTACAACCGGCTCTGGCAACTGGACCGAGACATGTCATGCCCCTTTCAAAAACGCAGACATTGCCAGCCATCTTGCATTCAACGCAGACAGGATAGTTGGGTATATCGGGTTTCTTACCCAGCAATAGTGCCTTGATTACTTTGAGTAACTCGGTTGTGTTTGGAGGACAGCCTCGCACATAGTAGTCTACGGGAACAACCGCATCAACCGGGCGGGCAGGAATAGTATCATAGTATTGGGCATCCTCGCCGTAGACTATCCGTAGGGCCTCATCCATCGGGACGTGATTCTTCAAGCAGTTGACTCCGCCGATGCAGGCACAGGCGCCCAGTGCAATAACAACCTTTGCCTGGTCGCGTATTTTTTGCAGCCGGGTTATTTCAGCCTCTCTGCTTATACTCCCCTCAATAAAGGCAATGTCGTAGTTATCTTCCCGCTCTGTTTTGACCTCCCTGAAATTCACGATGTCCACTGCATTTAGCAAATCAAGAAGCTCTTCCCCATCAATATTGAGTGCGTCTAGCTGACATCCTTCGCAACTGGTAAAATCAAAGAATGCTACTTTAGGTTTCATTATACTGCCTCCCTCAGATTTCTCAGTTGGGCAAGAGTAAATACGGGGCCTTCCTGGCATACGTAGATACCATTAATCTGGCAGTGCCCGCACTTACCCACGCCGCACTTCATTCGTCTTTCCAGTGAGAGGACGATATTCTCGTCGGCAAGGTCTTTTTTCTTCAGTTCGCCGATAACAAAGCGGTACATTATTGGAGGGCCTACTACCACTGCCATGGTTTTACTGACATTGATGTCGACTTTGGGGATCAGTGTGGTGATAACGCCCACATTCCCTTTCCAGGTCTCGTCTCCCTTATCCACCGTCTCGTGAAACTCAATCTCTTGGCTCTGTCTCCAGGAGTCGAGTTCATCAAGGAATAACCGCTCCGCTGGTGATCTGGCTCCGAAGAGCAGGGTCACGTAGCCGAAATCACTCCTGCGGTCCAGGATATATTGTATCAGGGAGCGCAGAGGGAAGAGTCCGATACCTCCGGCTATCAGCAGAATGTCCTTGCCTTCAAGTGTCTGCAGTGGGAAGCCGTTGCCGAAGGGACCGCGGATGCCAAGGCTGGCTCCCTTTTCCAGATTATGCAAGGCGTTGGTCACATCGCCGACGTTTCTTACAGACAACTGGAAATTCCCACCCTTGGTGGGCGATGATGATATAGAAATTGGTGCCTCTCCAACACCCATGACAGAGACCTCAACAAATTGGCCTGGCCGGTGTCCCAGGGCTTTCCCGTCATTCAATCGTAACTCGAACATCTTCTCTCGTGGCGTCAGTTCGGCAATCTTTACTAATTCGGCAGGTCGAGGCGCATACAGTTCAGTTTCTACCATGGATTCCCTGAGGATGCGTATCGCCTCCTGTTTAATCTGGGCTGATTCCGCCAGGGCATTGAAAGCCTCCAGCGGGCTGGCAATATCAGCCAGGCAGGCAATAGCGCACCTTCCACAGCCGACGCAGCCAACCCTGCCGTATCTCTCAATAATGTATTTTCCTTTGCGGAACATTCGATGCCGTAAGCGGCTGGCTTTGTCATGCCTGAAATTTTCACCGGTGGCTACCTTGGCAAAATCAACCAGCATACATCCATCTAGCTGGCGGATGCGCTCCCCTTCACTGAGGTTTAACGATACTTCGTCTTTGACGTCAAAGCAAAAACAGGTGGGGCATACCATAACGCAGGAGCCACAGCTAAGGCAGGTTTCGCTCCTGGATTCCCAATACGGATCGTCATAGCTCTCTTCAAGCAATTTTGGCAGCCTTTCCCTGAGAACATCAAGGGAGAGCTTATACTTGGCCAATACTTCATCTCTCACTGACTTCTGTTTGGCTATTTCATCACCGGTGGGTTCCCTTACCTGGGCATGGTTTGCCAGGATGTCAGCGCCCTTTTCTGGACCTACGGTTACCATGTAACCGGTACCGATATCCGTCAGCAGCAGGTCGAAGCCAGTTTCGGTCATATGTGTCCCCATACTGGGGGAAAAGGATTTTGGAGACGGATTAAGGCAATCGACTCCAATTATGATAGTGTTTTGCCGCCTGGCAATGTAATTGGGGTCGGGATTCGCAGCCAAAAATGCCTCGTCAAGTAACTCAATAGCCTTGATATCGTAAGGATGTACTCCAACAAGGACCCTGGGGACGCCTACACTCACTGGCTCGATCCTGGAATTGTTACCGACCTTGAACTTGAGCAGGGTTTCCTTTGCCGGCAGGAAATATCTGGTGGGTGGCATAACCGTAACATCGTAATCAAGGCAGAGCTCATCGAAGCTAACTATCCTATCATAAACATATTTGCCATGTCTGGACTTGACTCCGATTACCTCCATCTCTTTAGCCAGACTTTCCAACATGGATTTCAGGTTTTCTTTTGTAATGATAAATGATTTCTTTTCCTTAATTATCTCTATGGCCGGAGGCTTGGGTCGTATTTCTACTTCGGTTGTGATCGTTGGCTCTTGACCGACTGAATCAAGGATTTCCCGAATAAGTCTCTCCAGGTCATCAGGGATGATGGGCTTAACCAGATAATCAATGGCACCAAGCTTTTTTGCTTCACTTGTTGTCTCTGAGGATGGATACGCAGTTATGATAATAGACTTGATCCACGGCCGCTGTGCCTTGACCTCTTTGAGCACCATGATTCCGGTTTTTCCTGGCAACCGAATGTCCAGGACCATAACACCGAAGTCCTGCTTCTCAATTAATTCCAGCGCTTCCTCGCCGCTCTCAGCCGTTGTCACCTGGTAACCGGCATCTTTAAGCCAGTCCCTGATCGACTCCCGTACAATCGGTTCATCATCTACTATCAGTACTGAGTTCTGTTGCATCTCTACAGCCTCCTTATTCCTAGCTTTCACATTTAAGAAGAGTTTCCCTGATAAGCCTTTCCAGTTCATCAGGCGCAATAGGCTTGATTAAATAATCAACGGCACCAAGCTTTTTCGCCTCGGCTGTCAGCTCTGCTGTGGGATAGGCGGTTATTACAATAGATTTGATCTGCGGCTTCAGTGCCTTTACCTCCTTTAGTACTGTGATTCCGGTTTTTCCTGGCAACCGAATGTCCAGGACCATAACACCGAAGTCCCGCTTCTTGATCAATTCAATGGCTTCTTCGCCGCTCTCAGCCGTTGTCACCTGGTAACCGGCATCTTTAAGCCAGTCCCTGATTGACTCCCGTACAATTGGCTCGTCATCCACTATCAGAACCGGTTTTTTCATGCTATCCCTCTACCAGATATGACATCCGATTGACTAGTATAGTCTAATTCTTTCATAACCATTTGAACAGCAGTAGGTATCGCCTGTTCCACCGCGGGCGTACATTCCTCGCTGAAGGTGCTTGCATCTGCCACTTCGATGGCAAAAATAGTGATTTGATGGGGCAGTGCAAGGCCTACCTTATTACCGATCTTAAGGGCAGTAGCGAAGTTGACATCGTGGGGTGAGGCAGCATGCAAGGTGTTATCAAGTTCCTCCGGACTGATCCGGTAAATCTGTCCTGCACTTCCATCAACGGTCTGAATAGCGTCAATGATAATGGCTCTATCGTACCCAACTAACAATTCCAGCAGGCCCAGACCACCCATACTGGTATCCATAACTGTTACCTCTGGTCGGTCAAGCTCGTGTTTAAGTTCGTCGGCAACTCGAATGCCTGCACTATCATCTCTGAGGATCGGATTACCCAGCCCCAGGATAACTGTTTTCATTTGTCATCCCTTCCTGACTTTTTATCTATTTTCAACATGCTGATCCCGTATGCAGATGCTGGCTCAACCTTTCCACCATCTCTCCCTGGCTGTCATATATAACGACCTCAAGGGGTGTTTGTCCTGGCAGCGTGTGGGTAGCGCAGGCCATGCACGGATCATAAGCCCGATAAGCCATTTCGATCATATTAAGGATACCTTCGCTTGCTTCCTTGCCCTTCTGAATCATAGCTTCGGCAACCTTTTTCATGGACATGCTCATGGCTGCGTTATTGTTACCGGTAGCCACAATCAAGTTTACTTTATTAACTACACCGTATTCATCCGTTTGATAATGATGGATAAGCGTGCCACGCGGTGCTTCTATAATGCCAATTCCTTCATCCGGGGTTGCTACCGGTATATTACGAATGTTGGGGTTCGTGATTTCTGTGTCCTGGCATAGTTCAAGCAGCTTTTCAGCAGCATATTGGAGCTCAATTAATCGTGCCCAGTGCATAGCCAGTGTATGATGCACCGGCTTGCCGCCCAGAGTCAGATACATACGTTCATATTCAGCCTCTGCTAACGGAGTTGCCATCCCGTCAGCGACATTGAGCCTGGCTAGAGGCGCTACACGATAGACTCCATTTTCTTTACCCTCAACAAATCCTTTCCAACCAACTTTCTTCAAGAAGGGGAACTTAAGATACGTCCACGGCTCAATGTGCTCGGCGATGTAATCCAGGTAATCAGCCGGTTTAAACCTGGCTACTTCCATGCCGTCAGAATCAACGACGCGAATGTCACCGTCATAAAAATTTATTTTATTATTAGCGTCAACCAGGCCCATGTAGTAGCTCTTCATGGTGAACATGTCGCTTAAGATTAGGTCGACATATTCCTTATTCTTCAGGACTACATCGTCAAAGATCTTTAGTGACAGTTTGCTGAATTCCACCATAGACCTTGCTTTTTCCTCAAAATCGCGACGTTCTTCTTCAGTGATTGCTTTACTCACACCGCCAGGCAGACCACAAACCGGATGAGTAGCCTTGCCGCCGATGACCGCCTGGATATCCTGGGCGTATGCCCGGTGTTTTATAACTTCTGTCCCTGTTTCCAGTCCGACCCTGGCAATGAGACCCAGCAGGTTTCTTTCTGCTGGATCTGCAGTAGGGCCCAGAACAAAGTCAGGGGCTGCTAAAGCGTAAAAATGAGCGATATGGGAATGGCACATGTGACCTGCGTAAAACAGCTCCCTGATTTTCTTGGCTACGGGTGGTGGGTCGACATGGAATACAGCATCAAGGGCCTTAGTTGATGCCATGTGATGGGCTGAGGGACAAACGCCGCAGATTCTTGGGGTAATACGAGGGAGTTCCTCAACTGGTCTGCCTTCACAGAATTTCTCGAAGCCGCGAAACTCGGGTATTCTAAGATAGGCGTTGGCTACATTGCCATCGTCATCCAGGAATATGTCTATTCTGCCATGACCTTCAAGGCGGGTGAAGGGATCGATAACAATCTTCTTCATAACACTCCTTTGACTATAGCCTCTTTCTGTTCACCATTGCGGCGGGCAAGCCAAATCGATAGATCGTACCGGCTGGATCGAATATTTCGCCGACTATGGTATTTACCTCTCTCTCGTCTCTTGCATCGAGGATAGAAGCTAGAGCGCTGAGCATTTTAGCACCCTGATCAATAACTCCCGGAGGTGGTCCAAAGCAACCACGGCACGGCATATTTGCTTTAATGCATTGAGCACCACAGCCACCCCTTGTTGCCGGTCCTATGCATAGTATTCCCTGTTCAAGCAAGCATCTGTCATGGTCAGGGATAATCTCGTGGGGACGATAAATCTCGGTGATCTTTTTCTCGTTCTTGCTCCGCGGGCACTCCTCACACAGTGCCTTATCTGAGCCAAAAACTGTGCCCACTGGCGGTAATTGGCCAGCAGCCAGAGCGTCGACTAGCTGAGAGA
The DNA here is from genome assembly GCA_964596125.1 of uncultured Dehalococcoidales bacterium. GTDB lineage: Bacteria > Chloroflexota > Dehalococcoidia > GIF9 > UBA5629 > CAZQRP01. The sequence continues at coordinate 63,159 of CAZQRP010000007.1, read as the reverse complement.
CGATGGGTACAGGAGGTGGACAACCAGGGACATAATATTCGACTTCAACAACCTGGTTTAATGCTTTCACTGTATCCCAAAATTCGGGTAGCTCCAGGCCGCCTTCAGCGGTCTCTGTCACAGACTGGGGCAGTGTCTTTTCAGGATTATCGCAGCTCTGGGCTTCAATATAAGCTCGCTCGAAAGCCTCAGCCCGATTAGAGAAATTAGATAGTCCGGGTATTCCGCCAAGATGGGCGCATGAGCCAAAAGCAACCATTGTTTTTGACTTGGCACGGAATAACTGAGCCATCTCCTCCTGCTCCGAAGTCCTTACCGCTCCATTAAAAAGGCAGACATCTATCTCCTTGTCCAGCATCGCCTCGACATGATGGCGCTTGAAGTCGAGAGCTATCGGCCAGAAGACAATATCAGCTATCTCGGCTACCTTGAGTATCTTCTCGTTGATATCAAGGACTGCCACATCACAGCCGCCGCAACTGGCAGCCCAGTAAAAAGCTAATTTCAGCTTAGCCATTGTCGCCTCCATTGTTACGATTATAAGGACCGAGCTTTTTTATTTGTTCCGTCATCTCATTGACGATGGCAGCAAAGCGGTCTCCTTCTGCAGCCGCCACCCATTCCAGCCTGATCCTTTCATCCTCTACGCCGAGCTGGGCCAGCATTTTCTTCAGAAGTGGGATCCTGCGGGCTGCCTTTACATTACCTTCCAGGTAATGACATTCATCGAGATGTCAGCCACAGACCAGTACTCCATCTGCCCCTAACTCTAAAGCCTTGAGAATAAAGCTGGGATCCACGCGGCCGCTGCACATAACCCGAATTGTGCGTACGTTAGGCGCGTATTTCTTCCGAGAAGTACCTGCCAAATCAGCGCCGGCGTAGGAGCACCAGTTGCACAGGAATCCGACTATTTTTGGTTCGAAGCTCATACCAATACTCCTTCTAGCTGTGCCATGATCTGTTCGGTGGTGAAATGCCTGCTTATGATAGCCCCGCTGGGACAGGCGGCGGCACAGGTGCCACACCCTTTGCACAGGGCTTCGTTGATAACGGATACTTTCTTCTGCTCATCAAAAGATATTGCGTTAAATGAACAGAGGGGAATACAGGTTTTGCATCCGGAGCAATGTTCCTCTTCGACAACCGCGGTAGCCGCCTCGATAGTAACTTTCCCGCTGCTTATCATGGCAAGTACTCGTGCGGCTGCTGCCGAGGCCTGGGCGACAGTATCGGGGACATCCTTTGGTCCCTGGCAGCAGCCCGCTATAAAAACACCATCCGTGGTCGTAGCCACCGGGTCGAGCTTGGGGTGTTTTTCCAGGAAGAAGCCATCTCTGCTTCGACTTATGGAGAATAACCTGGCTACTTCGCTCGCGTCGGTTCGTGGCTCCAAGGCAGTACTCAAAACTACCATGTCCACGGGAATACGCCGCTGCTGACCGATTAGAGTATCCTCGCAAATAACCACAAGCTTTCCCTTTTCTGCAGGAGTTTCGGCTATATCGGTTACTTCAGCAGCTCGACCACGGATGAAGTTGACACCTTCCTCCTGTATACGGTTATAGAATTCTTCATAGCCTTTGCCAAAGCAGCGGAGGTCGATGTAAAGCTGATAAATGTCCACATCGGGTATCTTCTCTCTCAGGAGGTGAGAGAACTTAAGTGAATACATGCAGCAGATTCGAGAGCAATACTCGTGATAGTTCACATCACGGCTGCCGATACAATGCAGAATAGCTACGCTTCGCGGCTCTGAGCCATCTTTAAGCACTATTTTACCTCCGGTTGGGCCCGAAGCATTACTCATTCTCTCAAACTGGATGCCGCTGACGACGTTGTCTAATATTCCATAGCCAAATTGTGAGATTATGGATGGATCGAAGTTATCGAAACCTGTGGTGACTATGAGACAGCCTGCGTCCACCTCTATTATCTTCTCGGTTTGTTCAAAATCGATTGCCTTGGCTTCACAGAACTTCTCACAGGCACGACATTTACCTTTGATGAAGTAGGTGCAGTGTTCTCGATCGATAACTGGCACATTTGGCACCGCCTGAGGGAAAGGCGTATAGATTACCTTTCTTATGCCGATTCCAGCATCGAATTCATTATCTGCTTTAGTAGGGCATTTCTCCTGGCAGGTACCACATCCTGTGCATTTGTTTTCGTCTACATATCGTGGCTTCTTTCTTATCTTAACCTTGAAATTACCCACATATCCTGCAACTTCTATTACCTCGCTATATGTCATCAGTTCGATGTTTTCGTGTGACCTCACCGAGGCCATCTTCGGTGTGAGTATTCAGGCAGAACAGTCTAAGGTGGGGAAGGTCTTATCAAGCTGAGCCATGTGACCGCCGATTGATGGTTCACGTTCTACCAGGTAAACTCTATTGCCCGAATCAGCGATTTCCAGTGCGGCCTGTATACCAGCGATGCCTCCACCGATCACGAGTGTGGTCGAGTTGACCGGAACCTCTTTGGATTCCAGTGGCTCGTGGTGAAAAACACGCCTTGTGGCAGCACTCACCAGACCTTTGGCTTTCTCTGTTGCGACATCCTTGTTGTCTATCACCCAGGAACATTGCTCACGGATGTTTGCCATCTCGAAGAGGTAGGGATTCAGACCAGCAGTATCAAGAGCGCGCCTGAAGGTCTGTTCGTGTAAACGCGGCGAACAGGAAGCCACGACGACACGGTCAATGTCAAGTTCCCTGATATCATTCTTTATCAGTTCCTGGCCCGGGTCTGAGCACATGAATTTGTAGTTGCGGGCGACAGCTACTGATGGGAGGCTTTGAGCGAACTCAGTTACCTGTTCAACATCAACCGTGCCGGCGATGTTTGCTCCGCACTGGCATACATAAACACCTATTTTGGGCTCCATTTGGTCCTCCTTGCTCATCTCTCAGAGATATACGGCTAGAACTTCCTCGGCTGGTACTATGCATTTCTCCAGACCTAAGCTCTCTATCTCAATACCAAAGGCCAATCCTATAAGCTGGGTGAAAAACAGGACAGGTATATTGAAGTTAGTCTTGAACTTTTTATTAACCCTGCCCTGGTAAACATCTAGATTCGTTTGACAAAGTGGACAGACGGTGACGATACACTCGGCTCCATTGCTTACAGCATTATCCAGTAGCTTTTTAGTCAATCCCAGGGCAATGTCCTCTTCAGTGAAGACGAGAGAGCCGCCGCAGCATCGAGCCTTCAGAGGAAACGGCGTTGCATCAGCTCCTATGCTCTCTACCAGACGGTCCAGCGATGTAGGGGATTCCGGATGGTCAAATCCTGGTCCGGGTCGGACCACCTGGCAGCCATAGTACGGAGCCACTTTCAGCCCGTCAAGATTCCTCCTGACTCTGGACGCGATTTCATCACAGCCAACATCATTTGCAAGAACATCGAGGAGGTGGCGTACCTTAACAGTACCGTGATATTCCAGATTGCCTGCTGTCATAGCATCATTGACCTTTGCCCTTAGCTCGGGGTATTCCTTCAAATATGAGTTGGTTCTATTCAGGATGACATAACAGGCGCTGCATGGTGTTACCATGTCAAGTCCTGTTTTTTCGGCTAATGACAGGTTGCGGGCTGAGCAACAATAGGAAGCCAGTTCATCAACAGAGGTATATGGTGTTGATCCGCAGCAGTTCCAGTCGTTAAGCTCGATGAACTCTACATCAAGGGTCTTGGCTATTGCACGGGTAGACCAATCATATGCTTTCGCTCCCCCATGTGATGAAGAGCAACCGGGGAAGTAAGTATAATATTTCATTATGTCCCTCCTATTGCTTCAGCCTTATCTAAAATCGCTTTAAGCTGTACTTCTGCCTCCGGTTTCAGTCTTCTGGCTTTAACAGAGAGGCGTCCGTGTCTAATCAGACTCAACGCCAGTGGCATCATCTTGATTGCACGTAAAGGATTGGTTAACAAGTAGTACCAGGTCATAAAGCCCATCTCCGGTATGCTGCCAATGCTATATACAAAGTCGCTAAAGCTTCTATACATTGCTGGAGTGCGTGTTCGTTCGCTGCTCAGACGCTGCCGGACAGCCAGGCACTCCAGGGCATGCATCAGGTCCGTATGCTTGATTCCCTTGGGACAACGTACGGTGCAGAGGTAACAAGACAGACAAAGCCACATAGAGTTGCTTGATAGAACCTCGTCTCGCATGCCGGCTCGTGCCATCGCTATGAGCTCCCGTGGGGTATAGTCCATTTTGCTGGCATTGGGGCAGGAAGCGGAACAGACGCCGCACTGAATACACTGTTGAATTCCTTCACCACCGGGAATAGTACAAATTTCCTTTACAAAAGTTTGACCATTATTTTTTTCCATTGTGCTCCAACCTGGATATTTTATTTAAACTCTTTTCCTCTCATGGCTCTAAGGTCTGTGATTATTGGTAGGGTAGCTTTAATGCAACTCCTTACAGACTCGTTTGTGTCAGGTATCGCTGGACAAGCAGTTGTCTAGAGCCTTTCGCTTCTGGATGCATCCGAGTAGTATTACTTTCGGACGAATTCCTCTGCTCCCTGTAATGTCTTGACCCTTCTTTTTTGCCGTTGGCGGGCTTCCTTAATGACCTGGTACAGACCGCTCACGTTTATGTACCAAATAAATGCCACCGGGATAAGAATAATTGGTACCGCCACCACTATGGCAAGTATAATCTGCCACTCCATCTGGAACCCTCCTTTCCTAATTATTTATAGTAAACGCCGTAATCCTGATGTACGGCGGTTTGAGGCAGGAGTTTGACACGGGAATGTAACAATAAACAATAGAACTAAGTCGGCGAGACATCGGCTACGTTTACTAATTCCTCCTGCCTCTAACCTCTAACCTTACGTTACTACAACTATTGTGAGATGACTTCCGTTAGTATGCCCATTTTGGATTGCCGAAAATACCTAAAAATTAACGGCTGATTAAGCATTTATGCCTATTGAGAACAATGATAGATTGGCATCTACGTTCACTGCAGATTAAGTAGTACTATCCTTCTATAACTGTGCTGGTTCTAAGTGCCTGCGATCGTGAAAAGTTGATCTTCAGCCCTATAGAGGCATGGGTTTCTGTCTCATTGTTAAGCAGCGTTGGGAATAGCGAGCTGATAAACGCTGTTCGTTTAGTATACGATGGGGAACCGGTATTTCATACTTCAGCTTTGAATACGTCTCTGGTATGTCCCTGAAAAAGTATGTTCCGGTTATTCCAGGTAGATTTTCATCGTTGACGTTGAGCTTTGGAAAATTTTTTCTCCGCTACTTGTCCTGCATCCTGCTCATTAGTGTCGTGATGTGCAAGTGACGCATCCTCGGATCCTTGTTGATGAGCGGCCCGTTTATCCAGCGCCTCCTTAATAGCTATAGAAATGCCTATTACTAATATAACGACCGGTATTATTTCCCATTGCATAGTCTATATCTCTAGTTGAATTTCTTGTGTAATTTTTATCCTGTTATTTTTGTGCTTCCTGTGTTAATGCTTCTCCGGCCTTCTTTGCGCGTGCAGCCCTCTTTGCGCGTGCTTCCTTAATGGCTGCATAAATGCCGCCGATATTCAAGTACCAGACGAATGCTGCCGGGAAGAGAATAATGGGTATTGCTATTACGAGCGCTATGATTAACTCCCACTGCATTGTTCTCACCTCCTTCCTAATCCGTTGCCATTACTCCACTTCTTATCCATTATCAGCTTATCATCATGTCACCAGGCTCAACATCCGCAGCGATACTTACTTTACCATCGCAATAAATAGAGTGTTACGCCTATAAATAATTTCTTAAGTTTAGGTATTTATGCTTATTGAATTTATATTGTTAACTTGAGCTAAAGAGTGTAAGATGTATAAGGATAGGTATAGAGGAGATCCGTTGAGCGAGATTAAAATTCTCATTGCTGAAGACCATGCTGTAGTAAGGGAAGGTACTCGCTGGATTCTGGAGCAGGAACCAGACCTGAATGTAGTTGCTGAGGCTAGCGATGGAGAAGAAGCAGTGAAACTGGCTGGGAGCTCCAGGCCCGATGTAGCTATTATCGATATCTCTATGCCCAAAATGGATGGCATCGAGGCGACCAAGCAGATTAAGGCTCTCTATCCTGGTATAGCTATATTGATACTTACTGCTTATGATGATGAGCAGTTCGTCTTCAGTCTACTGGAAGCAGGGGCGGCTGGTTACCTGCTGAAAAGTGTACGTGGCCGTGAACTGGTAGATGCAGTACGACAGATAAACGCTGGAGAGTCAGTACTTCATCCGATAATTGCCCGCAAGGTATTAAACCGGTTTGCTTCCGGTCAAAGCATGCCTTCGACGGGAGAGCCAACAGCGGTTCTAAGTACACGCGAGATGAATGTTCTCAAACTGGCGACCGGAGGTTTAAGTAACCAGGATATTGCGAATGAGCTTTGTCTTAGCTTGCGCACTGTACAAGCCCACCTGGGCAATATTTTTAATAAACTGGGAGTAAGTTCGCGGACTGAAGCGGTGGTGCGCGCTCTGAAAGAAGGCTGGATTACCCTCGACGACATACCTTAAAAATAAGACTGTGACACGCTACTCATTGATAGACTGGCTTATTAAGATCATTCGTAGGCCGGGCTTTTGGTTTATTACAGCCATTTTTGTATTTATCACAATCTTACACTACGGTGAAATCCAGGCGTACCCGGGTATTCTCACACGCGCAATGGCCGACCTGAACTTAAGTCGCCATGCCTTTGAGAGAATATTCTACATGGCGCCTGTCGTTTGGGCTGGTTTTCTATTTGGCTGGAGAGGGGCTTTCATCAGCTCACTTGTCGCTCTTTCCTGCATGTTGCCTCGAGCAATTTTTATTTCGCAGAGTCCTTTAGACGCTCTTCTGGAAACGGGTTCTGTTTTTTTGATTGGCAACGCATTGTCTATCAGTTTTGTATCCCTTCGGAAAGAACGAGAGTATCGCATACGACTTGAAATAGCTCAGCAAGGGTTGAGATCATCTGAACAGAGGTACCGGCAGCTATTTGAAAACGCCCATGATGCCATCTTACTTCATAATCTGGAGGGTAATATCATAGCTGTGAACAGTGCTGCTGAGAAACTTACTGGATATAATGCAGAAGAGCTGTCTACTATGAACGTGGGAAGTTTTTTATCTGACGAAAGCCTTCAGTTGGCGAGCCAGATTCGACGCAAGCTGCTTGCCAATGAACCTGTGGAGCAGCCCTATGAACAACGCTTCATAAAGAAGGATGGCAGCGAGGTGTTTGTTCAATTGGCAACCAGTATGTTGTTCGATAATGGTAAACCGTCAGCATTTCAGCATATTGCGAGAGATATTACTGAACAGAAAAAGATGCAGGAGAACCTGCGTTTCTATGTACAACAGGCTACTAAAGCTCAGGAAGAAGAGAGACGCCGTATTTCACGTGAGTTACATGATGATACTATTCAAGCACTTGTTGTGCTCTCCCGTCAATTAGATTCGCTTGCTTCTGAAGCCAGGGAGCTGACGGAGGATAGTCGGCAGAGGTTAGAACAGTTGTGGCAACAGACCAATACTATCATACAAGAGGTCCGCCGTCTGAGCCAGGATATGCGTCCGGATGCATTGGACCGTCTTGGACTTTTACCTGCGTTGGAGTGGTTGGCCTCTAAGGTAGAGGAATATTCGGGGATAGCGACAAAGGTCAAAGTACACGGTTCCGAACGCCGGCTCCCGGAAGAACTGGAGCTAGTGCTCTTTCGTATCTCTCAGGAAGCACTGAGAAATATATGGCGGCATTCTCAGGCGACTGAGGCCAAAGTTGTAGTACAGTTTGAGGATGCTGTGATACAGGTAAACATACGTGATAATGGCAAAGGCTTTAAACTGAGCGGGAACATAGGCGATTTGGCCCGGGATGGTAAGCTTGGCTTAGCTGGAATGCAAGAGCGTATACGTTTGGTAGGTGGTAGCCTGAAGATAGATTCAAAACCAGGCAAGGGCACGACGGTAGCGATAGAAGCACCAATATGAGCTTCACCTGGTGTATCTAGCAAGCGTAGTATCTTGTCAGTACTTTAATCCCCACTATATAATCACTACGGTTACATTATCGAATGTCTAGTGCAGCTTAAGGAGGTTAGTATGCAAATTTTGGTGATGCTTGCATTTCTGGCAGTCTATCTATTAGTACTGTGGTTTGGCTCTATCGCTCTGGAAGCAACTGGCATGGAACGGTCCAGGTCTCGCTTTCAGGCTCTGTCAGCATTGACCGGCACTGGCTTCACGACAAGTCAAGCTGAGTTGATAGTAGAGCATGCCAAACGCCGGCAGATTGTTACCTATCTTATATTACTGGGTAATACCGGAATCGTTGCCTTTATCATTCTCGTCATTCTTTCCGTGCGTGCTGGTCTCACACTACCATCTATATCCATTAGTGCTTTTACTATTGTTGTCCTGCTTTTCATCGGCCTTGCCTTCTGGCTGGGGCTTATTGACAGGCTAACCAATGCCATTCTGAGACTCACTGGAAGAAAAACGGACATGTCCCGGCTCATTGTTGAAAAGGTAGTACATAGCGCCGGTGATTATGCTGTAGTCCGCCTTGCCGTAGATGAACAATCACCTATAGCTGGCCGACAAGTTCAGGATGCTGACTTTAAGCAAAGGAGTATTACTGTATTAGCCATCGAGCGAGGAGATGCCATAGTATCTCTTCCCCAACCAGAGGAGAAAGTACTGTCAGGAGACTACATACTGTGCTACGGCAGGCTCTCCGATATTGAGTATGCGACTAAAAAGGAATAACAGTAGAATGGATATTGTAGACAAAGAGTTGGTCTGCTTGTTATACTTAAGCGATTAGATGAATCTGAAGCTATGGTTTCTGGAAACCCGGCCGCAGTTTTTGCTTCTTTCCGTCGTATTAGCTTTCCTGGGCACCTGTATGGCCTGGTATGATGGCGCCTTTCATTTCGGCCATGCTCTGCTTGCTTTTATTGGGTTGCTTTTGTGTCATATCAGCGTTAATGTTCTGAACGATTATCATGACTATAGAAGTGGAATAGACCTAAAGACTAAAAGGACTCCCTTTAGCGGGGGCAGCGGCATGCTGCCTGCTGCTCTTCTCAAACCGAAGCATGTCTTCTGGTTTGGTATGGTATCTTTTTTGTTGGCGGTGCCAATAGGCGTTTATTTTGTACTGGTAATAGGCTGGCTCTTATTGCCTTTACTTCTGATCGCAGCAGTATGTATTCTCCTCTATACACCCTTTATAACGAAGCTTGGCTGGCCTGAGTGGTCGCCGGGAGTTGGTTTAGGGGCCCTGCCGGTTCTGGGGGTCTATTTTGTCCAGACGGCCGACTACACGCTTCCTGCTGTCGTCGCATCGATACCCGCTGGTATATTGGTACATAATCTGCTCTTCATTAATGAGTTTCCTGATACCGAAGCCGATAAGGAAGCGGGGAGAAAAACGCTGCCTATCACCATGGGGAAAGCAAAAGCAAGCGTGGTCTATTCAGTTCTTACGATAGCAGTTTATCTGTGGATAATCGGAGGTGTGGTAACAACGATAATGCCTGTCTTTTCTCTAGTAGCTTTACTCACGCTTCCCTTCGCCGTCAAGGCTATTTCGGGTGCCCTGAGGTGTGAAGATACAGGCAAGCTGCAGCAAGCTATGGCAAATAATGTTCTCGTTGTACTTCTGACCATTTTACTCCAGGGTGTTGGCTATCTTCTGGCGGGAATTTTCTAGTTTACATCATGTCCCTGATTTTACTGAATTTCCATGAAGAGAGATAACTATGTCGGTTGACCTGATACTGTTGCATGCACCGAGTGTGTATGACTTTCGTCAAAGAACGATCCTTTACGGACCGGTTAGTGACCTGATCCCGCCATCCTTTGCGTTTGAAATGTATCCAATCGGGATCACCAGTATAGCTGAATACCTGGAGCGTTCCGGCTATCGTGCGCGCATTATAAACCTTGCGGTGCGTATGCTTAATGACAGGAAATTTAACGCCGAAGCATTGATACAACGCCTGAAGGCACCGGTCTTCGGTATCGATTTACACTGGATGGTCCATGCCCATGGTTCTGTTGAGGTGGCGAGGATAGTGAAAAAGTACCACCCGGAAGCAAAACTGGTTTTCGGTGGACTTTCATCTTCCTATTATTACAGGGATCTGCTTCAGTATCCCGAAATAGACTATGTACTCAGAGGTGACTCGACTGAGGAACCGTTCCGGCAGTTGATGGACTGTATTGTGAATAGCAGGGAGCCGGAAACAGTGCCTAATCTTGCCTGGCGGGACAGTCAGGGTACGATACGCGAAAATCCCTTCACTCACGTTCCAGATGACCTGAGCGATGTCATGATAAATCACTATGGTAATGTGGTACGCTCCGTCATGAGGTATCGCGACCTTGCCAGTTATGCTCCTGTCAAGGACTGGATCCGCTATCCTATAACTGCGGCGCTTACCTGCCGTGGCTGTACCCATAACTGTGTCATTTGTGGAGGTTCGGCAGCAGCTTTCCGGAGCTCTTATAATCGTGACAAAGCGGTTTTTCGATCGCCGGAATCGGTTGCTCGAGATATCAAGCAGATTTCACGCTTCAGCAATGGCCCGATCTTCGTCCTTGGTGACCTGCAGCAGCCGGGGGGGACCTATGCCGGCGAGCTTCTGAGCTTGCTTCGAAAGAAAAAGGTGAGGAACCAGTTTATATTCGAGCTATTCTCTCCCGCTCCGAAGGACTTTCTGCGCCGGATGAGCGAGTCCTGTCCTGACTTCTGCCTGGAGATGTCTCCTGAGTCTCATGACCCTGCAATCAGAAAAATTATCGGCAGGAATTATTCCAATGATGGTATGGAGCAGACCATTGCAGATGCTCTTGATGTTGGCTGCGGGCGGCTTGACATATTCTTTATGATTGGACTCCCGGAGCAGACCCCGCAGTCCGTAATGGAGACCATTGACTATTGTGACTACCTGTTAGAAAAGTTCAATGGTGATAAGAGGCTCTCGTTGTTTATCTCTCCGTTAGCACCTTTCCTTGATCCTGGCAGTCTGGGCTTTGAGCACCCGGAGCGATACGGATACCGTGTCCTTTTCCGGACTTTGGAAGAACATCGTCAAGCTCTGCTGTCACCTACCTGGAAATATTCGCTGAACTATGAGACGGAGTGGATGACTCGCCAGCAGATTGTCGATGCTTCTTATGAGGCAATTCTGCGCCTGAATGACCTGAAAGTTAAATATGGAGTAATATCTCGGAAATTAGCCGGGATAAGCGAGCGGCGCATTAAAGCAGCGCGGGAGATGGCATACCGGATAGAAGAGATAATGTCTAAAAATAACCATCAGGAGCTATCCTATTTGAAGGAGCAGGTTGACCAGATCAACAGGTTCCCCGTAGCTGAGAAGATTCAACTGGAGGTACCTGCGCCATTCATCAAGCTGAGACCGCTAAGAGCTTTGTGGTCACTGGTAACCGGGCGGTAATACTATATGAATTTTTTTATGATCAGACCATGCCAAAGCAGCGATTGGACAGTCTGTTAGTTGAAACAGGGCTTGCCGGAAATAAAAGTAAAGCCCGGGCATTGATTATGGCTGGTGAAGTGACGGTACGTGGAAAGGTAATTATCAAGCCGGGCAGTCTGGTCGATGAAAATTCTACCATAGAGTTAGCCCGGAAGCCGCCTTTTGTGAGCCGTGGGGGTATCAAGCTGGATCATGCTCTGGAGGTGTTCGGGATCGATGTCACGTCTCAGATAGCTATGGATGTCGGCGCAGCTACCGGAGGTTTTACTGATTGTCTGTTACAGAGAGGAGCCAAGCGAGTCTATGCAATAGACGTTGGTTATGGTCAGATCGACTTTAAACTCAGGCAGGACCCCAGAGTAGTTGTCATGGGAAAAACCAATGTTCATTATCCCTTCTTCCTGCCTGAACCAGCAGCCCTGGCAGCAATAGACCTGTCCTTTATTTCGGTGACTAAAGTAATGTCAAACATAGAAGAGCATCTCGTTAGGCCGGGATGTATCATTGTCCTGTTCAAGCCCCAATTTGAAGCGAAGCGGGCGGAAGTCGGCAAAGGGGGTATAATCAAAGATCCTCAAGTCCACGCCCGGGCCCTGGGGCGGTTTATTGCCTGGGCGATAGACCATGGTCTGAGATTGGATGGCTTGATTGCCTCGCCCATTCTGGGTGCTGAGGGGAATAAAGAATTTCTTATAGCATTAAAAGTGAGTTAAAATAGGGCCTGATAAATAATGAAGGCGGTGACCTTTCAATTATTTGGATCTTGTTTTCTATTCTTCTGTACATGCACTCGACCAGCATGTTAGCTTACCATAGGTTGGCAAAATGAAAAGGGAAAACATCTTTCTCAAAGCTGATAATATCGAACTGTCCGCTGAAGTCTTCTTTCCGGACACGAGTGTGCAGCCTTACCCGGCCCTGTGTCTCTGCCATGGTATCCCTGCCACTATTTATAATCCGGCTGAGCACGGGTATCCCGCTTTAGCTGAGAAGTTCTGCGCCGCCGGTTTTATGACTCTCATCTTTAACTTCCGGGGAACGGGACGGAGCCAGGGCAACATCGACCTTCTGGGTTGGAGCTATGATTTAAAAGCTGCCATAGATTATATGTACAGCCTCGAAGAGGTAGACAGGTCGAGGCTTGCTCTTCTTGGTTCCAGCGGTGGTGCCGCAGTCAGTGTGTACGTGGCATCCACTGATGCAAGGATATCTTATGTGGTAACGTTAGCCTGCCCGGCGTACTTCAGTTTCCTGAAAGATAATCAGGGTGAGTCTCTGATTAACCATTTTCGTAACATAGGTGCCATCAGAGACGAAGATTTCCCTCATTCAATAGACGAGTGGCTTGAGGGCTTCGATACGATTTCGCCTATTCGCTGGATAGATAAAATCTCACCCCGTCCCCTGCTCTTAATTCATGGTGACAGTGATGAGTTAGTACCGGTAGAACATGCGTCCAGGCTCTATGAACAGGCAAAAGAACCAAAAGAGATAGCTATAATTACCGGTGCAGGACACCGGCTTCGCCTTGAAGACAGGGCTATAGATACTGCCTTAACCTGGCTTAGAAAAAATGTAAAAGGTGAAAGCTAGGTAGACAGGACGATAGTTTGCATTTTTCACCTGGATATTTTCTACAGGTAGTAGAGTAAACGTGTGGAACGGCAAATGATAGAATATACCGGTAGTCTTTTCATTTCAGCTAACATTATAGCTTTTTACTTTGGAATCATGGTTTCTGCATGATGAGTTACTGGTTGTCAGTTGGATATACAGGATTGACCCCCTTCCAGAAAAAGAATTATAATCAAATATAGAAAGTAGTTATGCACGAAAGCTGCGGTATTTTCGGGATCTATGCACCAAACGAAGATGTTGCCCGACTAACTTTCTTCGGTCTCTACGCTCTTCAGCACCGAGGGCAGGAGAGCGCCGGAATAGCTACCACTGACAAGAAACACATATACCTGCACACCGCCATGGGACTGGTTGCTCAAGCCTTCACTGAAGATGATTTAAGCCAGCTTGAGGGTCATATTGCCATTGGTCACAATCGCTATTCCACCACGGGTTCGAGTCACCCTATCAATGCGCAACCTATTCTGGTAGAGTCGGATGCTCACTCTATAGCTTTGGGGCATAATGGTAATATAATCAATGCTAAACTGCTCCACAACGAACTTTCCGAGCATGGCTACAGATTCTCAACCTCCACAGATTCTGAGGTTATCGCGTGTCTTATCTTATCTTCAACAGAAAAAAGTCTGGTATCGAAGATAAGGTATGCTATGCATCGCATTCAGGGAGCCTATTCTCTGGTGATCATGACCAACAATGAGCTGATAGGAGTCCGCGATCCCATGGGAGTACGGCCGCTTTGCCTGGGGACTATTGATGGCGGCTGGGTAATTGCTTCCGAGAGCTGTGCCTTTGATCACATTGGAGCCCAGTTTATTAGAGAAATCGAACCCGGTGAAATAGTGCTTATCAACCATAACGGAGTCCAGAGTTTTAAGGAGAAGAGCGATAGAAAAGGCCTGTGTATCTTTGAATACATCTATTTCGCTCGTCCTGACAGTATCATCGAGGGTAAATTACTGTATCCGGCGCGGCAGGCTATGGGCAAAATATTATCTCGAGAACATCCGGTTGAAGCGGACCTGGTGATGGGTGTTCCTGACTCGGCCACTGCTGCCGGAATCGGGTATGCTCGCGCCTCAGGGGTATCTTACTGTGAAGGTCTGCTGAAGAACCGTTATGTCGGACGTACCTTCATTGAGCCTGATCAGAGGTTGAGAGACCTTGGTGTCAAGCTGAAATTTAATCCGCTTTCAGAAATTATTGCCGGTAAAAGATTGGTAGCTGTGGACGATAGTATTGTCCGTGGCACTACTACTCCGAGAGTAATAAACCTGCTCAGGCGTGCCGGTGTCAGGGAGGTACATCTGCGCATTTGTGCCCCGCCCATACGTCACCCTTGCTTTTTTGGCGTTGATATGGCTACCAGGTGGGAGCTTATCGCTGCCCAGAAAACCATACCGCAAATTAGAGACGCCGTCGGCGCCGATTCACTCGGTTATCTCAGCATCGAAGGTCTTATTGAGGCTGTGGATTTGCCCAGGGAGATATTTTGTATGGCCTGCTTCACCGGAGATTATCCTATCCCTGTGCAACTGGAGATGGATAAACTGGCACTGGAAACCCTACCTTCGAGGAGTTTGAGTGAAATCGAAAGATAGGTATACCTATCAATTAGCAGGCGTTGATATCGAGGCTGCTGATAAAGCCAAAGAGCTGATTAAACAACATGCCCGGTCTACATTCGGCCCTGAAGTGCTAACTGAGATTGGTCTATTCGGGGGCATGTTTGAGTTCAAAGGCTATGAAGAGCCGGTTCTGATATCCAGCGCCGATGGTGTGGGCACCAAGCTGAAAATCGCCTCACTTCTAGATAAGCATGATACGGTAGGCATTGACCTGGTCAATCATTGTGTCAATGATATATTGAGTTGCGGTGCTGAGCCGCTGTTCTTCCTCGACTACATCGCTGCGGGCAAGCTGGTGCCGCAGAGGATTGAAAGAATTGTAAGTGGCCTGGCCCGGGCGTGTCGCGATACCGGCTGCGCATTGATCGGTGGCGAGACTGCCGAGATGCCCGGAGTATATCGTAAGGATGACTATGACCTTGTTGGCTTTGTGGTAGGCGTTATGGAAAAGAGAAATATACTCGATGGCAGCACCATAGCTATTGGCGATAGTATCCTTGGCTTGCCTTCAAGCGGACTGCATACCAATGGCTACTCGCTGGTGCGCAAGACGTTGAAAATCGGCCGGGACTCATCAGTACTTAACGTATTCTATCCTGAACTAGGACGTACCCTCGGGGAAGAGCTTCTGGAACCTCATCGCTGCTACTATCCTCGACTCAAGCCATTGCTGCCGGTAATTAAAGGTTTGGCCCACATAACCGGTGGCGGGTTTATTGGAAACGTACCGAGAATACTACCGGAGGATCTTGGTGCTCACATAAATAAGAATACATGGCAGGTCCCGCCTATTTTTAATCTCATTCAGGAGCGGGGGAACATCGAAGAAATGGAAATGTACCGGGTATTTAACATGGGAACAGGTATGACAATTGTCTGTTCTCCCCAACAAGCCGCTCATGTTTTGTCTGCCTTGCCTGAAACAAAAGTTATTGGTAAAGTAATAGAGGCCAGCGGGGGGGAGCGAGTAATCATATCGTAGGAGGGTCCAATGCGTGCTATCGTCAGCGTTTCTGATAAGTCAAACCTGACCGATTTTGCCCGGCATTTGCAGGAGCTTGATATCGAGATATTCAGCACCGGAGGTACCAAAAAAGCTCTGGAAACGGCTGGTGTTAAAGTACACAGTGTCTCAGAGTTGACTGGCTTTCCCGAGATTCTGGATGGCAGGGTGAAGACACTTCATCCCGCAGTCCACGGCGGCATCCTGGCCAAACGCAACGTACCACAGCACCTTGAAGAACTGGCTAAAAACCACATTCAAACTATCGATATTGTGGTCATAAACCTCTATCCTTTCGTTCAGACGGTAGCCAAAGAGGGTGTTTCACTTGATGAAGCACTGGAGAACATTGATATCGGCGGGCCGACTATGATCAGGGCGGCTGCCAAGAATTTCCCCTCGGTGCTAGTGGTTGTTGACCCTCAAGACTACACTATCACGGTGGAAAAGTTACGCCAGGGCACTATTGACCTGAAAGAACGGAAAAGGTTAGCTCAAAAGGCGTTCCAGCATGTAGCTCTGTATGACACGGCTATTGCCCAGTACCTGAGGGATGATGGTAGCCTGCCAGAAGATATGACAATTGCCATGAAAAAGCTCTACGACCTCCGCTACGGAGAGAATCCCCACCAGAAGGCGGCACTATATGTTGAGCAGACCGTAGGACAGAAGCAGATGGGTATGACTTCGGTTAAGCAACTGAACGGCCCCGAACTCTCTTTTAGCAACTTTCTCGATCTTGAAGCTGCCTGGAGCACAGCCTGCGATTTTGATGACCCGACCATAGCTATTATCAAACATACTAATCCATGTGGACTTTGCAGCAATAATGACCTGATCGAAGCATACCGGAGGGCCCTTGCCGGTGACCCGGTATCCGCATTCGGTGGTATCGTTGCCGTCAATCAACCCATTGACATCGCACTTGCCACCGAAATTGATAAAAACCATTATGATGCAATTATTGCACCGGGCTACAGTGATGAAGCGCTTAACCTGCTCAGCCGTAAAAAGAGCCTGCGTCTTCTTTCATTGCCTGGTCAGGCGGACTCGAATCAGACTGGCGGCTTTGATATACGTCCTATCAGCGGTGGTTTCCTGGTCCAGGATAGTGACTACTATACCGAGGGAGAGTTCAAGCCGAGGACTGTGTCGCGGCGCGAGCCGACAGAAGCTGAGCTGCGAGACCTTCTGTTCGCCTGGAAATTGATGAAACATATTAAGTCCAATGCCATTGCCCTGGCAAAAGATAATACGATGCTCGGTATGGGGGCCGGTCAGCCCAACAGGGTGGTCAGCGTGGAGCTGTCTTTGCAAAAAGCCGGTGATGCTGCAAAGGGCAGTGTCCTCGCATCCGATGCTATGATCCCCTTTCCTGACACCGTTGAAGTTGCGGCAAAAGGCGGAGTAACCGCAGTTATACAGACCGGAGGCTCCGTAAAGGATAGTGAAGTGATAGCTCTGGCAGACCGGTATAATATGGCTATGGTCTTTACCGGTATACGCCATTTCAGACATTAGGAGTTATAAGGGAAAAGATGTTCATAGTGAATAAAGATAGTGTCAGGGCTGCCAGGCGGAAGCTGGAAGACCCCGAATTGACACAAGAGGCACTTGATGATGTAAGAAGAATGCTGGAGATAAAGCAGGCCATTCTATGGCGTGCTGATATGGGTGTCTGCTGCGGGGCCGTCGATGATATAGCCGCGTGCCTGGCCTACGAGACTGCTATCCTGGAAAATACCGTAACTGCTATAGAAAAAGGTGACGTAGCTGAAGCCGTCAGTTTGCTGGACGAGTATGAACATACCTTAGAGGCGACTAATGAGCCCAGCCAGCCAAAGTATTGCTGACCTCGATACCCTGGTGGAGGCCTTGCCTGAGAGAGCAAAGAAGCTTTTCCGGCGTATATTTTCGGTTACAACCACAACAGGCAGCCTTCGACCACCCGATACGATGCTGCCCTGGATTGAGCAGCGCTTTGGCTCGGCGGACGCAGTATCTGAGCAAAAAATCATCAAAATTACCAACCTGATTACGTTCGAAGGGTCTATGTTCAATCCCCTGCGAGCCCTGCGCCCCAAGCAGTTTGAAGATAGACTGAAAGTGGAAGCCAGAGTCCTGGACAGAGCTAAAGTTGACCCGCTGGCTAAACCCCTGGAAGACACACCTGAGGACCCTTTCGGTAGAATTTACGGCAAATATTCCGTCACCGCCAGTAATGTTGCTAAATATGAAGGGCTTCATGGCATAATAATCTTCAACGATTATAATCCTCTTGCGTTCACCAGGGAGAAAGTAATCGATTATCTTGATACCGGCTGGAAATGGGCGCAAGAAGCTCACCGGTTCGATCCATCGGCGAAGTATTATTTTTTCTTGTGGAACTCACTGAAGAAAGCCGGTGCAAGTCTGGCTCACGGCCATGCCCAGGTAATACTGGGCCGTGGTAGTCACTATGCCAAGATTGAAGCGCTGCGTCATGCTGCCCTGCGATATAAAGGTGAATTTGATTCCGATTATTTCGATGATTTGTACCGGGTACACGCCGATTTAGGATTAGCCCTGGGAAAAAACGGGACCAGAGTTATTGCCTGCTTAACACCAATTAAGGAAAAGGAAATCATGCTCTTTTCGTCGGAGTTAAATCATTCGCTCGGGGAAAGAGTCTATGAAGTCCTTGCCTGTTTTCGGGATAAACTGCACGTTACCGCATTCAATGTAGGAATGGCTTATCCACCCCTCAGTCCGGTCGTCGAAGACTGGAACAATTTCCCGGTAATCACCAGGATAGTAGACCGCGGCTATCCCTGGGACGGGTCTTCCGATTTCGGTAGTATGGAGCTCTATGCCGCCAGTGTTATCTCCAGCGATCCTTTCGAGATGGCTAGAGTAATCAATCAAGAACAGGTAGAATAACTCTTAACATAAAAAAGAGGAGGCAGAGCTATGTCTAGAGCTGTAATAGTAGTAGACATGGTCCGTGGCTTTTTGGAGGAAGGATATCCCCTGTATTGTGGCGACAGGGCTCGCCGCATCATCCCCAACGTTCAGAAACTTCTGGAAAAAGAATTAGGCCATGGTTCAAAACTATTTTATTTGTGTGATCAACATACACCCGATGACCCTGAATTTGCTATGTTTCCGCCTCACTGCATTGAGGGCACGGCTGAGGCTGAAATCATACCCGAGCTTGCCGGATATCCGGCTGAAGTAATACCTAAAAAACGCTTCAGCGGATTTTTCGGTACGGACCTGGAGAAACGGCTTGAGAAACTTGGACCCGAAGCAGTGATCATATGCGGCGTCTGCACTGACATTTGTGTTTTGCATAGTGTGGCTGATGCCAGAAACCGTGATTACCCGGTTGAGGTGCCGGTAGACTGTGTTGCCTCTTTTAACGATAAAGCCCACCATTTCGCCCTGGAGCATATGGAAAAGGTCCTGGGAGCCAGCCTGTACAGGGCCACGGTCGGACAGGAGCGGGAGCCGGGTTTTGTCATTCCTGATTCCATAGTAGCCGGAGATAGTTCTGACATCTATTTCATACGCGGCGTGGAGATCCTTAACAAAGAAGGCGTCAATCCTGTTGCCACCATGGAGGTATTTCCCAGCCGCCCCGGTA
The DNA here is from genome assembly GCA_964596125.1 of uncultured Dehalococcoidales bacterium. Lineage (GTDB taxonomy): Bacteria > Chloroflexota > Dehalococcoidia > GIF9 > UBA5629 > CAZQRP01. Next base: position 43,728 of record CAZQRP010000007.1, on the reverse strand, counting down.
TACTGTGCGGTATGGAGGAAGTAAAAGCACTGCTGGAAAAAGTACTGCCCAGAGACAAAAGCCAGGTCTGGGCATTATCTGAAGGTGAGCCGTTTCAGAAGAAGGAGGTGGTTTTACGCATAACTGCCCCATATCAAAGCTATGGAGTTTATGAGACTGTCTATCTGGGTATGCTGACTCATTGCAGCGGCTGGGCGACTGCCGCCAGGGAATGTGTTGATGCTGCCAGAGGCATTCCTGTTATCAGCTTTGGCGCCCGCCATGTCCATCCGCTGGTAGCCGGTGTTATGGACTATGCGGCTGTGGTCGGCGGCTGCGCCGGCTGTTCCAGCGTCTCCGGGGCCAGACTGGCCGGTATCCAGCCTTCTGGAACAATGCCGCATGCCCTGGTCATAATCGTGGGAGATACTGCCAGAGCCACACTTCTCTTCGATAAACATATGCCGGATGATGTGCCCCGCATCTCCCTGGTAGACACGTTCAGAGATGAGCCGGAGGAGAGCGTAATCGTAGCCCGGGCATTGGGCGGTAAACTACAGGGCGTCCGGCTCGACACGCCCTCCGAGCGGGGCGGTGTCACCGCGGACCTGGTTAAAGAGACCAGGGCCAGGCTTGACCTGGCCGGTTTCCAGAATGTAAAAATTTTCGTCAGCGGCGGCATTAATCCGGAGCGCATCAATAACCTGCTGGATGAGGGAGCTCCGGTTGACTTCTTCGGAGCCGGCAGTTATATCAGCGGTGCCAAACCTATAGATTTCACCGCAGACCTCCACGAAATCGAAGGCAAGGCAATCGCCAAGCGGGGCCGCATCCCCGGTATCACGCCCGGCACGAGGTTAAAACGGGTACTGTGAATTTGAGTGCTAATATTACTAAAAAAAAATGGGGCAAAAAATGCCATTATTATTAAATCCTGAACAACTATGGGAAAAGGTTAAAGAAAGCGAAGGAACAAAATTCTGCTCTATTGAGAGGAAACTAGAGTACAAAATAGTGGAAGTGGCTGATAGAGTACTTAACCTGAAGTCTTTAGACGACGATACAATAAAGCCTTTAAGACGAGAAGATATAATTAAAATGTACCGATTTGTAGATGAGAATACCAAGTACACCAGTAGTGATTTTCGTGATATAAGAATTAAGGGTGTTAATGAAATACCCCGCATAATTGCGTTACTCCCTCATGTAGTACCTGAGGAAATAGAAGCTTTTTCGCAAGATCAGGGAGAGATCGATTATGGAGAAAGACGTCGAGGAATTAGAAAGAAAGACTGTTGACTTGTATAAAGACAAAATAACTAGCATCACTCCCAGCACAAGGTTAGAGGCCATTTACTTTTAAAAGGCCTCAATTTTAGCTTCATATTTTAGTTTCCTCAGCCCAATCAAGAACACCTTTACCCACTTTATCTCCCTCTCCCTCAAAGAGGTTAGAAGATTATTGGTATGACAGGCTTCGCCTCTCTTTGACCAGCATCAGGACAAAATAGGAGGGCATTTAAGAGGGGCGTTAGCCCCTCTTCCAAATCTTCTCCCCTTCCCCTTGTCAAGGGGAAGGGGACACAGGGGATGGGGTTGATAAAATATTTAAAATATTAAATACTCTTATTAACAGGATTCCAACTTTCCGTATAAACGATGTTAGGAGGTGGCACAAATGGAAAAAGTAAAGCTGAATGAACTGAGCTGGCCTGAAGTAGCGGAGGTATTAAAAAGGCCAAATGTAGTCTTATTACCGGTTGGCAGCATGGAGCAGCATAGCCTGCATCTTCCCTTAAATGTTGATTCTTGCTGTGCCACATACATCGCAGAGCAAGCAGCTAAAAAGGTTACCGGCGATGGAAACATCCGTGTTTTGGTTGCTCCTGCTATTGAGTACACCTGGGTGCAGGGGGACTTCAGTAAATTTCCCGGGACTATCGGAGTATCGGTGGATACACTACTTCTGGTTATCGGCGATATTATTCGCGGCTTTATAAGTCAGGGATTCAATACTATTATTCTTGTTAACGGACATTTTCCTAATAGCGCACCTCTTTCACTTGCGCTCGGGAAAACATCCATCGAGTTTCCGGAGACAGGACTGTATCTGGTCGACTGGTGGAAGTTGGGATTCGATGTTATTCCCAGGATACGAAAGTCCAGTGAATTGGGCTTTCATGCAGATGAGCTGGAGACCTCGCTCATGTTGGTTATCCAGCCTGAAAACGTACATATGGAGAAGGCTGTTGAAGACCGGCCGGGCTATTCGTTATCAGAGAGGTATGTTGGAGTTGGGGGTCGAGGCCCGGTAACGTTTCATTCCCGTAAGAAATTTCCCAAAATGGGAACGTCGCCGGGGGTAATGGGGGACCCCACGGTTGCCAGCAGGGAAACGGGGGAAAAGATTATCGCGGCTGTTGTCGATGACCTGGCTGATATCATTGCGCAGGCTGCAAAACATGCCTGAGAAGCGGAACGGGAGCGGCACCGGTAAGAAATTGACAATATCCGTGCAAATGAAGATAATGAAAGATTGATGAAGTAAGGGACTGTACGTATGCTGCAGAATGTAACTGCTCTACTCGTTGCCTATCTTCTGGGCTCTATTCCCTCGGCGTATATAATATCGAGGTTGAGCCGGGGTCTGGACATCAGGCAGCTTGGTCTGGGAAATGTGGGGGCAGCGAATGTCTTCCGGGAAATCGGACGCCGGTACGGAATAATTGTATGGGCGGCCGATGTAATAAAAGGGGCTGCCTCTATAGGTATCGCTCTGGCCCTCGATGTTTCACAGCCCTGGGTGCTTGGAGCCGGTTTTGCGGCTCTCGTCGGCCATAATTATCCGGTGTATATCGGTTTCCGGGGCGGCAAAGGCGCAGCCACGTTCATGGGTATTTTTCTGGTGCTGGCACCGGAGACAATGATTATTACCTTCGCCCTCTTGTCCATTCCTTTTATACTCACCCGCCGCATTATCATCGCCATTGGCGCTGTCGCCCCAGTTTTTCTGGTATTGATCTGGCTGTTCGAGAAGTCACTGGTGATGGTCCTCTATTCGTTCGCTCTCATTCTCTTTATGGGACTCAGGAGCAGGTCCGGTCCCAGGGAGACGCGGTCAATGCTGGCTGAAGAAGATGATACTGTCGCTGACGGTTACGAAGGGGACAACCAGCTTAACCCTCGCAGCTAACAGGTCAGGACGTCCTGCCGGGCCGCCGAAGCATATACAGGCAGCTACCCGGTACGCTGCTTATACCGAAATTGACGGCATATTCATATTTGAAGATAATTATGTAGTGCTATGACGAAATCGCCGCAGAGGACCGGAATTACCAATTTGCCCCTCCACGGTGGTAAAGCGCCTCCCTGGCTGTTCAGCCGCATGACCCGGCTGGCACGGGAAATTACCATTGCTATCGTCACCGAATTCGGTCCGCAGGAAATGCTCCGCCGCCTGTCAGACCCTTTCTGGTTTCAGGCGCTGGGCTGTGTTCTGGGCTATGACTGGCATTCCAGTGGCGTGACGACTACTGTATGCGGCGCTCTGAAAGAGGGGACAAGGGGGCTGCAAACCGACCTGGGCCTGTTTATTGCCGGCGGCAAAGGCAGGACATCACGGAAAACACCGGCGGAGATAGAGAGCTTCGGGCAGGTTCTGAAAACGGACCCGTCCTCCCTCGTCTATGCCAGCCGTATGTCGGCCAAGGTGGACAACTCGGCACTCCAGGATGGCTACCAGCTCTATCATCACACCTTTTTTTTCACCGCTGACGGCAAATGGTCGGTCATTCAGCAGGGGATGAATGAGATCAACCTGTATGCCCGGCGTTACCACTGGCTGAGCGAAGGAGTAACCGACTTTGTCTGCGAGCCCCATTCCGCCATCTGTTCCCAGGGGAAAGGCGAGGTCTTGAACCTGGTAGCCGCTGAAAGTGAACAGGCGCGTGACACGATCACCCACCTGACCGTTGAGGATAGACCGGAGAAGCTCGTCAGCCAGTTGAAAAGGCTCAAGACGCTGGACCTTCCGCGCCGCCACCACCTGGAGCTCCGGGATATCCACCCCGACCGCCTGGCCAAGATTTTTCTCCGCACCTTCGAGCGGCAGCCGGAAAACTTTGCAACGCTGCTGGGGTTGGAAGGCGTCGGGCCGAAAACCCTGCGCGCCCTGAGCCTGATTTCGGAGATCGTGTATGAGGTCCCGGTGAGCCTTCGTGATCCTGCCAGGTACAGCTTTGCCCACGGCGGCAAAGATGGACATCCCTATCCTGTGGACCGGAAGACCTACGATAGGAGCATAGAGTTGCTTCATAATGCGCTGAAGAAAGCCAGGGTCGGCGATACGGAAAAAATAGCAGCTTTCAAGCGGTTGAAAGGCTGGTTGTGATAGCATTGACCTTCAGGTAATTATAACTTCACCGGCCCGGTTACGGGCCAGAAGAATTTCAAACGAGGAGTGAGCATGATAAAAAGCTTCGATGGCAAGAGCCCCCGGATAGCACCTTCAGCATTGATTAGCGAAGCTGCTTATATTATCGGCGATGTGGAGATCGGCGAGCATTCCAGCATCTGGCCGGGAGTGGTTGTCAGGGGTGACGTCGATAAAATAACCATAGGGGACCATGTCCATATCCAGGACAACTGCGTGGTGCATACCGAAGGCGATCTCACCATCGGGAACAATGTAGTCGTCGGTCACGGAGTGATAGTCCACTGCAAGAGCATTGGCAACAACGTCCTGGTCGGCAATAATGCTACTATCCTGGAAGAGGTGGACATAGGTGATTTCTGCATCATCGGCGCCGGCGCCCTGGTAGCGCCCAAATCGAAGATACCGGCCAAGTCTGTGGCCGTCGGCATACCGGCCAAAAGAAAAGGCGAGACCTCGCCTGAGCATCTGGACCAGATCCAGTTCAGTATAGACTTCTATGCCAGGCTGGTGAATAAGTATAAACAGCAGGGATTTTAGTCTGCCGCAAGACCTGCTCACGGAAAACGACAATGTCACCCGTCAGGCTGGTCAATAAAAAAGGTTCCACCTTTCATGACTTTCCCTATTCCAGCCCGCAGCGCAAGTGTTTGCACTGCTGGATCGTCAACGTCACTCCGCCGGGACCGGAGCACTGCCGGCACCGGTGCCTCTATTGTTATGCCAGGGGGGCTATCTACTCCGACTACTCGGAAGACACCCTGATTTATAATAATCTTCCCGAGCTGGTAGAAAAGGACCTGAGGAAGCTAAACCTCTGCCCGCCGGTTTCGATATCCAACATCTCCGACCCCTGCCAGGATATTCCGGAGCTGAGGTCCGAGGTGGTGAGGCTGGTGCGGGTCCTTATGGACTACGGCGTCTCCTTCGCTATAACGACCAAGGGCGATCCCACCTTTTTGCTGGACCTGCCCGGGTTTGCCGGATACGAGCCGAAGCTGATCGCCATAACCATCGAGGGGACCGGCGAAATATTGCGGCTCCTCTCCCCGCAGGCGCCGCCTTTTGATGCCAGGTTATCGGCAGTGAGCAGGCTTTCCGGCCTGGGTATCCATACCGTGGTCCGATTCGATCCGGTGTTTATCCATCTATTCCAGGCGTTATATGGTGATAGCTGGTTCGGCAAGGTAGCCGGGCTGGTCGACGCATTCTCGGCGGCGGGCGCCGGTCATCTGGTCTCCAGTACCGGGAGGCTGTCCAGGAGACCTGATCGGGCAATTGAAGGTAAGGGTGAAAGCGCATGGCAGCGGGTGTTTGAGACTATCCGGGCGCATTCGCCGCCGGCTGCCGCTGCGTTTGCCGAGGAGTACAGGTACGAGGTGGGCTGGGCCGGGCGGGGCTACATGCTCCGGAGGGACTTAAGGCTTGAATTTCACCGCAGAGTACGGGAGCTGGCTGAAGCCAGGGGTATGACCTACGCCACCTGCCAGGAGCTCAGCGCAGCGGAGAGCGATTCGGAGGGGATTGCCCACTGTGAAGGATTTCCCCTGCCGTTTTCCGCAAGAGGGCTTGACGGCAGGTTCCATTCCGTTCCCGGCTGCACCGCCAACTGCCATGTTACCTGCCGTGGTTCGGCCAGTCCTCCCTGCGGTCGGCCGGCGCTGGTCACCTGCAAGCCGCTGCATAAAAGCGTCCTGCGATAGCTGCTCCATGGTTTCGGCTCACTGTAGTCCGGGACGTTACCGGTTCACCCGGCGGTCAACTTCCAGATTATAAAAGCGCCGACCGCTATAATTATCAGCCAGATGAACAGCCGTGCCATCGTTTCTCACTTCGCATTCCGGGGCAGCCGTCCGGTACGGTGGACCTGGTTCAGTCCGTGTGGTGCCGACCGGGAGTCTGCTCCTTTTTTTCATAATACCTGATTAGCGTCTTTTACGTAAATAAGCAGGGGCAGGTCTTCGGACCTGCCCCTGCGTTACCTGTTTCGCTTGAGATTGAATTACCGCTCAAGCTCCCTGCGATGGCGGTTATTTAAAAATACCAGATGCCTGCGGTGACCGCCAGTGTTACCAGGGCGATGCCGCTGAGGACGACACCGCTGAACAGGGTGAGAAGCTCCCTGTCGTCACCGAGGATGGCTAACAGTTTCTTACGGTTGTTCATGTTCCTGCCTCCCTGTCATGTACTCGACTAAGCTTTTCTCTATCTATTATCCTACTCGATGCAGCGGTTGTGAATCGGGCATCCGTATGATTTTGCACCGTACTATGCGCTTACGACTTCCGGCGGCAGGCGGCGTCATTTTTCCTAGTCCATCCGGCGGGCATCTCTTTGCTGCCGTTTTGCTCTCAGGTGGCCGCGGTCGGGACATTCAACTCATCCTTACTATCAGGCGGCGCTCAATATAAAGCGTCAGGATGATAACAAGGTGGGGTCATAATCCGGGGGATCGCTAGTTCAGATCCAAACCACGCTACCAAGATTATCAATGCGGAGCGGAGATGGCCTGCCTTTTTCGTTTTAAAATAAAATAGTCCACCGCTTAGCCACAGGTTCCGTCGCTACTGATCCCACCACCAATTAGAAGAGCTGCAGTCTCTTCAGTACTAGACAGCTTGACAGTTAGCAGAGTAAAATATCTCAAAATCAAATGGAGGTGTGGTATTGGAGACCTTTTTAATCGATTTTGCGGTAGCTTTTCTACAACAAGCCAGTGAAAAAGGAATATTTGGAGGGCCTTTTATCAGGCTAGGCAGCCTATTTTCAACAGTAGGACCATTCGTTTATCAGCAAGCTGGAGCCCTTGGTTATGGATTGAAAGGTCAACCAATGTTATTAGGAAAATTATTATTTCCGAGACCAGATGACTCAGAGAAACTGTTTATTGAATTTCGTGACCAGTTAGCCACCTCTTTATTAAAAATTGACACTAAAGGTAAGACGTTTTTTGATATTTATACTAAAGAAGAATTGAAGTCGTTCGGCATTGATATAACAGCTTTTCCTCCTAATAAAGCGTTAGACAACAAATTTTCGTTATCACAGGCAAAAGATATACTACAAATTGCTTTAATAAAAGGGTCAACACTAGGATTTCATTTCTCAGATATATTCAGTGAATGCTGGGACTGTACCTATAAGCTTAGGCCTGAAAGCGAGTGGCAACAAATGCATACACTTGGGATTATTCAGTCTGAAAAACAACAAACCCTGTCATTAAAAGAAGCGATTGCGGGGCTAGCGGAAGGAGCGTTAGCTTGGGTGAATGAGAATAAACCTACATTGCTTAGTTCAAATGAAGTAACTCTCCTGAAAAAGCTTGCTGCGTCTAGCTAGTATATCGCTTAATACATTATATCAAGTAATATACTATTAATTTTCGTGGCATAAAGAATATTAGGTAATAAATGATTATCGCTTTGAAAATATTTTACTGATTTTTGATATATTCCAATAGCGCCACCTGACTGCGATTTCCAGCCTCTCTCCCGCCAATATTAAGATCAAGGTAAGACATCAGTAATAAAACCAAAGGCTATATTAGTTTTTTATCCCTTGAGGGAAAAAGTCCCCACTTATAGGCAAACTTGCCATGACCTTCATATGGTGAAACTTTAATATAGTAGCCAGTGCTTAAAGAAATCGTGTAATTCCACTTATCTGCGTCTTTTGGTCTTGGTGTTATAGTAGCAGGCAATTTATTTGAGAAGCGTTCATCAGGAGTTAGATAATTATTGTCTATCTTACCGGGGTGATAAAGCAATCCACAGTCGCATAAAGTCCAAAATGTGTTATCACTAAGCTCAAAAATTGGTGCTTCCACATTATCATCCGAGTCAGGTTTATACTTGTAAACTCGAATTAGTGTCTCAGATTTCTGAAGTCTTCGCTGTTTTTCTCTTGGTGGCGTAGGCCCAGATAATAAACTTTCCACTTCGCTAGCAAAATCCTCTAGTGTCATGCCTGTTTCTTTTGCCCATCTCTTCAAAAGGTCAGCGAGATAATCTTCTAACTCCTCGAAAAGTATATTAATTTCCCTGAGTTCTTTGAGCATAGACTCTCGGCCTTTATCCGAGTTAAATTCACTAACTCTATCCCACCAATAATAATGCGCCAACCAATTTCTATTTTTAACAGCTAAGTCTAATTTATCTTTGATTTCTTGAGCAATGGTAACCTTATTTTCAAGCTCTCCAACTAACTTACCAAACATTTTCTCCATGCCAGAGTCAAGTAGATCATCAAATCGAAATTTGGTCATTTTCCCCGGTGTCGGTGCATACGCTCCAGCTAAAAGAATAGCAATTTGCTTTTCGACACATTGTGCTAGATATAAAGCTAGCCCGTAATTGGCGAATACCTCTCGTATTTGGTGAGATTCAGGATCGAGGCTGATTTCATTCATCATAACAATCCTTAATAGATAATACTGATTATACAGCAACTCTTGTTGCCAGCACGACCCAGCTTCAGTATGGGTGCTGAAGCCACGTGACTCGTCCCAGGCCCACCGTGGCGAGCCAGGATGACCTCCATTTCTAAAAGGTGTGGGTTTACTAGGCGTCACCTGCCCACAGCCTGTCTCAAAAAGCATAGAAACCTCATTTTACATTTAGAACACATCAGCTAAAATGGTATCACTAATTTTTGAGGTGAAAGTACTATGCCTATGCGCCCCTTAAGTCGCCAACAAACTTGGTTATTACCACCGACGTTGGATGAATTAATTCCTAATAATCACCCAGCTCGCTTTGTAGCAGCATTTGTAGATAATATTGGCAGCGCTATATGGCTGGAGATGGGCATTGAATTAGATGGAGACCCGCTAGGGGCACCAGCTTATCACCCACGAGGTTTGTTGAGCGTATGGCTCTATGGATTCATGACTGGTACACGATCCTCTCGCAAATTGGAAGCTGCCTGTCGCGACCAGATACCTTATTTATGGCTTACTGGCTGGCAACATCCTGATCATAATACTCTGTGGAGATTCTATCGGGAGCATCGCAGCTCGATGCGACGATTGTTCAAACATACCGTAAGAACTGCTATGAACCTGGGATTAGTAGACCTGGCATTACAAGCTATAGATGGTACCAAGATAGAGGCAAATGCTTCCAGCCATCGAACCTATGATAGGGAGGAGTTGCAGCGTTTACTCGATAAGACGGAGGTGGCCATCAAGGAACTTGAAAAGGAGAATGAATGTGGTGATGATCCTCCACCACCATATTTGCCGAAGAAATTGGCTCAGGCGCAACATCTCCGAGCGGAAGTTAAAGCAGCTATGGAAAAGCTGACTAAAGAAGGAGAGAAGCGAGTTAATCTCAGTGATGGTGATGCCAAACTAATGAAAGGAAAGCGAGGTATAATCGCAGGTTATAACATGCAAGCAGTGGTTTCACCTGCTAAAACTGAAAGTGATGACGTTTCAAGCCTGCTTATCACCGGGTTAGATGTAGTAAGGGACGAAAGTGATACCGAGCAGTTACTACCTATGCTTGAGCAGGCAGAGGAGATGACAGGGCAACGCGCCGAAGTGTCCTTAGCGGATGCTGGTTATCATTCAGGCAAGAATCTTGAAGGCTGTGAACGAAGGAATCAGAAGGTAATAATGTCTGAGTGCTATGATAAATCCATGCAAAACCCGTACCATAAAGATCACTTTGTCTATGATGTTGCTAGTGATAGCTATTGGTGCCCGGAAGGGCAAAAACTGCGCTTTGTGCGCAGCAAATTCTCCAGACATTTATGGAAGCGTCAATACAGAGCTTCTGGTGAAATATGCCAGATATGCCCAGCTTTTGGCATTTGCACCCACAATAAAAAAGGGCGAATTCTGGAGATCGGGCCTTATGATACCGCATTACGTCGCCATCGAGAATTTATGCCTACCAGAGAGGCTCAAGAGCTGTTCAGCTTACGTAAACAATTACCTGAACCTGTCTTTGGCATAATCAAGGAGCAGATGAGATTCAGACGCTTCCTAACACGAGGTTGGGTAAATGTAAAAGCAGAGGCAACAATGATAGCCGCAGCATTCAATCTGCGAACATTGCATAAAGCATGGAAGAAACAAGTAACACCAGACTCTTCCCCTGTTTTTTCAGGGTATTATGCGGTTCCCAGCATCGTATATGGATAAACCAATATCTGTCTCAAATTTAAATCCCTACTTTGCCAGACCTAATGAGACAGGCTGCGGGCGAGTGACCCGTATAAAGAAGCCGTTTGTTGGTCCGCTGCCAGGTCAACAGTACCGACCAGCACCGATTGACAGGGCCTGTTGTCTAATGCTATTCTATGAAAAAATAAGAGAGCGAGGGTTACCTATGCTTACAGCTTCAAAAATTCTTCTCATTATAGCGGGTATACTTCTAGTGTTGGACGCAATATTCATGTTCGGTGGTCTCCCCAATCCGTTATTCGGACTGCCCCTGCCATGTCCACTCACCCTCCTCTTACTCGGAGTGGGGATTATCCTTTTTGTTTTCAGCAGCAAGGCTTTTAAGAAAGGGTAGCCTTATTTCTCCCGGAAGTCACCTGCCCAAGGTGACCCAATAGAATAAAGTTATTTCCTGCGGAGCGCCCGGCCCGCATACAACCGGGCTGAGAGCGGGCGCCCCAGAGCAGCCCGGACCGGGCACTGCTCATATTCTTTTTTGTGCCCGCTCCTCTCTGAGCTTCAGTGATATATCGTTGATATCACCGAAGTAGATGGCCCGGGACGGGCAGGCGTTGGCACAGGCCGGCGATAGTCCCTTTTCTACCCTGTGTATACATAACGTGCATTTCTGCGCCACGTTGTTCTTCGGGTCCAGCCCGATCACGCTGAACGGACAGGCTGTGATGCAGTCACCGCACCCGATACAGCGGTCCTTATCTATAAGGACTATGCCGTTCGGTTGCTGGTTGATAGCATCAACCGGACAGACCTCTATGCACGGCGCCTTGGCGCAATGGTGACAGGTTTCAGGAGAGAACTTCGTTACCAGCTTCTCGCCAACCTTCTTCGGACCTGAAGAAATAACAGTGATCCATCTCACACCGGCGGGAACAGCGTTTTCCTGCTTACAGGCTACTTCACAGGCCTTACAGTCAAAACAGAGCTCATCGTTGATTACCAGGGCTAATTTAGTCACTTTACTCCTCCTTCAGCTTTGTAGACCCTGCATAAAAGGCTCCTTGTCGGAGTTGATCCTATGCCCGGATCGTAGGGTGGTTCTTCGCTGGTCAGCATGTTGATATTCGATTCCCACACGCCGTGCTCCGGTGCCGGCATTTCCGGGAACCACCAGTCGTGTTCGGCAAGCACTACCCTGGGATCGATCCCCAGGGTGAGCATCGCCTTCTGCTTGCACCTGTCCCTCGGCGATTCGATGTAGACCCAGTCGCCGTCCTTGATGTCGAGACTCGCTGCCGTGTCCGGGTGAATCCTCACAATCGGCTCAGGGTGGATTTCACGGAGCGACGGAAGCTGCCGGAACTGGCTGTGAAAGAAGACCCGGCTCCGTATGCCGGTCGTCAGTACCAGAGGGTACTCCTTGACTAGGGCAGGGTCTCCGTAGGGGCTTTCCAGGGGTTCCTTGTGCACCGGCAGCGGCTCCATTCCCAGGCTTTCCAGATAGTCCGAGTACAGCTCTATTTTCCCTGACGGTGTCTTGAATCCCGGCTCGCCGTCGGGGCGGAGCAGTCCCTTCTCATATTTCTTCCAGACATCGGGCACCCGTTCCCAGCCTCTCTTGACAAATTCGTCGAAATCGATGCCGCGGGGCTTCAGGAAGACCTTATCGATGAGCTCCCGGTACGTGCTGGCCCCGAAGTCAAGCCCGCACCTTTTGCAGACATCAGCAAAGAAATCGACGTCGTTTCTGCATTCCCAGAGCGGTTCGATTACCTTGGGGGCCGCCGCCGGAATGTATGGTGAGTACGATGAGAAACTGGGACCGTGCACCTGGTCTCTCTCGAAGTGGGTGGTGGCCGGGAGCACGATATCGGCAAGCTCAGCCGTCGGCGTCATGAAGTGGTCCATGACTGAAAAGAAGTCCAGCGACATGATTGCTTTATACACGAAGTTCCTGGCATTCTCATGGCCGACAAGCGGATTGCATGAATTGCAGAGGACAGCCCTGATAGGATAAGGATCGTTATGGAGTACCGCCCGCCACCCGGTATGGGAGGCGGTAGGATTGCCGCCCAGGATGAGCAGGGGAAATCTGGCACCGACGGAGTCGCTCTTGTCAACCTCCTCCTTATCTATCCATTCCCCGAAGCTGGCCGTGACTTCTTTGGGGATGTTAGAAAATACCATGCCTCCGGGGATGTCGATATTGCCGGTTACCGCCGGCAGTGAGAAAATGGCCCGTAAGGTGTGGGTGGTATTCATCCCGAACTGGACAGCAACGCCGATGCGTATGGACGAAGGCTTTGTAGTGGCAAACAGGCGTGCCGCCTCCCTGATTTTGTCCGCCGGCACCCAGGTAATTGCCTCTGCCCATTCCGGAGTGCATTCCCTGACATGCTGGACCAGTTGCTCGAAGCCATTCGTCCAGCTTTCCACAAACTCCTTATCGTAGAGGTTCTCACTGATAATGACGTTTAACCAGGCTAAAGCTAAAGCACAATCGGTACCCGGTCTGACCTGCAGCCAGATGTCGGCCTTTGATGCCAGCGGCGTCTGGTACGGGTCGATACATATCGTCTTGATGCCTTTTCTAAACGCACGGCCGTAATCGGACCCTCCCATATCCGGTCCGGTATGAGTCATGTTGGTCCCCCAGAGCACAAGACAACTGGTATTATTTATATCGGTAAGGCTGAATTTCTCGCCATAGGTAAGCAGGTTGCCTATCCTTCTAGGGGTGAGGCAGTTGTGGGGGTACCCTATCCGGTTCGGAGTGCCCCAGACAGTCAGGAACCTTCTCATACCGTGCGTCGGCTCCGGTCTGCCGGTACCGGAGGCAACGGCCACAGCCAGTCGTCCGTACTTCTCTCTGACCTTGAGCAAATTCTCAGCCACGGTATCCAGGGCTTCATCCCATGTGATCCGCTCCCACTTTCCTTCTCCCCGCTGCCCGGCCCTCTTCATAGGGTACTTGAGACGGTCCGGGTGGTATACCAGCTCTATAGCAGCCAGGCCTTTAGCACATAAAGAGCCTCTGGTGACGGGGCAGTCGGGGTCACCCTCGATCTTTACCATCTTCCCATCCTTGACATGGACCAGCATGCCGCATAAGCCCGGGGCACAATGCCCGCAGCTCGTTCTGATGATTTTTTCTTCCATACTGCTCTCCTTTCTTCTCTACAGCTTTTTTTCTACAGTTCGTTGGGATAGACTGCTCAACCGGAATATAACGGAAGACCGGTGGTATCCGGTATATCAGTTAAAGCAGTTCTTTATCTGTGGGTCCTGTAATCTGTCCCTGTTTTCTGAACCGGCTGTCCTTACTAAGTATAGCGCAATCGTAGCCAATAATGAAGATACCGGGATGGACTTTGCAGCGGGCTTGACGGGCTGCTTTTAGTACCCCTACACTATACGTCGTCAAAATAATAAAGAAGTCGCTCACTGATTGAAGGAGGTACAAGTGCTATGAAGATCCAGACGGCAAATCTGGCGCGGATGGAGCTGCATGACCTGATCGGCAATACCATTGCACCGCTGCCCGTTTCCCTTATTTCCACCATAGGCCAGGACGGTACCTTTAATGCGGCACCGTTCAGCTTTGTTGCCCCGGTATGCTCCAAACCGCCTGTCATCTGCATTTCTTTCGGACTGCGGCAGGGACAGAAGAAAGATACGGTGAGGAACATCGAGTTTTCCCATGATTTTGTGGTCAATACGGTCGACGAAGCCATGCTTGAGCAGGCGGTGAACGCTTCGGCTGACTACCCGGCTGAGGTTGACGAGATCAAGGTGGTAGGGCTGAATGCGGTAAGCTCTGAAATGGTAAAGTCACCCCGGATTGCCGAGGCGAAGGTGAGCCTGGAGTGCCGGTTGGTGCAGAAGCTGGAGATGGTCGAGGAGCTGCCGGAAGGGCAGGCTTTACGGGCCGTTATCTTTGGCAAAGTTGTTCTGGCTCACGTGAGCGACGAGGTCTGGGTCAATGGCAAGATTGACCCGTCCCGCCTGCGCTCAGTAGGGCGTGTCAGCGGGGACTTGTACTGTAAGACCGGCGACATAGTTGAGGTCAAACGTCCGTCGGTCTGATCCGGACGGAGCAGGACTTGACTGCGGACTACCTGTGTTGCAGGTATCGCTGCGGATGACCCGGCAACGTAGCAGAATATATACGATCCGTCGAAGGAGTGCAGACCAGAGAGTGCTGAAAAACTCAGATTCAATCGCCTGCCACGGTTACATCGGGTTATCTCTTGTTCAGCAAGCTCGGGTAATGACCGGACTGTAATGAAATGGACTGGAAGCTAAATAGAATTTTTTACGGCTGGTGGGTCATCGGGGCCTGTTCTTTACAGGGACTGCTCGTGGCTGGATTTATTGTCCTGGGGTTCACCGCTTTTTTTGAGCCGATAGCGGACGAGTTTGGCTGGAGCTACGCACAGATTTCACTGGCAGCTTCGCTCCGGGGTGGGGAGGTAGGAGTCTTAGCTCCTCTCATGGGACTACTTGTCGACCGCTGGGGCCCACGGCGAATACTGGTCGCCGGGACCATTTTCCTTGGTGTCGGTTTAATGTTCCTGAGCCGCACGACATCTCTCGCCATGTTTTATGCCGGCTTCTTTATACTGGCTATAGGGGCCAGTGGCTGCAGCCCAACGGTAGTGATGACGGCAGCAGCCAACTGGTTCAGGAGGAAGGTAGGGATAGCTACCGGCATAATGACTCTGGGTTTTGCCTTCGGCGGCCTGCTCGTCCTTGTTGTAGTCAGGCTCATCGACGTATTTGAATGGCGGACTGCGATGTTGATTCTCGGTATAAGTATGCTGGTTATTGGTCTGCCACTTACCCTTGTCGTCAGGCATAAGCCCGAGCAATACGGCTTACTGCGTGATGGGGAGCGAGGCAACAGTTTAGATCCTGACGAAGGTACGGTCCCGGCACGGGCCCAGGAGGTGAACATCGGAGCCAGGCAGGCTCTCAAGAGCCGCGCCTTCTGGCACATAGGAATTGCGACAACTTTTCAGCTCGTTGCCATAACCTCGGTGCTGGTGCATGTGATGCCGTATCTCAGCAGTGTCGGCATTGTGAGATCGACTTCCAGCCTGGTGGCGATGGCTGTTCCGCTGACCAGCGTCGTCAGCCGCATCGGTTCCGGCTGGCTTATCGACAGGTTTAATAAGCAACGGGTTGCAGCGGGGATCTTTGCGATGACCGGTCTGGGCATGCTGTTTTTTACGTACGTATCCGATAAAGCTATGTGGCTGCTGGTACCTTTCGTCATCCTTTTTGCCAGTGGCTGGGGCGGTACTTCTGCGATAAGAGCAGCTCTGGTCAGTGAATTTTTTGGCAGGACCAACTTCGGCACTATCTTTGGCTTCATGATGGGTATGATTGCAATCGGCGGTATCCTGGGTCCGTATTTTGCCGGATGGGTATTCGACAGTCAGCACAGTTACTTTGCTGCCTGGTTGGTGTTCGCCGCTCTTGTTTTTGCCGGTATGATTATTATTGCAACTATCCCGCAGGCAGATACCGGTGTCCAATCGGATGCTGACAGATAGTCCCGGTACTGCATACTATCCGATGACCAGCAAGAATGCGCTGTGTGTTCATGCCATACGAACCTGTATATGATGATGGTATGCGAATTTCTAAAAAAGACAGGGGTACACCCTGAGCCAGGGTGTACCCCTATCTAATGAGGAGGACGAATGAGAAAAGGTGCGACTATATAATAGAACGAATTTATGCGTATCAAGGTTTATTGCCAGGAATATATAATGCAGTAATTTTTTTACCAATCGCAGCCTTCTATTGCCTGGACTGTTCGACTTGATTAAAATGTTCTATTATATATCAAAGTATGGTTTTTGCCGAAATATGCCTGTTGGGCTTATCATAATACTATGAAAAGGGAAGAGTAGAAGAAATGAAGAAGAAATTGATCACAGTAGCAGTCAGCGGAGCTTTTGATCCAATACATGTAGGTCACATCCGGTACCTACGAGAGGCAGCTAAACTGGGTAACAGGCTGGTTGTCATTCTGAACGGAGACGACTTCCTGCTTAGAAAAAAGGGATTCGTATTCAGACCGCTCGAGGATAGGAAAGAAATACTTGAGAGCATTAAAGGTGTAGATGAGGTTATTGCGTCCATGGACGACGACCAGACAGTCTGCAAGACCCTGGAACTGGTCAGGCCTGACATATTTGCCAAAGGAGGAGAACCGGCGAGCCCCGAGAATATTCCCGAAGCTGAGACGTGCCGCTCCATCGGCTGTAAATTAGTGATGAACGTCGGAGGGGGTAAAATTCGGGGTGATAAGGAACTATCCTGGAAAGTGAAAGAGTTAGGTCTGGAAGAGACGGGCAAGTTAAGAATCGACTGCCCCTATTGTGATGACCATCCCATCTTAAAGGAGAAATGTCTCCATTGTAAAGGCACGGGTAAAATACGAGTTGGGCAGTCATAGTAGAGGAGTTTCCGGGGAAATAGAAACGGCGGAACTTGTCTTTTTCCAGGTGACGATCATGTTTAGATGGCTATCAGGTATTACAGGATACCGCCTTTATGAAAAAACCGATTTCAGGAAGGTAGTATGAGTACAGTTCGACAAGACCTAGCCATATTTGACAAATTCGACTTTGACAGGAAACCTGTAGCTGTGCGGTTCTCATATTGGAAACCAGATGGAATGGAGAAGCTGGACAAGAATATGGCATTTTGCGAGATGTTCGTAGAAGCTCAAAAAGGAAAGCCATTCTTCGCTACCAGGGACAATTTCACCTGCGCCGGCCCGACAGTGTTGGGCATGGTGGATATGAGACCGGTTATAGAAAGCGGGGAACTGGGAGTTGCGTTGGAGGTCTTCAAGGATGTACGTGCCTGCAAAAGAATGTACCCCAATCTCCCGATTCTGCCAAGAAATACCGTGAACTATGTTACCTTCTCAGTAGTAGATCAGATATCGTTTGAGCCGGATGTCTTAATTGTTACTGCGAATATAGAACAGGCGGAAATCCTGCTGAGGGCAATGAGCTACGAAACCGGGAAAATCTGGTCCAGTAAGCTGACACAGTTTGTAGAATGTGCCTGGATTTATATTTATCCATATATTACCGGAGAACTGAACTATTCGATCACCGGTTTTTCTTACGGTATGAAGGCAAGGGAGGTGTTTCCCGATGGCCTGATACTTATCTCCATTCCCAATGATTTACTCCCGACTATAATCCGAAGTTTGAAGGACATGACATGGGTCCTTCCGGCGTACTCAGAGGGTAAAGAAGAGCACCAGAAACGATTCGACAGGATAAAAAGCGAATTGAGCCGGGAGCCGTAATATTCGAGTTCGACAGGTTCATAATGTACCGTTGCGTTGCTAATGGGTAGCAGAAGTTCTGAATTTCAGTTTGTATCACCGTGGCCTGATTTTTTCCACCGAGGATAAAGTCTGGTCTCGTGACTTGAGGTCAGGGAGAATACATTACCGGACCGTGCCGTTGAGCGTTATAGACCGGATGAGCTATGGGAAGGTGCCAGTGCTATTACAGGCAAACCCGGTAGTAAAAAGTATGCTGCCCGGGCTATTTCTTCAGGTGCTGAAAAAATTTCCAGCTATCGCTAATCTTGACAGCATGTATCATATCGGACCTCTCCACTTCTCCGGATGCAGTTGAATAAATAAGCGTTACTGTGATTTCGACAACATCTGAATACGTTCTATTGGTGCTTTGAGATGTCCAGGAAGAAACAGTTTTGGCTTTTCCTATTTCAAAGCTCTTCAAATTTGATAACGGGTGATCCAACTCACTGATAAATGCCGTTTTATTAGTCCAGATGGCTTGACTATCGGGATGAAGCATTTCCCACGCCTGTTCCCACTGATTATATTTTTCATACGTGAGTAACGTTTCAGCCGCAGATTTAGCTGACCGCGTCGGCGATGAACAGCCAGCCGATGCCGCTGCACATAGTAGAATAATGGAACAAGCAGCCAGAACAAATGTCCTTATCCTCATTTTCATTCCTACCTCTAAATTTTTTATTTATTATGTTTGTAGCGGTCCACCGCTCTCAGTTTTATTATATAGCTTTTTTAGTAAATGAGTTAATTATTTTACTTTACACCAGGCATTATTGAATCATTATTGAAAAACTGCTGTTAACAACCGGTCACTTTTTGGTGCGCCGGCACCGGACAGAAAAAACCGAACAAATCCTGCTGAGAAAGGAGCCTTACGGTTGGGCGTTCTATCTTATGGCGATTTATTTACTTGAGTCCTTGTCTGCTTATTACCCACATAGTCGAAGTACAATAGGGGTAAAATGGGCACTGAGCAGTGTGACACAGGAAGCCTGCCCACATCCTGTCAAGGCTTAAAACAAAAATGGTATGAACATTTTAGTCGTTTTCATGTATATCGTGTAGCTATTGCCGAACTTGTGGAGATTCTCCGCCTCTTCAACCTTGGCTGTGGCTGTTAAAAAGATGCAGCTCGACAGGGCCAGGACACCGCTTATAAGTGACGGGTCTTTAAAGAACACTCCAAATGCCAGTACGAGCAGTGAACTGTACAGAGGATGACGGATATATTTGTATGCGCCCAGCGTCACCAGAGTCGTAGTATTTTCAAAGCTGCCTTTCGGTCTTCCAATCATGTGAAGCAGATAGAACCCATGTGCTGCCATGATGGCTGAACAAAGCAACAACAACCACGAAACGATTTGAAACGCTGAGAAGGGATTCTTGAACCAGTAGTCCAGGTTGAGCAATATCAAGGCCAGGATGGACTCGAAGGCGAAGAACCGATAGAAGCCGTGAGAATGCGGCTTGTATAAAGACTTCCGGGAATAAAAAACGATTCCCGCAGACACGACCACGAAGACCGCCACTTTGAGCATAAAGTTACCTCATTACCACTGCTATAGTGTTTCAGACTCCACAATATATTGTCCGGTATCTCTACCGAATTATACATCCAGCTTGAGCTTAACGGAATACTACTGAGCGGCTTTATCCTGCAGTTAGTTGAGCATGATAAAACTGTTAACATACTACAATGAAAAGAATAATGATATATAATTAAATCATCAATTCAAGTGGATCATTTTTATATAGGTAAGCTTGAAGCTAATCTCCTGGTATTAACTATGATTGCTGAGGCATTGACAGCCGTAATTTAATTATATATAATTGTGAATAATTATATATAATTAGGAGGGTGGCCATGGAAAAATTGCTGTCTCGAATACTACTCTGGGGTCTGGTGGGTTTATTTGCCCAGTTTATTGATGGTACATTAGGAATGGGTTACGGTGCTTTCTCGGCGACTTTGCTTATTGCGAGTGGAGTGTTGCCGGCGATGGCAAGTGCCAGCGTACATACTGCCGAGATTTTCACCACCCTTGTTTCCGGTGGTTCTCACCTCTTTCTCGGCAATGTAAAGAAGGAATGGTTATTTCCTTTGATACTACCAGGAGTAATCGGTGGTGCTGCCGGAGCTTATTTTCTGGCTTCAGTACCCGGAAATACCATCAAACCTTTTGTTGCAGGATTCCTTCTGGTCCTGGGGATTATAATTCTGTACAGGTTTCTACGTAAAAAATCATCTGCTACCTTCAATAATGTGCAAACTAATGTTACGACCGTCCGATCGGCTAAGTCGTCTGCAAAGTTACCGGTACTTGGGCTGATAGCTTCTTTTATGGATGCTGTTGGTGGCGGTGGCTGGGGACCTATTGCTACACCCGGTCTTATTCTTACTGAGAACACAGAGCCGCGGAGGGTGGTCGGCACGGTCAATCTGGCTGAATTTTTTATTACCATAGCTATCTCAGGGACCTTTATAGTTACCCTGGGCTGGGAATCATTTGACTGGGTCCTGGTGGGGGCATTGCTGGTAGGGGGTGTTATCGCTGCACCGATAGCTGCTTATTTATGTAAAAGATTACCGACAAGAGCTCTGGGTATACTGATCGGCGTTCTGTTAGTCGGACTTAATATGAGAACCTTACTTATTATTTTGGTCTGAGTAAGTTTATCCTGTTAACAACTATTGCTGAGTTATGCTACTATTGACAGGGTAGCAAGTGCTGTGCTGGTTTTGATGTAGAGAATAGTTTTATCTACTGGTATGAGTCACGAGATTGTGTAACAATATCTTCAAAATAGAGTCGTGGAGAGGCATATGACGAGGGAAGCCAGGTACAGGAAAGTGGATGACACAATTAGTGCAATAGAGGGTGGTTGGGAGTTTACCAGTGAGGTGGCTAGGAACTTTGACACTCATGTCCGTAAAAGTATCCCTCTGTACGAGGAGGTCCAGGAGATGACCATTGGTATTAGCGAGTGGTTTGTTCATAACAACAGTACTATTTATGATTTGGGATCATCCACCGGCGAGACGATTTATCGTCTCCAGAAGAAACATGCGTCTAAAGCTAATGTAAGATTTATTGGTATTGATAACAGCGAGAAGATGATTAAACAGGCCCGGAAGAAGGTTTCAGCAAGTAATGCACAGTTTCTGCATCAGGATATCATGCAAACGGAGTTTGAAGAGGCAGACCTGTTTATCTCGTTATTCACCCTGCAATTCTTAGATGTACCGGAGCGAATTCAAGTTTTGCAGCGGGTATACCAGTGCCTTAGTATCGGTGGGGCTTTTATTATAACGGAAAAGGTGCTGGCTGAAGAAGGAAGGTTTGATGAGCTGTGGGTAGAGCTTTACTGGGATTTCAAGAGGGGACAGGGCTTGACGGATGATCAAGTTTTACAGAAATCGAGGAGCATCCGTGGTGTGCTGAGGCCGCTCACGCTCACTGAGAACATCAGGTTGTTGCATATGGTCGGATTCAACAGCGTCGACATATTCTTCAAGTGGTATAATTTTGCGGGGGTACTGGCCATTAAAACTGATGTTAATCCAGTCCATTTAACGCGATACCAGACCTACACCGGTATCGATGTTGATGACAGTCCGTAGATTGATTTTCGTTTAGATAAATGCACTGGTGTATAAACAGCGTGCCACACTTATTTTAGGCCTTATGGCCGCAGCCTTGGGCAGGTCGAGGGCATACCATGTTTTCCCTTACCCTTGGCGTGCTTATCTTGGAAAGGTATGGTCTTCTTTCCTTGGTAGTACCACGTTTGGTTTTGATGCTGAAGTGAGCGGGACTGGTTTTCGACTGCATGGCCCGTATCAATATATTGCCGTAGATTACTATCATACGTATTTGAAGTATGGTGCATACGAACCGGCTATTACTACCCATATAACACAAGTATTGCGACAGTGTCCCGCTCCCAGAGTACTGGATGTTGGAGCACATTATGGGTGGTATACGATCTACCTGGGTAAGCTCCTTGCTAACAGGGGAATGATTTTTGCGTTTGAACCGAGTGAAGAGTTATTTTTTGTGTTAAAACGGAATGTTGAGTTGAACGCTCTCGAAAATATCCGCCTGTATAAGTTGCCACTATCCGATAAGCGGGAAAAAGTTAGAATGGTCAGTTCAAAGATAACTCCCCGTGAATTCAGGTTCATGCATTCGATGGGAGAACAAGAAGTGATAAATGAATTTAATAATACACTAAACGCAATAACATTTGACGAGATAAATGAAACGGAAGCGATCCATCCCAATGTTGTTAAGATAGACGTACACGGTGTCTGGAGAAAGGTCATTGATGGCATGAGACAGAGTTTATACCGAGATATAGAACACCTGTATCTGGAGTTAGATACCGCTTCAGGAGATATAGCCGCGCAGTCCGCAGACGTAAAGCATGTTATCAATACTATCCGTAATGCCGGTATGAATGTCTACGAAATTCAACATTTCACAGAACATAAATATGGCAAACTTATCAAGGCGGATGAAGATCAGATTGCGAAAAGGACGGGTGATGTAATGTTGTATGCTGTTAAAGTGAAATAGCCATGCTGCGAGAACATTAATTTCCAGTTGAGTGAAATGTTGAAGGTGTGGAGATTGTCATCTTTCTGAAAGCAGGCTAAACATAAAAAAACTATTGTACTGAAATGTTTACTGAGTTCTGGCCTGAGAAATCAAATGCTGATATCCGTGATGGTAAAAGCATGGGCAAGCGAGCCCGACTTTTTTCAGCACTTGAAAAGATGACTGGAGGAAGCAGGTGAGCGCGCCGGTGATAAGCGTTGTGATGAGCGTCTATAATGAAGAGAACTATGTAGCAGCGAGCATCGAGAGTATTTTGAACCAGACATTTAATGATTTTGAGTTTGTAATAATTAACGATGGTTCAACAGACAAAACCCAGGAAATTCTGGAAAGGTATATTCAGCAGGATGAAAGGATACGATTGATTGTCAACCAATCGAATTTGGGTCTGGCTACATCAATGAACAAGGGACTTACCGTAGCTAAAGGACGATATATCGCTATGATGGATGCCGCAGACATCTCGCATGCGGAGAGATTGGAAAAGCAAGTGAAATTCCTGGAGGCTAATAGCAATGTCTCTCTCCTGGGTTCGTGGGTATACTGGATAGACGAGAATAAAAGAATTATCGGAAAATGGGACAGAGCTGTCAGGGTTAATAGTATACTGCTTTATGAGACTGGTGGTCTCCTGCATCCGTCGGTTATGGCGAGGAAAGAATTATACGAAGTACTAGGCTTCTATGATACCCACCATTATTACTCTCCGGATTTTGATCTGCATGCCAGAGCGCTGAAGAACCATTTTTCCATTGCCAATATACCGGAGTTTCTTCTCAGCAGCATGCGACGAGACAGCGGAATTCAGATCAGGGAGCTAAGGAAAAGCAAGATAAATCAATTCAAAATAAAGTTAAAGTATTTACCCTATTTTTTTTGTATCCCAAATATATTCTATACTGTGAGAAGTCTCATTGGTTGCTTATTACCTACTATCTTTCTTAGAAAATTGGCAGAGAGGTGGTATACATACGGTAGCTCCGATTAGGACCATTATGAGAGTGCTACCGGGTGAACGGTTTTTTTGCGATTCATGAGTACTGCTGATTGGTTAATGTAACCGACGACCTGTTCTTTAAAGGCTGGCACGAGATAGCAGTCGGGACTCTTGATTTTGTTATTGAGAACGGGGGGTTCTGGCGGGCATTCGTGGGAAATAGATGACAACAATGAGTGGGGGAAGCTGGAAGAGGTGTTACGCAGAGTAAACTGGCTGCCCGAAGAAGCCGGGAGAGTGAGCAATAGTCAATTATTGAAACTGTATGCCGGTAAAGAGAAGGAGCAGGGAACGGGATAAAACCAAGATAGTTCTTCGGTTTTTTACAAAGGTATGTCTTTCAGATTACCGTTCGTCTTGACACTGGTTTGTCAAAGGCATTATTCTATCTGGTAACAATAAAATGGGACAGGAGCTAGGTAAAGTACATAAACCTGAAGCTGAGAGCTTCAGCAAGGGAAGAAAGATATTTCTTGTCCCGCTGTTATATTCTGGTAAAGATGCCCCGACCGAATATAACGAAAAGTTCGACCGATATTGGGATCAGGTCACTGAACAGGTTAGAAACCTGGAGGGAAAGATTGGCACTATTAACCGGATCTACCATGAATCGATCACCGTGAGCGGTGAAGAAGGACTTAAGGGTATTGAAGGACTGAACCAGAAAAGCTACCAGATCGCCAAGCAGATGTGCCAGAATAATGCCAGGATTGACGCAGTTGAGAATGAGGAGTTGCTCAATGAAAATATGGACTGGCAAAGATGTTTATTACTCGGATTCGTGAGCAATAAGGTGGCTACGAAGATATCTGAATATTATATTGAGACTTCCACGAAAAGATATGAACATATTAGCAAGAGGATAGATGAAACACTTGGCGAGGATGAGATAGCCGTACTATTTCTCAGGGAAGGGCATAGGGTGCAATTCCCCAAAGATATCCAGGTATTCAGCGTAGCCCCACCAGCCCTTGATGAAATTCACCGCTGGCTTCGTGACATGGCTTCACGGGAAAAGTTGAAAGACAATAAGTAGCCCGTACTATAAGACGGATTATTATTAATGTTCTAGCTCGATTCCTTCCTTTCTTACCCACAATCTAATTCTCGAGATGGCGTTTACCAAAGTGTAATTGATCAGTTTCACTTTGCGCTCGGGATATTTACCGGTATCATTCGATAGGAAAGTCTATCACAGATGTGTTTAGAATTGGTTGTTAAGACATGTATCGGTTTGTGTATAAGCGTCAGGCATGTTCAGCCTGATTGATTTCGGTACCTAAACGAGTAATGGTTAAGATGAGCATAATTGATACAATGGTAATGGCGGAATAGGCGAACCATATACCCTGGTAATTGCTCCAGTTGTCATATACCCACCCGGCCAGGGGAGCACCTATTACCACTCCTAACATTGTTATGCCTGTTAGGAAGCCAAAAATAGCTCCGAAGTGTGTTCTGCCAAAGTACTCTCGCACCAGTGCTGGTCTCATTACCATGCCACCCCCGAAACCAACACTATAAAGAACGATGAACGGGAACAGCAGCCAGGCGTTTGTACTGGAGACACGTGCAAAACAGAACAATCCAATGCCCATCATAGCTAAGGCTCCTGCTACGATAAATCTCCTGTCGATTCTGTCTCCAAGCCAGCCAAGGCCAAGGCGACCGATAATGCTCATGAATTGTATTGCAGTGGCTACCAGGCCGGATACCGATCTGGTGATGCCGACGCTACTGAGATAGGGCATAACATGAGTAGCTATCGCATTCACTACCATAATGTGAAACATAAAAGCAAACGATGTGCCCCAGAAAGTTCTGCTCTTGAGGGCCTGCCCGGTACTTATGTTTAATTCCATAGCTTGTGACTGGACCTGACTATTTTGGGATGTTATGGGTTTTTGTATTTGACCGTCAGGTAAGTATCCATATTGTTCGGGCTTATGCCGAAACAGGAGTGACAACGGTATAATAGTTACCAGCATGCCCAGTGCAATGAGAATTACCGTCATGCGCCACTCATACGTTTCAATCAATAGTACAATTACCGGAATTAGCAAGCCGCCAAAAGCGTAGCCGGCAGAAACTATACCACTGGCTGTCCCAACTTTTTTTCGAAACCAGTTGGAGATGGCTGTCATCATCGCCGTAACGGCACAGCCACTAATGCCAAGGGCTATGATAAGGAAGGCAATATAGTACGTAGTCAGAGAGGTGGTATTACTCAGGAGGATTAGGCCGATAGCAATAATGATAGACCCACCGAATATTAATCTCCGTGGCCCCCAGCGGTCGGCGAATATTCCTATAAGTGGAGCAAGGAGGCTGGATTCCAGGCCGCGTAGCGAAGCAGCAAGTGAGATATGCGTATAGCTCCAGCCCATCTCATTGGCGATAGGCTCGAAGAGAGCGGTGAAGCTTAAAAGGATTCCTCCTGATGTGAATAGGGCAATGAAGAAGCCAGCGCCAACAATCCACCATCCATAAAAAACTTTAAATTTAATCCTGTTCAAAGACGCCATCTAATCTATTCTGTAATACCATACGATCACCTGGAACTTTATGTAGCAGATATTCTCTAGAAGCTGAGCCGTTGCAATACCAGATACTACCACTATATATGTATACTATGCAAGGCTCACCCGAGCCTGTTATTGTTGTCCAGTGAGAGATGTTCTTTTCCGGATGTTAGCAGGTAAGCAGTTTAACGCTGACTTTATTACCAAAAATGGCGTTGTATTGACGTTTATTACTGTTTTTTGTATTCAATATGAATATGCAACGGGGCTTTGCCGATTGTGCAATGTGTCAAGGCGACTCTATATATACAAAATTGAACTATGACTTTGGAGAGGGAATCGGTGATGGGCGATTGAGGTACAATAAGCTTCTAGGTTGCCAGCAGGTAAATCGTGATCGCAGCTTGAATGATCGATACCAACAGTGTTGATGCCAGTATGAATAGTGAAACAGGTACTTTGAATTCGTTATTACCTTTTTTAATAAATATAGTATGGATGGTGAAGGCAAATATACCGCCAATACTGAATACCAGTGAGAATATCAGGCCTATGACAGACCGTTGAAACACTAAAACCAGCCCATACATAATTAAAAACACAAGGGGCAAATGCAGTATAAGAAATCCAGTACTACCTCCGGGTAGTTTAAATAACTTCCACTCTTTCCAGTAGGCCGAGTCGATTTCATGGTTTATCAATAGCACCGAATTAACCAGGTATATCCAGAATAAGAATTCAAACACGCGCACAGTTTAGCGAGGAGAGGTGTTACTGTCAATAAAGCGAAATGCAAGGCAAATCCTTGGCTGCATGGTGATTAAAGGTCATTATGAAATCCCTGTTATGATGTCTTCCCGATTGATTAATAATGAGCAGAACGTTGCCGTTTGCTTTGATAGCAAATAGATGTGATAATACATATGAGCTTTCGAAAGTGCAGTGATCCTGGTTCAAAAGTAGAGCATTCCAGGTTGGAGGTAGGATATGGGACAAAAAAAAGAGCTGGGTCAGATTAAACAAATGCTTTCAGCGGGGCGCCTCACCATTCCTGACCTGACCACGGGCTATCATCGTTCTCTTTATGCCTGTTGTCCCGAAGACGGTAACGACTCGCCTGTTCACCGCATAGACCGGTCAGGGGAAGCAATAACTCAGGTGGTATTTCGCTGTCCTATCTGTAGTGGTCAGTTCAGCACTGCCCCGGAAAATATGTTTTTGCGGTAGCATAGCACCCAAACGGGCGAAAGATGATACTGCCAATAGACGCTGTGGAAGCTCCGGGGGCCTGGCGTAGATGCAGGTGAGAAGGCTGTTTGATTATGAATATCGTATTTGGATAGCAAAGCAAAAGGCCCGTTAACAGAAGAAAATGATCGGGATACTATCCGGATCTGGTAGGTCAGGCATCACTTTATAGCAACATTAAATACCTTCTGCTCGGCAATCTCTGTTTCCCACGGCCGCTTATAGGTGAGCGTTATCTCGGTTTTGCCGGTCTCCAGTGCCTTGAATCGGAAATACTTAGTCCCGCCGGCGCCAACCAGTCCAGATGCTTTTTCGTCCGGCTTGTATTCCTTTCCCACTAGTACCAGTTTACTATCGTCATATCCTGCCTCCCAGTCGAAGCCGGTAGTAGGATTGGAGTCCACAGCGATGACGAACTCACGGTCGACGCTGGCGCTTATCGTTTTCCCCGTATCAACATTTGCCTTGACCGACTGATTACAGGCGGCGACTACGCTGAGTACCAGTATCGATATCAGAACCGCAGCTAAACATTTTTTCATTCAGTTCACCTTCCTTTTTGGCTTTCCGCGACTTTTTCCTTATGTTATAAGGCCGGGAAATTCAAATGGTTTAATCACAATGATGATATATCACTGATAGGTAGTTTGACTATGAATACCGTTCCTTCCCCCGCTGAGCTGGTGACACTGATATTTCCACTGTGAGACCGTACTATCTCCCTGGCAATGGCAAGTCCAAGACCCGTACCAAGCTTAGCCTCAGACCCTTCAGCCCGATAAAAGCGCTCAAATACATGTGATAGCTGCTCGGGAGCGATTCCCGGGCCGGTATCAGCTACCATAACTTCAATATGGCCAGGATCGTTCTGTCTTGCAGAGAGGTTTACCTTCCCTCCAGGTGGAGTATGTTTTACAGCATTGTCCAGCAAGTTGCAGAAGACCTGCTCAAGGCGGTCAATATCTCCGATTACAGGAGGTATTGGTCCGACATCCGCTGTAAGGTGTATGCTTTTCTCTTCTGCCTGCAATATAAATATTTCCTGACACTGCTGAAGAAGTTCCTTTACATCTACCAGTTCCCTGTCCATGCTCACCTGCCTGGATTCGAGCCTGGAAAGCTCGAGCAGGTCATTTACAAGTCTCATCATACGTTTGGCCTCGTCCTCGATGATACTGGCAGCTTTTAGCTTGGCCTGTTTATCCCTGGCAGTCCCGTCAAGGATGGCAAGGGCAAATCCTTTAATAGAAGTGAGCGGGCTCCTCAGTTCATGGGAAACATCGGCTACAAAGTCGCGCAGCAATTGCTGAGAATGTTTCACCTGCTCTGCCATCTGATTAAAGCTCAGGGCAAGTCCCTGGACTTCCTTGGGACCGGCTACTGCTACTTCCTGTTCGTACTTACCTCTGGCAATCTCTTCGGTTGCGGTTGTGATCCGACGGATAGGTAGATAAACTGATCGGGCTAAGAGAACAGCTATAGCTATGGAGAGACCGAGCGCAATAAGGCCCGCCCAGACTAAGGGTTTGGCGAAATAAGCCCACAGGGCAACTGCCTCTCCCCGAGGTATAGCTATAACCATTGTTTCGGGAACTGTGTCACTACGTGTCCTGAACAGTCCTGTTAGAGAATAGGCGATATAGACGAAACTCTTACCCGCCTTGTTCCTATATGTGCCGTACTGTGGCTCTGCATTACCGGTCGGTAGTCTTCTTTGTGGCATTCTGGCCGGATATGCCCATGAGCTTTCTTGAGGAGATATCTGCCTTAAGAGATTACCTTCACCATCAACCAAAAAGATGGTAGTGCGTGTTTCCTGGGCCTGCTCCTTGAGATTTGCCCATACCAGGCTTAACGGAGCCTGACCCCGGGCCAGTGACTTTACTTGAACAAGGATAGGTGCTGCTATATCGTTCAGACGGACCCTGGCCAGCCTGTCTCGGAAGTTCTGGCTCAGCGCCAGGAGAGCTACAGCGACTATACTCAGACAGATTACTATAATCAGTATATAAGATAAAATCAGGCGAGAACGCAGGCTCATCTAAAACTCCTGTGGTTGTGACAGTTTATTACCAGATCCGGTTTTTCCATGTTCATTTGTTTTCCGTATCTGATTTCAATGCCATCTTGTATCCCACGCCTCTGACGGTTTCTATAGAAACGTTCGCCCGGCCTATTTTATCCCGAAGATGGTTTATATGGATATCCACAGTTCGCGTTTCTCCATAGTAATCAGTTCCCCAGACCAGCTCGAGGAGCTGGTCCCTGGTCAGTACGATTCTTACATTTTGGGCTAGTGTCCGGAGAAGGTTGAATTCCTTGGTCCGCAATTTCAGTAGCTGTCCCTCGATAGTTGCCTCACGTCGGGAAGAATCGATTCGCAGATTGCCAACTTCAATGGCCTGGCCAGGCCTGAGTCCGTCCTGGTACCTTCGCAGCACGGCTTTTACTCTGGCCACCAGCTCTCTTGGATTGAAAGGCTTTGTTAAATAGTCGTCAGCTCCCAGTTCAAGCCCTACTATCTTATCGATATCTTCTTTCCGGGCGGTAAGCATTAAAATCGGAATATCGCTTTTCTTTCGTAATTGCTTGCATACCTCGAAGCCATCGATATCAGGTAACATCAGGTCCAGAACAATGAGAGAGGGCGCCGTGTTGCTGACTTTCGCTAAAGCATCATTACCATTATCAACTGCTTCTACACGGAACCCCTCTTGCTCAAGATAGAGCCTGGCAAGTTCCACAATATTGGGTTCATCATCCACGACCACAATCGTTGTCATCGTTTCACCTCGATAGCTAAACCTTGTTCTCTTTATTCATTATATAGTAAAGCAGTCTGATACGCCTGCCTTTATATCCTCAGTTGTATTAAGATGTCTCACTTCTTTTTTCCGTACCGTTTCCAAGAACACGGTTATTCCTTACCTTTATCATACTTTTTATTCAAAGCTGATACCTCGTTGTTGCAGGTGGCAGGTCGGAGTATTCCCCGACCTGCCACCCAGAGGATAGTTTTTTATTGTGTACCGGGTCAGGAAGCATCGACCGGTGCAAGTTTCACCGTTTCACCGAAGCCTGTGGATTTCCATCGACCGGTAGAACCGTTGACCTCATAGGTACCGTGACCCCAGAGGATAACGCGACCACGGCCCCTGGCA
Organism: uncultured Dehalococcoidales bacterium; assembly: GCA_964596125.1. Classification (GTDB taxonomy): domain Bacteria; phylum Chloroflexota; class Dehalococcoidia; order GIF9; family UBA5629; genus CAZQRP01. Next base: position 13,277 of record CAZQRP010000007.1, on the reverse strand, counting down.
CGAAGGTCAATATCCACACCAGCGACAATAACGCCGATCTTGCTACCCTTTATAGAAGCTTTGCCGCGAAAACCAGCGTATTGTATCCAGCCGTCCGGGAATTCCTTCTTATGACCTGTTCCTGTTACCCTGATAGTAGCATCGCCTGCCATGTCCTTGATCCACAACATGCCGTTCCCTTTGAGTTGGACTATACCCCTGCCATACAGCAGAGCTATACCATCTCCTTGAGCATTAATTGTGCCCGTGCCTGTTTCGCTGACGCTGCCATCAATGGTATCATCGGCATAGGCCGTTGAAACAAAACCGAAACTGGTGACTGCAATTAGTGTTGCCAATAAAAGACTTAATATTTTTTTCATTTTTTTCATCTCCTGCGTTATTTATTTGGCTGAGAAACAGGCTTCAGACTATAGTGGGGCCCCTCGATCTAAGTCCTGCACCGGTTTTACAGCCTAATCTCAGTATAGGAGCGGATTGTTATCACAGTTTTGCTGCTTTGTAAAATCTTTGTAAAATTAGCTAACTGGTGTAATAGTAATGATACTATCGTTGATCGGGATATACTCTTCCAGCCACTGGTACGGCACTGTAAATTCAATTCGGATGGTTTAAAGTGATGTCTCACAGTGGTATTGACAGGTATGGTTATCACAGGTTAGATTGAAATTGCCGGAGACTCGATGTCCAGGATGCTCCTGAGGTACACGGACGATTGAACTAAATAAAATGTGATATCTTTCATATATCGAAACAGAAAAAGGAGATTGACAACATGGTAAAAATGATATACCGTCGCCTGCCGATAATGCCCTTTGGCACCAACTGCTATATTGTAGGATCGGAACAGACACGTGACGGTATGGTTGTTGACCCGGCAGGTAATGCCACCAAAATTCTGAGCGATATAGCCGAGCTGAAACTAAACATCGGTCTCATCGTTGCTACTCACACTCACCCCGACCACATTGGAGCGGTTTGGAACGTTAAGGAATCTACCGGAGCCAGTTTTGCTGTCCATGCTGCCGAAGCGGGAACTCTTCAACACCGTGATTACAGCCAATTCGCTGCCTACGATCCTTCCTTTAATCCGCCACCATCACCGGACAGACTGCTGCAAGATGGTAACTCTGTCGTTGTTGGCGATCTCAGTTTACGAGTGCTGCATACTCCGGGCCACAGTGCCGGTGGTATTTGTCTCGCGGGATATGGCGTTGTCTTCAGCGGCGACACGCTGTTCAATATGGGCATCGGCCGCACGGATGGTCCCGGCGGCGATTATAATATACTGATCTCCAGTATACGTAATAAGCTTCTTGTCATGCCGGATCAGACAGTGGTTCTACCCGGGCACGGGCTCAGGACTACTATCGGCAGAGAAAGACGGAGCAATCCTTTCCTGCGTTGATCCGGCTTTCATCTACTAAAAAATAGATGGGGAGGATGAGACGTTCAGTAAGGTGGTTACTAAGGTTATGACAGGATACGTGTGATAGAATATGGCTGGAACGGTATTTGCAGGCAACTATGGAGCAGTCAGATTTAGTTATTAACTTCACCATCTTATTGGGAGCGGCTTTGGTTGGGGGCATGATAGCTCACCGGTTAAGACAGCCGGTGATTCTGGGTTACCTCGTGGTGGGCATGGCTATCGGTCCATATGCACTGGGCATTGTGGATGATTTGGTGTTGATCGAGGGTGCCGCAACCATAGGTGTTGCCCTGCTAATGTTTACCTTGGGGCTGGAGGTCTCTTTTACTCAGCTAAGACAGGTAGGTAAGGTGGGACTATGGGGTGGTGTAGCTCAGATACTGATTACCTTTGCAGTAGGTACCCTGGTAGCCAGTAAACTCTTCGGATGGTCGTTATCCGCGGCTGTATTATTTGGACTGGTCATCTCCCTCAGCAGTACGATGGTGTGCCTCAAAATTTTGATGGACCGTGGGGAACTGGATTCCATGCATGGACGGATCATGATTGCCATTCTTATTCTTCAGGATATCAGTGTGGTCTTAATGATCATTATCACGCCCATTCTTGGTGGAGCAGGGCAAAATTTGCTTCTTGCTCTGGCTCTGGCTGCGGGAAAAGCTATTTTCGTTGTTGGAATAGCAGTTGTATCCGGCGTATGGATACTACCCTGGCTGATGGGCAAAATTGGTGGAGTCAGGTCCAGGGAGTTATTTCTCCTGACGGTCCTGGTCTTATCTTTAGGGGCAGCCCTGTCCACTCAAATCTTTGGACTTTCGGCGGTCTTCGGTGCCTTTTTAGTTGGTCTGGTACTTCGTGAAACAAGATTTGGCCATCAAGCCTTAGCTGAAATTACCCCGCTGCGGGATATTTTCGCTGCTCTGTTTTTTGTCTCATTAGGCATGTTATTAGACCCAAAATTTATAGCCTCCTATTGGTGGATGGTAACAACAACAGTGGTTCTTATTCTATTCATAAAATTCCTGACGATTTTGGGCATCGTTCGATTATTTCACTATAGTGGAGCTATCGCACTTCTGGTCGGTGCCGGTCTTTTTCAGATCGGCGAGTTTAGCTTCATTTTAGCCCAGGAAGGCGTCCACACGGGGATTATTTCTACGCAGTCCTACTCTTTAATTATTGCCAGCGCCATAATAACCATGTTGTTGACGCCGTTATCTATGAATGTAGCATCACGCATTTATACCAGATTGGCCCGTATGCCAAAAGTAGGTGAGCCGGATATAAGAGGTGTAACTCAATTACCCGTGTCGGCACCGGCTGAGGTGATAAGTCCCGTGGTAATCGCCGGGTACGGCAGGGTAGGACAAAACATTGCCCGAGGCCTGCAAGATGCCGGTATACCCTTTAAGGTTATTGAGCTTGACCCTGAAGTTATTTTCAACCTGCGGTGTGGTGGGATAAGCTGTACGTACGGGGATGCCAGTAATACCCACGTCCTTTCTAAAGCCGATCTGAACCAGGCTAAGCTATTGGTTGTAACCTATCCTGATCCGTTAGCGGTGTTGACTACGGTAAAGGCGGCCCTCATGCTCAACTCCAGGCTCAAGATAGTAGCGCGGGTCCACCGCTTAAAGGAGGCTGAGTTACTTAAGAGTCTCGGAGTTACGGACCTGGTGAGTCCGGAGTATGAAGCCAGTTTCAGATTTCTGAACCGGATTTTGGCAGCTTTTGATTTGAAGGAAGCTGATCAAACAAGAGTCCTGGCGATGATGCGACGGGACAAGGAGATTGCCGAATTCAGCCCTGAGGAAGAGATATAGCCGATCCGGTAATGTACGTATCGGTTACTGTTTCCCGGTAGGTGAGCCAGATAAATGGAACATAAAGAAGGTGAGTTTAAAGGGCATAAAAACGTTCGTCTGTACTATCAATACTGGCTGCCAGATAGGGATCCCAAGGCTGTCCTGCTGGTCGTCCACGGCTTAGCTGAGCACGGCGGCCGCTATACAAACCTGGTCAACTACTTCGTTCCCAGAAATTATGCGGTTTATAGCCTTGACCAGCGAGGGCATGGCAGGTCGGAGGGCTTACGGGGCTATGTTGAACGCTTCTCGGACTATCTCCTTGACCTCAAGACCTTTTTCGATATAGTCCGTGCCGAGCATGATGACAGTAAAATTTACCTCACCGGCCATAGTGTGGGGGGAACTATTGCTGTCGCCTTTGCCGCTGATCATCAATCTGAGCTTGCTGGCCTCATACTATCAGCGCCGGTTCTAAAAGCAGGCTCCAGCATATCATCGGCGGACATAGCTATGGCACGAATACTGTCGGTACTCATGCCGAAAATAGGTGTCGCCGTCATTGATGCTTCTGCAATCAGCCGGGATAAAGAGGTCGTAGTTGCCTACATAAATGACCCTCTTGTGTACCGCGGCAAGACTCGTGCCAGGCTGGGTGCGGAACTGATTAATGTGATGGAGAAAAAGCTGCCGTCCGACATGGAAAAAATCAGCCTGCCCATCCTGATTATGCATGCGACTGACGACCAGTTGTCCAATCCGGATGGCAGCACTGCATTATATGATCGGGTAAGCTCGGAAGATAAGACACTCAAGCTCTACGATGGTCTATATCACGAAATATTCAATGAGCCAGAGCATATACAGGTCCTGGCCGACATGGAGGCCTGGCTTTCACAACGTGTCTGATTATATGCTTTTATGACTGGTAATTCTCTGTGTTTAACAAGAGAGGCACTTGTAAGAGTTATCTATTGATTAGAAATTGTAGAGACATATAGAAACAACTGAGATGTGAATCAAGGCTGTATCACTTTGTTAACTTAAACGAGTTTGCCATGTCCAGCATTTCGAGGACATAGCCTTGTTTTGCTTGTGCTCTCTCAAACATACAGTTAAATTGGTACAAAGTATCGGAGACCAGTTTCAAGTAGATCACGCCATCCATCTTGCGCTTATTGTATAGGTATGAATACTCTATAATCCATTGCCATCGATGAGCATTAAGTTCGCTGCTTTTTTTAACTGTCATATTTTGCCAGAGATTAGAAATGTCCTTTATGTACGCTGCGGCGCACTCCTCGACAGAACGTGACTTCAATGTCTTGTTCTGATTTACATCGATACAGATTACAGCAATATCCTCAGTTAAGGGAGGATAGAAGTCTACCTTATCCGGGTCTCTTATCTTTAGAATCCAGTCACGAGGGTAGTCAACGACATAATGATACTTGTTGTTTTCATAGTGAAGATACTGTACCCCCATAGTTGGATCAGGATTATCGATAGGTTTCACTTGATCTGAGCCTTGGCAGGCTGCATAGACAACATTATTGCACTACACATGGCTTATTCAGTCAGTGGGATTTCAATATTGATTTCAGTGCCTACGGCACAACTTGAATTAATTTTAAAAGTTCCTTCGAAAAGTTCTATCCTTTCCTTCATACCAACTATTCCCAGCCCTCTGGGCCTGTCTTTTGAATTAATAGCCTTCTCGACATCAAAGCCGGCACCGTTATCTTTAATCCTGATTCTTATGGCATTCTTTTTAAAGTGAAAACTTATAATCACATTCCTGGCATTAGCATGTTTTAAAATGTTATTAATTGCCTCTTGGACAACTCTAAATATAGCTGTCTTTAATTCAGTGGATAGTCTTTTTTCTTGTCGAATAACTTTAAAAACAACGTTAATCCCCGCTACCTCCAAACTGTTTTCTATTAACCACTTGATAGCAGCAACCAGACCGAAATCGTCAATTATGGTTGGACGAAGTTCGTAAATCAACTTATGTAGCTGATCGAGGATTTGGATAGATGAATCCTGCGCTTTTCGTAACAAAGCCCTGGTCTCATTTGAATTGGCGGGCAATTTGCCTATCGCAGCTTCGAGATAAGCATTTAAGCTAGCAACAACTTGACTTGTCTCGTCGTGGAGATCGTGAGCGATTTTCTTTCTTTCCTCTTCTCTCACTGATTCCAGATGTGCTGAAAGGCTGCGAAGTCTTTCATGCGAGAGTCTCAATTGCTCCTCAGCTTCCTTGCGATCAGTGATATCAACAACCATGTGAAAAAAAACTTTTCTCCCATCTCGGGTAAATGACCCAGTTGGATAAATTGCTGATCCGAGCCAACGTCCTGATTTTTCATCGAGTACTTCCCGCTCAACAGATTGACCTGTCTTTACAGCTTCCTCAAGTGGACAACCATAAAAAGGCTCGTCAATCCCGTGCACTACCTTGGGACAATATCTGCCGACAATTTCCTTTGGATCCAACTCAAGATACGTTTGAACAGCTCTATTTGCGAGAATTATATAGTGATGCTCATCCACCAGCATAGCGTAAAATGGAAGAGAATCTATTAGATCTAATATATCCAGTCCAATATAGATATCAGCGCTATGAAGCTCTTTTTCCATTTCTCTGTTCCCGATTGATGACTATTATAGTCTTGATATATGATGGTAGGAGGTTTCTGGTCCGTTTGTACCTTGCTTTTTATTTTGTCTTCAATGCTATCCATTGGTTTTATGCTTATGTTATTTGTTTGTGTCTCAGCTTCAGTCCATTATATTACACAATTGTAGGGGTAATACAATAAATAATTTAGGCAAGGATTGGATGATTTGCAAATCGTTGATAATAATTTAACAGTTATTTTTTTAATTTTAATGCACAAATAGGTACCTGTTCTGACTTTCTAAGGACTGTTAAATATCATAAACTATAACTCTTATTGCGATCGTAGTCTTTCGTGCTCTGCACTGATATCAGCATCCCCAGTATGTTCGAGAGTACAGTATGGCTGAAAGACAGATATTACTCTGTTGATTTATATTTTGATGTTTGCCTAAGGCAGTTATGTCTGTGATGTATAGAACATTTCATCGCCTGACACCGCTTCGTTCTCATCTTTGTCCTTTGATTTGACCCTGAAATGGTAGGGTTTGTTTACCGTAAGCTGGGGAAGGCTCACACTGTGGCTGGTTACCAGAGATGTATCTAACGTGGTGGTTGAGCCGTACATAGTATTCATACCATATTCAACCTGGCTGGTGGCTGGTTCATCGGTCGTCCAGGTAATGGTAGCAGTAATTTCATGTGTTGAATCGTCAGTTGAAACTGAAGCGAGAATTTCTTGTGAGATTACCGGTGGAGTTGTATCAGGCGGGGGTAAAGTTGTAACCCTTTTATCTATGCTTGATGTGGCCTCGTTTCCGCGGGCATCTTTCGATTTTACCCTGTAGTGATAGGTCGTGCCGGATTCAAGGCCGGTCAGGGTAACTGTATGGCTGGTAACCAGGTTATTATCCGGAGTGGAGGTTTGATCGTAGCTGGTGGTAGTGCCATATTCAACCTGGCTGGTCGACGGTTCATCGGTTGTCCAACGGATGATGGCAGTTGATGCGGTCACATTGTCGGAGAACCCTGAAATGACGGGAGGAGCTGTATCAACAGCAGTTTTCGATTTAGGAGCAGGTGTAGTGTCAGCAGGTATCGGTGCAGGAGTGGGTGAGGTCTCCTTTGATGAAGACGAATTGATAGCGAAGATTGTTCCACCTATGAGGATTGCCAGGGCTAATGCGCCAATAGAAGCGATAAAGACCGGACTTTTTTTCTGTTCCGGCTTCTGTTCTACATATTCGTAAACGCTCTGTTGTCCCTGGTAGGTGTCTCCCATTTGCTCAGGCAAAGGCCCCGGTTGCTGTGTTGGCCAGTAGAGCGCTGCATTGCAGTTCGGGCAGGCTGTGTATCTATTATCAACAAAAGCGCCACAGGAAGGGCAGTTATACTGGAACGTTTGGCCACAGGCCCCACAAAAACGCTGACCTATAAGATTTTGTGCACCGCACCTATGGCATGGGAACATCTGCTGCATATCGTCTTTCCTCTGTTTTATCTGGCTGCATCAGTATGCCGTATATTCCTGCCGGACAAGTTACATTGCCCGAATTATACAGGTATTAACAGTGAAATGGAATAGCGTTTCATCACCGGCTGATGAGCAATACAGTCCCTTTCATTGTGGCTGTTAAAGGTGTAGTAATGAAAGAAAATGATAGATATGTCGTGTAAACGGTAAGCTTACTGGTCTGATAGCTCGACTATGGTAACTCCCGTTCCGCCCTCTCCATAGCCACCGGAGCGGAACGACCTGACCAGAGTATTCTTTTTCAGTTCCCTGTGTACTGCCTGGCGCAGCGTACCTGTCCCCCTGCCGTGATTAATGCACACACAAGAGAAGCCGGCCATAAAGGAGTTGTAGAGGTAGTTATCGAGTTTGGGCAGGGCTTCTTCTACCGTAAGGCTGTGAAGGTTCAGTTCCGAATCTATCGCCATCAGGCCGATCTCTCAAACTTCAGCCTGAGGACTCTCCTGGTAGACGCGGTTACCTTGACCCTGTCATCGATTCGCCAGCCGACTACCCATAAGATTTGCTCTGGCGAACAGAGTAGAGGGACCCGGCTGCGCCAGGTGCGGGGAATCCTGGCATCAACCATGAAATCTTGAAGTTTTTTAGGCTGGTTCATACCTAAAGGCTGAAAGCGGTCGCCTGGTTTGCGTTTCCGTACTACCAGTTCTGTACCGGCCCTATCCAGGTCCAGAGTTGTGGTAAAACTATTGACATACTCATGGTCCGGCCCATGCAGTATATCCGCCTTGACCAGCCAACCCGGTAAAGCAGTTTCCCCGGGGACAGTAAGGCCCAATGTGTTTTCCAGGGATGGGAATGGGCATAAAGACGCAGGAGTAACGGTCAATATCAGTCTTTTATATTCGGTAAACAGTCTCAGACCTCTGGGCAGGCGCAATCTTTTACCTGCCGGCTTTGCCAGAACACCCACCATCGCCTCAATATGATCAGCCTCGATGTCTTTCAGGCTGTCCAACAGTTGCATCACTGCCATGCGGAAAAGCTGCCTTTGTATGGCTGGAGAAAGGCCACCCATCTTGTCCTTGTCCAGGTAGACTATGCCGTCTTCCTTGTTGGCTACCTCGTTCCATACACGTGATGCCTGCTCCTCGATAAAGGAGACCTCATCGGCAGCAATTGTTGCCAGCCTGAGTAAAGCCGCATCGATCCTGGGATTGTAGGTTTCCAGTACTGGTAAAAGGTCCAGCCGAATGCGATTTCTGAAGAAATCAGTGGATAAATTGGAAGGATCACTGCGCGGTTTCAACTGGCATCGATGACAATAGTCCAGTGTCTCTTGCCGGGGAACATCGAGCAATGGCCTTACCACGTTCAGGCTTGCCCTGTCTTCTCCAATCTGTAATGATGAGCTGGGTTGAAGGCCGCGTAGCCCCCCCGGGCCCGTCCCACGCAGCAGGTGCATCAGAATAGTTTCGACCTGGTCGTCACGGGTATGCCCTACCGCAACGGAACTGGCATTCTCTGTTCTGGCCACCTCAGCCAGAAAGCTGTATCGTACTTCTCGGGCGGCTTCTTCCAGAGAACAGCGTTTTCTATTCCGATAAGCTGTAACATCCCTGCGCCCGATTGTTACCGGAATACCCAGCATATCGGCCAGAAACGAAACGTATTCGGCATCGGCCTCAGACTCGTCTGCACGAAGCTGGTGATCGAGGTGGGCTGCATGCAGTTTTACCTGAAGCTTTGCTTGCCACCTGGCGAGAATGTGAAGTAAGCATACCGAATCAGCCCCACCAGATACAGCCACTACCAGTGTGTCACCTGCTGAAATCAGCCCGCGCTTCCTGATAAAACCAACAACTCTCTGCCCCAGGTCCTCTTCTTTTTTTCTCAACGTTAGACCTCTTTTAAATGGCAGGTATCTCCCAGCGATATCAGGCACGGACGGCTATCTGTGAAATCCAGGATGCTAATGCTACCAACCTGTATCCTGAAGCGTCTCAAATAGCTAAGTGGCAGTCCTAATGCCGCACAGATAACGGTTAAAGTGACAAAGTAATGGCTGACCACCACTATTGTCCCGTTTTGCCCATGAGTGATACGTTGTATGGTTGACCAGACTCTGTTCTGCAGGTCAGCCAGACTTTCGCCGCCTGGTAATTTTACCCTGCCTTCTCCATTCCTCCACTGAAGCAAAAACTGGCTGAAGTCGGTGTTCAGCTCTTTCAAGGTCATACCTTCCATCTCCCCGACTTCGAGTTCCCGTAAATCGGATTCCACCTGGACCACCAGCTTGTGGTAGTCAGCGATAATCTGGGCTGTTTCCAGAGCGCGTCTTAAGGGACTGGAGTAAATAGCATTGAACTCCATCTTTTTCAAGTAGAATCCCAGGTTCCTTGCCTGCTTCTTGCCCGTTTCGCTCAACGCAATGTCACTACTACCACCCTGGATCCGCCGTTGCCGGTTCCACCGGGTTTCTCCATGCCTGACCAGAATAAGTCTAATATGTTCCTCCTTCTAGTGTGTTGTGAACAGAGCAGCGAGCCAGGTGCTCTTGTTTATTATAAGGCGTATGGTCATAGAATGATACTTTGACCGGTATCCCGAGACTAGCCACTGGTATAACCTGATACAAGAAATATGACCGTGGCTGGGGTAATGCCAGGGAACGACTCAGTTCAATTGAGAGCACTCTAATAACAAGTATCGGCAAGCAGGGCGGCGACCACCTGTAATTCAGCGAAGGTAACTTGTGGCACGAGCCTGGCATGTTCCCTGGTCAGTTTTTGATGCTCAGTATGTGGAGGAGACTCAGCCAGTATTATAGTAAACAAGAGGTGTGTTAACTAAGAATCAACCTGATACGGTGAATGGACCTGGGAATTTGTGGAAAACCCAGGGCTCTGGTCACCTGCTCCGGCCTGCCGGCCCCGCTGGAACCGCAGCGCAGCTTCATCCCGAGGGTACAGGAGTCATTGTCCCTATCGATGAGCCACAGGTCATCCACTAGGGCACGAAGATCGTAATGGCGGACCTCCGTATCCCTGTGATGATGCCAGGGTAGTTCCGTAGCTGAGAGCAGGGACCGCAGGGCTTGTTCCACGTCCTGGTCCTCTTTCTCCGCAGCCAGTTCAATTTCGACCTTATATTCAGCGAAGCGGACCTGAGATTGGAGTGACGGCTCATTAAGTCCAACCGGCCAGACTTCAAAGACTGTCAGGCTGTGTGGGAGTTGCCTGATGACCTGGCTGAGAAAAGAATGTGGCGATATCCACCGGGACAGGAAGACATCCATCAACTCGGCCTGGCTGGTTATACCTACGGACAAAGGAGCTGCCAGTGAAATCCGGGGATGAGGGCTAAAACCTTCGGAATAAGCCACAGGCAGACCCACACGGCGTAAGGCTCTCTCCCAGAGCCTCATCAAATCTAAATGGGACAGGAACTTGATCTCTTCACCGCGACCAAAGCTAATTCGTAGACGCTGCATCCTGTTCCTTGGTCACCAGGATTCTCTCTATCTTCATCCCCCGCATTTCCAGAACAGCCAGTTTTAAATTCTTATACTTGAAGTGTTCGCCTTGATTTGGAATGCGGCCGAGGTGGCTGAGAACAAAGCCGGCCATAGTCTCATATTCACCGGGCGGTAAGTCCAGGTGTAATTCATCATTCACCTCTTCTATTCGGAGCCCGCCATCGACTTCGGAAGTATTAGCATCAATAGTCACGATGTCCTTATCTTGCTCAGCAAGTTCGTCACCGATACTGCCAACAATCTCTTCAATAAGCTGCTCCATTGTAGTCATGCCGGCTACTCCTCCAAACTCGTCCACAATAATCACCACGCTGTAGTTGTTATTTCTCATCTCGGATAGAAGCGTTCCCATACTCTTGGATTCAGGAACGAAGTTGGCTGTCCGTAACAGCTCATCGATCGGGCTGTCTATGTTTAACGAGTTATTCGCCTGTGCCTTAAGCACGTCCTTGATAAAGAGGACACCGACCACGTTATCAGTAGTCCCGGTATATACAGGAAATCGTGAATGAGAAAATTGCCGATAAATATCAAGAAAGTTAGCCAGGGTAGTCCCTTTCTCCACCCAGACGATCTCGGTTCGTGGCGTCATCGTTTCTCTCACCGGGCGGTCGGCGAATTCAAAGACTTTGTGTAACATCTCTGCTTCTTCTTCCTCCCATACTCCCTCTTCCTCTCCAACCGTAATGGCCGTGCGGATTTCCTCCTCACTTACAACATTTTGCATCTTTTCTGATTCAGTTGCCATCCTGGTGAATCCGATTCCTATACGGTTCAAAACCACCACGAAGGGGTAAAGAACCATGATTACCAGTTGTATCGGCCTGGTATATGTTAATGCCATCCGATCGGCATGCTGTGTGGCAAAAGTCTTGGGAATAACCTCGCCAAAGATAAGCACGAGGGTAGTTACGCTCACGGTGGCAACCAGCGCTCCCCAGGCCGGCCCGACAAAGCGGACTGCCGTCAATGTGGCTAGAGCAGCCGCCGCCACATTGACCAGATTGTTGCCGAGCAGAATAGCCGAGAGGAACTTGCCCGGTTCTTTCATTATTTTTTCTAGCCGGTCGGCTCCTCTGGCTCGAATGCTTACCAGATGCTTGACCTTTAGTCTGGACAGCGAGACAAAAGCGGTCTCAGCACTCGAGAAAAAAGCCGATAAACCGAGGCAAATTACAAAGATTATTAAATATAAACCGTCTGTGCTACCCATATATTACTCAACCCGAGCTTCCGGTCGGGCACTCTGACATCATCATAGCATCGGCTACCTGTAGTGTCAAAAACCTTTGATATCATGCAGGCTTGCATCTTCATCCCGGAGACCGTATCATCATTGAAAGGATAGAGATGTACAGATAGAGCTTGTACCGGATGCTTCTCACTGCATTGAGACCGTTGCCAGGAGAGAGTACCAGGACCTGATAAGGAACTTTTTCCGGAACGGCACATATGGTAGCGATTTTGAAGAGAAAGTTGAGCTTCTCAGGACATTCCTGGAAACAGCAAACTTTAAGAAATTACGTAGGGAAAGCGACCACTACCTGCAAAAAGGACGGGTCATTACGTTCATTTTATATGCAGAGCGAGGCAAGATGGGGTACAGGATTATTCCTAGTTAATAGTTGAGTAACTGCTTCAACGTCGACGCCCTCCGGCCAGACTCGTGCAGTCAAAGGTCCTGTGCTCTTCTTTTTATTTACCTTTTTTCTCATAATCAGGGCACCAGACAGCGTTGGGGCGTTCCGGGTGATGACAGGTAGCCCGCCAGTCCCACTTGCAGGAATCGCAGAGGAAGGAATTTGATCCGAACATACCCTTGATTCGGATTTTCATTTTATCCACCCAGTTTGGTCCTGATTTACCTTTAGAAGACATCTCAAACATATCTGGTGCCTGTCCGGCACATATACTACTCCACAGTTCCGGGGCTTATTAGGATACTGTTGATTGTATGACTATGTAAGAAAAGTGTACTGTACAAAACGCACATAAGTCAAAGAGAGTCAAGTAGTAATCCAGCCTCATGGAGATTGCAATATCTATTCTATTTATTTCCACATCGTATATAATGTTGTGAACCACCCTTAAGTTATACAATCTAATAAAATCTTGTATCTGCATATACCTGCATAAATTTAACTTCCCGCCAGCATAGAGGTCTGAAATCAGCAGCCCGCGGGCCGACGATATTAGTGCTCCTGAGGTGGAGGTGTAACAAATAATGAACATTTTTCGTCTTAAAGTTAAAGGGATTAAAGGAAAAGAACAAAACTCAGGTTACGCTACGGCAGATACCGGGCAAAGAGGAACAGGGAACATGACAGGGGAAATCAAAAAAGAGCTTTCTAAAGTCTTGGACGAGTCTCTTGAGAGTATAAGAAAAGGTACATCAATCAGAAATT
>CAZQRP010000006.1:0-133235 GCA_964596125.1 uncultured Dehalococcoidales bacterium | reverse complement strand
AAGTTTAGTAAAATGATAAGGAGGATAGTGTCCGCCATCAACTGAACCTATACATTGTGTTGATTTTCTAAATGACCGAAGATACAATGTGGTCGTACCATACTACTTACTGGTCGGTTTCTATATCAGGAGATGGTAGTATGATATCAGCTACTGATACCACAGCATAAACGAGGAGGAGTAAAGTGAATAAAAGCCTGAAGGCAAAACTGCTGGTGAACAAGGGGGCTATCGAGCTAAATGAGTTTACGGAGGGATTTCTGGCACAGATAACGGTTGGCGCAGTTACTACGCTCAAGGGAGTTGACTACATCCGGAAAGTGGAGATTCATCTGGACCGTGGCGATATTAGCATCACTGTCAATGGTGAGGAAGTCACCCTTACACCTTTCCCTAATGATGTTATCGCCAACACACTAATCGGTATGGTTTCCACATTGAAAGGAATTGACAAGATAGATACTATGGATATTACTGTTGAGGCTGAATGACGTGTTGGTTCTCAAGGAGAGGCGGGCAGCGGTAGGTATTTTTATCCAAGATTTACATAACATACGTTTGAAGAGAGGAGGTGAATAAGATGACTGAGCAACTATGTCCGGTTTGTGGTTGTACTATAGTTGGGGGTGGCACAGAGAAGGATGGTGTTAAATATTGTTGTGAAGCCTGTGCTACCGGCAGTGGTTCCTGTGGTTGTGGGTGCTGCCACCCTGTGGAAAATACTGGCGATAAAAGCTGAACTGAAAATCTAACGTGGTGTGTTTCCTGTTATTGAGCTCGACGATAGATAATGCACCGCTGTTTGTTTAGTCCTCTCTTGTAGAATCGATGTGGAATCTAGGACGATTGGTGCTATTTCCTCTGGGTGCTATAGTCTTGGTAGCTAATATTATTCTGTCGTGCTCTGCTGATGTAGCGCCACAAGAGTATAGTCGTCACCAGATACGCCTGAAAGCGAGAGAATATTCCTTCGATTTCGTTTCATGGGAAATTGCGGCCATGTCCTCCTTGCTGGGAGACGTGGTTTTCAAGCGAAATGGGACAGACAGGGAAGCTACACTGCGCACCCAGATAGAGACTGTAGTAACGGATAACGGGATATCTATCTTCCCTCCTCTGTATTTCAGGCTGGAGGAGCCGCCGCATATGCTGGTGGTATCACCGAGAGACAGGATAGTAAATTTGGACAGGCTGTTACTGCGTCAGGAACTTGAAGTGGAGGAGATGGAGAAGCTTGAGGCTCAGGTGGATGACCTGGGCTGGTCATCCCTTGTTGTGGGGCTTGGAGGGATTGGGGCTACCTATCCGCCGATAATTCTTGATGACGCCAGTATTACTTTTACTATTGACGCAGTGGTTGAGGAATGGCTTCACCAGTACCTTACTTTCAGGCCGCTGGGCTTCTTATACCTGCTTGACTCGATAGGAATCAAGCAGCAGCCGGATGTACCAATTCTGAACGAGACTGTGGTGGGTATAGTCAGTAAAGAGATCGGCTCTGAGGTATATGAGCGTTATTATAGTGCCGGAGAGGAAAAACCAGCAGATAAAAAAAAGCAGAGCTTCGATTTTAAAACCGAGATGAAGGAGACGCGCAGAAAAACAGACATGTACCTTTCTCAGGGTGATATTGAAGCGGCAGAGCGTTATATGGAGGAGAGGAGAAGGGTGTTTGTATCACATGGTTATAACATAAGGAAGCTGAACCAGGCTTACTTTGCATTTCATGGTATTTATGGTAGCAGTCCTGCTTCAGTGAGTCCCATCTATGGAGACCTGAAGAGGCTCAGGGGAAAGTGTACCTCGGTCAAAAGTTTCTTGGACAGGACATCCTCGATGACAAGTTATGCTGGTTTGAAAGAGGCACTGGAAGAGTAGTTACTGCTGCGTAGCTATATTGAAAACAGGTAGTCGCCAGTTATTAAATTGTTCTATTCCGGGAATGGAATAATGAGCCGCAGGCTTTTTTGGAGCTGCGGCTCCTTTTGCGATGGACATTGCTTTTCTGCGGGTGATGAATTGAAAAACCTGTCTGAATAACGGAGTATATATCCGCCCGCTGGCTGATGCACAGGTAGAAAACTAGTCTTCTGTTGCTGCCAGGCGGCTGTAATAGATAGACGATGACAGATAAAGCGCCCCGAGAGGGTTGTGTGCCAGTACCCTGTCCTTGACCGCCAGTACTGTTATAGGCCGGTTACAATATTTGATAAACAAGGTATCATGACCTACGCACAAACCAAGCATGATCACCCAGTCAGGCTTTTCATGGTTCATTATCTCAGCCTGTCCAATTGGATTGCACATGACGTCATTGGCGTCCGGTCTTCCTATTTTTTCTTCCGGCTTTAATCCGATCTTCTCCTTGGGAATGCCTCCGACCTTACAGCAGACTGAAATTACCTCAAATCCCCTGCTCTCCAATATCTTATTAAGGGTAAGTCCTTCGTTGGCCAGACCTATACAAAAGATGAGCCCGAGCTTTTTATAGTTCATTTTCTGGGCAAGTTGTATGGTTTCCTCTATCCTGGGAATTTTGGTTCTTATTTTGCCATCTATTCGCTCGTAGCACTGGGCTTCCTGTATCGAAGCCTGGCGGGCAAATTCCTTGACATCCTCTATCTGAAACTCGTTCCATGCTTTCTCCAGAGCATCGGTGTCAAGCTTCATCGGGCAGAAATCTGGCGCACGTTCCATGTCTACCTGAGTGCTCGCTGCAGGACCACGAGGAAAGCAAGCCCTGACAGCGCATTTTGCACATATCGGCAACTGTGGTTTACTCAATTCTCACCTCCAAAATTTAACGCAGTAAATCTGTGTTGCATGATTTTCATAATTTCGGTGGTTCGTATACTCATGTGTGACGTGGATAAACAGACAATAGTCTATAGTAAGTATATATCCTGCCACCATTGTAGCAGGGAAGTATTTCATTGCCAAACGTTACATCGAGTTCTACGTTGACGGCTGGAAACCGATCAGGTTTGTTCTTGCTGCCTTAAGGGTGTTTCGCTAAAATGAGGAACAGTTTATGTAATTGGTGGATGTTGAGAATATTCGCCGGACAATGGTGCACAGGACCTATTATGGTACGTGGGTCATCCAACTAAAATGGTCGGTAGGGTTGGACAGGTGAGATAGCCGGTGGCGAAAAAACCTCCAGTCAGGTCATAGATAGTATATTTCTAATGCTAACCAGGATGCGAAAAAAACCTGTAAAAGTTATTAAAGAGATTCCTGGTTTTATTGGCAATAATATACAGGGAGGTATTGCTGCGGCAGTCCATCAGCTTATTGAGGATGGTGTATGTACGCCGGAGATGATCGATACTGTTGAGACTGCTGAAAAAGAGGTGCAGTCCGCCTGAGGCGGATGCCAAGGGTCTGGGGGTGTCCCCCAGCCTCAAAATTCCCCCAAGATTGGGGGATACAGGGGGTTGAATCCGAGTTTTTCAGCACTCTCACTGTTATAACTATGAGTATCGGACGGCGGATGGCGATGACAGGCTTTTTTAAAACACTGGATATAGGCGGTCTTGATTTACATGCAGATATTAACCGCGCACGGGGAAAGGTACCCCATCGGATCATAATGGAGCATGTGGACCGGGGTGAGTTAGGTGCCAAGACCGGCAAAGGTTTTTATGAATGGACTCAGGAGTCTGTAGCAACCATTCAATCCCGGCTGGAAATGGAATTGCTTCGTCTGCTGAAGCGGGACTATGATGAAGGAGTCCTGTAGGCTTTGTATCTGGATACCGTAGTTTCTGTATTGCTTGAGCAGTTTCCCGGTACACCGTGATGCTACCTTTTGTGAAACCTTCCCCTGCCACCAAAACTTGTGGTTCATAGCTATATCATTATCGGCATTTGTATGATAGCTATCGTATATGATGGAGTTGTTGGCTCATTGTATGAGGCCTCTATTGAGGTCTGGACCAAAGAGAAGTAGAATGGTAGCAGAACATAGCAGGCCCTGGACGTACCTGACAAAGATTTGAAAGGGAAGCAACTAGGAGCTATCTGTCATGAACAAATTGAAGATATTGAGTTGGAATGTCAATGGCGTTAGATCGGTGTTGAGAAAGGGATTCCTGGAATGGCTGTACAGGGAGAGCCCTGATATTCTCTGTGTCCAGGAAACTAAAGCACTACCCGAGCAGCTTGGGAGCGACCTTCTAGAGCCGCATGGCTATCATTCGTACTGGAATTCTGCTGAAAGGAAAGGTTACAGTGGAGTAGCTACCTTCACAAAAGAGAAGCCGTTGAAAGTACAGAATGGTCTTGGCATTAATGAGTTTGACGTAGAAGGAAGAGTCATAGCTACGGAGTATCCTGGATTCAGTTTGTTCAATATATATTTCCCCAAAGGTGAGACGGGTACAGACCGGTTAAAATATAAAATGGACTTTTATGATGCGTTTCTACAGTTTGTGGACTATCGTAATACGCAAGGTGAAAAACTTATCATCTGCGGTGATTTTAATACCGCCCATAAAGAAATAGACATAGCCAGACCGAAGGAGAACGAAAAAGTCTCCGGTTTTTTACCCGAGGAAAGGGCATGGATAGACAAGTTCATTAGTCATGGTTATATCGACACATTCCGACACTTTAATAGTGAGCCAAACCATTATACCTGGTGGGACTATAAAACAAAGGCGAGGGAGAGGAATATAGGCTGGAGACTGGATTACTTCTTTGTAACGGAAAACCTGCTTGGATCAGTTACAGAGGCGTTTATCATGGCAGATGTAATGTATTCTGAAATTGCGCCTGGTGAAATGTATTCTGACCATTGTCCGGTCGGGATAACACTTGAGATATCCTAAGATATTCGGACAGTTCCAGGTTATCGCGATGCTCGCCAGGAGTTAGTTACTTACGTTTCATCGACGAGCCGCTGGATATATTGATACTGCCTATCGTAGGTTCTCCGAGATAGTACAATCTTGAAGCACTACTTAAATTGGCATTCAAATTATCGGTTACGTTTAATGTTGCCCTGCTTCCTGAGCTTAGATTGGCATTTGCATTGGTAACGGTAAAGTCGGCCAGGTCTGCCGTGCTGGCACTGGATGCAGTAAGGGTTACATTGCTCGCTGAACCTTTCAGTGTGATACTACTTCCCGTTGATAGTTCAAATGATGCATTAACTAATTCAAGCTCACCATTCAATTGACTTCCTGTTGATATACGTAGATTGAAATCATTTGAGGAGCTAAACCCCGTAATTGTTCCCTGGGTTCCTGTAGATAGATGTACGGCATGTAACTCGGGCATCGTAATTTTTACTTTTTTTATAGCAGAGAAAAGGCTGTGAATAGGGGCGAGACATATTTTTAACGTATCACCTTCATGACGAATGTTAACGTTATTGATTAAACTGTCATCAACATTTAAGGTTATACTGTATGAATCTGACCGAGTTATTTCGACATTAAATCCATTGCTTATATCGACGGAGGTAAAATCATTAAAACTGAACTCTTTCGTAACCACATTTCCCGGTCTGCCAATAGGACTGACTTCTGAACACCCTGAGAGCAACGCAACAGATATCACGGGAATAAGAAATAATAGTGCGGTCGTGAGTCTTCTGACGTTAGTCACGTACGTAAACCTATGTTTCAAACAGCTATGCCATCGAAACATGTTCGTCCTATTATGTAGACCTTACCACCGGCCCTGCCAGGTAACTGAGTACCTGTTGATGTTAAAATTAATCATAGCCACGCTTGATAGCTTCAACGACCCGTGTTTCTGCCGTACGATGAGCCAGATAAATGGCATTTTTGATAGCTTTAGAGTGGCTACGACCATGAGCAACTACAATATTACCATCTATGCCTAACAGACAGGCACCCCCGTATTCTTTGTAGTCCATCCGTTTCACCATGGAGGTCAAGTCCACATAGTGTACCAGGGCGGATCCCTGGAGGTTACGGTCGACTCCGAGGGACTGTCCTATACCCATCAGACTCTGGAAGGTATCTCCAAATCCCTCTAACGTTTTAAGCACTATGTTCCCGGTAAAGCCATCAGTAACAATTACATTAGCCTTTCCCTTCAGAATTTCCTGACCTTCTATATTACCGATAAAGTTCAGGCGGGTCTTTTTCAGAAGCTTGTGACTTTCCCTCATTAAAAGGTTACCCTTGATTTCTTCTTCTCCATTATTCAATAGTCCAACACGTGGTGATTTGATGCCAAGAAACTCTCTGGCGAAAGTGGTCCCCAGTTGGGCAAATTGAACCAGGTAGCTCGGCTGGCAGTCGACATTAGCTCCTACATCGATGAGGAGCACCGGATTATCAGTATAGATATAAATTATGCCGCATAAAGCAGGACGCTGGATCCCCTCTATTCTTTCCAGGTTAAGATATGCGGCAGCCAGTACTGCCCCGGTATTACCGGCAGAGACGAAAGCAGAGGCAGTGCCGTCTTTTACCAGCTTTGTTCCGACTACTATCGAAGAATCCGGTTTATTACGTATTGCATGGGTTGGAGCTTCGTTGCACTCAATAGTCTGGCTCACGTTAATAATGGTTACATTTTGTTTTCTGACATAATGTCTGACCAGCATATCGAGTATAGTTTTCTTTCCCAGGAGAATGATATCTACACTGTAGTCCTCGGCTGCCTCTGCAGCTCCTTTAACTAACTCACGGGGAGCATAGTCTCCGCCGTCAGCATCTACTGCGATTATCATCTGTTAACTCCCCTGATATTTTCCCTGGTCCGGTGCTGTATCGACATTTGCCGTGTCTTTATCTGCCTGATACATCGTCATTATAATCGATGGATGTAGAGTAAATTCTATCACCTGTAGAATTCTATTATAACGAAATTAAGTGCGGATTAGTATCTTGACTTGATCAGTCGATGAGCACTACCGTCGGGACGTTTGCCAGGTTGTAAAGTATGAATGTATGTGCTGCAAGGATGATTCAAATATTGTTTCGAGCCGGGGACTTAGCATACCTTTCCACCACTTTTCGAAAGTGGAATCCATAGATTGCCAGAGTCACTGAAAGTGGAAAGGATCGTGGACGTCTCACCAATGTCCAGGCAAGAAGTCTCCAGTAGTATCTTCTCCCTTTTTCTTTAAGTCCTATAAACCACATGGATTTAGCGAATGCCCTGATGTGTATGAATCGGGGATTGTTTGTCTTTCCTTGTCGTGGCTTATATTCTCTCAGGAATGTCTTTATTCGTTCATAGTATTGTTTTGGTGCATAAATGTTGTCGAGGATCTTTTGATAGCCGTTTATGAGGCTTTCGTAGTTCATTTTCGGAATAAAGTTCATCGAACAGTCGGTGTTATCACCGGAAAAGTTCTTTAATAGACGGTTCTCACCTTTCAGACGACGGTAAAGCTTGGTACCAGGAGGGGCATTTAACAGGCCGACCATTGCCGTAACAATGCCACTTTTTTGAATGAAATTGATTTGGTGTTCAAATATCGATGTAGGATCATTATCAAAGCCCACAATAAAGCCTCCGTGTACCTGGAGGCCATAGTTTTGAAGCTTTTTGACGGACGTTACCATGTCACGCTTTCTATTTTGAGATTTGCCACATTCCGTCAGGCTTTCTTCATTGGGGCTTTCAATACCAACGAACACCGTATCAAAGCCTGCCTCAACCATCAATCGTAATAGCTCATCATCATCGGCGAGATTTATAGATGCCTCTGTAAAAAGTGAGAAAGGGTGCTTCTTTGTTTTCATCCATTCGATTATTGCCGGCAGGATTTCTGCCTTTAGTTTTCTCTTGTTTCCTATAAAATTATCGTCGACGATGAATACACTGCTTCGCCAGCCCAGGTTATACAGCGCATCCAGTTCTCTTAACAAATGGTCTTTACCTTTCGTTCGCGGTTTGTGCCCGTTTAATACGACGATGTCACAAAATTCACAGTCAAAAGGACAACCCCGGGAGTATTGGATGCTCATTGAAGAATACCTTTTCTTGTCAGTTAGTTCCCAGGACGGAATGGGAATCATATCCATGTTCGGGTACTCACCGGAAGTGTAAATATGTTTGGCGCAGCCATTTTTTAAATCTTCCAGAAATGGTGGAAGGGTAATCTCAGCCTCATTAAGAACAAAATGGTCCACTCCATCGAATTCTTCATGTTGCATAGTAAAAAGGGGACCGCCGGCAACGATCCGGGCACCCAAATTTCTGCATTTATTGATAGCTGTTCGCACTGAATCTATTTGTACGGCCATTGCGCTTATAAAGATATAATCAGCCCATTTGATGTCCTTATCGGTCAAGCTGGTGGTATTCATGTCTATAAGCTTTTTTTCCCATTCCTCCGGGAGCATTGCCGCTACGGTTAACAGTCCCAGCGGGGGGAAAGCCGCTTTCTTGGATATGAATTTTAAAGCATGCTTGAAACTCCAGAATGTGTCCGGATACTGCGGATAGACCAGTAGTATTTTCAAAGTATTGTACCCCTTATTCCATATTTCATAATGGAAAATATTATGCTGAGCATACAAGTATGGCGAAGAAAAGTCAAATGGTAGGGCTCTTAAAGTCTATATAATTAGTGCTCCTGCGTCAGGTGCCGGAACACTCAGTCTAGTTAGTCAGCCTTCGTCGCATGGTAACCAATGATATGGAGAAAAACAGGCACGTCAAAATAATGATGAGGGCAAGTGCCCAGAGTAGGTTGATATGAAAGTCCCCCTTGATTGCAGCCCGGCTGAGATTGACTACCGGCGTAAGTGGAGCTATCCAGCTTATTGTGCGCACTATCTCAGGAAATGATGACAGCGGGAAGAATACTCCGCTGAAGAAAAACATTGGCGTAATAAAAAGACTGAAGTAGTAGTTAAAGCTGTAAATGTACGGAACCATAGATGTAAAGAACAGGGCGATGGAGGAAAACAATATCCCCTCCAGAAAGGTGATTGCGGGTATGAGCAGCGCCCAGGGTGAATGCACCAGTTGGAAAGCTGCGGCCACGGCTAACATCACTGTGCCGGTTATGAGTGCACGTGTTGCTCCCCAGAAGATTTCACCGGCAGTAACATCCTCAACATTTAGCGGAGTGGCTATGATGGCATCATGGGTCTTCTGGTACTCCATGCGGATGAAACTGCCGTAGGTACATTCAAAGCTGGCGCTGAACATAGCATAGCCCGCAATAATGCCTGGTGTAACAAATTCAATGTATCTTTGACCATTGACCAGGCCGACATATGTCCCCAGACCTATGCCCATAGCCAGTAAAATAAAAATAGGCTCGATCAGGAGGCCGGGAGTTTCCGCATGCCATAGTCTGAAAAAGACGTCTCGATTACGTTGCCATATCCTGATAAAGCGCCAGGAAAAGAGTCTCATTCCACTAAAGACCTCCCTGTAAGTCTGAAGAAGACATCTTCCAGCGTAGCCGGTCTCCGCCATAATCTATCCGGTGAGTCCAGTAGTTTTCTGATAGACTCATACGATTCGACATGGAAAACGTGAATCTTTTCCCCCACTTCCTCGAAATCAAACTTGTTGCTCTTTAATTCCTTTACGAATCTGTCTCGTTCATGGGGGTCTACTCCGATCTCCCATATCTCATTGCCTGCATACCTGGAAATGAGCTTCCTCGGAGTATCCAGGTCCAAGATTTTAGCTTGATGCATTATTGCTACTCGATCACAGAGGATGTTTGCCTCTTCCATATTCTGGGTACACAGGAGTTGGGTAACTGCCTGTGATTTCAGCTCAGTCAGCTTGTCCCAGACGAGGTATCTGGCTTGAGGGTCAAGTCCAATCGTTGGCTCGTCAAGGATAATAATCCTGGGTGCGTTGATCAAGCCTCTGGCTATAAGTAAGCGGCGTTTCATTCCTCCCGACAGTTCACTAATCCGGCTATTGTATTTGTCTTGTAGCTGAAATAGTTTCAGGACTTCTATACTCCGTTGACGGGCCTCATTCCCGGGTATGTCGAAGTATCGGGCAAAAGTTGTCAAATTATTAAAAACTGTCAGGTCTGGATCAAGGTTATCTAGCTGCGGGACTATGCCAAGGGCAGCCTTCACCTGCCGGGAGTGAGTGCTTAAATCTTTACCCAGCACCCATATTTTACCTTTACTCGGTGGCGAGACAGCCGTTATCATCCTGATGAGAGATGTCTTACCTGCCCCATTGGGCCCTAACAGCCCGAAACATTCACCTTCTTCAATCTCCAGACTTACATTATCTACTGCTAAAAGGTCCTTAAACCACTTGGTCAGATTCTCGGTCTTGATAACTATCATCGGGAACGCTTTTTTCCTTTATTATTGATGTGAGTCAGGTATTGAAGCTTTCGAGTACATTGACGATAATTATGAAGCATTATTTTAAGCTAAGCTGGAAGATAATAGCAAACGCAGGTTGAGTGGTAATCCGGACTGCTGCCGTATGAAAAAATGCCTGTTCCCCCTGTAGAATTATACCTTTATTTCGGCCTCGATACGCATCAGATAGTAGGCCACAGTTATAGTCTCGCTTTTGCCGGCATATATGGTATTATCTGTTAGGGGATACCATCGGATATATGTCGGCTAATGGAGGGAAAAATGAGACGTTACTCCACATTTATTATCCTTGCCAGTGTTTTTGTGGCAATGTCGGGGCTGTTATACTTTGTGCATTACTCTATATTTCGGGACGCCCATCATATCTTTATTTACCTGGTCGGCGACCTTGCTTTCCTGCCCCTTGAGGTGTTTCTCGTGGTGATTGTTATTGAACGTATACTGGCTCGCCGGGAGAAGCAGTCTATGCTTAAAAAACTAAATATGGTTATCGGGGCTTTCTTCAGTGAGGTGGGCAACCATCTCCTTTATAGCCTTCTTAGTTGTTTTGATAGACGCAAGGAGATTTGCCAGGAGCTTTCTGTTGACCAGAACTGGACCTCTACTGATTTCAAGAGAGCGAAGGCTACTACCTGTATTATTGATGATAAGCCTCACTGCCGCACTATAGACCTCGAAGAGATAAAGACGTTCCTCATTGAGAAGCGGCAGTTTCTACTGAGGTTGTTGGAGAATCCGAACCTGCTGGAACATGAGCGCTTCACAGATTTGCTGTGGGCGACTTTCCATCTTACAGAGGAATTGGAGGCCAGAGATTCATTGCAGGGTCTGCCCGACAATGATCTGGAACATATCGCGGGTGATATTCAACGGGTGTATCGTTATCTTGCTGCCGAGTGGGTATCCTATGTGGAGCACCTGAAATCAAACTATCCATTCCTGTTCTCACTGGTGGGACGGTTACAGCCTTTTCAAGAGCATCCTTCACCGGTGATTGAATAGACTACAATGCGACAATACCCTGAAGGATTTTCGTCTGCCAGGGCAGGCTGCTCGTTTGGGAGCCCATGAAGATGGGACTTGGAAGAGGGGCTGGCGCCCCTGGTAAACGCCTTGCTATTTTGCCCTGAGGGAAGTCAAAGATAGGCTTCGCCTCATTTTGGTTTTTGCATGCCTGGATTCGAAAGATGAGGTACTTCAGCTAAATGGACTAGTCCTTATGGCCGATTGACACATGGATTACAATATGTAGTGAGTAATAATTGCATACCACAACATGCAGTGCTACAATGTTTAAACCTGTTTTAAGATATATAGCTGATCTCCTGCTAGATATGCTGGTAATAGCAATCACAGGTACAGGTGTACTTGTGTTAATAGTCGGCTTGATTTATCTGGTCTATAACCTGGCGTAAACGTAGAAGTATCGCCCGCCTGTTTTGCCGGACAATTCACTGTTTTCTTCAATGGCAGCCTTACTCCTGGCCGGACAATTAATTGTAAGCGTATTTTATATGAGCGGACCACCGGCCTGACGGATCGCCAGTTTTCAGTGGTAAACGGTGCAAAAGACAGAGAAGTACCGGACTCAAAATTAAATTTTATTCTGAAGAGCTTCCCTGAATCTCACCAATGGCGGCTGAAGTCCCATCCAGAGAGACGGCAACTGGTGTTTCATAGCTGCAATTACTACATTTAGTGATCCAGACGGGTAACTTTTTCCCGAATATATTGTTGAACAACTTCCCTCCGGCAAGAACAATGACTGCGCAGGTGGCCGTGATCCAGAACGCAACTTTTCCTACAATAGTAGCCAAGATTCCTCCTATAATAAACGCAACTATAAACGCCACCAGATAGCCCCATATTGGTCTGCCCTGTTTAATTATCACCTCACCGGTTTGCGTTATTCCGTTTGCCGGGGCTGCCGATCCGGTGGTAAATAAGCTGACCTCCAGGCGGTTTGCTTCCTGGCATTTAGGACAGTAAAATGCCAGTGTTTTTCCGATTACCGGGAGTTCTTTCCAGGAACCGACTTGCATGTTTGCCATCTATTCCACCTCTTGGCTTTTACTCCTGCTCAGGTCACGGTCAAATTATCATTAACGATTATACACCTGTATTGGGTGAAAAGGAATACTCCCCAGTTTCACTTAGATAAAGTTATTCGGATTTATCATGGATTTTGCACCAGTCCTTTATAACTCCGCTGTACCCGGATGTATAGAACACGAACTTACTACATTTGTTTACCAAAGGAAATTTATAAAGTGGAAACAGCGCTAGCTCATATGTTTTGGTTCAGGTATACCACGTCGTGCTATAATGCTTTCCGGGGGTGTTATATGGCTTCAGAAGTTAGTATTGTTGAAACCACGTATTTTCCCAGCACCGGGAGAGAGAACACCGGGGATACTCTGCGATTGGCAAAGAAACGGGCGGGGGAGCTGGGTATCGAAACTATATTGATTGCCACAACAAAGGGTGAGACCGCTGCTCAGGCAGTGCAACTGTTTGACGGTCTCAGGCTTGTGATGGTCACTCATTCGACAGGGGCAAAAGAACCTGATACACAGGAACTGGAGCCGGAGAACCGCAAAATAATAGAGTCGAAAGGTGGTATCATACTCACTACCACTCATGCCTTTGGGGGAGTTGGGCGTGCGGTGCGCCGCCATTTTAATACATATCAGACCGAGGAGATAATAGCCAATACGCTGCGGGTCCTGGGGCAGGGGATGAAGGTGGTATGTGAAATCGCTTTGATGGCAGCCGACGCCGGACTGGTGAGGACTGACACAGAAGTGATCGCCATAGCCGGTACCGGCCGTGGTGCCGATACGGCTGTGGTACTCCAGCCTGCCAATGCCCAGGACTTTTTCAATCTCAGAGTTAAAGAGATTATCTGTAAGCCACGGCTTTAAAATTGTTTTCCTTATTTCAAATGTGGTGGATCGTGGTCTGAGTCCACAATTTGATTTAAAAAGTCAACAGTATTTTCAATTCTAGTGCGTTCGATGGAAGGTGGAATCACGTAACAGTCGCCCGGTTTCCTGAGCGGTAAGCTCGCGCACTTCACCTTCTTTAAGTTTACCCAGGCTGAGCCGATTTATTCTGATTCTTTTCAGGGCAACAACGCGGTGACCGAGTTTTTCAAACATGCGCCGTACCTGCCGCTTCCTGCCCTCATGTATTGTTATGCTGTAGTTAAAGGGTGGATTTCCCGTGCTTTCTTTCACGAGTGCAGGATAGGTCATACCTTCGTCAAGTTGAATACCCCTTTCAATACTGCGTTTTTCAGCGCGGTTAAGTTTGTCCTTGATGCAAACTAAATACTCTTTGTCATGCTCAAATTTTGGGTGAGTAAGCTGGTAAGCAAGTCCACCGTCATTAGTGAGCAATAATAATCCGGTGCTGTTCATATCAAGGCGCCCGACAGGATACAGGCCGATGTTATCATATCCCGGCGGGAGGATATCTATAACCGTTTTGCGGCCCCTGTCATCTTTCGTTGTTGAAAGAACACCTGCAGGCTTGTTAAGCATTAAAGTGATTTTAGGCATGGACTGTATTTTCACCGGTTTGTCATCCATCGTTATCGTATCGGTTTCCGGACTCACCGGATATGAGAAGTCTTCTACTTTGCTCCCGTTGATTCGGATTCTACCATTACGAATGGCACCGGCAAGTTGTCGTCGAGAACCCAGTCCAGCCGCTGTCAATACTTTCAGTAACGGCCTTTGTTCTCTCTGCATGCCCTTCGATCTACCAGTATTGGTCTCCGGCATCGTTCTACTGTAGAGCTTTATTATTAGAGGATAGTTTTCGTTATGCTTTCGGTGCTGCGATATGGTCTTTGTGACTTTTTGTGTTCATTATTAAACGAATAGAGATTCTCATTGTTATGAATTCATACGTAGCCTTTATTTACATAAATTATAGAGTAAATCGACGTTTGGGGAAACCGCCGTATCTCCTGCTATACAGTGGCACAATTCAGGCTGTAAGCCCTGGAACTCGATTATAATGCACTGAGCTTCCCGGATACGATATAATATATATGTGGATGATATTGAATTTCTTATCGAGCGGGCGGCTAAAGACCTGGTTAAAAGTCGCCATGCTATCGCTTTAACCGGGGCAGGTATATCGACCGAATCAGGTATACCGGATTTCAGAGGCCCGAACGGGATATGGACTAAGAATCCTGAAGCGGAAAGATTAGCGTACCAGACGTACCATACTTTTTTAAGGGATCCCAGAGAATACTGGGAAGTGAGATTGACCCAGCCATACATGCTCGGGGCATTGGAAGAGGCAGAGCCAAATCCCGGTCATTACGCCCTTGCTGAACTTGAGAAAAAGGGTATTCTTAAATGTGTAATTACCCAGAACATCGATGGTCTGCATGAAAAGTCAGGGAGCCAGAGGATTTTGGAGTACCATGGAAGTGTGTTGAAATTGAGATGTCCTTCCTGCGGCTCAAGATTTAAATGTGAGGAATATGATCTGGAGGGACTTCTGAAGGAAGCACAACTGCCTCCTTTATGCTCCAGGTGTAAAGCACCGATAAAAAGTGACGTTGTTCATTTCAATGAGCCGATCCCTTCCGATGTTGCTTACGAAAGTATGGATGAAGCTGAGATGTGTGATCTGATGTTAATATGTGGGACCTCAGCCGTTGTTCACCCATTTGCCAGCTTACCTCATGTAGCGCGGCAGAGGGATATTGAGATGAAACAAAGGACTGGTTTAAACTTCTCTTCCGCGGAGGAGAGGCAGTCTGTCATTATTATTGAGATTAATGCTGAGCCGACACCGTTAACGACACAGAAAATCTCGGATTATTTAATTCAAGGAAAAACTGCGGTAATTTTACCCAGGCTGGCTGAATATGCAAATATGTTGTCCAGCCAGGCTGATGGTGATGGATGAGCATATTAATTTTTCGTGACAGCGGGGAGTAAACAGACAAACGATTTCTGTCCGGATTACCTGATGTAACTGTTCCGCCTGCTTATTTTCTATCCTTTTTCTCTGCAATTTCAATCCGCTACAGTCTCATCATAATCTGTCCGCCTATTATATTTTGACCTGTTTTCTTCTGCTAACAATAAAGGGTATTTACACTCATGATGAGACAAAAGTCGCATACAAGAAGTATCTCATAAACTAGAATGAATAATGAGAGTAGTAGTAGTGAAAGGAAGTGGAACATGAAAGATAAAGTTGAGGCAGCTTTAACACAAATAAGGCCAGCTTTGCAGGCTGATGGCGGCGATGTTGAACTGGTTGATATCAGCGACGGTGTGGTTAAAGTGAGACTGAAGGGTGCTTGCGGCGGGTGTCCTATGTCGACGATGACTTTAAAGAATGGCATAGAGAGGATACTGAAAGAGCAAGTGTCCGATGTCAAGGAAGTTATTGCAGTTTAGCGGACTGTCAGTCAATGCGAGCCTGATTTATATAGTCCGGGTACATACCGGACAAAAATAGTAACTATTACGGTAAAACTTCATTTAATCATAACGATTTGTTGGCAAAATAGAGCTATACCGGATTTAAAACCGGGGTAGTATAACTTTGAAAGTTTTGCTTGTTGTATACATTATGTACAAAGAAATCAATGAGCATAGTAAGTGGTTGTAGTGATGGTTATAGAAAATCCAATAAACATGGAAAACATTTTTTCGGAATGGACAGATTTTAAACCTGTTGATGAGACAGGTCTGGTTGAAAATATTGACCATGAGGAAGAAGTGGAGGACTTGAAGACTGCTTCCATAAAAAATGAGGATGAGATCGATAAGGATTCGACAAGCCTGTATCTTGCTGGATGTAGAAAGACTCCTCTGCTCAGCGTTAAAGAGGAGAAGCTTCTGG
The DNA here is from genome assembly GCA_964596125.1 of uncultured Dehalococcoidales bacterium. Lineage (GTDB taxonomy): Bacteria > Chloroflexota > Dehalococcoidia > GIF9 > UBA5629 > CAZQRP01. The sequence goes on along the minus strand of CAZQRP010000006.1, from coordinate 117,042 downwards.
GAAGCCAGGTAGAGGCAGGGAAGCACCTCTCTTATCTTGAGCAGAAATGGATTGCCAAATATGGGAATGAGCCTTCGGCAGTCGATATATTGTCAATGTTGATAAAGCAGTTATGTCAGGCGCGTGTGCTCTTGGAAGAGCTTTGCGGGCATCTGAAAATTCCACCTGACGCAGGTATGGCGAGTAGAGTATTACATCCGGACCTGCGCAATGCTATCAGTAGCCAGATCGATCCGCAACTGTGCAGCGATATTGCTCATGACACAGGATTAAATCAGGACGAAGTTAGAAGAGGCTTGATCAAACTGTCATTGGACAGCTTTCTTATCCCCTGGCATTTGCTAGGGGAAGCAAGCCAGGCAACTTCGGTAGCTGAATTTGAGGAGAAGACACGGTCTACGGATTTCTGGGATGGAATAGATAAACACAGCACTGAAATCGACCTGTACTTTAAGCGAGTGAGGGAAATGGTCAGTCAGGCGGCTGATAGGCTTATTCAAGCTAACTTGCGTCTTGTTGTCAGTATTGCTAAAAGATACAACGCACGCACTATGTCTTTACTTGATCTTATTCAAGAGGGAAACATCGGGCTTATGCGGGCGGTGTGGAAATTTGACCACCGCCGGGGTTACAAATTCAGCACCTATGCCACGTGGTGGATCAGGCAGGCTATCAGCCGGTCCATTGCAGAACAATCGCGCACTGTTCGCCTGCCAGTACATATGGTGGAGGCCAGCAGGAAGTTGTCTCAGGTAAGGCAACGATTGTGGCAGCAATATGATCACGAGCCAACTAAAGAGGAGATGGCTTCGGAGATGGGTGTTTCGTCCGAGAAGTTAGATATGCTGCTCAAGATTGCATCGGAAGAGATGATTTCGCTTGAGACACCAATCGGCGAGGAAGGGAGCCAGCTTGGCGATTTTATTATTGACCAGAACAGTCCCAAGCCCGAAGATCAGGCAACCGAAAGTCTGCTCGGGGAACAGTTGAGAGGCGCTATGGAGTCATTGTCAGCACGCGAGCGTCGTATCATCGAAACCAGGTTTGGACTGGGTAATACCGGCAGCAGAACTTTAGAGGACGTAGGATCAGAGTTTGGCCTGACCAAGGAGCGGATTCGCCAGATTGAGAAAGAGGCACTGGCTAAACTCCGACATCCGAGTCGCAGTCGTAAGTTAACAGATTACCTCTCGTAGCACCGGTTGAGGCGTGTCGTATACTATAGTCCTTTCCGGTAAAGTAAAACCAGATTCGCTCAACCGGGTGATTTTCTTAATGAACCGGATTAATATTACTATAGTGCCTCCAAAATATACACATTGTTTTAGACCTGGTCATATAGTGAACCAACTCCTGGTCAATTCACTCAATCAAAATAAGACCTTATGGATCAATAATCCTGTCCGGGAAATTGGGTTGGTTGCTTTAACACAGGGATAGTGTATAATGGTTGTGCATCGATAATATTGGAGGGAATCGATGGGCTGGACCAAAGAACACTTACAAGAGCTGGTTAGAAGTGAATTATCTGGTCGCTTACTGGTTGTTGTATCTAATAGGGAGCCTTACATTCACGTTTTGTCGGGCAAACAGATCGAGTGTACTGTGCCTGCCAGCGGATTGACGGTAGCTCTTGACCCGGTAATGCGGGCCTGTGGTGGTGTATGGGTTGCCCACGGTAGTGGGAATGCCGATCAAAAGGTGGTGGATGAAAAAAACCGTGTACTTGTTCCTCCAGATGAACACAGCTATAGCTTGAGGCGGATATGGTTGACGAAGGAGGAGGAGGAAGGCTACTATCTCGGTTTTTCCAATGAAGCTTTATGGCCTTTATGCCATGTGGCGTATACGGCACCACATTTTGATGAAGCTGATTGGAATACTTATAAAAAGGTCAATCAGCTTTTTGCTGATGCCGTTCTGGATGAGGTTGGTGACAGGAAGGCGTTTATTTTTATTCAGGACTACCATCTGGCACTTTTGCCCCGACTTATAAAAGCGAAGAATCCTGATGTGGTCACCGCACAGTTCTGGCATATTCCCTGGCCCAATCCTGAAGTCTTTCGAATTTGCCCGTGGGGTGAAGAAATATTAGATGGGCTTCTGGGGAATGATCTTCTTGGTTTCCATATCCGCTATCATTGTGATAATTTTCTGGAAACGGTTGGCCGGACTCTGGAATCCCAGATTGACTATGAAAGGTGGGCGGTCAACCGACTTGGTCGAACTACTTTAATACGGTATTTCCCTATCAGTGTGGACTACGACCAAATAGCACGTGATGCGGCTGGTGAGGAAGTTGAAAAAGAAATGGAAATAATTCGGCACAATTGGAAGCTAGAGGACGAGATTGTTGGTATTGGTGCCGACAGGGTTGATTATACCAAGGGAATACCTCACAGATTGCGGGCTTTAGACAAATTTTTCTTCAAGTATCCTGATTATCAGGGGCGAATGGTTTTCTTCCAGTTGGCTGAACCAAGCCGTGTCCATATTAAAAAATACAAAGAATTGAATGCGGAAGTCGATGATCTTGTTGAAGAGATAAACTGGAAGTATCAGTCTGGTGGCTGGAAGCCGGTTATATATGTTAAAAGACATTGCTTACCATCTACTCTGCTGGCTTTCAATCGATTAGCGAATTTTTGCCTGGTCAGTTCTCTCCATGATGGAATGAACCTGGTGGCCAAGGAATTTGTTTCCTCCAGAGTGGACGACGATGGCGTACTCATGCTCAGCCGGTTTACCGGGGCTGCCAGAGAGTTAACCGATGCTATTCTCATTAATCCTTATGCTACTGATGAATTTGCTGAGTCAATTAAAAAAGCCATAGAGATGCCCAAGAGACAAAGGCAGGCGCGAATAAGGAAGTTGCGCCAGATTGTGGAACGAGATAATATTTATCAGTGGGCCGGAAATATAATATCTGAGTTAGCTGGTCTGGGACTTTAATGACGTTGATGTTATGCAGTATCTTTTTGACGCATGGAATAAGATATCGCATCGTCTTAAATCAGCAAATCATATCTTACTTCTTAGCGACTACGACGGCACGTTGACTCCTATTGCGGACAGACCGGAGCTGGCCGTTCTTAATGCGGATACGAGGAAATTACTCCAGGCACTTGCCAGAAATCGTCGTTATACCATCGGACTTATCAGCGGCCGTTCCTTGACTGATCTTAAAAACTGCGTAAATGTAGATGGTATCATTTACTCCGGAAACCATGGCCTGGAAATCGAAGGTTTTGGCACTAATTTCCTGGAACCTATTGCCGAGGAAGTTAGACCTTACCTGCAGATCCTCTTTCAAGTGCTTTCAACCACGTTAAGAGGCATTAAAGGCGTGTTCGTTGAGAATAAAGGATTGACTCTCAGTGTGCACTATCGTTCTGTCAATGGCGCTGAAGAGCAAAAGGTCATAGATGCTTTCGATAAGGTCACCAATCCACTTCATATTACCGGGAGAATAAGGATTACCCGGGGTAAGAAGGTATACGAGATAAGGCCACCTGTGGAGTGGGACAAGGGTAAAGCTGTGGCCTGGCTTATAGCTAGATGCAAGGAGACCAAAGGAAAAAGCGGGGCACTGCCTGTATATTTGGGTGACGACTTGACTGATGAGGATGCCTTTAAAGTAATTGAGGGTTATGGTGGTATTACAATCTTTGTTGGCAGTGAAGATTTTCAGTCTGTTGCCCGTTATTTTTTAAAGGCGCCTAAGGAAGTGACAGAGTTTTTGAAAGTGTTATAATTACGCGGTATATCTTATGTTGGACTGGTTAAACCAAAATTGGCGTGATATAGCTCTTCCCGTTCTCATTTTTCTGGTCATATACGTGGCCAGCCTGTGGTTAAGGAGGATTGCCTACCGGGCATTCGGTCGTTGGGCGAGAGAGGGGAAATGGGAAGTAAGCAACATGATTGTCCAGGTAACCCGCTCTCCATTCGTGCACTGGTTCTGGATATTTGGCGCATATGTGGCTATTCATATCTCGAAATTAAGCTCTGTCTGGAAGCTGGTTGCTGACAAACTTTTGGCCAGTCTGTTAATCATTTCTTTAGGCTGGGTCGTAGCCACCCTGAGTACGAAATTACTCAGGCACTACATTAGCAAGATGAAACGCCTTCAACCTTCTATTACTTTGTTGGAAAACATTGTGAGAATTGCTGTCGCTGCGGTTGGCGCCTTAATTGTGCTTGATATCTGGGGGGCGCCTACTACTCCAATTATTTTGCTCTTGTTTGCCGCTATTTTGCTGGCAGCTATGGCCTTCAGAGACCTGGTGGCAAACCTTTCTTCAGGTTTCCAGTTAGCCCGGGGAGATCAAATTGAAATCGGTGATTTCGTAAGGTTAGAGTCTGGTGAAGAGGGCTATGTTACCGATGTAACCTGGAGAACAACCAGGATAAGGGCTCTTGATGGTAATCTTATCCTGGTTCCCAACAGTCGGTTAGTCCAAAGTACGTTAATTAATTACGGGCGGCCGCTGAAGAAAGCCAGTTCACCTTTTCGATTCTATTCCCGTCTCCACCTGAAAGAGTTGACCGGACTTAAAGCCCGTAATTTGACTGAACTGGTCAATATATTGAAAGAGGTTCCCGGCTCCGTTGTTTATTATCATACTCACCATTTTCTGGAAGAATATCAATACCTGATTCCAGAACCTGCCAACGATTTCGCTTTATGGACTACCGATGAACTTGGCAATGAAGTTCTGGGTGAAAAATTGGCCAGCATTGATACATTTGATTTTCCTACTATTGCTGCTTTAAGAGCCAGGATTATAGGTGTCATAGAGGAGTATCTAACGACAAGTCCCGACGACCGGCCTGTATCGGAGGGAAGGGAGTTCCATTTCATCAGGTCGATAAGCTTCATATTACCAACTCCTTATATAGTCCGTGACCTCAGAGAGTTTGTTGAGGTATTAAGGAGGATCAGCATAGATTCTCTTAGTTACCATATTTTCGAAGCAAGGTTGAGGTTAAAAAAAGGTGTTAATGACTTCTCCATCTGGATTGATGACTGCCTGGGAGACAAGGATTTGGCGGATAAACTTGCCTTTCTTGATCCATATAATTATACCCTGGAGAACCTGAGATCGACCATAATTCAACTTATTGAGAAACGTATAAAGTAGGTAAGAATTGGTAGACGAAGTGTATCTGCAATCCAGAAGCCGGGTGCGTGACTATGAGCCAGTGGTCGGCAGGAGTGTCCTTGAAGAATTGAGGATACTGGCTGATGAGTTGTCGGGAAAAGTTATTCAGAATGTTAACTCGACCTTCGTTGGTGGTGGGGTCTCGGAGATTCTGGAACATATGGTGCCGCTGCTTAACCAATTGGGTGTCGATGCCAGGTGGGATGTTATTCAGGGAAATGACGAGTTCTTCGAAGTGACCAAGAAATTCCACAATGCTCTGCATGGTAAGAATGAGAAAATTTCGTCTGCTGATTTTGCAGTATTCTCCGAGATAACTAAACGGAACCTGGAAGAGTTGAGGCTTTTTGGAGATATCTTATTTATACATGATCCGCAGCCGGTAGGTTTAATAGCCAGGAAAAAGGAAATTGGTAGGAAATGGGTATGGAGATGTCATATAGATATATCGAAACCTAATAGCAAGGTATGGAAATTTCTGAGGAGTTTTGTTGTCGATTATGATGCAGCCGTTTTCTCGTCACCTAACTTTTCCCAGCAATTACCTTTGCGCCAGTTTTTAATTACACCGTCTATAGACCCGTTGAGCGATAAGAACAGGGAACTTGACACTGGAACGATAGAGTCCGTTCTGACAAAGTACGGCCTTACTTCGGACAAGCCTATGATTGTCCAGATTTCGCGTTTCGATCGGTTCAAAGACCCTCTTGGTGTAATAGAGGCGTTCAAGCTGGTGAGAAAAAACATAGACTGTCAGCTTGTCCTGGCCGGTGGTACAGCAAACGATGATCCTGAGTCTACCCTGGTGTTAAAGCAAGTGAGAAAAAGAGCAGAAGGGGATAGCGATATTCATGTTCTATTGATACCACCTGAAAGTGATATGGAGATAAATGCGCTACAACGAGCTGCCACGGTAATCATACAGAAGTCACTGAAAGAAGGTTTTGGTCTTACCATAAGTGAAGCCTTGTGGAAGGCCAAACCGGTGGTGGCCTCGGCAGTTGGTGGTATACCGCTCCAGATTAAAAACAGGTTTACAGGCCTTTTATGTTATTCGGTAGAGGGAGCTGCCTTTGATCTACGGCAATTGCTCAGTAATCCTGAACTCGCTGAGCGTCTGGGACGGAATGGTAGGGAACATGTACGGCAGAACTTTCTGATAACCAGCCACCTCAGGAATTATATGCTGATGTTTTTAGCTCTGGACCAGCCTTCCGATGTTATTAACCTGTAAGTTTCAGGTCTTGAATAGTTACCGGCTGAATCCTTCTTAATTTAGTAATTAAGCGTTGTCTTTCCTGTCTGCTTCCAAATTCACTATCGAGAGAATATTGTGCCAGACCTGCTGGTATAAGGCTAAGTTTCACAACCACCTGTGAGAACAATTATAGCGCGTCGATCAGGCTCTCTATTTCCCCTTTATTTCGGAAAGCACCAACTTTTCTGGCTCTGATGATGCCTTCAGCATCGATAAATAGGGTAATGGGCAGGGCTGATGGCAGACAGTATTTTTGAGCGACTTCCGCCTGTCGATCAAGCAGCAAGGGGAAAGTCAATCCATTGCTGTCAGCAAATTCCTTTACTTGTGAAGGACTTTCCTGGATATCGATGCTCAGTAGAGCAACTCCTTTGCCTGAATGTTCATTATGGACTGCCTGAAAATGGGGCATTTCGGACTGGCATGGAACGCACCAGGTTGCCCAGAAGTTGAGTATCACGATTTTACCTTGGAAGTCACTCAGACTCAAGCTCCCTCCGTCTGTTGTTTCCAGGGTGAAATCAGGAGCGCTGCTCCCTATATCAGGGCAGGACTTTGAACAGCCAGGTAGTATGAAAGCTATAGATGAAATGATAATCAGTACCAACAATAATTTTGTTTTCATGTGAGCACGTGCTCCTTTCACTGAGAAATTCTATCTCTAAGCAAATTTACCGAGCAACATTATATGCCCGGTAAGCATAAGTATTCCAACGGCTATAAGTAAGAGTCCGCTTATTATAGAAATAACGCCCAGGTGTCGGTTTATACTTTTCCACAGTGGCATGATTGCACCCCAGGCCAGGCCGATCAAAATGAAGGGAATGCCCAGGCCCAGTGAATAGATGACTAATAATAAAGTGCCTTGCCATACGTCATGTGAGCTCCATGCTAAGGCTAAAATGGTACCCAGTATGGGACCGACGCAGGGAGTCCAGCCGAAGGCAAAGGCACCACCGATCAGAACCGAGCGGATGTAGCCAGGATTACGTGCCGTATTGAAGTTCAGGCGTTTTTCATAGTTAAGCCAGGGCAATTTGTAGGATGCGACGAGGAATATTCCGAATACTATTATCAAACCGCCAGCTATTTGACGCAGGAGATTTGAGTGGGCGGTCAAGGATGTGCCGATCAGACCGACTGAAGCTCCCAGTGCGATAAAGATGAAAGAAAAACCAATGACAAAGCTGAGGCTGTGTAATAAAGCCGGTACGTAGCTTTTTCTTATTTTATTGTCAATAGCAGTGGCACCGGCCAGGTTGGCTATATAAGCTGGTACGAGGGGAAGGACACAGGGAGAAAAGAAGGAAAGCATTCCCGCGCTAAAGGCGACTATATAGGAAACTTCTTCTGTCACGTATTCCTTTATTGTGTCAACGTGTTATCCAGCAGTTTCTTAAGCTCATCCTTCGGCTTATAGCCGATTACCTGCTCTGCTGGCTTTCCGTTTTTAAAGATCATGATGGTGGGGATGCTCATAATGCCATAACTGGAAGCGACGAATGGAGAGTCATCCACGTTTACCTTGGCGAATCCTGCCTTGCCACTATATTCTTTAGCGAGCTCTTCGACAATGGGGGCAACCGCACGGCATGGCCCGCACCATGGCGCCCAGAAATCGACCAGCACCGGTTTTTGTGATTCCAGGACGGTTTTTTGAAAGCTGTCCTGGTCTACTGTAATTATATCTTCGGACATCGTTTTTGCCTCCTATGTTTATTATATCGGTCTATTTATGTTGACTGGTACTCAGTTGTGTTTCTGGTGATAATAGTATTCTCTATGTTACTATCATTCTCGATATAACTATCGCTGGCAATAATACAGTTCTTTACAACTGCCCGCTCACCTACCTGCACCTTTTGCCATAATATCGAGCCTTCTAAGATTGCATCGTCATGTATGGTACACTCCGGACCGATTACCAGTGGTCCCTTGAGTTGAACACCCTTACTGATTGTACAACCTCTGTCAATGATTACCGGCCCTGTAAGCCTGGCTTCAGGATGGACGGAGCTTTGTTTATCTATATCGATGTTCTCGATTCGGGAGTCAATCAGAGAGCATTTGCCGAGGAGGAGATCAGCATTTAGCTGTCGATATTTTGCAGGAGTTCCCATGTCTATCCAGTAGGCACCGGTACTATAACCATAGACAGGTTCTCCATCGGCCAGGACCTTTGGGAACACATCAAGTTCGAACATGAAACGCTGGCCTCGTGGAATACGCTCCATGATTTCAGGTTCGACTATATATATGCCGGCGTTTATCAGGTTGCCGGCGGCTTCTTCACGGCTGGGTTTTTCTGTAAAGCGAAATATTCGCTGCTGCCGGTCGGTTTCAACGACACCGAATTGTGTTGGATCATCTACCGGGGTCAGAGCGATAGTGACTCTGGCGTTTTTATCCCTGTGAAAACTGAGCATGTCGGTAAGGTCGATATCGGTGAAGATATCACCGTTGATAACAAAAAACCTCTCGTCCCTATCAATATATTGTTCGGCGTTTTTTACCGCACCGGCAGTGCCAAGCGGGACCTGTTCAACACTGTAGAACAACCTGGTATCCGGATTGACGACTTCATTGAAGTAATTCCTGATAAGGTCAGGTCTGTAGCCCATGGCTAATATAACGTCAAAAATATTGTGCTTGTTTAGATAATGGATCAAATATTGGATGAACGGCTTATTCAAGACAGGCACCATGGCTTTGACCGTTGTATGTGTGAGTGGACGTAGTCTGGTACCTTCACCACCAACCAGAATGACTGCTTTCATTGGTCTTGTGATTTATGCTTAAACATTAGTGGTTATTTTACTCTTTTTCTATTGACTGGGCAATTTAATTATAAAAATACAGTAAATGTGCTGTACCTGTGGAGTCTGCAACTGTGAGTTTTGAGGAATGTCTTTGTGCCCACGGAATAGTTAGACAGGCGCAATTTCAAAGAGGCGTACAGCATTGTCGGTGGTTTGTGCGGCAATAATATCCTCCGTGGTACGCTTAAGGGCGGCAGCAGCTTTCAAACTTCGCAGGACGTCTGAAGGTCGAGAACGATATCTGGTTTCCCGGCCGTATACAACCGGGCAGTCTGTCTCCAGAAGCAACCTGTCTGACGGTGCCTCTTTGATAGCCCGTCTGTGCTCCTCATGGTATTCTGCGGCGGGCGTACAGGAAATATAGTAACCGGCATCCAGTATATCCCTGAGTACGCTGGAAAAACCGGTGAACCAGTGAAATACGGCTTTTTCAATTCCGGCTCTCCTTACCAGGTCAAAGCAGTCTTTCCAGGAGTAGCGGCTGTGAATTGATACCGGCTTCTTATGTTGTACAGCTACTTCCAGGATTCGTTCTAAGACTTCCTTTTGCAGCTCTTTCGGGGCCCTTTTAATAACTCTTTTATCATAGTCCAGACCTATTTCTCCTATGGCTGTACTATAAGGTGCGCTTTCATCGATGGATGTTACAATATAATCGATTTGAGCGGGCTCTACATTACCTATTTCCCAGGGATGCAGTCCCAGAGCAGCATAAACGAATGAGGGATATCGTTTACTGATTTCCAGGACTTTCTGGTTTGACTGGTGATTGGAGCCTACTGCTAAAATAGCTTCGACTCCAGCCTCTTTCGCTTTACTGAGTGCTGTCTCAAGGTCTTCCAGTTCATCGAGGTGAGCATGTGTATCGATGACTTTTACCAATGTTCTCTACCCCCTGATTCGAATTAGTTCTTTAGTTGCTCGACCATTAGTAATTTCGAATGTTTTTTCGCGGTCCTTGTGTTTTGCTGAAGTTAAGAACATCAAATTGCCGTGGTCTATCTCGAACCGGGAAAGGTTATATCTCTGCCATATAGTTTGACCTGGTCCGGTTTTAGTATACCAGCTTCGGTAATTATTCCTGTTATCATGTCGGAAGGAGTCTTAACAAAGCCTGGTTCCGGTCCTGGCTGTTTGTCCTGCCGGTTTCTGGTATCAAACTTGACGGTTTCGCAAACAGAGTAAAAAGGAATATTCGCGCGTGATGCCGCCCGGGCCAGTCTGTATGTTGGTGTGCCGTTTATAACAGAGCCGTCGGACAGAACGGTATCAGCACCTACTAAAGCCTCGGTAGCCTCAGCTACATGGTGATGGATATCTTTGTCGTGTACTACTGTTACCGGAATACGGTGCCGACTGATTTGCCCGGCACTGATCTTCCCATAGAATTTGCCTTTATACTGTGACTCGGCAATAATAACCCGAAATTGGATGCCTTTATTTTTAGCTATTTCGAACGTCTGGCATACCGTTGAGCTGTAGCTGCAGGTCATTACCGTGTCCTTATCGCCGATTATTTCAGCTCCGTATTCTGCGGCTTTTGCAGCCGCTTGCCGGGAAAACGTGATTAACTCGTTTGCTCTGGTCTGAGCAAAATTCTTGAGCGAACCCAACTGTTGCTGGCACTGAGAACTCAGGATAATATCATGCATAAGCCGGGAAATATAATTGGGTATTGAAATCATGCTTGGTCTGGCTGCCATGATTTCCGCGGCAACCATTTTCATTTCATCCACAAATACGTCAACGGTTTCAGCCCCGCTCTCTATTACTGCCAGATTCAGGGTATTGATGGCTTCCCTTGACATCCAGCCGGCGCCGTGAAGCCTGTCATTTTTGATTTCATTGATTTTTTCAGCTATTTTCGGATTCATTACTAATAGTATTGTTTGTTAGAAAATCATTGGCTCAGGGTAACCTGCAAACTAACCGATGGTTACGAGAGTTTCTCTTGTAAGCCGTCGGCGAAAGAGATAGCAGCCAGATTCGGGAATAGACACAACTAGCCTTTTTTAACTGCGCCCTCATTAGTCATAGTAAGCTGCGTGAAAGAAGTATCCGCAGTCGCTCCGTGCAGGTGACGCTCACCCTTGGGGAAGAATACAATCGTGCTGGGCAATACAATATGCTCCTCGTTCTCTGTAGCAACCCTCCCTTTCCCGGCAATAACATATAAGACCTGTTCAAAATCATGGGTATGGAATACGGTTGTCGCTCCCGGCTCGAAGTTGATCACTACCACTCGCACTACTTCGGCTGCCTTGTCATCAATTATTCGCTGGGAATATACCTTCCCACCTTCAAATATCGGGGCTTTGCTCTCCCCTGGTTCAACGTCGCTGATCTTCACAACTTTCATATTTCTTTCTCCTTTTATTTTACTATGTGGTTTGAGACAGGCTTCGTTTATGCTTTCGTTGAACGCACCTGTACTCCTGCTAATTTTTCTAACTGAAGTACCAATGACTCAGAGCTTTGTTCACCGAGTCCTGCGGCTTCGGCTTCGATAATTCTCTGTGCGACGGTTGAACCTACAAAGAGCGGTACACCATATTCCTTTCCCAACGCAAGGGCCAGGTTTATATCTTTGCTGGCGAGGCTAAGTCTGAAGCCGGGGTTGAAGTTACCCGCAAGGACTGTTCTGGGATAAAGTTGTAACAGCCGGTTGTCCCCGGTACTGACCTTGATGACCTCCAGAAGCGTTTCAGGGTCTATTCCTGCTTTTACCCCCAACACAAAGCCTTCAGAGTTTATGGCGCTACAGGTAAGGGCTATCATGTTGTTGACGAGCTTTGTAATGTTGCCACAGCCAACGTTTCCGACATGAAATATCCTGCTGCCCATAGTGTCCAAAATTTTGCGTACGTTTTCCAGAGTATCAGCCCTGCCACCTACCATGATGGTCAATGTTCCGGCATCGGCGCCGGGTTCACCGCCGCTTACCGGCGCATCTAAAACTTCCACTCCAACTGCCCTGGCATCTTCAGCTATCCGCCTGACGGTAGTGGGCAGGTTGGTACTCATATCTACATAGATATCTCCCTGTTTCCATCCCTGAATGAGCCCGTTTGTTCCGTAGACGACTTCCTCTACTTCGGGAGGTCCCGGTAATGAGGATAGTACTATCCGGCAGGTCTCCGCCATTGTCCTGGGACTATCCACCCATCTGGCCCCCTTTTCAATTAGAGTCAGTGCTGCATCCTTCCTCAGATCGTGGACAACAAGATTATATCCCGCTTCCAGGATATGCCTTGACATATGCTTTCCCATATGCCCGGTTCCAATAAAACCTACGTTCATTGTTCCTCCTTAATTATTGTAGTACCTGGCCGGTTTCCGCGAACACAGTATGCTTGGTATTGTATAGAATAGCGCCCACTTCACAGGGAAGTCAATACAGTTTGGTAGTGTATAATAGACTGATAAGGGAAGTCCCGGACCACGCTGTGGGGCGATTAAATGGACAGTGACGTTGTAAAGTCAAAATTCCTGGGCTCTTTGGTCGGCAGCAGTGTGGGCGATGCCCTGGGTGCCGGCTTTGAAGGATGGTACCGGACTGAGATCGAGGAAATCGAGAGGATGGCCGATACGAGAGAAGCCCTGGTATATACCGATGATACTCACATGATGATTGGTATCGCTGAGTCGTTAGTTGAAAGCAAAGGTTTTAACGGTGAACATATGGCATATACCTTTATGAAGAATTTCGAGCGTGAGCCGTGGCGCGGCTATGGACCGGGGCCACCGCGCCTGTTCCGATTGATGAGGGCAGGGGAGGCCTGGGACAGGGTTGCCGAATTGCTGTATCACGGTGGTTCCTACGGCAATGGCTCGGCTATGAGGATCGCCCCGATAGGGGCTTTCTATTATGATGACTTGTTCGAGCTGGAAAAGGCAGCTCACCAGTCAAGCCGGATTACCCACAGTCATGAGCTGGGCAAAGAGGGGGCAGCTTTGCAGGCCTCTGCTGTTGCCCTGGCTGTACGTATGGACCCGGCCGGTGTCTTTAAGCCTCGGGATGTCGTAGCCGAGCTGGGCCGTTGTATCCGCCATGATGTGTATCGGCAGAAGCTGGAGAAAATAGCTGTGCTCCTGGCGGGAGCTACTAAAGGTGATGTTATTGCCGGGCTGGGGAACGGCATTGAAGCTTTCAATTCGGTGCCCACGGCGCTATATTCGTTCCTGTCTCATCCCTTTTCGTTTAACGAAGCTGTTCTGTACGCAATCAGCCTTGGCGGTGATACCGATACCATAGGTGCGATGACCGGTGCTATTTCGGGGGCGTATCTGGGGATTGATTCTATACCGGAGAAGTGGCGGACCAAGCTTGAAAATAGACCATATATAGAGGAACTGGCGGAACAACTATGGCAGATTCAACTTCAAAGAAGGAATGGTAACCGGCATTAGATGTGCAGCTCTATTATATCGTTATCCTGGAGAACGTGGTCCTGGCTGACTCTCTGGCCGTCGAATTTTCCCGAGCCCCATACCAGGGCATATTTAAGCTTGCTCCGGAAGTCTTTATGAACGGATTCGGCGGCATCTTTTATTGTGCTGCCCTTTTTCATGATCATCGGGTCGCTTAAGTCAGCTTTTATTCCCGGACTTTTGGTATGTACCCGGATAATATCCAGGGCTTTGAAAAGTCCTCTCTTCAGCTCTTCCAGGCTGGAGCCATCTATAGTTGAGATTGTAATCACGGGAAACCTGGCACCATATTTCCTGACCAGTTCTCGGCCGCCGGTACCGGCATTCTCCAGGTCATTCTTATTTCCAACGATCAACATTTTACTCTGGTGCCTGCCTATGGTTGTTTCTGTTACACCATTTGCGGCAGGCAGTATGCCCATACCTTCCAGCTCTTGAAGCACGGTCTCCACCTGTTCCGCCGGCCGGGAACTCAGGTCGACAATGACGGCGATAAGGTCGGCATTTCTGGCGATATTGTTGAGCCAGGTCCGGGAGTCCCGTATCGTTATCGGTGGTGTATCGACGAGCTGGATTTGAACATTTTCAAATTTCATCATGCCTATTACCGGAGCTTTGGTGGTGTAAGGGTAGTCTGCTATATCGGGGAGTGCCTCGGTAGTGGCTGCCAGTAATTGCGACTTGCCGGAATTGGGTGGGCCGATCAACACTACCTGTCCGGCACCTTCTTTTCTGATGTAAAAGCTTGCCCTGCTGGTAGCGTATTTTCTCTCCGCCTCTTCAGATATTTTGGCGATTTTCCTCCTCAGATCGGCATGGAGCTTATCGGTGCCCTTATGCCTGGGCATGATAGCAAGCATCGTTTGAAGGGCCTCGATCTTCTCTTCGGGGCTCTTTGCCGTTCTAAGACGCTTCTCAGCTTCGAAATACTGGGGTGGTAAATTTGCCGGCATGATGTTTCACCACAAGCAATTTATTTTAGCATATGATGCCACAAAGACAACATCGCCACCGTTGCCAAATGTTTTCCGGGATAAATCGCGCTTGCTGTGGCCATTCAAGGGCAAAGAAAATTTTGATGAGCGGCTATTGAAAAAAGATGGTCACGAATGGCTCAAATATAGAGATTATGGATAATGTCATGTGATACTGGTTTAATGAGTAGATGGTTTTAAGACTATGAAGAGATTACTTAGATATGAACAACTTAGGATTAATAGTACGCATAAGGAGGAGTGCGCAGCACCCATTCAAACGCCTTGTTATAAAAGCTTTGGATGAGCCTTTACTAAGTTAGCATGAAGGCAAGAAAGGTAGATCTAAGGAATATTGCTTCAAAGATGCACAAATCTTAATTTCGCCGTATATTTAGTAACAGTCTTATAAATAAGTATTTTAAACATATGTTGAATCATTTAGAATGTTAGAAAAGGGAATGTCATGCGAGGCTGGAAATACATTTCTGATTATCAAGGCCAAAACCCGGCTTATGCTGAGCTTAACGATCCACTAGTGCTTGTTGACGTAAGGATTTTTGGTCGTGGTAGGAAAAGAAAAGCAATCAGCAAAACAACTGGTGAAGTGGAGTTTACATATACGGTGTACCCGGAGAACATTAACTGGCACTTAAAAGAGAAGGTAAAAAGGTAGACTATTTTCTCGTCAACTTGCCCGGTAATCTCTCGGTAGCTATGTTAAGTACTACACAGCAAAATCTCTTTGACAGCCGCAAGTGCATCACACTGGCTTAGTATGCTTATTTTGCTAGTAGAGCATGTTCTTCGGATTACTAAGTTACTTTTCATCATGCTCTCCTGTCTACTATGGTAAGACGGCTACGCCGTCTTACCAAGCAGGTTTTTGTAAAGGTACCTACGCAGTCCCAAAAAGTAGATATAGTTGAAGCTCAATGATTAAAGACTTGATTAAACAGGAAAAGGTCATGTTTTGCATGTAGTTTGTCTTGAGATTTTTTCTAGACAAGCTTGAGAATTCAACAAGTGAGTAGAGCAACAACTTATATTATAGGAGCTTTATCAAATTCGTGTTGTGGTTCATAATTCCAGAAGTTAATAGGATTACTTGGATTGGGTGTCCATAAGCATCTTTCATCTCTAAGACTAACACCCATTTTATTACGTCTACATGTATGATAGAACTCACCTATTAATTTGTAGCGATTTTGCTTTGTTTCAATGATATCGTCCATAGCATCGCTTCCACAGGGAAAATTAGGCAGTTTTAATTGTTCTAAATTCCCACGTGTGTTTAACCATTGTATACATTGATCACCTTCTTCCCTGCTGAATCTACCCATGCCAGCAAATATATCAGCAAGCTGAATGAGGGGTTCATGCAATGAATCCGTCGGCCGAATTTCATTGAACTTTATTAATTGAATATCTTTTTCTAAATTCAAAAGCGGAAGCAAGTGAGTTGTCGAAGGTGACAAAGGTGTTTTATTCAGAAAATTAGCAATTTCATCCCAGTTAATCTCAGGATTTACATCTGGGTATAAGTGCCATTCTGCTTGTTTCCACCTCCTCGCTGCATGCGTTAGCAACCTATAATACATAATCCCTAAATTGGTGACATCGTCTCTCCCTTTTATGGCGTGGCGCATATCTTGAGTATCCCAGATAAGTACATCTATCCTGCATTTCTTCTGACTTGCATACTCTCTAACCACACATTTTATGAAAGCATGTGCTGTCAGCAATTTCGGTTGATGTGTTCTAACCTCTGCGAATTTAATCTCATCGATACCATTCTCGTTTAAAATATCTTGGAGCTTATTTCTAAGTTGTAGCAGAATCACATTTAGTCCAGAGACCAGTGCAATAGCCTGAAAACGTTTATCAAATATTCCGCTCTCGTCACTGTAGATTGAGTATATATTACTTGTATCCATATTTAATAAGATTTGAAAATTATTCTCTCTGTTTAATTATATCAACAGGCCGTGTATTTGAGACACTCAATCTATGTTGCCGGCAAATATTTCTTTGAGACTTCAGCTATTCAAGTCAGCTAAAACTATACTTGCCCTTTTCATGCATAGATGCAGAAAAGAACTAGAATCTATAGATATATTTAAATAGCCTGCTTTTTTGCATTTCTGCATCTTCTTAATCTCACTTAATCGATCCTGCCTTAATGCTTTCTTCCTAGATATTCCATCTCGCTTTAGCTGGGTGTATAATCGTTGCTAGAGGGGTAGAAGAGAGACACACCAGTTACATTAAGGATCATTACCCTGATTATTGTTGCATATGGTAACTTTCAAAATGGATTTACACAATCCTTTATTGCTTGAAGTAAAGATGTTTTTATCGGAACTTCCTTGGGTTCGTCATCAGCAATATGAGTATCCTTACAGGGTATGTACTCATTTTACCAAGGACGTTTTTGATCAAGCTACAAATTTAGGAATGAGATGTGCTTGTGTAATTGTTTATTTTGAAGGTATAGATATTGCGCACGCAATTATAGGTTTTGAAACTGACTATGGTTTAATTTACATTGAACCTCAGAGTGGAAATCAAGAATATATTATTGTTGGGTCGTCTTATCCTAGTAGTCTTATGGGGATTCAGTCCGATGATATTGTTAGTTCGATGCAATGGTTATGGAATGATGGAAGTCCGATTTATTGGTTAGAATGCTTTGATTGTGGTTATATACTTCCTACGTATGAAATAACGATATCTCAATGTAGTAACTGTGGTAGTAAAAATACTGGATTACAGATGCCAAAGATAACATAAGTACCATAATGAACTTAAGAGTCAAGATTTAAACAAATTAATTGCGGTATGTAAGCCACTGGAATGAACTTATTCATCATGGTTTCGGGAAAAGGAAGGCCCACGTATTCCGGTAGTAGTTGGACCTGATCTCAGTGATGCGCTGGTTGTCCCAGGCAGGGTCCCAGCCCAGGCCCAGGTCCTCATCAATGAGGACAATAGACAGGTCGGTATATAGCGGCTTCTTTTCCAGAATGATTGTTACGCTGCAAACCCTGTCCGGGCTATCGCAGTCAGTACATCTCCCGGTCGCGGCACAGGGCGTTTTGCGTCCCTTCCGGAGGGCATGAGCAGGCGCGATTACATTTTTAATGCGATAAACGGCTTCATCCACATCTTTCACTAGTTTATTCCTGCCCACAGCCAAAATAACCCTTGGTGCGCCGAAGATTATCCCGGCAACTCTATTGCCAGCACGGTCTATGCTCACGATCTTGCCATCCTCGGTTACGGCATTGCTGCCGGTTAAGAATACGTCGCAGTTTAAAGCCCTCCTGGCCGTCTCTATTAATCGCCCGTGTTTAGGTGGTTTTTCCGCCGTACCTTGAGTCAGCTTGAGGGTAAAGGGATTTATCAGCCTGGACTTGCGCCGGGCCAGGTCATCAAGAATACCTATTTGCCTCAGAGTCGCCGAATCTCCGACCCCTATGCTGGCTGTCAAAGGTATCATCTCCAGTATTATCTTCCTGGCCTCATCTGCCGTCCGCGCTGAACGCGCATCAAAATGGTTCGCATTCAGGGATTTCAAAGTTAGTCCAATCCTTTGTGACATATCTGGCATCGCAGTAATTCCTCCTCTATCAATACTGAACATATTTTGGGTGTAGCATGCAATCTATATTTGAACTCAAATATCATACCATAGCCCATTTACAGCATGTACTGCAAATTGTTCACAACTATCGTACAGGGATATTGACAAACTCGCAGATGAGGGCTTATATTTTACGGGTACAGTATCAGGTGAAGTAAGTAACAAGTCAGGTTGGAGCAGGGAAGATGGGAAGGAGTAAGGGCACTGGAATCGCTGGAGATTGCGATCGACGGTGTCCTTTTTAGGTTTTAAGCATATAGCCCATCCCGGCGCTTATGTGTTTTACTTAGCAGCAGAATAAGCTGTCTCGATCGTGCTCGACGATGGGCCGGACCATGACCTTACCCCTGCCGGACGATTAAGAACCGGGTATACGGAAATGGCAGAAGGAATGATTAAAAATAACCGGGCAGGCAGTCTATTCCAAAGGGGACAAATGAGGAGGATTAGACGCTGGCGTGTGAGGACGACTATCGCTCCATTCGGAATCGCTGAGCTGAAAATCGACCGCGCTGAAGCCAGGGGAGGAGAAACGGTTACTATTTCCTTTAAAGCGACCAATACCACTGATTTTACCAATATCTACCCCATCACTCTAAAAATAAATGATGAAGTAGTGGCTGCCGAGGTAGTGAGCCTGCCCCGAAAAGTCGCTATGCCCATGAAATTCACTATAGACAGGACACTGCCGGGGAACTACAAGGTAGATGTCAACAACTCAACCGGTACCTTTACCGTCCGCGGTAGTGTTATTGAAAATGAGATTGCAAAATTGGAGGGCGTCAAGACAGACATCAGTGAGGTGGAGACAAGCTTTGACCTGAATTTGGTAGACTCAGAGACCCCTGTCAGGCAGAGGGAGCTTCTGGTAAAAAATGTTATGCCATCTCCAGCAGGGCAGAAATCCATAATCTATAAGATAGCAGGGTGCATTGAATTTGCACTGGATAAAATCGGCGATGTAATCATTTTCTCGATAGGAACTGTGGTTATGTTATTGAAAGCGATATTCAAGATTGTACGCCGGAAAGCGAAAACCCGCCCCTAGATTCGGTTAGCAACAGTAGTCTTATTTTTTACACGACCACGTTTCAGCTATATTTTGACCAGATCGATTTACCTGTCGATTGTATGGGCGGACCTGGCACCACCCCGCCGGGAAAAGCTGAAGACTGACACTTTCTCCGGAGCAGTCAGCAGGGGCTCCATCTTGCTTATTATCTGGCGTCGCTCCGGCATTGCTTCCCATGCTTTCCAATGGTCAACATTGACCCAGGTGCTGATGACCAGCCAGTGCAATGGATCATCTACTGACCTGAGCGTCTCACCGGAGATGTAGCCATGCTGGTGTATGGCTTTAATCCGGAGGTCTACCAGAAACCTTTCTATATCAATCGCTACATCTTTGCCCTGCCGGCAGTGCCTTTCAATAATAACCCTGACCATAATTTCACCCCCTTTTTTCTCGCAGTAAGGTCGGGCCGCACCTTTTCGTACTATTAAGCCCGGTCCCTGCAGATCCACCCTCGTCCTTATTCCTCCGGTGGAAGCACAGATTCTTCAGCTACCCACTCGTACCCGAGGGCGGCACGCCATTCGGCCAGGTCGAGCCTGAGTTCTTCGTAGTCCTTTTTTACAGCATCGTAAAGCCTGGCATTTTCCAGGGCGATGGCACCGAGATTGGCCGCTGCACCCCCGAAATAGATATCGGCATCGGTGAAGTAGCGCGGCTCGGCAGTGTACACCCGCATTACACCCACTACTTCCTCCCTCAGCATGATAGGCACGCTGAGTATAGAAGCAATCCCCTCCTGTCTGGCCTGCAATTGATACTGGATCCTGTCGTCGTCGGCAGCGTTCATAACGGCAACAGGCCTGCCTTCCAGGGCTTCGGCGATGCTCCTGTCGGCGGACACTGGCCCCTTTCGTACGTACCAATCGCTCAGCCCGTATGATACCGTATGAAGCAGGGTTTTCCTGTCAGGTGTCAGGAGCATCAGCGAGCATCCCTTGGCCTCTAAGGCCCTGGTTACATTCTCAACGATGCTGCGAAGCACTCTCTCCTGGCTGCCGGCTGAATTAACTACGGACGCCAGTTCATATAGATTGTAGTAATACCTTTTCTCTCGTTGCTCCATCATTTCACCTCCCAATCCGGCGCTTCGGTTAACTATTCTGTTCTCTTACTTGACCTCCTTTCTCTCTTGAGACTATTTGCCTGTAACTGACGGTCTCTCTCCAGCTCAAATAAAAAAGACGCCGAAACTACTCTCGAAAGTGGTTCCAGCGTCCTTATTTCATCCCCTCATCCCTTCTACCAGTACCGTAATTTATTTTGCTATTTTAAGGTAGTAAAGTTATTTGCGTCTGATTTTGATTGTAGTACCTGTCCAGGTAGTTGTCAATAACGGCCTGTCCCTGTGCTGTAAAGCTATAGTATCAGGTGAGAATAAGCATCGGATGCTGCCATTAAAAGTATCCTTCAAAAAGGGAGAACAGAGAGAATAGCCGCTTTATATGTTTAAAAATACCTCGTTCCGGCCAGGAAATTGTCCACTCCCTTCTCCTTTAGCTTCCTTACATTCTTCAGGGTAGCATCACCGTGAATAGGCTTGAGGAAGTCCGGTTTATTACAGGTCTCGAATTCGCCGCATTCCCAGCAGCCATCTATATTCTTCTTCTGACAGCAGATTCTCACCTTACAAGAGGGATTCCCGCCTCCGTTACGACATGCCCTTTTACAACGTAATCTGACCATAGCGCCCAGGACTTCGTAGCACTGCTGGTAATTGTTGAACACCTTAAAATATTTTGATAGTCCCTGGGAAGCTTTGTCGAACTTTGCCTCCCTTAGTTTTTTTCTCAAATCTCTCGCTAAATCAGCAATTTCGCCCTTATGGTTAAAACAGTCCCCGCAGTAGAGACCACAATAGGCTAGTAACGCTTTATCTTCGCTCATCGGCATTCACCTTCTTCCTTAATTTTAGATCGATTCCATTTTTACTGGCGATGTTGTCCAGTGATTCCTTAAGAATTTTAGCTCTGGATTTACTGTCGCCTACTCCGATATTGCTATTTTTTATATTGTGCTCAACAATGTTCAATGATGTTTCAAGGTCTGCTAACGGAAGGAGAGCTGCAGCGATACAATAGTAGCTTTTAGACCTGCCATCATCGAAGTCTTGCAGCATTCTCTCAAGCAATTTTATCCGTTTTCCCTGCTGGTCGATAAATGCATGTATGCCATGTTCATTGATCCAATGTAAATTAGGCATGGCTTTCCTGTGGGTCACGAAAGAGTCGTACACGTCTTCACTTTCTTCTGTCCAGCCCTCGAATTTAGAGCACGGGAACTCGTTGCACTGGGCACAGACTTCAAGGTCTCTTTGCTTCACACAGCAGGTAATAAGAGAGCAGGACGGATGTTTATTAAAAAAGTCCGGGCCACAACAACCCGGACACCTTGATGTACCAGCCGTATAGTACCTTGGGCACAATCCGCAGTCGATGCCGCAGCAGCCAAGCGTAGGATAGGTCTTAACGATGTCTCTGCTTTGCTGAACTCTGTCGCTTTGCTGCATTTGTTTCAGTCCTTGAGAGGCGACATGAACGCTCCGGCAGTCCTCTGCCTGAGGGGAACCATTGAAGACCGTCTCTCTATAGTTACTGCTTCGCCGGCTATAAACTGCCCGGTTTTTTGCGCCCTCGAATATATTTCCTGTAGTATCTCGTCTTTTACTTCATTAAACAGGAATAGTTCAAGCCGGGGTACTGGAGCTTCCGAGAAGTCCCAGACCCCGATAATCCTGCCGTTGAGCAAAATGGTTGAGGTCGCATTACCGGAACGGTCGAAAACGTTATCGTAGTTTTCCTGATCGAGGTATCTATCACGCTGCTTGTATCCCATAATATATGGGTCGAGGGTCGGCAGCAGGTTTACCGTGGTCTTACCGGCAGGTGCTCTATTCGTGATTAAGTCCATGTCTGGATTGAGCACGATGAAGTCGCCTGCAAGGTTGGAAATGTTCAACTGTTGTATCTGACCTCGTATCCTGTCCAGGGACTCTTTCACCTTTGTTTTAGTTAGACCAGTCCACCAGGCGATGTCGCTCTCAGTTGCCGGGCCAAACGAGCCAAGATATTTCAGGATCAATGAAGTTGTACTCTCTGTCTCATTCAATTCAGTCAAATCAATATCGCTGAAGTATTCATGGAACAGAGCATATGTATAATTCTTTGCTTTCCAGCTATTTCCCGATTGAATGCGCACCAGTAATCCCTGGTCACACATCAGGTTCAGTATTGCGGAGAGATTTAACTTCAATGCTAGCTCACGTTTCAGTTCGGCAGTGGACAGTTCCCTGCCTGTTACAATATCTATTATCGACTGTGCAATAGTCGAGTACTGTTCCGGTGAGACTCCGCGATATTCAGCATATTGCCTTGAAAGTTTTTCTACCATTGTTCTGGTTGCTGAGTATGCAACAGGAATCATTTCTTTGGTGAGAATATAAAGGGTCCCCCGCATACAGCGGATCTTTCCCAGACTTCGTTTGACATAAAGTTCGTTATCTAACTGCTCTTTTATGAAATTCCCGGTTCTGGCGAAGAGAGCCAGATAGGGTTCTTTCGTTCCCGTTGCATGTAGGCCACCTATATCATCTACTATGCGAACTATATTATCGTTCCCGGCATTGTTGGTCAGATGTTGTTTGTGCAAGACCAGATGATTGACTGCTTCCGGGTCAATATCGCTCATCATGTACACCGTGTTCATGCCATTATACAGTGGGGCGGTATATGGAGTCATCATTGTACTGATTTTCTGATATGATAACTGTATGAATACTAGCGGTCCTGAAAATGCAAAACTTTATAAAAAGGCGCTTTTCCTGTCTTACTTCACGGTTGGATACAATGTTCTGGAGGGTGTGATATCAATCTTTGCCGGGGTCCTGGCTGGCAGTATAGCCCTGGTTGGATTTGGTCTCGATAGCTTTGTCGAGTCTTTATCGGGCGCTGTTATGATTTGGAGATTCAGAATGCATGGGAGATTATCACCGGAAGATGAACAGAAAATGGAGAAGAAAGCGACAAGGCTAGTGGCATATACTTTCTTTATACTGGGTGCGTATGTTTTATATGAATCTGTAAAGAAACTTTATCTTCATGAAATTCCCGACCCGAGCATTCTCGGGATAATTATCGCCGTCGTCTCTATCGTGGTGATGCCGATATTGTTTTATCAGAAGTATCAAACAGGGAGATTACTGAACAGCACCAGTCTGGTGGCAGACTCTAAGGAAACACTTGCCTGCCTGTTTCTGTCGGTTGCTTTGCTTATAGGACTGGGGCTGAATTACGTGTTCGGCTTTTGGCAGGCAGATCCTGTCGTGGGTTTAATCGTAGTTGCCTTCCTGGCGAGGGAGGGATGTGAGATTCTGAGGGGTGAGGAATAGGAGAGTCATATGCTGATAAGCTAAAGCACTTTCAAAGTGGTAACTGTATGTCTGCCAAGCATATTATTTTGCCTGGTAGTCCTTTAATATGGTATATAGAGTATTATGATAGTTCAACTATACGTCAAACCGGTAGCGATATAGTTAAAGCGCCGACGGAGGTATCTGAATGCCCGTGAAGTCTGTTATAATGCTTTTTCTATTGACCGTAGCATGTGTGTTACCTGCTGGTTGTCTAACAAACAGTAAACAAACGTCTGCCAAAGAATCAACACCCATTATCCTTGAGGTGGATGATATTGCCGCAGATCCTTCTGCTTATAGTGGTGCTATAGCTGTACGGGGCATAGTGTCCTTTGCTGACCTTGCCAACTCGACCTTCGGTATCATAGATGTGAGGGAATATAAGCTGTGCGGAGTGGTAACATGCGCAGCAAATGAAATTCCAATATCGGTGCCACTAACCAAGTATTCCGGAGAACTGCCCGGTGTAGAAGATGAGGTTCTTGTTTATGGTGAGACCTTTTCCTCCGGCGGCAGTTATAGCATTGAAGTCTCAAAGGTTACTATAGACGATAAAGTTATACTGAATCGGATAAAAGAGTGAATCCCTCAAAACTCATATTAAAAAATATCACTCGTAATTGGAGTAGATTTCTACTCACCCTTCTAGGTATCACAATTGGCATCGCTTCTCTTGTTACATTACTGTCATTAGGTTCTGGCCTCGAGCGAGAGATTAAACAACAGGCAAATCTTTTGGGGGCAAATCTTGTGGTCACGCCAAAGGGTTGGTGCGCTTATGAACAGGTAGCTGTCCTTACCGGAGAGCAGTTGCCCGAGGCAATTTCTTTTGAGGATGCGGAGAAAATCTCCAATATGGATGGTCTCATTGCTGTACCTTATCTAACGGAGCGGTCTGCTATAGCAAACAACCCTGTCCCTGTGATAGGCATTTTACCCGGCGAGATGAAGGAATTTAAAAACTGGGAAGTTGAAAAGGGAGAATATATTACAGAAGAAGATGCTGACAGTATTGTGGTGGGTAACGGTCTGGAAGAGCAATTCAACTTATCGATTGGCGATGTTATCAAAATAAGAGGGCAAGAATTCAAAATTAAAGGCATCCTTTCAGAAACCGGAACTAACGATGATATTGCTATTTTTATGCCTCTGAAAGTTGTCCAGAGGGTATATGAGACGGGGGAGAAAGTATCCTATATTGCTGTTAGACTGGATGATATTGCAAAAGTTGATGAATATGTTTTAAGAATTGAGGAGGAAGCTAATGTTGCTGTTATTTCGGATAAGCAACTGCTTAACTCCGTCCTCTCTATCTTGGGAACAGTAGGAAATACTCTGCGGCTCATTGCTGCTGTAGCTGTTTTAGCCGCCTGTTTCGGGATTGCGAATACTATGACAATGGCCGTCTATGAGCGAAAAAGGGAAATCGGCATTCTGAAGGCCATCGGTGGTAAGAATAGATCTATCTTCGGTATTTTTCTTCTCGAGTCTATTGCTTATGGAGTACTTGGGAGTTTCTTAGGCCTGGCTGTAGGATTTGCATTCTCTTTTATTACATTACCATATCTTACCCAAAATGAGTTTACTGCCTTCTTAAGGAGCTCCCGGGGGATCGATCTCTTTGACGTCGCTATTATAACATTGGAAATCCTGGCTTTCTCAGTATTCATATCTGCTTTATCAGGACTCTACGCAGCCTACAGGGCATCAAAGCTTATGCCAGTGGAGGCTATCAGTTATGGGTGAAGTTATTATCAAAACAAAGGATCTCACGAAGGTCTATGGGGGCAGAGTGAGAACAGAAGCCCTCAGGTGTATAAGTGTTGAAATAAAAGAGAGCAGTTTTATCTGCGTTGCTGGACCTTCAGGGCATGGTAAGAGCACTTTCCTGCATATAGTTGGTGGCCTGGACAGGCCAACGTCCGGAAAGGTTTTCATAGAAGGATCGGATATAACACAGATGTCCGATAATGAGCTGGCCGCTTTAAGATCGAAAAAGATAGGGTTCGTTTTTCAGTTTTTTAACCTTGTTCCGAATCTCACATCCCTTGAAAACGTTGAATTATCTTTAATGTTTGCAGGCATTCAAGAAAAAAAGCAAAAGGAGCGAGCAGAGCTACTGCTGGACATGCTGGGATTAAAGGATAAACTTAATGCTTTACCTGCTGAGTTGAGTGGAGGGCAGCAGCAAAGAGTGGCCATAGCCAGGGCTCTTGCCAATGACCCTGATATCCTTCTGATGGATGAACCAACCGGAAACCTCGATTCAAGAGCGCAAGGAGAATTCTTGGAGTACGTAGCTATTGTCAATAAACAGGGAAAGACGATAGTAATCGTCACGCATAATGAAGAAATTGTAAAAAAGGCGGCGTCAGTAATTCGAATTGAGGATGGAAAAATTAAATGAACAGAAGGCTGTGAACTGGTTGGACAAGTTGCTGGAAAATTATGGATAATGCATTGGACTAAGAATATGATAAGGCATACGTACCGGGAAAGTGAGAATGACATTGAAAAATGATAATAATAAGAAAACGGAAGTAAGTATCAGGCAGATGGAGATAGACGATATCAGCCCGGTCTATCACCTGGGGGAGGAGCTTTTCACCAGCGAGGAGTATCCTATCCTCTACCGTACCTGGGACCCTTACGAGGTAACCGACTCTTTCACCTCTGATCCTGATTATTGCCTTGTGGCTGAGGAGGAGGTGGAGGGGAAGATTGTTGGCTTTATCCTGGCCACCACCATTGTAAAGGAAGGCACCGCCTGGAAGAAGTACGGATACGTAAGCTGGATAGGTGTGGATGAGGCTTTCCAGAGGACCAATCTGGGCCATCGTCTTTACAGGAGGCTGGAGGAGAGGTTCAGAAAAGAAGGAGTGAGGATGATTATAGCAGATACCGATGCTGACAACGAGGTGGCGATTGCCTTTTTCAAGGCGATGGACTTCTCTCTCAGCAGCGAGCATGTGTGGTTGGCCAAAACTCTTCGAAAGCCAGCCAAAAAGGTTTCTAAACCGGAGCATAAGTAGATATTCAGAAGTGGACATCGGTGGACTCTGCAGTGGCATGGAGGCAGGTCAGTAATTACGAAAGGGAGTGTGAAGGCTGGCGGCAAACAGGAAAATGATAAGAAATGTTGATGAATCAATGGATGTGCAACCTGAAAGGCTGAAAAATCTTCTCAAGCATCTCGTTGACGTATACAGCCCCTCTGGCAAAGAGGAGGAGATCCTTCAGTATGCCGAGGAATATCTGAAGGGCATGGGTCTGGTTGTCATCAGGCAGGAAGTTGATGAGAACCGTTTTAACCTTATGGTATTGCCTGAGAAAAAAGATGAAATGGAACTCTGTTTTGTGGGGCATATTGATACCGTGACCGCTTATGACCTGGAGGACTATGGCTTTCGAGAGGAAGGCGATATTGTTTGGGGGCTGGGAACAGCGGATATGAAAGCAGGCTGCGCAGCGATGATGGAAGCGTTCACCGTCCTGGCTGATAAGGGGAGTGCTTTCCCGTCAGTTGGCCTTGCTCTGGTGGTAGGCGAGGAGGAAGATAATGATGGTGCCAAAGAACTGGTCCGGGAGTACAGCTTCCCGTGGGCAGTGGTTGGCGAGCCTACGAATATGATACCCTGTCCTGGTCATTACGGTTATCTGGAAGTCCTGTTACGTACCCAGGGGATAAGAGCCCACTCTTCTATGCCGGAGTTGGGGCAGAACGCTATTGAGACTATGTTGAAGCTGCTTCTGAAAGTGACAGAGTATACTACTTCGGTTACAGATGGACTGGTTTACAATATTAAGGAACTTTCCGGTTTTCCCAGCGGATTTGTGGTACCCGATATGTGCGAAGCCTGGCTGGACCTTCATGTACCTCCTAACTCAAGAATTGACGTACTCAAGGTGGAGCTGGAACAGTTGGTAGAAGCAGCGGGAGAGAGCATTCCGAGGCTGGATGCGTATCTCAGGTTCGAAAACACGTACTCGGGCTATCAGATTTCACAGGAAAGACCACTGGTAAAGAAATTAAAAGAAGTGTACGATGCAATGTCCATTCCGTGGGAGCCTCAAGATTTCAGGAGCCATTCGGATGGTAATGTGCTCTGGGCTGCCGGCGTCAATCCGATTATCCTGGGACCAGGTGGCCTGGAAGCTGCTCACACCCCACATGAATCAGTGCCTTTTTACCAGGTACTGCAGGCGGCCCGGCTTTACCTCAATCTTGCCATGTCTTTATGAGAGATAGAGGCCTCCGAACTATCTTGACACAATTCATCGACCAATCTACACTATTAATAATTGAAGTTCCTTTATGAGGTCTGGCTGACATGATTTGTCCTACCTGTAAGAGCGATATGATAGTAGTTGAGTATAACGAGATCGAGCTTGACTATTGTAACGATTGCCATGGCGTATGGTTCGATGCCGGGGAACTCAAGCTTTTGTTGAATTCTATGGACCTGGAGAACCAGGACCTGGTGCTGCATACTATACTGAATTACCCGGAGTCGGCGTCACCGGAGAAGAAGCGAAAATGCCCCATTTGTAAGCATAAAATGAAAAAAACAGCGATAGGTCACCAGTCTGAAATACTGATCGATGTTTGCTGGGATGGAGACGGGCTTTGGTTTGACGGCGGTGAGGTTGTTCATTTGATAAGGCAGTTGGGTGGGGAAGAAGCGTTGGAGCGGGGCTCCCAGCAAAAGGTTATCAGTTTCCTGGGGGAGGTATTCCAGGTAAAGGAGTAGTCCATAAAAAATGGGAAAGGATACTATATTTTTAATGAAAAGTTAAAAATTATGGAGGTGTTATATGTTACCAGTTTGGATCATAGCAGGTATCGTCGCGATTCTCTTAATTGCGTTTATTGCAATCTATAACGGCCTGGTCAGATTAAGGAATCAGGTAAAGAACGCCTGGGCTCAGATAGATGTGCAGCTAAAAAGAAGATATGACCTGATCCCAAACCTTATTGAAACGGTCAAAGGCTATATGAAGCATGAACGGGAGACACTGGAAGCTGTAACCAATGCACGCAACCTTGCCCAGCAGGCAGCATCCTCCGGAGTGGGTGAGCGGTCCAAGGCGGAGGGTGAGTTAAGCTCTGCCTTATCCCGGTTGCTGGCGGTTGTTGAAAACTACCCGGACCTGAAAGCTAATCAGAACTTTCTGGCCCTTCAGGAGGAACTTACCTCGACAGAGAATAAGATAAGCTTTTCCCGCCAGTACTACAATGATTCAGTGTTAAAATATAACAACCAGACACAAATGTTTCCTTCCAATATGATAGCCGGCATGACTGGTTTTAAAGCAGGAGAGTTCTTTGAGGTTACAGTAGCAGAGGAGCGGGCAGCGCCCAAAGTGAGCTTCACATAGCCCGACGACATTTGAACCATGTGGGAACATATCAGGTCTAACCAGATAAGGTCCATAATATTAGTGGCCGTCATGGGCATATTGCTGCTTATGGTCGGCTATTTGCTCGGTCTGTACTTCTTTAACAGCGGCACAGGTGGACTGGTCATTGCCTTGGCAATATGGGCGGTGATGAACCTGGTCGGCTATTTCCAGGGGGATAGCATCCTGCTGACAATGTCACGTGCCAGGAAGATCAGTCGCGATGACCACCCCCGCCTGTATAACGTGGTTGAAGAAATGAAGATTGCCTCGGGGCTGGATAAAATGCCTGATATATACATTATTGATGACCCGGCATTGAACGCTTTTGCCACGGGTCGCGATCCTGATAAGGCTTCTGTGGCTATAACCTCGGGGCTGCTTCAGAAACTCAACCGCGATGAGCTCCAGGGGGTCATCGGGCATGAGCTGGCTCACATCAAGAACAGGGATGTACTGCTGATGGCCATGTGCAGTATCCTTCTTGGCAGTATTGTTATTCTGGCCTGGTATGCATCACGGGTCATGATCTTCGGCTCGATGACCGGATCAAGAAGAAGCTCTTCAGCGGGAGGTGGACAGGCTCAGTTAATAATTTTTGTGGTAGCAATCGTATTAATGATACTGGCACCGATTATGGCCCAGTTGATTTACTTTGCCATTTCCAGGAAGAGAGAGTACCTGGCTGATGCTTCTTCGGCCTTGTACACCAGATATCCTGAAGGACTCGCATCTGCGCTTGAGAAACTGGCTGCCTCGACACAACAGCTAAAGACAGCTAATAAGGCTACGGCGCCGATGTATATCATCAATCCCTTCCACAAGAAGGGTATGGCAGCCAGTGACCTCAGCAGCACGCATCCGCCTATTTCGGAGAGGATACGCATTCTACGCTCTATGGCTGGTGGCTCTTTTACTGATTATGACCGTGCTTACCAGGAGGTTCGCAGGGCTTCGAAAGGAGTGATTCCTGCTACTGCCATAGCGACTGCAGGGATCGTTTCACTGAGGGGTGCACAGCCGGAGATGAAGGAAGAGCCTGACGAGGCACACCGGGCACGGGAGACCTCGGACGTGATGTGGCGTCTAAATAATTATAAGACCGTAGATTGTGATTGTGGCACCAGGTTGAGGATACCCCCCAGATTCAAAGGACAGTCGATAAAGTGCCCGCACTGCGGCAGGACCAATCCAATTACTCGCTGATATCTAAAATCTCAGCTGATTTTTGTATGAACCTCTCTGGTGGTATCAGGCCAGGGCTTTCTGGCCTACAATGCTGTGTTTTATATACCATTTATGAACGATATCGATTACCGTATCAGTCTTATCGCAAATTCTGAGCAGGCTAAAGTCCTCTTCTGAGACCATTTCTCTGGCTAACACAGAGCCCCTCAGCCAGTCCAGGAACCCTTTCCAGTACTGCTTGTTGAATAGCACAACGGGGAAGGGTTTTATCTTAAGGGTCTGCATCAGCGTTAGTACCTCTGTTAACTCATCTAATGTCCCCAGGCCGCCCGGCATGATGATAAAAGCAATGGCATATTTAACCAGCATTACTTTGCGAACAAAGAAGTGTTTAAATGTTATCGACTTAGTAGTGTAAGGATTGCCTACCTGTTGTTCAGGCAGGTCGATATTAAGTCCAATTGATGTTGTCCCGGCTTTCAGGGCGCCTTTGTTAGCCGCTTCCATAACGCCGGGCCCTCCGCCGGTTATGATGGAAAAGCCCATTTCACCGAGCCGTCGGGCTATTTCTTCTGTCTGTGCATAAAGTTTATCACCTTCTGTAATCCTGGCAGAACCGTATATGCTTACTGCCGGTTCTATACCTGTAAGTTTATCAAATCCCTCTACCATCTCCCCGATTATCCGGAACATCCGCCAGGACTCTTCCTTGGCAAAATCGTTGATTTCGTACTCTTGAACCATAGCTTCCTCCGGGCATCATATGATGCGAATTAGATAAAGGTTATCATATTCTGTATCAGAACTACTAACAATAGTTGACCTACTGTCAGGATATGGTAGGCGTTCAAAGAAAAGTGTCCCTCTGTTGGCTGCCACTCTCGATTTCTTCGATAGTAGCGGGTAGTCCTTCAAGGTACGTCGGGTATTTTAGCTTCCAGTTGAGATGCGTCTTTGCTTTGGCATTGCTGACACGGCAGTTCATGGTAACGGTCTCATAGATCAGCGTTCCCATTAAAATTCTTATTATGAAACTGGGGACCGATTTTGGCCTTGGAACGTTCATGCAGTCTGCCATGAAATAGGCGAAGTTCCTCATTGTGCATGGTCCATCATCAGCAATGATGAACTTTTCTCCCAGTGGCATCTTCTTCAGCACCTGAACGTAAGCTTCAGCACAATCTTCCACGTGGATTCTGGGGATGTAGTTCTCACCGGAACCAATGATTCGATAGTTCCCGTCTTTCATCCATTCATACATCGAATTCCTGAAAAGGCCACCAGGCCCGTATATTTCACCGGGAAGCATCTGTATTAAAGGCGGTGAACCCTGACGGGTCACCACTGATATCAGTGGATCGACAAACTCACCAATTCTGGCTATTCCAAAACGCTCGATTGGCCATCGTTCGTCTGCTACCTGTTCACCTGAAGTGCGAAAACTGGTGCCCAGAGTAAGGATTAATGGGCAGTTGAAACCGTCGGCAATGGCAATAGCAGTTGAGAAATAAGCGGTCGTCTGCTTCTGCAGTATTTTAAATTGTTTTCCCGAAACTCTTTTCCCGGGTCTAATCTCCGGCATGGCAATAGATAGGACAGCCTCATAGGGGGTTAGCTGCGATATGAACGAGTCAGCATCAAGTAAGTCTCCAACCACTGCGTCAATGCCACGTGATTCAAGGCTGTCAGCCTTTTCTCTACTTCGAGTCAGGACGGTGACATCGTGTCCTTCTCTAATGAGCTTCGGTAAAAGATGCCCTCCAAGAAAACCTGTTCCCCCTATAACAAAGACTTTCATAGTACACCTCCCGGAGCCCTTCTGGCTGGTTCCTGGATCCGTATAACAACATATTGCCGCAACGGACTGCTTAACACATGACAGGTCCAGCAGGGTCATCCATCTTTACAATTGTTACCAGTTATCAGGCGGTTGCCTTAACGATGAGAGTCCCACTTTCTCAATTGTCCTCGTCTTATTTCGTATTGTCAAGCTAACCGGGAGAGTCATCTGTACCGTTTCAGCTGGTATTAATATGCCTGTAGTAACCCAGTATATAGTGATAGACAAAATGTGCATCCAAACCTGTACACATGTGAAAAGCTATGATATTCTATATGTTCTGTGTATAGAAGCTA
This sequence comes from uncultured Dehalococcoidales bacterium, assembly GCA_964596125.1. Taxonomy (GTDB): domain Bacteria; phylum Chloroflexota; class Dehalococcoidia; order GIF9; family UBA5629; genus CAZQRP01. The sequence continues at coordinate 84,542 of CAZQRP010000006.1, read as the reverse complement.
TGTTACCAGAATTTTTCCGGTGAGGAGAGTATGAAGCTTACTCAAAGTTGTTATGAATGTCTGAGGAGGCTCGTCTATCAGGCTGCTGAGCTGGCAACAGATGATGTACAGAGCAGGGAGAGAGCGATACAGGAGGGCTTGAAAACTCTTGATGATAACTTTTCCCTAGATGAAGTATCTATCGAGGTAGCTGCTAAGCTTCACGACACCATCAAGGAGGTTACTCAAAATCCTGACCCGTACCTCGAGATGAAGGTCAGGGAGATTGCAGTCGCCAGAGAACTGTACAGGGAAATAAACGTAAAATATGGAGATGAGTTTAGAGGTCTTCTGAAATTAGCGGTGCTGGGGAACACCCTCGATTTCTTTAGACCGTTCGATGTTAGTATTGAGGATATGAGACGGGGAGTAAGCTTTGTCATTGACGATTCGGCACGCTTTGAAGCCAGGCTTAAGGCTGCCGGTAACGTCTTGTATCTGGCTGATAATGCCGGTGAGGTATTTTTTGATTTGCCTCTTATTAAGTGGATGAGACAGTTCGTGTCTACCGTTTATGTGGTTAAAGCTTCGCCGGTCCAGAATGATGTCACACTTGAAGATGTCAGGCGAACTGGGCTGGAGGCTGAGCTAGGTGATATAATTAATACAGGCACGGCTACTCCGGGGATAGATTTTTCTCGGGCCTCGGACCTTTTTAAGCGTGCATTTGAAGACGCAGACATTGTATTTGCCAAGGGTATGGGTTACTATGAGTCCCTTTCGGAACTGCCGGAGCAGGGGAGAATTTTCTACTGCTTAAAAGCAAAGTGCCAGCCGGTAGCTGATTCCATCAATGTGCCCCTGGACAGCTTCGTGGCCATGCTCAGATAGGTATAAATTGACAGCAGGTGTAACTAATATGGAATTTGAGCGACCTGATATTATCCGTCCGCCAAGTGAACACGCAAGTTATTTTCTACCGGTAACAGCAGGCTGTTCTAATAACACCTGCACTTTCTGTAGCAGGTACTACGGTTCAAAGCTCAGGATGAGGGAAATTGATGACATCAAGAAGGAAATTGATGCCATGGTCATGTATACGGCACACGGAATTCGAGTTCCAACAATTCCGGACATAGTGTATTTTCTACTACAGAGTTGGGATGGAAAGCGGATTTTCCTTCAGGACGGCGATGCCCTTGTCTATCCATTTCCAAAATTACTGGAAGTTATTGAGTATTTGAATGAAAGATTTCCCGGGCTTGAGAGGACCGGTGCCTACGCTACCCCTCACGATATACTGCGGCGGAGTGTCGATGAGCTAAAAGCGTTGAAGGAACGTAAACTGGATATACTCTATATGGGTGTTGAAAGTGGTAATGACGCAGTGCTGGAGAAAGTATGTAAGGGAGCAAAGCATGAGCAGATGGTTGAAGCCGGGCATAAGGTGAAAGAGTCCGGGATTATTCTGTCGGTTACTATTATTCTTGGTCTGGCCGGAGTAGAAGGAAGCGAAAAACATGCGCTTGAAACGGCAAAAGTCCTTACTGAAATCGACCCGGATTTTGCCGGAGCATTAACGTTGATGCTGGTTCCGGGGGCTCCCATGTATGAAGATTGGAAGCAGGGTAACTTCTCTCCTATTTCTCCGTTTGATTCTCTCAGGGAACTGAAGACAATTGTTGAGAACTCCGATTTTACTAATTGTTTCTTCAGCTCAATGCATGCGTCGAATTATCTTTCAGTTCGCGGAACTCTGCCCAGGGATAAGGCGAGAATAGTGAAACAATTGGAGGATACCTTGGCGAAGAAAGACCCTGAAATGCTTCGCCTCGAATTTCTCAGGGGGCTGTAACAGGGTAAGGGGCGCTGTTTGCGATGTAAACAATCGTTAATGCCGGTTATATCTAGATATGTTCTACAATATCCTTGAGGCTTTGAATCCGGGGGCAGTCGGTAATATCGCTTGACCAACCGTTCCTGTCGAGGAGCACGGCTTTCATTCCAACGCTCCTGGCGCCAATAATGTCCTGGTCATACTGGTCGCCGATGTACATCGTTTCCTCAGGTTTAACTCCCGCTTTTTGGAGCGCTGCTAAAAATATTTCCGGGTGAGGCTTATCATAACCTACCTCATGAGAAGTAACATAAAAATCGAGGTATTGTTGCAGTCCCAAGTTATCGAACGTTTTTTCCATATCTTGACCTACGTTGGATATCAGTCCCAGGATTAGGCCACGGTCCTTGAGTAATTGTAAGGTAGGAAGAGCATCATCGTAGTTTTTAAATTCCCAGCTCATATGTCTCATTTTCAAAAACATCTGTTGTGCCAATTCCCGGCTAATTTCAATGCCGGCTCCCTTTAATGCCCGCATTACATATTCAGTAAAAAAGGCGAGCTGTTCTTCCTTGGTTCTCTTATCTATGGGCAGCCGCCGGTTTTCGTCCCGCCAGAACATATCCGTGGCCAGGAGAGATTTGTTAATTGCTTTTAGCTCGACGTGGATACCATTTTCCCGGCACATATCAACGTATAATTCTTCCCGGGAGGGCTTGTAACATACCAGCGTATTGAAGAAGTCAAAGCAGACTGCGTTTATCATAGTAGGCTTTACATTATTAAGCAAAACACGTTCTGTGTCAAATCGTGTAGGTGATAGATAATTTTTGTGGGAAGTGAAAATAATATAATATAATCCAAACCTGTCTCAGGTGTCGATAAGGCCTGTTTGGTTCCAGGTGAGACCGTTATTGGTACTTATGGAGAAAGCGCTCTGGTCGTAGCCCGCACCTCCGCCACCGCTGGTCCCGCAGTAGGCTATCCTGCCGTCAGGAGACCAGGCTACTTGAGCGTTGTGCGTACCGGTAGGCGGTTTCTGGCTTTGCTGCCATGTAGGGCATGTTGACTGTGGATTGAGTGTAAAGTATGTCTGTGTACCACGACGATGGGGTAGCGGTGCAGATGTCATGGCACCGGCCAGCAGTTTACCCGAGCTGTAAAATCCATAGTGTGCCAGACTACCGATGACATCGGGGCGGGCCTGGAGACGGTAGCACACAACATCGTCCAGGCGGTAGACATCGTCATTATTGTTGCCGGCGGTAGCAACTCCCGGTGGATTGTCGCTCCAGCAGGCATATACATGCCGCTGTGAAATTCTGGATCCGGAGTAGTCTGATGGTAGAGCCAGGTCTGCATAGGTAAGCGGTGTTCCTGGCGTGTCCTGGCCGGCCTGGCAAATCTCTACCGGATAGCCTGAGAAACGGTTCCAGACCATATTGTTTGTGGCGAGGTCTCTGGTACCGATATGCAGGTAGGTGTCTCCTGTATTTGAGTTAGGTCCGCTGGCGATAATGGCCAGGACTGTTCCGTCGGCAGCAAATGCTGGTGAGTACTCAATAGCAAAGACGTCTACTCCCGGCGTCGCCGGTACCGGGGGTAACCAACCCGGAGCGCCAGTGCTTAAGTCCTGCCACCCGCTCGGGAAACCGTCAATTATATTCACCCAGATTTTGCCGCCGCCGTTGCCGGTAGAAGTGCCGGCAGCAATCTCCCAGGTATTTCTGCCATAGTTGGGTGAGATCGCAATGCATTTCACTCGCTCGCCGGGACCGAGCTTGCCGGCTAACTTCGTAGCCATGAAATTGTTGCTGCCGTCGATGGACAGGTAGATTTCGGTGCCTCCATTTGTAGCGACTGCAACGATTTTGGGATTATCCGGGGCAGTAGCCAGCGCATCCCAGGTTGCAGCCCCGGAGATATCGTTTGATACGTTCTCCCACCCGTATCCGCCATGCTCAGATTTATAAAGCTGAGCGTTGACGGAATCTAGGGCATAGACTATGTTGCCATAGCCACCGACGGCAATGCGGTTGACTTCGCTGCCTGGCACCAGAAGTAGTCTGCTGGTTAGGGGGAATGGAACGTCACTTTTAACCGGTGGTACGGGAGCTATAATGGTTTCAGCGGTTGCTGGAGTCGGGCTTATATTACCGGCTTCGTCTTTGGCTTTAACGTGGAATACATATGGACCTGACGCTAAATCACTGTAGGTCCTGGCTGTATCCGAAGTGAACTGGGAATAATCGGTGTCAAAGCCTTCCAGATAGTACGAGTACGTTAAGTTTACTGTCGGAGTCCGGTCATCGGTGCCGTTCCACTCGAAAGTCACTTCAGTAACGTCGACTATCTCTTCCGGGGCGCCGGTGATTATTATCTCAGGTGGAGTAGTATCTGGAGGGGGTGGTTCCGGTTGAGCTGGTGGTGGGAGTGGTGGAGGTGGTGGAACAGGCACCGGGGCAGGAGACTCTACACCACAGCTACAGCAAAATAGAATTGAGAAAATCAGCAGTAGTATCTGTTGAAGGTTGAGTACTTTTCGCATTTTATCCAGCCTTTTTAATCGGCTGTTATAAAAGACAGAATGCCGATTTCATATTATCCGTCAGGCTGTTTTTAACTCAACTTAATTATACATAGGCTGCCGATATTTCTCTATCACCGTGTCTGTCTGTGTTCTTTGATACTATTGAGTAAGGTGGAGTAGACACAATACAACACAGTCTTTACCCTTCTGCTTACCCATAGTAATCGGGGAGAAATAATGCGGGGATTGGTCGCCAGTATTAAATAGCGAGCCTAGAAGGCTATAGAATATTGGAAGCTCTTGATAGGCTTATTATTTCGATAGCAAGAGATTGCAGAAAGCTCTGATAGGGGATCCAGTGTAATAGGACTATAATCACCCTGTTTCCTTGGCTGAGCAAGATTTCGGCCTGGCGCAGCTTACTGATAATCTGGTCCGGTGTGTACCCTTTTCTGACCATCTGTCCCCCCTTTTTACGATGTTATATCTGGCACCGTTTTCGGGGGGCAGGTCACTGACTTAAGGATTCAAGGTAAATGATTTATAAGCAGACACTGTTAACAAACTTTTAGCTGAGAATCCGTCTTCTGAGGCTGGAAGATATTTCCAGGATGACTCCTGTCATATAGACAGGGTTTTTCGGGAGCTTTATACTTTTATGGACAGCGCTACAAAATTTAATAGGAGGCTAGCTATGGACTATGAGAATCTATTAAAAGTGATCAAACAGAGGCGAAGCATTCGCAAATACAAATCAGAACCCGTACCAATTGATATAGTCATGAAGGTCCTAGAAGCAGCACGATGGGCTCCTTCGGGAAGAAATAGTCAGCCATGGGAGTTCATTGTGGTCAGGAGTGAAGACAAACTGCGTCTAGTAAAGGACATTATGCTTGAGAAGGGCAAGCGAATGGCAGATACGACAGCGAATTTTTCTTCTGTGAAAATGGACTTCTTAGAAGATGTGACGACATTTGTTATAGTTTGTGCTGATCCTCGCTTTAAGGTTGCATATCCTCAGAGCCAAGTAAACGAGCAACTAGCCACAATGTACCTGGAAAACAGTGAAAGAATATTGATACAGAGCATAGCTGCTGCTGTAAACAATATGCTTCTTGCCGCTTGTTCTTTGGGATTGGGAGCAGTATGGCTCACTGGAGCTGGTGAAAGTATCACCGAGCAGCAGTTAAAAGAGACTTTTCAAATTCCCCAGGAACTTCGCACTATTTGCTGTATCCCTTTGGGATATACCCCTATTAAGCAACTTAGTCCTAGGCAGCCTCGACCACTTGAAGATATAGTTCATTTTGATGAATTTGATGCGACTAGGTTACGTAGTGACCAGTATGTTGAAAAATATGCTCACGATCAACTTTTAAGGGCACGATTTCGTGGCACAGGTCTTGTAGAATAATTAATAATATGTTCATTCTACTTATCGTTAGTAACTCAGCTGGTTTGGGTGGCAATATGATTAGAAGGTAAGAACTGCTCATAGTAAATCTCACGAAAAGCAGCAGTATCAGTTACCTTATATAGTACCTGGCAAGTATCTTAAAATATCTATAAACCTGGTTGATGATCCTATTCTTAATTATAAGTTAGGGAACATACTATAAGGCGATTTTCAAATACCTATTCTCCGTTTGAGCCATTCCAATTCACTTCAGATGGATGTATAATCGATAGCAGAAACACGACTACAAATAAACATAATGTGGGGATTGTGATGAATAAAGACATAAAAACTGCACTTTTTATTGTCGGAGTAATTTTTATTCTACTCATAGCTTTGCCTGCCATCTTTGGATTACTTGTAGGCGGTTTTGGTGGTGGCTGGGGCATGATGGGGTCTGGAATGATGGGTGGTTTTGGCTGGTGGTGGTTACTGCCTGTATTAGCGATTCTCTTTTTAGCACTAATTATTTGGGCCATAGTAATGCTGATGCGTGGATTAAGTCAGCCCGGGCATTCTCAACCTGAGTATGGCAGCCCTGATTCAGCCCTGGAGATTCTTAAGCAGAGGTACGCTAAAGGGGAAATCAACAAGGAAGAATACGAAGAGAAGAAAAAGGACTTGTCCAGCTAAGCTGGTAGCATACGTTTATACAACAGAACTCTTTTTAATATTTTGAAAAGCTATGGTACTGTTTTTTGCTACCCTTAGCCCTAAAATGGGTGATGTGGTGGATCATTAATCCAATTTCAAATTTTGAATAATAATTCTACAGGCATGCTACTATGTGGCAAAATACCCATCATCTAACGTTTTTCTGTAAGCACTATCCGGCTGCATATTGGAAGCTAATTGCTTAACATAAAATCATTCTTATGCGTATATTTCGAAGCTAAACTCTTAATGCTTGAACGTAGCCGTTAAAGGTAGTGCCAGCTCTTTTTTTTGGACTGTAATAACTGAAATACTATCTTCAGTTTGTTGTGAAACACTTTGTCAAACCGTTATTATTTCGGTATTGCTTTATGCCGTTTTTCGTCGTCCTTTGAGAAATGTAACCAAGCCGCCAATAGTTGCTATAACAAACACCCAAAGAGCCGTAAGCGCGATGAAGAAAGAGACAGGCTCTTCTTCTATTTCCAACAGAGCACCTCCTACACCGTGCAGAATGAAACCAACAATAAACACAGCGAACGATATTCCGGCTACCATCAGGAATGTTTTCAGCATCTTGTACTGTCTTTCGGCTAACTTTGGTTCCATCTGGTCATGGAATAGACTGGCTTTCTTTTCCCGAACCATCCATACCAAGTATATCCAGGCCGCTAATAGGAAGCCCGCTATTAACATGGGCATTCCAAACGCTGCTGCTATCCCAAATACAACAATTGTTCCGATTAATAATTTCTTTTTCATCATCACACCCCCTTAATACCTCAAGGATTTAGAAGATTCTCTGTAATGGTTATAGTCTGTAGTTGATGGCACTTTGTCTTGCCAATGTTTTTAGGAGCCGGTACTGCTATATAGCCACGATTCATTATCATGTTGAAGAACGGTTTGAAAGCTGGAATTACTGGTTACCGGGTGCCGCACGCCAGGGATATAAGATTAGAAAAACTATAGCTGAGATAGCATCGAAGAGAGTTGACACCGCGACCTGGCTGAATTCAACATAACCTTGAATGATTGAGTAAATGCCAGCAATCACACCTATGATGGACATGGTTATGATAAATTTGATCCAGTTAATATGCTGAAGTGGGTCTCGTGATGCGACGATGACCCAGACACCAGCCGCAATCCAGACGGCACCTAATAGCCCAATAATCCATTTTACATGGCCGGCATATTCTCCAACTATCGCATATTCTCTCATCTGGTCAGGTATAACAATCAATGCCAGGCCGGATAAAACAACTAACGCTCCCCAAATAATCATCACCACCTTTAAAGCCTTTATCACAATATACCTCCTTAAAGTTGATTATAGAGATCGGATATGATTTGTCAATAGTCTTGTGCTTTAATGGTCTATTCTGTCTTCCATATATATCAGGTTGCCAATATCAGACTGGATATACAGGCTGTTCTTGCCGAAGGCAATCAACGATGGTCATTGGACAGCCTACAAGTGAAACTAATTACGATGGTGGGACGGATTGTGCGTCTGAGAGCAGCTGAATGGAATAAAGACGTTAAGACTTGACCATCGAGTATGTGTATTGATAGTAGTACCATTGATAGGGTTTTGCCATCAGGCAAAACTACAGTGTATACTATCGGGCGGATCAGCGAGAGGTACATGCAATCGTGATAAACCATAAGGTAAAACGATGTATTACCATTGTGTCTTTAGTGGGGCTATTGATGCTTGCTAACACTTTAAATCTGGCGTGCTTCGGTAAAGGAACGTGTGTGATTAACCCGACAAACCTAGCGTATATTCCTCCACCTGAGCCAAGAATGCCTGATGAACCTCCAAAACAAAGAGAGTTATATGGTATGGATGCTATCATTGCTTGGCTAACTTATAATGAACCTCTGGCATCTGACGGTAGCGGCTACTAACCTTTGACCAGACAGAAAACAGATATTTACAAGTATTAGATTTAAGAAATATGTTTATTACGAAGAATAAGGAACCATGATTACTCACAGTCCCTATTACTTGAAATATCATTAATCTTAACTCCTGCTATAGAAATTACTATGAACCTCTCGTAAGTGCTTAGCGGTGACGTAGGTAGGTATCTGGGTTGTTTGAATACTCTCATGGCCTAGCATTTGCTGAACGGAACGAAGGTCAGCGCTATTTATCATTAAATCTGTGGCAAATGAATGACTCAGGGTATACGGTGTGGCTTTTATCGGCAATCCACATCGTTTGGCATCTTTCTTCGCGATATTCTTTATAGACCCTGTGGTGAAGCGCATTGTTTCATCGGTTGGCCTGCCAAAGACCTGGTTTTACCCGATAGATAACGGCTTGAAACGGTCTTTGCGGGTACTTAAGTATCGCGTGATACATGAGGCTGCCGGTATTTCTCCATCACCGTGTCTGCCTGTGTTCTTTGACACTATTGGGTAAAGTTGATAAGCTTGAAAACTTATAGAGGAGGTTTCAGTGCCTAACGAAGCAAGTAAAGTAAGTATGGAAACGATCGTCTCGCTGTGCAAGCGGCGGGGCTTTGTTTTTCCCAGCAGTGAGATCTATGGGGGACTGGGAAGTTGCTGGGATTATGGACCCATGGGTGTGGAATTGAAGCGGAATATCAAGGATGCCTGGTGGAAAGCAATTGTTCATGACAGAGACGATGTCTTTGGTCTTGACACCAGCATAATGATGCACCCTCAAACCTGGGTAGCCAGCGGTCACGTTGAAGGTTTTTCTGATCCCTTAGTGGAATGCAAAGCCTGTCACCAGAGATGGAGGGCTACCGATTTGAATGGTAGTCATTGTCCCGATTGCGGTGGTGAGTTTACCGAACCAAAGATGTTCAACCTGATGTTTAAGACATTTATGGGACCTGTCGAGGAAGATGCCAGCGTTGTTTACCTACGCCCGGAGACAGCCCAAGGTATATTTGTCAACTTTGACAATGTTCTGGCGACTTCCAGAAAGAAGCTCCCTCTGGGCATTGCACAGGTAGGAAAAGCCTTCCGCAACGAAATCACTACCGGAAACTTTATATTCAGAACTAGAGAGTTTGAGCAGATGGAGTTAGAGTATTTTGTAAAGCCGGGTAGTGATGAAGAATGGTTCAAGTATTGGATTGATGAACGCTTTAAGTGGTATGTGAATCTGGGGATTAAACCGGAGAACCTGCGCCTTCGTCAGCACGCAAAAGACGAGCTGGCACATTATGCCAGTGGCTGCTACGATATAGAGTATCTTTTTCCTATGGGTTGGGCGGAACTGGAAGGCATTGCTAACCGTGGTGATTTTGACCTTGCTCAACATACCAGGTATAGCGGTAAAAGTTTAACGTATTTCGATGAGGGGACTGGTGAACGTTACACGCCATTTGTAATAGAGCCCTCAAGCGGTGTTGACCGATCAGTACTGGCAGTTATTGTGGATGCCTATGATGAAGAAGTTGTTCGGGGGGAAGCGAGGGTAGTATTACGGATTAAGCCAGAATTAGCTCCGATAAAAGTTGCCATTCTTCCTTTGAGCAGGAACGAGAAACTGGTGCCACTGGCAAGAGAAGTGTACGATGAACTTCGCTGCCATTTCGTGACACAATACGATGATTCACAGAGTATAGGTCGACGCTACCGCCGCCAGGACGAAGTCGGTACCCCTTTCTGCGTTACCATTGATTTTGATTCGTTGGATGATAATCAAGTAACTATTCGTGAACGAGATAGCATGGACCAGATCAGGTTGCCAATAAAGGACCTGGTCGGAATGTTACGTGCGAAGTTAGTCGGCGAGGCTTTTACAGCTCAATCTTTATAAGCGGCGAGACCAGTTGACAATCCAGAACTATGAAAATTCTTCATTTTGCTGACCTTCATTTGGGTGTTGAAACGTACGGTAGTATCGATCCGAATACCGGTTTATCAACAAGGCTGCTTGACATCCTCAGGGCTTTGGATACAGTGGTGGAATATGCCATCAGCAATAGCGTGGATATTATTCTGTTCTGTGGAGATACGTATAAAAACCGTGATCCTTCTCAAACGCAGCAGCGTGAGTTTGCCAAACGTCTCAGGCGGTTGTCTCAAGAGGAAATACCGGTCTTTCTCCTAGTAGGCAATCATGACCTGCCTAACGCCATAGGCCGTGCTACCGCTGTGGAGATATTTGATACCCTGGCTGTGAGCAATATCTATATCGGCAACCGTCCTGATATATATCGGATACCGACGAAACAAGGCGATATACAGGTGGTAGCATTGCCCTGGCTGAGACGAAGCGCTCTATTGAGTCGTGAAGAGGCTAAAAGTCTCAGTATAGACCAGATTAACCAGCGGCTTCAGGAGATTATGACAGCCAGGATACTGGATATCATTTCTGACCTCGATCCTGCAATGCCGACAGTATTAGCTGCTCATGTGTCTATATCGACAGCTAAACCGGGATCGGAAAGGACCATGCTTGTCGGCAGGGATCCGGTTTTACTTCTAGGTACTGTTGCCCAGCCCGTTTTTGATTATGTAGCTTTGGGGCATATTCATAAAGGTCAAATTTTGAATCAGATCCCACCTGTAGTCTATGCCGGCAGCCTGGAGCGACTCGACTTCGGCGACGAAGCTGAGGATAAAGGTTTCTATGTGGTAAACATTGATCCGGGAGAAGGTCTCAAGCAGGTAACTTATGAGTTTCATAAAATTGATGCCCGTCGTTTTGTGACAATATCGGTAGATATCGATTCTGATACTATTGATCCTACGGCTACTATTGCGGAAACAATAATCAGGCATAAGGACGAAGTCCGGAATGCTGTTGTCAGGATTCAACTCTCTCTCCCCAGGAGGCTGGAGACTTCGCTTCGTGATGCTGATATTTACAAAGTGCTCAAAGAGGCTTATTATGTCAGTGTTGCTAGAGAAACTAAGCAGGAGTCGCGTCCTGGTTTACATGATAGAGCCAGTGAGGAGCTCACACCAATTGAAGCACTCAAGATTTACCTGGAAACAAAAAAAGTGCCGGAGGAGCGCCGACGAACGCTGCTTGAATATGGGGAGACTCTAATAAAGGAGAGCGCAGGTGGCAACGGGGAAGGTTAAAAATAATAGGAGTAGCACCAAACCGAGAATTAGTATAAGGACTAAAATTCTGGTTTCTTTTTTAGCCGTATCCCTTATTGCGGTAGGCATCATCAGCTTTTTTGCTCTCCGCAATATGAGTGTACTGGGCAATACAGCCAGGCAAAATAGCATTAGCCTTGGAGAAAGTGCCTTAGCCGAGAGCATCGCAGCCCTGGAAGATTCGGGCAGGAGAATAATAAAGTTGCAGGCGGTTGTCGTTGCCAATGAGGTACGGAACTTTATTGCCCGACATCCTGAGTCAACGATCTCCGATCTGTTTCAGAATGAACAGCTAAGGAAGATTGCAGTTCAAACCGTGGGTCAGACGGGACGTACCATGGTTTATGATGTGAATGGCACCATCCATTTCCACGCCGACTCTGAAATGGTTGGCGATAATGTAGGCCAAATAGCGCAAAAGGTGCCTCAACTTCAGACAATTTTTGAAAGTAGCTTTACTGGAGAAGCTGCTGGTTATTATGACTGGGAAGACACTAATGGTAACATCAGAGCAAAGTACCTGTATTGTGTTCCTGTCGAGGGGACACCATTGATCGTCGCTGCTGCCACTTTTATTGATGAATTTTCCAGACCGGCAGAAGAAACAGAAAGTAAAATAACCACTGCTGTTTTGGCTATTACCCGTTATATTGACAGGCAAATGGATGTAGCTCAGTGGACCTTTATGGTTATTATCATTTGTATGCTTGCCATTATCGCCACATTGACATCCTTCATGGCAAGGACGATCACTGAACCGATCAGGGCACTTACCAGGGGCGCTGAGATCATAGCAAAAGGCAAGCTTGACCACAGTATCGAAGTAAATACCGGTGACGAAATCGATCAACTCGCCAAGCAGTTCAATACTATGACTGTTGCCCTAAAGGAATCTTATGAGAACCTGGAACAAAAGGTTGAAGACAGAACCAGGCAAGAACGGCAGCGAGCGGAGCAACTACGTACCATAAATGAGATCAGCCGCAAAATAAGCTCAATTATCAATCTTGACGAGTTATTACCATATGTAGCTAATTTGCTTAGTCAGACCTTTAATTATCATAATGTTAATATCTTTCTCTTTGAGCCGAGCTCGGGCAAGCTCATTCTGAAGGAAATCTGCCTGAGCGGCTATAAAGGAGTCATCCCGCTGGAGGTACCATTGGAGATGGGTGAGGAAGGTGTGGTAGCCTGGGTAGCACAAACAGGCGAACCGCTTTTGGTCAATGATGTCAGCAAAGAGCCCAGGTACCAGTTTATTGAAGAGTTGAGGACTACCCAGTCAGAGCTGGCTGTTCCTGTCAAGATTGGAGACAAAATTTTGGGAGTTCTGGATATCGAGAGTAACGAACTGGATGCGTTCAGTGAAGCTGACCTTTTCACGGCTCAGACTCTGGCAGACCAACTGGCTGTGGCCATCGACAACGCCCGTCTTTATCAGGAGACCAGTCAGATGGCTATGATGGAGGAGCGGAACCGTATGGCAAGGGAGATCCACGATACTCTTGCTCAGGGATTCACCGGCATCATTTTACAACTTGAAGCAGCAGAACAAGCACTGGATGGTGAAGCTTCAGAAGTGTTGTCACATCTCAATAAAGCCCGCAGCCTGGCTCGAGGAAGCTTGAATGAAGCCCGGCGCTCGGTATGGAATCTCCGTTCTGAAGCGCTGGAGCAGACTTCCTTGATAGAAGCACTCAGACAGGAAGTGGGCAGATTTGCTCAGGCTAGCAATATAAAAGCGCGTTTCGATGTTTCTGAACACAGACGCAATCTACCGCTTGATGTAGAAACTGCACTTTTACGTATTTGTCAGGAGGGTCTGGCCAACGTGAGGAAGCATGCTAAAGCCAGTGAGGTCAAGGTAGAATTGACTTTTGATAAATCCGATGTCACTTTAACTATCAGGGATAACGGTGTAGGATTTAAAACAAAGTCAGTAAGCAGTGTTAGTACTGGGAAACATCGAGGTTTCGGATTGATAAGCATGCAAGAACGTGTTCGTAACTTAGGCGGAACGTTTGAAGTACAAAGTGAGAGAAGCAGAGGAACATTGCTGAATGTAGTGATTCCTGTCATGTAGGAGGCGATTAAGTGGAACCTATAAAGATTTTAATTGCTGACGACCATCCAGTAGTTAGAGAAGGCCTTATTTCTATGATAAGCAGGGAACCTGATTTTAAAGTAATTGGAGAGGCCAAGGATGGGATCGAAGCGGTCGACAAAGCCAAGGAGCTAAAACCGGACATTGTGCTTATAGATCTACGTATGCCTGAGATGGACGGGGTGGAGGCAATACGTCAGATAGCAGTTACTGAACCGGATATCAGGTTTATCATCCTTACTACGTATAGCGACGATGAGTATATTTTTCGGGGTATCGAGGTTGGTGCCCGGGCATATCTTCTTAAAGACGCTCCCAGGGATGATTTGTTTAGGGCTATCCGAGCTGTTTACCGCGGTGAGTCGCTCATTCAGCCTGTGGTGGCATCCAAGGTACTGGACCGCTTCGCCGAGCTTTCGCGAAAAGCACAGGCCCCGGAAACACTTTCAGAACGTGAGATAGAAGTGCTTACACTGATAGCTAGAGGTGCTGCTAATAAGGAGATAGCTGCCCAACTTCATATTACCAACAGTACAGTGAAAACCCATATTACAAGTATATTTCAAAAATTGAATGCGACAGACCGTACCGAAGCGGTAACTCAGGCCATTAAGAAGGGGATTATTCATATCTAGTGATACTAAGGTATATCCATATCGGTAGAATGGCTGACCTCAGGGTCGGCCATTTAACTTTTACAAAACCGACCACCTTTCTGATTACCATAATGAGATAAAAAGATAAACTTAACTTGGCGAACGTAATTGACGTGATAGTATGTGATGAATTATGCCCCATTTTAAACGGTTATTGTTGAAGCGTACTATGGAGGATTAGAGTAACTGCTACTGTGTCCAGGTAGATAATGCTTATTATGGGAGTTCATGATGGAAAAGATTAAAGTACTCATAGTCGACGATAATGAAGTGGTAAGGGAGGGTTTGGAAAGCCTTCTTGGGCCTCACAGTGATATCACGGTTATAGGAAAAGCTGTGGACGGATTGGACGCAGTAGCAAAAACGGAGGAATTAATTCCCGACGTCGTTTTGATGGATGCTCAAATGCCCCGTGCCGATGGTGCGGAGGCAACCCGTCGTATCAAAGAAATACTTCCTGATGTTAAAGTCTTATTTTTAACAGTCTATGGTGATTACGTTGGGGACGCACTAGCTGCTGGAGCTAGCTGGTATTTAACGAAGGACTGCCGACGCCAGGACTTGCTGGAAGCTATCAGGGTCCTGGCACAAAGTAAGCGAGCAAAAGCAAGAAGATAAACCGGCAGGGAAGTAGTATTTCAAAGAGCATTGGGCTAGACTCTTTACAGCCCTGTATAGAATGACTGGTCTGGTGGCCAGTCATAGACATTTCTGTAGCAAGGCATCGATAAGCGAACTTGTGACGTACCACGCCGGATATCAGTGAGCCTACGCTTTTGGTTTTTATCGATAAAGCGCGGTTAGTTAATGAGCTTGAAATCCAGTACATCTACCAGCCCCAAATCGCTCAATCTCAATTCAGGGATCACCGGTAAAGCCAGGAAAGAGAGAAGCGAAAACGGAGTCGGCGGGATATTACCCAGGTCAGCGGCAATCTTTTCCAAGTTCTCGAACTTATCGACAACTGTATGCAGAGGTTCAGGTGACAGCAAGCCGGCTACAGGTAAAGGTAAGGCTCCGGAAATTTCACCATCGATACAAACCACAAGGCCCCCGTGCAGTCTCTCTATTTCTTTAATTGCCATGTAGATATCTGAATCATTGGTGCCAACTGCCACTATGTTATGAGAGTCGTGAGCTATAGATGAGGCTAAAGCTCCGCGTTTCATCCCAAAGCCCTTGACCAGTCCTAGGCCTATATTCCCGCTGGCCTTGTGCCTTTCCACAACCACCAGTTTTAAAATATCTTCTTCCGTGTTGATCAAAACGACGCCGTTTTGTGTTCGAACAGTTTCTATTCTTTTCCTGGTGATTATCTGGCCCGGTACGATTTCGATAACCGGATAACTTTCCCCATCTATAGTTAGTTTTAATGATTCAATAGTAAAGGGCTTGATGCATATAGTATCGGTCAGTTCCGTGACAGAGGTCTCCGGTAGGGGCAAGAGGAGATTATTTCCTCTTGCTACAAGTTGACCTTTGTAGAAGACCATGTCTATTTCCAGTTGTGAAAGGTCGTTGATAGTAATGAGGTTTGCCAGATAGCCGGGGGCGATGCCTCCACGGTCGTACAATCTGAAATACTCGGCAGCGTTGATTGTTGCCAGTTGTATTGCCATTAGCGGCTCGAGTCCTTTCTGAATTGCTTTCCTGACTACAGCGTCGATATCACCCTGGCGTAACAGGTCAGAGCAGCTACGGTCATCCACAACAAATAGACACCTTTTATAGGTTTTATCATTGACCAGTGGTAACAGTTCTTCAAGGTTCTTCTCCGAAGAACCTTCCCGTATCATCAAGTACATGCCTCGTCTTAGCTTTTCGCTGGCCTCCTCTAAGGCGGTTGATTCGTGATCGGAGCGTATACCGGCAGCTATGTATGCGTCGAGCTGCTTATCGCTGACACCCGGTGCGTGTCCGTCGATAACTCTGCCTTTCGCAGCAAGAATCTTATTTAAAACTTGTTCGTCGTTATTGATCACGCCTGGGAAATTCATCATCTCACCAAGCCCGATGACGTTCTGCCATCCCAGGGCTTTTTTAATATCGTTATCATTGATTTCTGCACCGCTTGTTTCCATGTGGGTAGCCGGTACGCATGAGGGGACCATAAAAAACATATCTAGCGGTAGTTTCTGTGCCCAGTCCATAACGAACTTCATGCCGTTAAAGCCGGTTACATTGGTGATTTCATGGAGGTCGGTGATAAGTGCAGATGTCCCTCTAGGAACTACAGCCTGTGCATACTGGGCTGGATGGAGCATAGAGCTTTCTATATGAGTATGTCCATTTATCAGGCCTGGTGCCAGATAGCTCCCTTTCAAGTCGATTATTTCTCTGGCAAGGTGATAATCACCGACACCCGCAATTCTATCACCGTAAATGGCAACGTTGCCTTCTTCTATGTTGCCAATAAAGGTGTTTATTATCCGGGCGTTCTTGAGAACTAAATCTGCTGGCGCATCTCCCCGGGCAACTGAGATCAACTCGGCCAGGCTCATAGCTTAGTCCTCCTTCAGGTTAGTCGATACAACAGATATCGGGTAAATAGCGGTACTTCTCATCCCAGTCGATGCCATAGCCGACCACGAACTTATCCGGTATTGTGAAACCAAGGTAATCGATAGTTACCGGAACTTGACGTCGCGAAGGCTTATCGGTCAAGGCACAGAGCCGTAAAGATGCTGGTTTCCTCTTCCGTAAATAGTCCAGTAGAGAAGAAATAGTCAGGCCGGTATCGACGATGTCCTCGACTACCAGCACATCCCTGCTTTTTATCGATGTCTTCAGTCCCTGTACTAGTATGACCTTACCCGAGGTCTCTTTGCGTCCACCATAGCTGGAAAGCCTGACAAAGTCCGTCTCGATGGGTATATCAAGCTGGCGAATGAGGTCGGCAAGGAACACGAATGAACCTTTTAGGATGCCGATGAGTAAAGGTTGCTTCCCTTGATAGTCCTGTGTGATTTCAATGGCAAGCCTGGCTACAGCCTGCTCAATCTCGTCTCTACTGATTAAGACCTTAGGTGGTGAAGCCACCAGATGATTATAACGTTAGCCTACCATTTTGTCTATATTATATTGAGAAATTAGTCGGTAATGGATGTATGGTTTATATAGACTCAACTACGAATTCCCAGAAGTCGCTTCAGGTTTGCAGTGGTGGTGTTGGCTATATCCTCGACAGTCGTTTTTCTGTAAGACGCCAGTTCCTGAGCAACTAAGAGTACATCTGCGGGACCGGCCATCTCGGCAGTTGCGCTTGAATCAGTTTCAATGAGAAGGCGGTCTGAAGGTATCTCATGAACTGCTTCATGCAGAGAGGGGTTCTGGTTAATTACAAATCCTCTGATGCCTATGGAAACGTAAAAACCCAGGTCAAGCCAGTCTCGGAGCGCAGCAAGGTCGCCTGAAAAACCGTGGATTTTTCCTTTTAGATCCGGGCCTGTCTCTTTACGAAGGATGTGCATCATGTCTTGATGGGCTTCTCGACAATGCAGGCTGACAGGAAGGCCTCTCTCCTGAGCAAGAGACAATTCATATATAAGTAGTTCCTTTTGGATCTCCCTGGATTGTGTGCTGCGAATATAGTCCAGGCCTATTTCACCTATGGCCACGACCTGTTTGCTCCCAGCAAGTTTGTGGAGCTGTCTACGTATCTCATCAGTCGGTGTGACTGCATTCCAGGGGTGAATCCCAATTGCAGCCAGAACCTGCTTATAGCGCCCGGCAATGCGGATATTATCTTCCGAAGACTTTAAGGTCATGCCCATGCTGACGGTGAGGCCGACCTGTCTGGCTCTTGCCTGTTCGAGTACTACTGATAACTGTTCAGGTCGATACACATCTAAGTGGCAGTGACAATCGGAAAGGACCATTTTCCTCCTTTCAATTTGTTACTCATCTTTGGTGCCACTCACCCGCCTATGAGTAAGGGTCCATACATAACCAGTAGTGACGCACTATTCGGATCATGTGGTCCCCCGTGCGCAGGTGAATCACAGATAATACCATCTCACTCTTTATCAGGCCAGTATAGACCGCTCAATGGATTCGTGATGTGACAATTTTAGCGTAAGATTCGAGTTGTTTGTAATTGGAGATAGATCCCATTTCTACATATACGTTGTTTTTTATAAACATGATTGAGAACTTTTCCAACTCTTCCGCAGTACCGCGTGAGTCTAACACAACAAATGCTCTGATATTGCCTATGGTATAAAGTTCTTGTGCATTCGAACTATGTCGTGCTCTACTATTGTGGAATAGCTGTTCTGCTGCTGAAACAGAGGATTGGACGAATACGATATTGGTCAACTTCTCGTCACCTTTGATAAAACTTATGGAATAGGTAGATATACTTCCGGCTACCTTTGGTTCTTTATCGGAATCAAAGACGAAGCCACCGGACTTGACATCGTCTTCGTTCAACGCTATTTTTGCCGCATTTACATTTCCTGCTATATTGACAGCTACCGTTCTGGTAACGATGCCGGCAGCATTTGTAGCAGTAAGTGTATAAATAGTACCAGTAGTTGGCGATACTTCCTTGGTTCCATTTGGAGGGACTTCTCCAATACCCTGGTCTATTGAAACAGCGTCAGCCCCGTTTACAGCCCATTTTAATACTGCCGATTCTCCAGGGGCGAGCGCATCCGGACTAATGTCAAATGCAATAATGACGGGGGATCCCATTGCCGGAGATTGTGAAGAGGACGAAGGTGCTTTTTCTGACGGAGTGGATGAAGATTCGGGTTGCCGAGGCACGGAGATTTTTACACAGCCAGTTGATAAAACAGTTAATGAAATAACTGAAATTATGATTAAACCCGAAAACCATTTGCATTTTTTCATTGTAGTCTCCTGTTTGATCCGATTGAAGTGGGGCAATTGCCTCGATTATACACCCAGCCTAAGCGAAACGGAATACGTGTAGCCCAACGACAGGAACAGTAATCGTGGTCTACGTAATAAATAAAGGAGCATATGATGCCAGCTCAGGCTTTTGAAACTTTTTTACCTTTTATTATAACTATAAGGGCAATGATTAGTGCGGCAACGAGTACGGCGATAACTATCAACAGCCAGACTGAGAGATATGGTAATCCCAATGGTGGTTCCGTTTTTTTATCGGTGGCTACAGTAAAGCTAAAGACAGGGCTTGGTTGGCTGTGGAAAGGCCTGGTAACTGTTACCCGCCAGAAATAGGTTATACCTTGTTCGAGTTCGGCACTATAGGTATAGGTTGTGGCCGTTACGTTTAAACTGGTCACTATCTGTCCTAATGATTTATCTCTAGCCAACGTGAATTCATATTCGGTGGCTTTGGGCACAGGTGTCCAGTTGAACGTAGGTGAACGGTCGGCATTTATGGCATTGTTTTCTGGGAAAATTAAACCGGGACCAGTGTGGACAGACTCGGGAGTTGTTTTTGCCTCCGTACTAAATGACATTACTTTCGACCACTGACCGGTACCCCTTTCGAAGGTAGCATCACGTCTGACTCTTACCTTCCAGTAGTATGTCTTGCCGGCTTCTAAAGGAGATTTATTGGTAGACAATGACCATTTGGGAGCAGCCGGGATGTCGGGAGTTATCGATTCCTGAATCACTGGATTATTAAATTCTTTGTCTTTGGCAATCCATAAATCGTAGCCTACAGCCTCAGTTGGATGCTCCCATTTGAATTCTATATCAACTAACTCTTCGGTGTTTGGGTCTAATGAGATAACGGCATCCATGGCTGGTGTGACCAGCGTAGGAGCCTGATACAGGAATTCATGGCTGGGGCGTGCCGAGATTGGTAGAGGAACAGGCGTCAGGCCATCATGGTAGCTCCAGAGATGACCGGTAGTGGCTGTATAAGCTCTGTTATCGATTGCCCAGAGGTCAACGCCGTTTGAAACCTTAAGAGAAGTAGGCTCCCTGGTAAAAATGACGCCAGCATCTAGACCGGAGGTCATGCTGTCCCATTCGACATCAGGTGGCCCCAGAGCTTCCGGAGTGAGGGTGCGGTCTACGGCGGTGTTGCCACCGCTGGACCACGAACAGTAAAGTGTGCCTATCTGAGCAAGTCCATAGTAACTCTGTCCCAAAGAAGCCATCGGTATCCATCTGGAACTTGGTCCAACGACCCAGCTATAGACTTTACCTTCAGGAGCATCGCTGGCAGCGTATATAACTATATAATTCCTGATCCTGTTATCAATAACGGCATGGACTTTACCGGCGACGGGGATCGGTGAAAGTCTTGTGAACTGTATGCCACCGTCCTCGGAATAAGCAATTATACCCTGAGTGGCATCGCCTACCAGCACTATGCCTGTAGTTGTAGCAGTGACAGTATGGCCAGAGTCTAGAGAGGTATTTGATTTTATGCCCCATTTCCATACCTGGTTGCTATAACTACCTTTACGGACAAAGTAATTTTCCAGGACAAACATATGAGGGACACCATCGATCGTGGTAACTGTAAAATCAGTAATGTTCACACCAGGAAGTATTCTGTCCCATGTCTGTCCGAAGTCCTTAGATTGGAACAGGTCGCTGGTAGAGCGTACAGCAATGAAGATGGATTGTTCAGCTTGCGCCGGACTCATTCGCAGAATTGTGTCATCGCTGGTAGCGAGCACACACAGCACTCGTTCCCACACTCTACCTGAAGGGTAACCTGTGCTTCGCCACAGGCTATCGAAGCCAGTAAATCCGCCATTGGTGTTAATAGATGCCAGGTAAACGGTATCGGAATTAGTAGAGGCTGTAACATCTGACAAGAAGCTTACCTCAGTATCAATAAGGCTTAGTTGGTTCCAGCTTCTTCCGTTATCCAGGGTAACGGAGAATGCTGATTCATCGAGGGTCCCGCTTGTGAGATAGCCATTCGGCCAGCCTGTAATGTCGAGGTTGGCCGAGCTGGTGCCACAATAGGATCTACTGCCATCGGGGCTCCAGGCTACCTGTGCATTAGCATACCCTGAATTACCACCTCCGGTAGGTGGTTTAATTGATTTTTGCCAGATAAGGCATGTTGATTGTGGACATGTTGCTCCCGGGTTGGAGCAATACCAGACGTCGACCGCTGCTGAAGAGGCATCGGCTTTGACCTCAGCGACCATAAGTTTGCCAGCATTGTAATCACCGTAATAGGCGATACTGGAAACCGCCTGGACACTGGGGGGGGGCATCAGCTTGTGGACAATAGTATCGTCTGCCCGGTAAACACCAGCGTTGCCCGATGCACCGGCATCATTGGTACTGATGTAGATGCGGCGCAGGCTGGCAACCTGGCCTGAGAAATCGAAGGGAAGTTCCAGGTCGGCTGTAATAATCTGGTTTACTTTGGGTGACGTGCCAGGGCCTGCAGTTGTAATTTCTACGGGTTCCCACGTACCCCAGTGAGTGGTGTTGGCAATGATATCACGAACACCGATATTGACATAAGAACCGGTCCCATCAGCCGAGGCAACCACGAGGCTACTATCACTCGTGTAGGTGGTTGGGAACCTGGCTGCCAGGACATCGCCTGTGAATCCCTGGTCTACCCAACCACCATAGCCGGGCGTTTTGAATATATGGACAGTACCGCCGCCAGTCCCGGTTCTGGTGCCGATAACGATGTCATAGCTACCGTAATTCGGGGAGATGTCTATAGCACCGATGTTGCTGGTTACCGGGCAATTCGTGTTCTGCCAGATACTACCGCCATCGACTGAGATAAACACGTTTCTGGGGAGTCCGGCACTTGTTGTAACCAGGGCTACAAAGTTGGGATTATCTGGAGCGACAGCTATGTCCCAGGCAGGCATGGTAGCGCCGGCGCCAGTCAGATAGCTGGTAATATCATCCCATCTCATACCGCCATCTATGGATTTATATACTTTACTATGAGGAATATCCAGAGCGTAGACGGTAATACCATCGGGGCCAATGGCAATAGCATTGACTTCCGATGGATTGACTATGACATTGAAAGAGCTGCTTGGAGTATCAACGATGGTCCATTGCATCATTCCTGCATTGGCCGGTGTCGGGGAGGACAGCATTGTGAGATAAAAAGTCATGATTAATGCCATGCTCAGTTTTAGTATCAATTTATTCTTGTGGTTGCTTTTGATCATGTCTTCGTGAGTCTCCTGTCTGGTCTTTACAATTAAGTAAAAATGTTTTCTACGCAAAAACCATCAGGGTATACATTTTTCAGGAGGGAAGGGACTAGCTTGATATATCCATTATTTTGTGGTTGCTTCGGGTAGCTCGTCAGCAGGGATAATGTCGTCGTCTGCTATCTCCATTTCTGGCATGCCGTCTGTAAAATGAGGTGTGGGCGGCCGCATTTTCTGCTTGGCGCTATACGTTTTTTCTTCAGTAACAGTATTCAGCAGGCTATAGACAGTTTCCACACTGCCTTTATGATTTCCTTTATGCCTGGGTTGGCGTAAACAGGTAAGGATTTCCCACTCATGATATATATCTCTTGACCAGGTTACTGCAAGACCGCTTCCACCTGAAGTTGCCGCTTTGCCCTTTGCCGGCAACGTTACAGCTTTGCTTTCTACCTCTCTCCAGGGGCCGGTGACAGTCCTGAGCAGCTTTTTCGAAGTAAAACCGCAGGTTTCATCTTCATCTTCGTCTTCGGTGACCTCTGCATCGTATATGTCTGATGGAATAGGCCTGGGTGCTGACAGCATTTTGTCTTCGGAGATAGTACCGACTTCAGGTGTTTCCTTCACCCCCATTGTAGCTTTGATCTCGTCCTCATATTTCTCCAGGAGTTCACCAAACTTTTCCATGAGTTGTTCTTTGGTAGATTGCGGTAGCTGTTTTTGTTTTTCTCCCTTGTCGCCTAGCATAACCACGGTTGTATGTTGTTGAGGTATTGGCCTGGGAGGGAGAGCTTGGGGAGGTATAGGCCTCGGTGGAAGTCCATAGGGAGCTGGTTTGGGACCGGGACGCCGTAATAGGAAGAATATGCCAACAGCAGCCATCAGGAGAAGCAGACCTAACAATGGTATGATGATATATGGCACTACATAGTCGGGTTCCCAGAATACATTAACGGTCTTTGGGCCGTCCATGACCTCCGTACCGCTTTTGTTAACAGCCGTTAGCTTTCCTTGAAAGAAGCCCAGGAGACCGGACATAGCGACCTTATCATTCAAGACATGCCAGTTTGCCTGGCCACCAGCCTTATACCAGCCTCCCCCTTCTATTTCGCCGTAAGGTGATTTAATAGCGAGAAGGTAATACGTATCATAATGAGCGATTGCTGTCCCCGGTTCGTCTACCGTGAAGTTCATGTTTTGGTTATTGACTCTTTTACCATCGGGAAGCGTCCAGTGGGTGAAGCGGTATAGCTTTCCTGATTCAGCTTCTACCTCGGAAGGAGCACTGGCGTTCAGCGTTTTATTTTTCTGGTACCAGCCAGCATTGCTAAGATCGGTAATCTGTGCTGGCTCTGTTTCAAGCTCAATCAGATATTCGGTATAGTAAACGAAGTTGGCAGAAGGCTGAAACTCATTTACTGTTATTTCTTCCTCCTGGACTTTGAATCTGACTCCATCCTTGGTCGGATGTAATACAAAAGGCTCAACCGATACGGTTTTACTTGCGCCTAAGTCAAGGCTGAGCTCTGTTGATTCACCACCGGTTAATGTAGCTACCTGCTGTCCATCAACATATACTTTCGTCTGTCCGGCAGCCAGGCCGGAGCTGATTGTGATAGATGGTTTGAACGAACCCTTTACGACAGAAATACTGAAGGTACGTTGAGCAGACAACGCAGGGGAGGAATTATCATTGACGTTTATTGTAAAACTGTGAACGCCCTGGGTCCCATTTGATGGTGTTCCTGAGATGTAGCCATTATAGGGATCCAAAATCAGGCCGGACGGTAATGCTCCGCTGGTAATAGTAAATGTATAAGGTGATGTACCACCGGAAATAAATATAGATGCAGTGTAGGCAGTCCCCTCGCTTGCCTCCGGCAGAGTGGTTGTGGTGAAGGTTAAGCTAGATGAAGCACCAGTAACAGTAATAGTGGAAGTAAATGAAGCGGTAGCAGAAGTAGCATCAGTCACCGAAATACTAATCGGGAATGTACCGGCTGATGTGGGCGTGCCTGAAATAGCAGCCGTTAAGTTACCTGACGAGAAACTAAGCCATGATGGTACTTGGTTAGGTGTCCAATGATAAGGCGGTGTACCAGATGTAGTGAAAGATGCGTTATAAGAAGCGCCAACATGACCTTCGGGAAGTGGATTTGGAAAGGGATTGATAGTCAGTGCCTGGACGGGACTTGCCAGAAGGGCAAGACCGCCTGTAGCGATGAGCAGAGAAATCAGTAGTAGGCGAAAAGCACTATTGACTATTTGGAAATGAAATAACTTTTTTCTCCATCGAACGTATTTCATATCGTATACTTATAGCTATTATAGTTGACAGGTCAATAGTTGTCGATATCTTAAGCTGAAAAAAGTGTGAAAGTTATCAATTTTGATTACCATAGCTTTTTCCATTCTTTTCTTAGTTTAAACAGTAAACTATAAATCATTTATATACTGTACTCAGTATACCTGTCAAATTTTAATAAATAATTAATATTTTGTGTGGATATTGTAAAATTGTCATATTTGATGGTATGTGGGAGTTATCTGCCTGCCCGGAAAGAGTGTGAGCACCTGTTATCGGGCTGATAATAGTAAATCATACAGCTTTTATCGGTATACCCCATCAGGCCGTTCACTGTTTGATATGAAAGTTGCCGATTATGCCACTTTCTCTTAAAATCTATAGTGAAGTATAGTTAATTTCAGCAGTCTATTTCCGGTTATATTGTAGATGAGTGCACCAGATAATCATGAAGACCACCTTGCTGGAGCGGGAAAGCACAGGTTAAAAATTGCTCTGAGTATCATAGTAGCTGTTATGGTACTGGAGGTCATAGGTGGCATTATAAGTAACAGCCTTGCACTACTCGGAGATGCCGGGCACATGCTGGTGGATGCACTGGCGTTGGGATTGAGCCTGTTTGCTATAACTATCGCTGGAAGGCCGGCAACATCACAAAAAACCTATGGTTATCATCGCGTAGAAATCATGGCTGCCCTGGCTAATGGCACTACGCTTGTACTGGTAGCTATTTATATATTTTATGAAGCCTATCATCGGTTTTTAAGTCCGCCTGTTGTACATGCCACAACATTGCTATTAATTGCCATAATTGGTCTGGTCGCCAATCTTATCAGCGTACTACTGTTAAGGGGAGTAAGTCACAGGAACTTAAATATTAAAGCTGCTTTTTGGCATATTATTGGTGATACGATTTCATCAATAGGTGTGATTGTTGCTGGTGTTATTATTTTAATTACAGGCTGGCGATTCGCTGATCCCCTCATAGCTGTGTTTATCGGTTGTATCATTTTATGGGGAGCGGTACGGTTGGTTAGAGAATCGGTGGACATCCTCCTTGAGGCAGTCCCCAGGCATATTCAGGTAGGTAATGTTATTGAAACAATTAAAAATGTTGTCGGTGTGAGGGATGTTCATGATATTCACGTCTGGACAATCACTTCCGGCCTGCATGCTATGAGTGCCCATCTGGTAATTGATGATCAAATGGTCAGTATTAGTGAAGAGATCGTGCGTGAAATTAACCATGACCTGTCCGAGAAGTTCGATATAAAACACACTACACTTCAGCTCGAATGTGAAACATGCCCGAACGAGTTTATTTGTGAAGTGAGCCAGCCGGGGGACGAAATGCGTGGTTTATTGTAGATGAGCGGCTGTTGTCCGGATGTAATCGGTACGTATTGATTCTCTGACTTTACCCCAGTTTTAATCTCAGGACTGAGGTGTGAGGACCGTAAGAATACTCCCTGGAGTTTATCAGTTCAGCGGTATTGTAGGTGCTAGAGTGTGGGGAGCCAACATATTTCTGCTTGTCGGAGATGACCTGACTCTGGTCGACACCGGATATAAGTGGAGAGCGGAACCTACACTCAACGAGATACGCAGGCTCGGTTATTACCCTGCCGACATTCGTAGTATTATTATCACCCATCATCACCTTGATCATGTCGGCAGTTTGGCCGAGCTTAAGAATATTACCCGGGCAAGGATTATAGCGCATCCTGCTGATGCACCATACATAGATGGCAGATTACCCCAGCCAAGTTCGGGAATGTTAAGATGGATGAATAAAGCTCCGGCTCTTTTCCGGCGATTATTGACCTATGAGCCGGTGAACGTAGATATTCTGGTTAACGATGGTGATGAGCTGCCTTTATTTGGCGGCATCAGAATATTCCACACGCCGGGTCATACACCCGGTAGTATCTGTCTTTCGATACAGAATAAAGGCCTTGTCATTGCCGGAGATGTGATTGTCAACAGGTTTGGGCCGAGATTACCTTCTAAAGCATTCACCATCGATGTACAGCAGGAAGCCAGCTCAATTAAAAAGATAGCCAGTATGGAGTTTGATGTTATTTGCTTCGGTCATGGTAAGCCACTTCTGCATAAAGCTCGTCCCACTGTTATTGATTTCGCTAATAAACTTCAGATATCTCCTGGCTGCCAGTTGGAGGGCTGATGTACCACCGCGTACCTCCCTATATCTGATATCATCCTGTTTTCCGTTTGTGGGGCTTTCATATTTGGGAGTACCATCTTGTACCACCTGGTGATCTACAGTTTGTCGGCAAAATGTAGGCATGGATACATAAATGAATATAGAGCTTACTGGACGGAAAGAAGAACTTTTGCCCTAGCTTTCCACCTTGCCACTTAGTGCCTCCAGCATCGGGTTTCATTAACAAAGTACTGTTAGTGTAATGTAGGCAGCAGCAAATTACCCTTTTCTCTATTTTGTTCATATCGCTCTCTGGCTGTTGTCATACTATCCTGTGTGCGCTTCTCTCTAGAGATGGTGATTTTAGCTTCCTTAATTGACTTGCAAAATATGGAAGTTGATGTTATCATATTACAATTAATACCTTAATGACAATATGAAAAAGGAGGTGGATATATGCGCGGAAAGACAAAGAAGGCGACTTTTAGCTTGCATCCCGATGTTCTTGCTGCTCTAGATGAGGCCACGGCTCGTGGAGCAGCACCGAGCAAGAATATCCTGGTGGAGCGGGCACTGCTCAAGGAACTAAAGGAGTTGCAGAGACAGATGCGACAGGCCCAGTGGCGGGAAGGAGCCAAGGACCCCTTGTTGCTTAAGGATATATTTGAGATTGAAGCTACTTTTAAGTCTGCTGATGCTGAGACTGCCCGGAGGATAGGCTAATGCCGGCTTTTCAGTGGGCAGTTTATGAGGCTAACCTTAACCCTGTGGCAGGAGCCGAACAGAAGGGAATACGGCCGGTGCTTATAGTAAGCAATGAGGAATTCAACCAGGCCATGCCCAATGTTACCGTCCTACCTATGACATCAACCCAACGTCGGTTATACCCATCTGAGATTCTTTTGCCGGAAGGAAAAGCGGGGCAGCCCCTAAAATCTATAGTAATGGCTCATCAGATAAGAACAATTTCAAAGCAACGAATTGGCAAGGTGGTAGGCTATCTTGATGACATTCAGCTTCGGCATGAAATACACAAGGCTGTTAAAGAGCACCTGGACATGGAATAAATGGGACAGTTCCTGAACGTATGGTTATGGGAACGATAAGCTGAGACATGAACCGTCGGGTTTTTACTGCCGCAACTCAGCACTGTTTTTAGTCTATTTTTAAGCCCAAATAGGTGACGATTTTCTGAATAAGTTTCATAGCAAAGGCGGCTTCTTGCTGAGCTACTCGGATTCTTTTATTGTCTATATAAGCTTTTTCATGAACTATTTCTCTGCGTGCCTCTCGATAATGTTTGCATTCGTCCAAGATCGGCTGATCATTACAGCCCAACAACTGAAGTTTGCATTCGTAAGATTTTCGATCATACTTCTTGGCAGTCTCAATACCTTTCCGTTCTACTATTAAAAGATGAAGCAACGATTCAAGAAAGACTCCAAAGAAAACAATCGTGACGAGAGCGTTCTTAAAGCTTTTCTGCTCAGGGTCATATGTAACAATATGTCCATGTGTGTTGTCAGGTTTCGGCTTCGTGCCTGAATTAAGATATTCATTCATTGCCATGTAGGCTTCATAGGCAATACGATAAAAAATACGAAGGTTAGTATGGACAAAACTATGCATGTTATTTTCCATTAACATCCCATATTATGATTCTTTGCAAGTAAACTTCAACAAAATGAAATGAACGGTACGATAACATTGGCTGGTTCTTTGTTCCGTACAGTATGTGGTCTGTTTTTGAAGCTGGTGGAGCTGGGGTATCAATAGGTAGAACTTTTAGCTTGGTTTTCACCATTTCTGCCTAACGTAGTGGTACGGCTTTCCTTACCAGTTTTAAAATTGAATTCCAATATAAGTTACATTATACTTTTACCAAACAAGGGTTGTCATAAAAACATCTCCGTTTGGAGGTTCATTCAGCAGAATTGTAGTCCAATAGTAGTTAGCTATTCAGGAAAGAATATGGTCTCTAATACTAATCTAAAAGCACGGGCTATCGCCGATGAGTTTGCTAGATGGGCGACTGACCAGTACCACTACTTTAAGGAATTTCTTATCCTCTACGATGATTCAGAAAAGCGTCGTCAACTTCTTGAAGAAACCGCAAAAGGGTTTTTTAGTGACCTATTTTGGATGTACATTGAGCGTATTATTCAAAATGTATCGAATCTTACAGACCCTCCGCAAACAGGCAAAAACCAAAACTTCTCGATCTATTCCGTCCATGACTTTTTCAAAAGCTGTCCTAATTACCACGCTGAAAATGCAGAGACACTGGTAAAGAACATCAAGGTCAAAGCGGAAGAGGTGCGAACTTGGCGTAATAAATTGGAAGATCATTACGACTGGCATGTCGCAATAGGTAACAACAATATAAGCGATAAGTTTGTTCGGAACGACTTCGAGGTTCTCTACGATAACCTTCGGAAGTATGTTGAGCTTCTCTTTTCGTCAGTGTTCAACGGCGTTTTTGATATTGACGCAGTGAGCTCTTATGGAGCTATTGATCTCGTCAAAGCATTAAAAGAAGCGCATGCTTTGAGAGACCTTAAGAAAGATGACATAAATGCTTACCACCGGCTGATGTCCAACAGCACGTTTAAAGATGCCTAACAAATCCTTGCTGCGGACAGCTCTCCGGTGCGGCTAATACTTGCTGCTCGGCTGCTGGTGTGGTGGTTGTGAGTCTGCAGAGAAGATGGGATATGAAAGATAAGTGCAAGAAGTCAATAAAATTCAACATTGAGGAGGATACGATATGGATGTAGCAAAGTATAAAGTACCGGTAAAGAAGTTGCGAAGAAAATGCGATCCTGCTTTGTTCGACTTCGAGTGTACCGAAGACCTGGCACCTTTACGGGAGTTCGTTGGGCAGGATAGGGCGATACGTGCAATTGAGTTTGGCCTGTCCATGAAACATGATGGCTACAATATTTACGTAGCCGGACTTACCGGAACAGGTAAAACCTCTGCGGTGAAGACGTATATTAACAAGCTGCTTGAGGAAAGGAAAGCCATTGAGCAGCTCCAACCTTTACAGGATTGGTGCTATATTTATAACTTTGCTGATGCTGACCGGCCGCAATCGTTAAGCTTACCCCGAAAAAAAGGCAAAGTTTTCAAGAGTCAGATAGATAGCTTACTGCAAAGTCTCAAAGGAGAGCTGGCTAAGGCTTTCTCGGGTGAAGATTACAAGGCCGAGAGAAACAGGATCATTGAGGCAAGCCAGGCTGAACAGCAGAGTCTTTTTAACGAGTTGAAAGAGGAAGCACAACGGCAGGGCTTTATGTTTCAAATAACTTCAGAAGGGCCGGCCTTTATTCCTTTGGTGGAAGGAAAGCCCGTTTCTCAAAATGATTTCATGGCGCTTGAAGAGTCAGTGCGAAAAGAGATGGAAACCAGACATTCTGAACTGCTGAAAAAGCTTCAGGTAACTTTTGAAAAAGCACGTGAGCAGGAGAGGAAAACGGCGGAAAGCATAAAAAGCACAGACAAGGCAATAGCTGATTTTACAGTATCCCGGCTTTTCGAGAGCATTATCAAGGAATATAGTTATTCCGAAAAGATGGTCAAATATCTTACTGACCTCAAGTCTTATACGCTGGACAACCTGGATATATTTAAAGAGAAAGAGGAACAAGTTGAACCGATTTTAGGTATGCCGGCCAGCTATATCATGCGCGGCCGGGACCCGTTTCTTCCGTTTAATGTAAACGTATTTGTGGATAATAGCGATGCCGAAGGACAGCCAGTAATCGTTGAGCCGCATCCTAATTATGCTAATCTGTTTGGTAAGATTGAAAGGCGATTTCTTTTTGGTGGATTTCTTAGTGACCACACCATGTTGAAACCCGGTGCTCTTCATCTGGCAAATGGCGGCTATCTGCTTCTCAACGCCAGTGATGTGTTGACGAATCCTGCAGTTTGGCCGGCATTGAAGAGGGCCATTAAGACAAGGGAGGTGCGAATTGAAGACCCCTTCGAGCAGTTTGGCCTGATCGCACCCCAGGGATTGAAGCCGCAACCGGTGCCCATAGACATTAAGATAATACTTATCGGTGATGGTATGTTGTACCAGATTTTATCGATGTATGATGAGGACTTCTGGGAGATTTTTAAAGTGAAGGCTGATTTTGATTTTGAGGTAGATAGGACACAAGATAACATGGTACACATGGCTGCTTTTATCGCTGGCTGCTGCAAGGACTGTGAGTTGCACCATTTTGATAAAACTGGAGTAGCAGCGGTTGTTGACTATACCTCTCGAATGGTTGCTGACCAGGAGAAGCTGTCCTCCCGATTCGCCCAGATAAGAGAGCTGGTGCAGGAAGCGGAATACTGGTCACGTAAGGACGGGGCTTCACTGGTTTCCGGACAGCACGTGGAAAAAGCAGTTGAGGAGAGGTTTTTTCGGCACAACCTGCCAGATGAGCGAATTAGAGAAATGATCGAGAATGGTATTGTTATGATAGACGTTGAAGGCCAGGAAATTGGCCAGTTGAATGGTCTCAGTGTCTATAGCCTTGGTGATGTGACCTTCGGCAGACCGTCAAGAATAACCTGTAAGACATTCCTGGGTCGGGGAGGTATTATCAACATTGAAAGGGAGTCACAACTCAGCGGCAGGATTCACGATAAAGGAGTTCTCATTCTGAGTGGTTATTTAGGCTGGAAATATGCCCAGGATCATCCCCTGTCACTGTCGGCCAGTCTCTGTTTTGAACAGTCATATGAGGGTGTCGAAGGGGATAGCGCTTCTTCAACGGAGCTCTATGCATTACTATCCAGTATATCGGGTGTGCCGATAAAGCAGAATATAGCTGTAACAGGCTCGGTAAATCAAAAGGGAGAAATACAGCCCATCGGTGGGGTAAACCAGAAGATAGAGGGTTTCTTCCGCGTCTGTAAGGCTAAAGGTCTTAATGGTGACCAGGGAGTAATGATACCCCGTCAAAATTTGAGAAATCTTATGCTGCGACAGGAAGTGGTGGATGCTGTCCAGCAAGGTAAGTTCCATATATATGAAGTGGGCACTATTGATGAAGGTATAGAGGTCCTTACCGGAATTAAGGCTGGCAAGCGAAAGAAAGACGGTAGTTATCCTGTGGATAGCGTCAATTATAAAGTAGGTGAGAGGTTGAAAGAGATGGCGGCAAAGCTAAGGCAGTTCTATGGTCCAGCGGCTGAAGAGAAGAAGGAAACACCTGCTTAGCGATGTAGCTATATGTTGTCTCATCTGGCAACATCTGGTAGCCTGGATGTTCCTAAGATTGTTTCAGATCGGTCCGTATTAGCACCATTTTATAGAATAGACAAAGAAAATTGTAACCGCATGATTGTTAATCGGGAACAGCAGTTCTTTCGGGACCGGGCCGATGCTGGTAAGCGCCTCGCTGAGAAGCTGGGACACTATCGAGGCGAACAAGTCATAGTCTTTGCGATTCCCCGTGGTGGTGTACCTGTAGCTACCGAGGTAGCAGGACAACTAAATGTTCCTCTCGATGTTGTAGTCCCTCGCAAAATAACCATTCCCTATAATCCTGAGGCTGGCTATGGCGCAGTTACCGAAGATGGCAGCATAGTGTTAAATGAGCCACTGGTTAAGCAATTACGTCTTGGTGAGACTGAGATACAGCATCAGGCACAAGAGGTAATGGCTGAAGTTGCAAGACGTATGTCTGTTTATCGTGGTAAAATACGAGCCCCGGTAGTGGAGGGGAAGTCAGCAATCATTATCGATGATGGATTGGCATCGGGATTTACCATGCTGGCAGCAATTAAGTCGATGCGGCAGCGTCAGGCCGGTAAAATTATAGTTGCAGTACCAGTGGCTTCAGGTGCAGCCTACGATCTGGTAAAACCATCGGCAGATGAAGTGGTCTGCCTGATTATTGCCCGCATTTATCGATTTGCTGTCGCCAGCTTTTATTATAACTGGTATGATCTAACGGAAGAAGAGGTAATTACGTATCTTGAAGGATGGCGGAACAGCCATATGCACATTGAAGAATAGGAGCCACTAAAAACTGTAGCCTGGGAAGCTGAGGACCGGGATGACCCGGATAACCCGGTTGAGTGGAAAGAGTGATAGAATATACCGGGTAAGAAAAGCTATAGGTTCCGGTACTGTTTTAGCGGATGTTGGCTTTGAAGTGACAACATTGTGAAGATACGGGCAATTAAGGTGATGATTTAGAACGCCCATAGCATCGGTATAAGGGCTACTGCTAATCCCCAGAATATGAGATTAAGTGGTCCACCGACGCGGGTATAGTCAATGAAACGGTAACCCCCGGGGGCGTATATCATCGTATTAGTTTGATAACCAACAGGTGTTGCAAAACTAGTTGAGGCGGCAAATGTTATTGCCACCAGAAATGGCCTGGGATTAACCTGCATGGCTGTTGCGATTGATAGCGCAATGGGTGCGAGTATCACAGCGGCAGCATTGTTTGACATGGCCTCGGTCAGCATCGCAGTAATTAGATACAAAATTGCCAGTACCATCAGTGGCCCGAATCTTGCAAAGGGTGTTACGACTATATTCACTAACCACAGAGCAGCCCCGTTTTGTTCCAAAGCAAGCCCCAGGGGGAGAATACCACCAAGAAGAAAGACAACTCTCCAGTCAATGGCACGATAGGCTTCTTCAATAGTAAGACAGCGACCTAGCACCATGCCAATGGCACCTATTAATGCGGCAACAAGAATCGAAGCGATGTTTAGGACAGCTAAAGTGATTACTATAAGAAGCACGAGCATCGCTGTAATTGCTCGATCTTTACGGAGATAAAGTTCCGTTAACTCATTAGTCACTATCAGATCATTGGATTTCAAAATGCGGGAAATGTCCTCTGTATTACCCTGTAACAACAAGGTATCTCCGGCGTCCAGATAAATGTCAGCGAGACGGTCTCGAATAATTTTACCTCGTCTTTGCACTGCCAGCACGGTGGACCTGTATCGACGGTAAAAATTAAAACTCGCTAACGTACGCCCGACCAGACCTGATCGTGGAGGGATAAGGGCTTCGATCAGCTTCACCTCACTGGAACTGAGCGCTTTATCATCCATCGTAACGTTCGTCTGTACCTGTAGGCCGTATTTACGTTCCATATTGATAAGCTTGTCACAGTTGCCGTGAAGCAATAGTATATCTCCTTCTCTTATTTTGGTCCTTGCCGGCCGGGAAGTTGCCTTGTCTTCACGTAGAAGATTGGCAAGGTCTACTTCTGCTTCTGTACCTGCCTTGCTCTTCTCCCAGGTTTCGCCGATAAGAGGGGAATTCGGGGCAACTCTTAACTCGGCCAGATAGTCGGCAAGGCGATATTTATCGATCTGCTGGACTTCTCCCTTGCGTTTGGGTATAAGCCAACGTGCTACAATGATGAGGTATAAAATGCCGATGACTGACATTGCCAGGCCCAGGGGTGCAAATTCGAATAAGCCAAAAGCTTTCATACCGTTGTTTACTGCAATTGAGTTGACCAGGATATTGGTAGAGGTGCCAATTAAGGTGCATACACCACCGAACTGACTTGCAAACGACAATGGCATCAAGACACGGGAGGTAGAGATTTTACGTGATCTTGCCAGCATAATAGCAACCGGGATGAAAATAGCTACGGTCGCAGTATTTACCACGAATGCTGATAGAGCGGCAATAACAAGGCATAAAACGAGAATGAGACGCGGTTCGGTCTTTCCGGCGAATCTATCTATGTGGAGTGCCAGCCATTCTACTACGCCGGTGCGTACTAGCCCCTCACTTATGACGAACATGGCGGCAACAGTTGCTGTGGCCGGACTTGCAAAGCCGTACAATGCCTGATTAATATTAATGAGGCCGATTACTATCAGTGCGATCAGTACACACATGGCAATCAAGTCTACCCGCAACTTTCCTGTTATGAAGAGAGCCATTGCCACAGCGACCACCACAAGCACCAATATAACGTTTACATCAGGCATGTTTTTGTGCTGTACGGGAGATTTTTCTCGTCTTATTCATGATTCTCGAAAATATAGTCCGGTTCCTATCTTAGCTTACCTATAATATCATAATAGCCGACCTCAAAAATACAGTAAAAGTGGCGAACTCTGCATTTTTCCTGCCTAATCTATCTTTGTTTTTAAACCAAAAGTTCCCCCTCTTAAAGCTTCAGCTTTTATCATTGCCAGGAGGAGGACCGTACCACCGCTCACCTTGCAAGCCGCAGACAGCCCTTTCTCTGCTTAAATTATGCTCACAATACAATAATGAGATTAAAGTCACATACACGTGCTGCTTCCTGGCTTATAATTTTTGTGTGCTGAAATATAACCACGTCAGAGGTTCCTGATGGGTAAGATTGCGAACAATATTTATGGTCTATCTAGGAAAACGGTTCTTTCAGGTTTGATAGGTATGGTTCTGGTGGCAACGCTTCTTGTGTCCTGTCGGTCAGCCGTGGAGCCACAGCCTGAGGTCTTGCCGGGGGATAGTTGTCAGGTGATAGATCAGAAAGTGGGAAACATGCTTGATGATGTAGTCAAAGCTGATGAGGAACGGCGGGCACTACCACCAATAGATGTCTCTGAGCCGGCCATAACGGAAACGGCGACATTTGCCTTGGGCTGATTTTGGGGGCCGGACTCCCGGTTCGGGAGTACAAACGGTGTAGTTCGAACCCGCGTTGGTTATGCAGGAGGGATGAAAGAAGATCCCACTTATTACAAACTGGGCGATCATACCGAGACAATCCAGATCGACTACGATCCTACCATAATTTCATACCAGGAGCTGTTAGATATATTTTGGGAGAGCCACAGCCCGATAGGTCTGCCTCTGTCACGTCAATATATGTCCATCGTGTTTTACCATAATGACGAACAGAAGAGGCTGGCTATGGAAAGCAGGGACCGCGAGGAAGCCAGGATGAATAGCAAGATATACACTGAAATCATCCCCGCTTCAGAGTTTTACCGTGCCGAAGGATACCATCAGAAATATATGCTGCAACAGGTACCGGATATTATGAGAGAGTTCAGCGCAATGTATCCGGATATAAACGATCTTACAGATTCAACTGCTGCGGCACGCGTCAATGGGTATCTGGGTGGTTATGGCACGTTTGCTGGTTTACAGGATGAGATAAGCGGTTTTGGCCTGTCAACAGCAGCAAATAAGAAGCTGTTGGACATTGTCAATGCAGTAGATCGTTAGCAGGAGTCTTTTTCTGGATGCGCCTTTAGTTTAACAGTAGGACTTGATCCTGATGTCTTTCAATGACAGGCCATCTAAGGGCCGTTAAGAAATAGTGGGACTTTGCGCGGTGATAATGAATGCAGGTAGTACTCTCGTCCTTAGGTAACGCTCCAACCTTCTCAATGGCTCTATTATATTAATATGACTGGATTATCGCAGCAGGACTATCAGAAACGCTGACGTATCAGGTAAACCGTAGCCAGCCTTTCTGCAATCATGGTGCCGTTGGGATTCGGGAGGAATGAGCGGTGTTGACGGTTATGGGGGCAAATAGTAATATCTGCTGAGAGAGTCATGGAGCAGGATTCAGGGACCGGGCCTGATGCATTCCATCGGCCTGGATTCCTTTCGAAATTGGGAAAGAAAGGCCCTGTATAAAAATATTTTCTCGGAGGAGGCAAGCCGCTATGAGAGGAACATTTCGAATTGGCCGTATAGCCGGCATTGAAATTGGCATACATTACACCTGGTTTCTAATCTTCATCCTGATCGCCTGGTCTTTGGCTCAGGGATTCTTTCCGCAGGTGTATCCTGAATGGGATCCGGCCACCTACTGGATAACCGGAATTGTAGCGGCACTGCTGCTATTTGTATCCGTGTTGTTGCACGAGCTTGCCCATTCGCTGGTTGCACAGGCTCGAGGGTTGCCTGTTCGAAGCATTACCCTTTTCATTCTTGGTGGTGTGAGTAACCTGGAAGAAGAGCCGCAGAAACCCAAAATCGAGTTCGCCATGGCGATAATTGGGCCGGTTACCAGTCTGGTACTCGCTGGAGCCTTCTGGGGTCTGGGGCAAGTAGTAGGGACTGAGAAAGGCCCTGTGGCAGCCATACTTAATTATCTGGCTGTAATCAATATTATATTAGGTGTCTTCAACCTTTTACCCGGTTTTCCCCTGGATGGAGGCCGTGTACTGCGCTCTATCCTCTGGGGATCAACGGGTGATCTAAATAGGGCGACTAACATAGCAGCAACCGTTGGAAAAGGCTTTGGCTGGGCGCTTATTGCACTGGGGGTCTTCCAGTTGCTTACTGGTAACTTCCTGGGAGGTCTATGGATTGCCTTTATCGGCTGGTTTCTCATCGGAGCCGCCGATACCAGTCGAAGGGAGGTAACACTGCGGGAGCACTTGAGTGGCGTATCAGTTAAGGAGGTCATGGACTTTAATCCAGAGACCATTGGCCCTAACGTATTAGTGGAGGATGTCGTACGAGGCATCTTTTTACAGGGTCGTCGACGTGCAGTACCGATCACTCGGGGTGAGCAACTGGTCGGAATTGTAACCATCACGGATGTCAAAGAATTAGACCAACATAAATGGACCGAAACACCTGTTGAAAAGATCATGACTCGTGAGCCTCTTTACAGTGTTACTCTGGAGGATGATCTAAGCTCTGCCATGAGAGTGATAGCACAGCATGATATAAACCAGGTCCTGGTGCTTGATCGGGGTCGGTTGGTGGGTCTTCTCAATCGTGCTGATATTATTCGCTATCTACAGTTTAGCAAGGAGCTGGGCAGGAAATGAAGCTGAAGGGTAGCTAAGGTAGGTCATCGTAAACGCTTTACTGCCCATTTTCATAATCCTGATATCCAGATGGCTGTCAGACATTCCTGTTATGCCGACATTGATGTTTAGCTGCTCTCGAACTGTTTTCATCGATGAATGAGCAACAGGTCATACAGTGAAGCAACGAGTACCGTTGGACTGATTATGTATATGTAGACAGGCAATGACTATCGACCTGTATACTATTGACATGGTTATAATGCCAAGTTACAATTACATTGTCTGGAACAGGCAAACCTGAGATGTCAGGTCTGGCCGGGCTATGTTTTGGGCAGCGGGATTTAGAGCCCGTGGGGCCAGGTGTCTCACGGGCTTTTTTTCTAAGTTAGATTCTTGGGGTGACTATGGACGCAGGAGAATCAGATAAAAAGAGGAGATTTCTGGCAACAAAGGAGAGCGTTGCTAAACTGTCCATTTTTTCTATCAGCGTGCTGATACTTATGAAACTGGCTGCCAGTGTATTTACCGGCAGCATCGGCATACGAGCTGATGCAATCCACAGCATTATTGACCTTACGGGAGCAATTATTGGTTTTATTGGCATCAGGGTTTCGAGTAAACCACCGGACAAGCAACATGCCTTCGGTCATGGCAAGACAGAGGATATCGCTGGTTTTGTTATAGCGGGATTAATATTTGTTGCTGCCGGTACAATTACGTATGAGGCAATAAAACGGCTAATGACCGGAGGAAGTGTAGAGTTAGTAACAGTCGGGATTTATGTAACGGCTGCAGCGATTGCAATAAATTTCATGGTTTCCTGGTATTCATTGAGAATAGCACGGGCTAACGATTCTATTGCTTTAGAAGCGACTGCTCGCGATATGCTTGCCGATGTATTAAGCTCGTGCGCAGTCTTAATAGGCCTGATTTTGGTAAAGCTAACGGGGCTGACTATACTCGATTCTATTGTTGCCTTACTGGTAGCTATCCTGATAGCACGGATTGCCTTCATAACATTTAGAAAGTCACTTCACGGGCTTATGGATACGAGACTATCCGAGGTAGAGGAAGATGCAATAGAGTCATGCATCATGGAACATGGAGGTGAAATAGTAGGTTTTCATAAACTGCGGACCCGTAAGGCCGGGAGCGAGCGTTATATAGACCTTCACCTCGTCTTGCCTCAGAGTGCCAGTATAGCTGATGCGCACAGGTTCTGTGACCACCTGGAGCAGGACATCGGAGAAAAACTTCAAGGTGCTAACATTACTATTCATATTGAACCGTGTGATGTAGAATGTGATCAGTGTTATATCTCCTGCAATATTAGAAGCAATGGCATTAATGTACGCCGTTAAATGCTGTTTCATGATATCTCTGCAGAGGATTCATGGTAAAGTTCTCTTTTGTATTTCAGCATGAACAATTTCCGCGTTTACTGTATGAGGAAAGCCAGATGCCGGCTTAATGGACTTATATGTACACGCTATTGCCGGAATGCGATGTTGTTGTAGAATATTGTATAGATAGTTACTATAATGTTAAAGGAGTGTAAAGGCTTAAAATCATCCGGATAATGGTCAGCTACTATGATGGTATTGTTTAAATCGGTGACTTTCTATAGTACAGTGAACGTTTTTAACAGCTACTGTATAAGTTTTAGATTTCCGTCGGTAGCAGTATCCGTGTTAGATGATAATAGCTGATGATACAAATTTTTCTTGTAGTAAATAGGCGAGGGATAACATGATAGAACGAGTTCATACGCATATTATTACGGAGCTGCAACAGAATACACGTACTGACACGATTTTCATACTTACTGCAATTCTACTTAACCTGTTGACTTTGGGTGTTAATTCCGCGGTAGCTTCAGGGCCAGATAAAGATAGTACTGTGTGGATCGTGTTCTTTACGTTTATTTTTCTTGTCATAGTTGTGAATTTCGTTGCAGAAATTGGCCTGTTAAAAGGGAAACAGACCAGATCAAAGCTTATAAATGGGCTACTAAAGATGTATAAGGACCAGGGTGTAGAGGGGTATTACGATCCATCCCTTTTAAGCAATTACAATACCAGGTACAACCTTTTCCTCCTTACGGTAGTAGTAACGGGATTGATAGCCATTATTGTTCCCCTTGTTTTAATATTTTAAGATATAATGGCATTAGATTTATTGACGCAGTCCTGTACGTGATGGCTGAAATGAATCCGGTGCTTTAGCCTTTCCATATAAGATACAGCAGTAAGACATCTGCAAGACGCTGCAATAAAGGAAGGGATTCCCGGCATCGCCAGGGACTATTTTTTCCGCAAACCGAATCACAAGGATTTCCCGTAAGCTGGTCCCTAATACTGGTTTTCTGCCGGAAAATCAGAGCTGCATCGTGTGTATCGAAGCATGTATTTAGTACTAAATTGCTATGTATTTGGTACTTAATTACTATTTTTATACAGCAGCGACAGGAATATAATAGGTTCACTTACTTTAAGTAAACAGATATGATGGAAGGATTTTTGAAAGCGTGCTATGTTCAATGTGGTAGTAGCTTAAAGAGGTGGGTTTCGGGCTGTCCTGAATGCAATGTGATAATCATTATTCATTAGTAGGAGAACGGCGATTCTTTATTACATTGCAGTATGTAATTTAATGAGCTGGTAAGACATGAAAACGGAATTTAAAACAATCGATAAATTAATAGAAGAATTGACTGAGGAAGACCAGCCTGGACAGTCCTGTGCTCTGCAAATTCTTACCGGCTTGTTAATGAGACTTGCTGATACTGCTTCAGAAGAGGATGTCTATAGAATTATCGGTGAGGCGTTGCATACGCTGGTCCCGGACTCCGTCGTGTCGATAAATTCTTTTGAGGAGACGTCTGATCTCATTTACATAAAGACGATCCAGGGTCCTAATACGCATATTGATGCTCTAACCAGTATCTTAGGTAAATGTCCTGCTGGAATGTCGTTTGCTATAAATAACGAGGCAAGGCGAGAGCTTTCCAGTGGATCACTTAAAAAAGTACCTGGGGGCCTATATAGTCTCACCATGGGCAATATCCCGAAGTCGGTCTGCACTGTGATTGAGAAGCTTCTTGATGTAGGTGATATATATGCTATTGGTTTCACGTGGAAAGGACAGCTATTAGGCAGCGCCAGCTTTCTGTTACGCAGAGAGCATAATTCCATAAATCCAGACCTTATGAAGACGTTTGTCAGTCTAGCGTCCATAGCGCTCCAGCGGTGGAAAGCAGAAGACGCTCTTTGGAAATCGGAGCAAGAGAATAAAGAAATATTGCATAGATATAATCGGATTATACAAACGTCAACAGACATTATTTTTACAGTAGACCTTGATGGCAATTTTCGGTTCACGAATAAAGCGTTCCATGATCGATTGGGCTATTCAAAAAATGAGATAAAGAGAATAAACGGTTTCCAGTTAGTGCATCCAGATGATCTCAACCGTGTTAAGCAACAATTCTCGTCTTTGATTAAAGGTGAAAGTATACAAGACCTGGAATATAGATATAAGATGAAGGATAGATCATACATGACTATTCTAAATAGCTCATATCCAATGTTTGACTCCGAAGGAAATGTTGTTGGTGCACTTGGGATATTACGGAACATCAGCAGAAGGAAGAAGCTAGAGGATGAGTTGCGGGTAAATCATCATAATATGGAGAAGCTGGTAGCAAAGCGGGCACGTGAACTTGAACTGATGAACAGGAAGCTCCAGCGGGAGTTGTATGAACGTAAAAACGCAGAAGAGGAAGCAAGGCAATCGAGACAGCAATTGGATAATTTGCAGGCAACAGCCCCTGTTATTATGTGCAGGTTAGACCTTAAAGGCAAGGTCCTCTATGTAAATAAGAAATTCGAAGAAGTCACCGGTTACTCAAAGGATGAAATAGTAGGTAAATACTGGCCGAGGCTGGGTCTAATGCCAACAGATACAGGCGCACTGATACGTAGAATGAAGAAGAAACTATTGGGCAAACCTGCTTCACCGATGGAAGTAACAATCAGGTGCAAAGATGGACAATTGAAATATGTATCCGGTATCGGCGAATTAATAAGAGAAAATGGCAGACTTATTGGTTTTCAGGTCATTGCCCAGGATATTACACAGCGTAAACTAGCGGAAAAACAGGCGGAAGGCAGTACGCGTCGGTTGCTAAAAGCCTTAGGAGATATGGTCGAGGCTATGGCCATTACAGTAGAGTTAAGGGACCCGTATACTGCAGGTCATCAACGACGTGTGGCACAGCTTGCCTGTGCTATAGCCAAGGATATGGGATTGTCGGAAGACCAGCTCAGGGGTATTCGGTTTGCCGGAATTATTCATGATATAGGCAAGATTCGTGTGCCCTCCGAGATTTTAACTCATCCCAACGGACTGACAGAGGCAGAGATGGGAATTATCAGGACACATCCCCTTGTTGGATACGAAATACTGAAGAATATTGAGTTTCCCTGGCCCATTGCTCAGGCCGTACTTCAACACCATGAAAGGATAAATGGCTCAGGCTATCCATCGGGTCTGTTAAACGAAGATATCATAGTAGAGGCAAAAATTTTAGCCGTAGCTGATGTTGTCGAGGCTATGGCTTCTCATCGGCCTTATCGACCGAGCCTCGGCATCGATCAAGCTTTGGATGAGATTAAAACCAACAGGGGTAAGCTTTATGATCCGGTAGCAGTGGATAGTTGTGTGAAACTTTTTAACAAGAAAGGTTTTAAGCTTGAAAAAGTAAGTACCATTGAGACCTAGCTACTGTACTGCCCCTGCTTTAAAACTGCTTACTTGCTGGAGATTTTTCAGAGACCAGATATACAGCCCTGAAATAATGAATATAGGCGACTTCGGATCATGTAACATTACCTGCTGGACAACAAGCAATTAGTACGTACTCTGCATCTGAAAACTACCGTTAAGACGAAGGACCGGGCTATTATTGCCCCTTTCTTATTTTCTCTGCTTCTTTTTCTATTGCTGCTTTATCTATTTTCCCCAGCCGCACGAACGCATCAAAATAATTAAATATTACGCCAATACCCCAGAAACCCAAGACCCAGAGGAACCATGGATAACCACCACCAGAGGCAAACGCCCATATCAATACGAGCATAATGTTTACGATAATGTAAACGAGAAGGTGTTTATAGAAGCCCCTCTTTGCTTCTACCCTTTTTCTTGCCTCTTCGTAGATAGTCTCTTCTGACATCTGATTTGCCATACTTTTACCCCACATCTGTAATTGGGATACTATAACTTCAAGTCATGCAATTGTCAATACAACAGATCTCCCCTGTTTAACTTTAATGGTCATGATTCATTCGATAGCCATACGGGTGTGGCGGGTAAGGCCTGGTAGGGATCCCTGCTCCGGGCTGCTTTTCCGCAAATTGATGTTGTACTATTAGCCCAGGTAAAATTATAGTTTTTTACATAATATCGAACGTAAGAGGTATTTAAAGT
The DNA here is from genome assembly GCA_964596125.1 of uncultured Dehalococcoidales bacterium. Lineage (GTDB taxonomy): Bacteria > Chloroflexota > Dehalococcoidia > GIF9 > UBA5629 > CAZQRP01. The sequence goes on along the minus strand of CAZQRP010000006.1, from coordinate 41,395 downwards.
GGCAATTATTAGCCGAGAAAAACCAGAGGATATACGGGCAGTCAGTAATGTGAATGAGCGGGCATTTGGTCAAAAAGAGGAGGCAGAACTTGTGGACAACCTTCGAAATCGAGCAGTGGAAACACTTTTGCTTGTTGCTGGGGAGGGAGGCCGGATTGTAGGGCATATTTTGTTCAGTCCCGTTACTATCGAGGTTGAAAAAGCGAGCTTCGAGGCGATAGCACTTGCACCGATGGCCGTGTTGCCGGCATATCAGCGAAAGGGAACCGGCACACAACTTGTGTTGAGTGGGTTTGATGAATGCCGCCGTCTGGGACATGAAATAGTGGTTGTGCAGGGTCATCCGACGTACTACCCAAGGTTTGGTTTTGTTCCGGCGAAACCTGAGAATATCGGTTGTGAATTTGAGGTTCCCGAAGAAGCAGGGATGCTCCTGGAAATTCGCGAAGGGGTACTGGCGGGACGGATTGGCACAGTGAAATTTCAGCCTGAGTTTAAAAATGCTATGTAATATGCTGACCTGCTAAAAATAGGGCAGTCTCCGCAGACCGGTACGGACCGGGCATGAAAACCATACAATATATCCTGGACCTACTGCAAAATATCTTTGACTTTTGTTATTGCTGCACTATATACTATATAGCTGATTATCTCGGGTCTGGGTGGTTGCCGGGGCAAAAAATCATAAACAGGAGTAATTATGTTCACTAAAAGTTTTATTCCATATAAAGGTTATTGGTCTTCGCCATTTTCTCGGTGGCAGATGTCATTCCAGAATGTTAATGCCATAGAACTCGCCGCTACTACAGTAAGAAAGTTCTTTGAGATGAGAGGCTATACGCCGGATATTTTCGATGCATGTGTTTATGGACAGACTATTCCTCAGCCTGCCTGGTTTTATGCAAATCCCTGGTTCTGTGCACTTATTGGCAATGATAAAATCAGCGGTCCTATTATCAGCCAGGCCTGTGCTACCAGTGCCACTGCTATTTATACGGCGGCGGCTGGTGTGGAAACGGAAATATATAAGAATGTCCTGGTGGCAACAACGGATCGTTGCTCAAATGGTCAGCACGCAGTATGGCCAAATCCTTTAGGTCCGGGTGGCGAAGTTATCCATGAAAACTGGATGATGGATAATTTTAACCATGATCCATACGGTGGAGTAGCAATGGTACAAACAGCGGAGAACGTCGCTGCTGATTACGGAGGTGTCACCAAGGAGGAATCTGATACTATGGCTATAAGCCGCTACGAAAAATATGTAATGAGTACTGATAATGACTATGAATTTCAGAGCGGTTATATGATACCGGTTGAAATAGCGGTTACCAAGAAAAAGACAGTCGTTGTGTCAACGGATGAAGGTATTACCCCATGCACTCCTGAGGGGATGGCACCATTACAGCCAGTAATTAAAGGAGGTTGTATTTCCTTTGGTGCCCAGACTCATCCCGCCGATGGTAATGCGGGTATGATTGTGACTACGCAGGAAAAGGCTAAGGAATTAAGCAAAGATAAAAAGATAACTATTCAGATTCTTAGCTATGGTTATGCTCGTGCCAAGAAGGCCAGAATGGCAGCAGCAGTTACCCCATCTGCAGAGATGGCTCTGAAAAATGCAGGGATACAGGTAAAAGACCTGGCGGCAGTCAAAACACATAATCCCTTTAGTGTAAACGATATTATTATGGGCCGCCTTATGAAAATACCTGAGAAAATTTTTAATAATTATGGCAGCTCGATTGTATTCGGTCATCCTCAGGGACCGACCGGAGCTCGCTGCACAGTCGAGCTCATTGAAGAACTGGTGAAAATCGGAGGCGGCTACGGCCTTTTTGCCGGATGTGCTGCCGGTGATACGGCGGCAGCGCTGGTACTGAAGGTCTCCTGAATTTTACCGGGTATGCCGGAACCGATCTCTGACTGATACATCTGAGATATGGTATAAGGGATGAAATGCTTGCATTTCATCCCTTAGCTTTTTGAAGGTACCTTTGCGTTTAACTGAATCATGGTCTGCTGAGACTTTGGTCCTTAACGTTTCTTTGTCGTCCTTTCTGGATAGGGTTTAGTCGCCTACATGCACCCTGCCCCAGATGGCAACAGCTCTGGTGAGAGAATCAATATTAGCCGTTTCATCTTGTTCTCCCTTGGTGAAGCAGAGATTCATATAATTGTTCAGCACCAGCGCCTCCACGCTTTCAATGGCAGACCGCACAGCGGCCAGTTGCATTAAGACATTCTCACAATCACGGCTTTACCTTTGCACCGGTTTTACCACAAAAAGAAGTGACTCAACTACGGAGTTAAATCGTAGAGATTTTCTCAAGGCATCAGAAGCGACTGTGAGCGGTCTTTTTATATGAACTCCGTAATAAAGATACAGACCTGTCCTCTGAATTCCTGACGACTGCGGCTTCTTGTCATGCGAAAAGACGTATCGTTGATTGTGTACATTGACAGTCTCGCATGCCGGGGTTTACTATAGTCATAATGAAGTCTGACGGTGCAAGTTTTTCAGCTCTGGGCCCAGCAGCCCTGAGAGCAGCAGAGTCTTATCAACCTGAGGCAGAGCGTCTCTTCGATGATCGCTTCACCATCGGTCTGCTGCCGCCTTTGTGGCAGCTTGTCATCAGACTTATGCGTATTCCAAGCCTTCGTAATAGTCTACTCAAAATGCGGGAGCGGCAGTTTCCCGGCATTATAGGGAGTTTACTATGCAGGGCACGGTACATCGATGATGTCCTACATGACGCAATGAAGGGGGGCGTTGAACAGGTGGTCGTCCTTGGCGCCGGTTTCGACAGCCGTGCTTATCGCATCCCCGGGATCGACCGTCTCTCTGTCTTTGAGGTTGATTTGCAGACACCACAAACACAGAAAAAGAAACGTTTACAGCGATTATTAGGAAACTTACCATCGCATGTTACCTTTGTTCCTATTGACTTTAACCGGCAAGTACTCGGGGACGTAATGTTGACAGCGGGCTTTCGCACTGATGCAAAAACCTTTATCATCTGTGAGGGAGTGACACAGTATATTACAGCAGAGGCTGTAGATGCCACTCTGAGATTTGTCTCCGGCAACACTCCCGCCGGAAGTAAGATTGTGTTTACCTACATTAACAGCGGAATAATCGATGGCACCGGACGTTCTGAAGACGACCAGAAGGTAGTCTCACACGCTGAGAGCATAGGAATGCCCTGGATATTCGGTATAAATCCGGCTGAGCTTGCCCGATATCTGGCCATGCGCGGGCTTACGCTCGTTGAAGACGTAGGAAATGCAGAGTATCAGGTACGTTACCTTAATCCAATGGGGCGTCGATTGAATGTCTCTGAAGGGGAAAGGGTAGCGCTTGCTCAAACCTTGTGAATAGTGGTGAATGAGGTAATCACGAGGAATAAAAGTACAGTGGGGGGAAGATTTAAAAGACTACGATCGGGTTGTATCATCCTCTTGCTGCTCACAGTAGCAGGAATGGTACTGCTTAATGCTTGTGCCAGGCAGGAACATATGCCTGTAACAACACCTTCTACGAAACCTGTATCCAGCCTGGCGCCGGCACCGGTAACGGCAGAGCAGTACTACGAACAAGGCATCGCTTTATCTCGGGAAGGCCAGTACGAACAGGCTATTCGGGATTTAACAAAAGCTATAGAGCTTGATCCCGGGTATGCCAAAGCTTACTATGAGCGAAGTAAAATCTATGCGTATAGCGATGAGTGGGATAAAGCTATTGCGGACTGTGACAGGGCGATAGAGATTGATCCGGTTTATGCAGGCGCCTATTATGTGAGGGGCAACGCTTTTGTGTGGCAAAAGGAGTATGCCAGGGCTATTAATGACCTGGGCAAGTTTGTCGAGTTTGAAATCAGTAAGCAGGAACTGCGTGATCTGAAAGAAATAACTGATCTGGTTATTCCGCCTGGTGAACTCATTTTGCTTGATTTAACCTGTTCTTCTGAAGGTGGTATAGATTGCAGCGGGAAGCCGAAGCCCTACAATACTACGTTACATATACAGTTGTTTGTTAATCCGGGTGAAGCTGGCATCGAAATCAATAAAATATACATAGCTCCGCCTCTTAATGGAACATCCCAGATAAGGAGCCCGATACGATATTTTAAGAATATGGGACTCGAACATTTAGTGACCTGTCTATCGTCGCCGGCTCCACCAACTACTGCACCAAGGTGCAGTGTTGATTATAAGTTGAGATATGACCTGTCCTATAAGAAAAGTAATGAACTCATCAGTTCAAAAATGGACATAGGCCGTTTGATCTGTCCTCGGTGAGTATATCTTTTAGGTAAAAGCTGACAATACAGCGAATCAGCCGCTGGTCTTTCCGTCCTGGACTATTCACCAAGGTCTACACATAGTCTTGAACGGCAAGACATGGTATCGCAAGGTCATAACTGCCTGGATAGTGACCTTGTAGTATAAAGAAAGGCTGGACTCCCCGCTCTCTATGGACATCCAGCCTTTCAGTCAGCCAGTGGCTGAAGTGTGATTCAACCCTTCCCTATTCTGAACATCTTGGTCCCGCACACCGAACATGTGCCCTGGGTGGCGGGCCTGCCGTTCTTCATAGTTACCTGCCTGGCGTTCTTCATCTCCTTCTTTGCGCGGCACTTCATACAATATGCTTGCACCTTCATATCTCCTTTCGTTTTTCATGTCCGGTGTTGTTACGGACTACTATCTTTAATAACGAAATAATGAATTAAAAGTTTAACCGGCAAAGCAAGCTTTTTCAATATTTCCGGGCTACTACCTGTACGCTCTCGCCCTGGTGGCAAAGATACGGTTTAATTAGATTAGTAATTCCGCTGAAGAACTTGTCCTCTATTCGATAGTTAACTGTCGTCAATCATATTCATTGTACTGAGTTCTGAGTGTTGCACCCGAATTATTGTTTCAAATGGTTATCCTCTATTCTCATTATCCAACTGATAAGTAAGAAAAGGAAACCCTGTAATTGATGTTCTCATCATGTACCTGTATAAATCAGGATAAAAAGCTTTATCCGTTTACAACTTCGTCTCTTCTCTCCACATACTTGATTGCAGATACGTAGCAAGATTCACGTCATTGTTGGTAATTTTTAGCTTTCTCCGTATATTTTCCCGGTGGCGATTGATAGTAGCCGCGGATACTCCTCTTGTCTGGGCTATTTCCTTGGTTCTCATGCCATTCCGGATCATATTGCAGATTGTGATTTCTATCGGTGTCAGAGAGTGATATGAGTTCGATAAATGCCTGACAAACTGCGATGTAATTTCCTCCAGGTTTGTCTTGAGCATCTCTATATATTTACTCTGAGTATGAGGTAATTCTAAAGACATAGCGATTAAAATAGGCATTAAAATTTTATCGACATTCGTTTTAATATTCCTATAGATTTCATTTTTCTCATCCTCAATCCTGCTTAAAACTGCTCGAAGGGCCGTGTTCGACTCCTGCAAAGCTTTCCGCTCCAGGCTCAGTTGTTTGTTAATGTCCTGCAATTCCATTTCGGCAGAAATACGTGTTGCAATAATGCCAATCTGGTCCGCCAGTGCATCCAGTAGAGCGCGCTCTTCCGCAAGGAAAGGTCCTTCATCAGCAGGCGGACATTCCTCCAGATAGAAAATCGATAATTCACCTACCGATTCGCTGTACACATAAATCCGTGAAGACTGCCGCCATTCCGTGACTTTGAATCCTTCACTCTTGTAAGTGTTTTCTTTAAAGACAATCCTTGCGCAGGTAATATCCGGATACTGCCATGAATGGGGTAAAAAGTTGACCAGTTCCTCAAGCAGATTGTCGAGGGAGTTAAAGTGACGCTCGGCTAGCTGCGATACTCCGTACAGACAGTTCAGCTCCTTTATACGCTCGCGGAGCTCGTTTTCAACCTTTGGTTGCTCAGTCTCATCACTGAATGGAATTCGCCAAAGCCGGGCCAGTTCCGTATTAGGGAACCTTATATCATTATTACTATCATTTGCTACCACCTTCTTTTTAGCCATGAACGCCTCCTTTTTGCCTATTTTTTATAGGCATCATACTGGCACTAATTAAATACTAATAATACCCATTTAACATAGGCAATATCATGGTATTTATTCCGTATTTACTCCCCTTAGATTACCTTATAGAATAGGTAAAGTCAACTGGTAAATAATTTGCGGATTGAAGCAAAGGAGGTTTCCATGAATCTATCAAAGCTGGAGTCTATACTGAAAGGACGCAGCAGCCAACCCCACCAACTGATTGAAGTGCTGCAGGATGTACAGGAAAGCTACGGGTATATATCTGAGGAAGCTATGAGAGAAATATCGAAAACTCTGGGCGTACCCTTTATAGAGGTCTACCGGGTGGCCTCCTTCTACAAAGCCTTTAAACTCAAGCCGAGCGGGAAATACGTTGTTACCATATGCAATGGCACCGCTTGTCATGTACGCGGCGCCCAACTCCTTCTGGACCAGGCTATGAGCCAGCTAGGTATCAAACCTGGTGAGGTAACTGATGACGGTATGTTTTCTATTGAACACGTTAATTGTCTTGGTGCCTGTGCTTTAGGGCCGATTGCGTCTGAAAATGGGACTCTCGGTCACCACATGACTCCTGCGAAGCTCCGGAAACTTATAAACTCGCTTAATCACGAAGAAAAGGAGGAGGTCAAGCATGCCTAAGCTTGCCAGTAAAGAAGACCTGGAGGCTATGGGTCAGCAGCTTCTCCTCGATAGAAAGAAAAAAAGTAAAACAATTATTATATGCGGTGGTACGGGATGCAAGGCGTCACGCAGCCAGAACGTCATTGATGTTATACATGAGGAACTGCTCGCACAGGAAATGGATTCAACAGTCCATTTACGTATAACAGGATGTCACGGTTTCTGTGAGCAAGGCCCTATCATGGTAATAGAACCGGGTAACATCTTTTATTGTCATGTGACTCCCGAAGATACTCATGATATCGTTACCAGAACCCTGCAAACAGGCGAAATAATAGAAGGGCTGCTTTACACTGACCCGGTTTCCGGTAAAAAGATCCGTGCCGAGTCTGAAATTCCTTTCTACATCGCCCAGGACCGCCAGTTGTTGTCCCGTAATAAAGAGGTCGATCCCTGCTCCATAGAAGATTACATTGCTACCGGTGGCTTTTCGTCGTTATCGAAGACTATTGGCAGCTTGACATCTGAGGAAATTATCCACGAAATCAGGGTATCAGGTTTGAGAGGACGGGGCGGCGGCGGTTTCCCTACCTGGCGAAAGTGGACGGAATGTTACGAAGCATCTGGTGACGAGAAATATGTCATCTGCAATGCGGATGAAGGCGATCCCGGCGCGTATATGGACCGCTGCGTATTGGAAGGCAATCCGTATCTGGTACTGGAAGGTATGATGATTGGCGCTTACGCCATTGGCGCCACAAAGGGCTATATCTATGTTCGTAATGAATACCCTCTGGCGGTGAAACATGCTCGGTTAGCCGTTCAACAGGCCAGAAGGTTCGGTCTCCTCGGTGAAGATATCCTGGGATCATCCTTTTCATTCGACGTTGACATTGCCAGGGGTGGTGGTGCCTTCGTCTGCGGGGAATCGACGGCGCTCATGGCTTCCCTAGAGGGCAAAGTAGGCGAGCCGCGCCCCAAGGATGTACACACAGTTGTTGACGGTCTATGGCACAAACCGACCATTCTCAATAATGTAGAAACATGGGCTAACATCCCTCCCATAATTCTGAACGGTGCCAACTGGTTTGCTTCTAAAGGAACCAAGGGGAGTAAGGGAACAAAAATTCTCGCTTTGACCGGCCGCATAAAAAACACCGGCCTGGTTGAGGTCGCCATGGGTACACCTATACGAGATATTTTGTTCGACATTGGTGGCGGAGCCACAGATGGTAGAGCAATTAAAGCGGTCCAGACCGGCGGCCCATCTGGGGGCTGTCTGCCTGTTGATAAATTCGACCTGCCGGTGGACTTCGACGTGCTTTACGAGGCAGGTTCTATGATAGGCTCAGGTGGTATGGTGGTCATGGACGAAAGTTCCTGTATGGTGGACGTGGCTAGATATTTCCTTACGTTCTTACAGGATGAATCGTGCGGTATGTGTGTCCCCTGCCGTTTGGGAATCGATCGTATGCTCGAGATTATCACTGATATCACTGAAGGTCGTGGTACTCCCGAACAGATAGACCTCCTCGAAGAATTAGCTGACACGGTTACTCAAACATCGCTTTGCGGGCTGGGGAAGACCGCAGCGAATCCCGTGCTTTCCACGTTACGCTATTTCCGTGAGGAATACGAAGCACATATTAACAATAAGGGATGTCCTGCCGGTGTATGCAAGGCTCTTATCGAGTATTCCATAGACGTGGAGAAATGTAACGGCTGTGGAAGATGTAAGCGGGCGTGCATCCACGGCGCTATCAGCGGCGAGAAAAAGGAGCCGCACGTAATTAATCCTGAGCTATGCCAGAAATGCAGCATTTGCAGGAGCGAGTGCAAGCATGAAGCAATTCAGGTCAAATAACGAGGTGAAACATGTTGCATTATGTAACCGTTAATATTGACGGCGCTGATATTCATGCCCGTAAAGGGTCCGGCGTGCTTGAAGTAGCTATAGAATACGGCATCTGTATCCCCCACCTGTGCCATATCCCGGGTCTTTCGGACATCGGAGCCTGCCGGCTCTGTATCGTCGAGCACGCTACTAACGGCCGCTCGGTCGTAACCACCTCCTGCACACTGAAAGTGCAGGAAGGCATGGTAATCAGGACCAATACGGATAGAATCAAGAAGCTTCGTCATAATATCGCTGAGCTGCTGGTTACAGAGGCCCCTAATTCCCGAGCTATTCAAGATATCGCAGTCCGCTGCGGTGTCAGGAAGGTACGCTATCCGTTCAGGAACAGCAACTGTGTTTTATGCGGGCGCTGCGTTCGAGCCTGCGCGGAACTGTGGCATGCAAATGCCATCGGCTTTGTCGGACGGGGTAAAGACCGCCATGTAGAACGCACCCTTACTATGCGTAAGGAGTTCTGCAAGCAATGTGATTACTGCATCCAGCTTTGTCCTATGACTATCACGCCATGTGACGGCCCCATGAAGCCCGGAGAGGAATATCTCTGCGGAAAATGTGAGTCACAGCTTATGATAACGGAAGAAATGCCAGACAGCTGTGCATGGTGCCGTTTGGGTGAAGGCTTTAGCTGCGGCCGTTATGCCGGGGTGAGAGCGCTAAGATAAAAATGCCTGACCTTTTTCAAAGTATAAATACTGCAATAGTTGAGCATTAGCTAAAGAAAATTTTCTTATAGGTTATCCGCCTGCTGGTGACCGTTATGGTTTGTATCTGAATGATGGGTCACGTCAGAATTCTATCGCTTTCTGGCTATCGCAACCATCGCGATGCCAAGTATTGCAATGGCTACTGCGGGTGCCACAGTATCGCCTGTTGTTCCTGATAAGAACAGCCATGCAGCTAATGCGATGCAAATAAGTCCTACTAGTAACCTGTCTTTTCTCACTTGAATCTCCAGACTACTGTGTCATCGCTACTTTACTGTATCATAATCATGGCTCGTTAAGAAAGGTATAGCCCGACCGGCCGTGCCTCTTGTAATCCTAGTAGCGGGGTTTGGATTTGAAGTGGGCGTGAGCCGAAGCGCCTGCGGGCGGGTGGCTTCCACGGGAAATGAAGTATAAAATAAATGCAGTCTAATCGCATGAAATTAACTAACAATTTAAAAGCAAAAGCAAGGCAATTAAAAGCTGAAACTTACGCTATGTATCTGGCGTATAAGCATCCTCACACACCCTGGTATGCGAAAGCCTTGCTCATACTGGTTACGGGATATGCGTTGAGCCCGCTAGACGTAATCCCTGAATTTATACCTGTTTTGGGCTACATCGATGATTTAATTATTATACCTTTAGGGATTTTGTTAGCTTCAAGAATGGTTCCCAGGGAAGTCATGTTGGAATGCAGGGAACGAGCTAAATATGAGTGTATAGCTGGAAAAACGAAATGGATCGGATTCGGTGTGGTAATTTTTATATGGGTGGTACTACTTTCTGTAATAGGTGTGGTAATTTATCAAATTGTGTCCTGAAAATGAGTTGCCTGTAAATATCTTACCTGCTTCCAGTTTATCGTACCGCTTCTTGCGTAATAGCTATTGACTCATTTGCCTGGGATTTCTCATGTTCTGGTAGCTGGCTTTGGGGATGGCTCTGCAGAAGGAAAAGCCACCGGCATAGAAACCGGGGGCTAATTTTAATCCTGATAGCGGGAGCATTGACGGTATATTGGACGAGGGATAGACTTGAGCCACAACGGGAAAGGAGGTCTCAGTGTGGCAAAGTATGTAATTGAAGAGACGCTATCGTCCCAGTCTTTTTATGCCGTTGCTTGAAGCGGTGGATATGTGCCGGCAGGCAGCCGGCTTGGGCTACCGGCCTTCCGGCAATTAATGAGGCCACATGGTGCCTGGTCTGTTTTCATGTACCTTTACTTGCGTCAGGAAGATAGACGAAAAAGTGAGCGTATCTCTGCTTTGATTTGATCCATACCCGAAGGAAGGATAGACACATGAAGAAGAGCAACTGGAAGGATACCATCTGGACTACACTCCTAACTATCCTGTGTATTATATGTTTTCCGGCCAATCCTCTTGTCCTGACCGGCGTCCTGAAGGTTGAATCGTACCTGCGGTTATTCATCATGGGGTGTATCGTGTGGGTGTTTGGTATGGTACTGGTTATGGCTCCTATAGTTATGTTCCCTCGGAGGGGTGGTGTCCCCAGAGGAAAACCGTTTGTAAGCACCACCCGAATTGTTGATACCGTGATATATGCTTTCGGCAGGCATACTCAATACACCGGTGGCATATATGCGATATTCGTCACCACATTGTTATGGTACCCGCACTGGCTGTTTGCCGTGTTGGCTGTTGCGGGGGCAGTGCTCATCTACCTGAGCACCAGGGAAGAGGATAAACGCCTGGTAGAGAAGTTTGGTGATGACTACATAGCGTATATGAGAAGAGTACCGGGAATGAATGTCCTTTATCCGCAGCTCCCGCTAGCTCACCCTCCAATCATTGGTGTAGACAGTCATCTTCTTCCCCCTCACGGAGCCGATGAGAGTAATGCCCAGCTTGTCAGCGGTTTTCAGTCCCAGGCTGGTCGGCGCTGATATGGAAATAAGTATGGGGATACCTCTTTTGGCTACCTTACGCGATATCTCCGAAGAAATTCTGCCACTGGATAGTATTATCCGGTTGCTGGTAGAGATGTCCTCCAGGAGGCACTTGCCAAAGATTTTATCGACGGCGTTATGTCTGCCTATGTCCTCGCTGAAGATTACTATGTCTCCTCTGTCAGCAAGGGCAGCACTATGAGCACCATGAGTTGCCAGGTAAAGCTGAGAGGCATGTTGAAATTCGCGTACCAGGGTAAAAACCTCATCGGGAGATATTTTCACAGGTGACTCTATCTTCGGGGTGGCGGCATCGGCAACGCTGTAAAACGTAGCAGCTCCTCCACAACCCGAGGCTATGAGACGCTTGGTAATAAGACTATCCTCAGTTTTATTACCTCCTTCAATCTCAATATGCGCCGTACCCAACCGGTCGTCAATTTCCATATTTTTGATTTCATCCTTGCTGTGAATGAAACCTTCAGAAGCGAGAAAGCCGGCAGCCAGGTACTGCAGATTTCCCGGGGAGCACAGTATGGTTACCAGTTCCCGGTCGTTCAGGAATATGGTAAACAGAACTTCTCTGGCAACTGCCAGCTCGGCGGTGCTTCTATCTCCACCGGTAAACCGTAGTACAGGGTATCTCTCTACTTCATCTGTTCCTATTTTTCGTGGCATAACAGACCTGCAATCAAGTTATTTCTTGTAACTATATAGTATACCAGTTATAGTGTAGCCTGTGCCGGGGTACTGCGTATGTGACTTTCGTCTCGCGGGGAGATTGATGAACAGGAACCAGGTAGGAGAAGCACCATGTATAACTGTCATCTATCACGGGTACTATGGTGCAGGCTGCTGCTTTCGGGGACCGTGGGTGACGTGACAATAGTAGCCGGGCATTCACATTTCACAGGGCCGGGCACTGAACAATGTTGTTTGTTGAAGAACTTTCCGCCTTGGTCTCAAAGCCAGTTATAAACTTCTTTACTTCTTTCAATGGGTCTGTAGCCACAAGTTTGAGGATAAACAATGTATCTATGTCTTTGCGGCCACCATAGCAAACTCTAAGCATCAGTCTACCTTAGTCAGCGGTCCAAACATCGCATGCTCTTCTCTCACCTCGTCCTGCTTCATTGAATGAGTGAGACAAAAGGTCGGTCTCATTTGAAAAGAAAAGGCCCGGAGCTAAATACTCCGGGTCCGATTTCTTCCTGGTAGCCCGAGTTGTTCAATACGCAGGACTTTTACAGCAACGTTTGCAGTTGTCCGGCTCACTTTAGCACGTCAACTGCTATTCCCATTTGCCAGCTGCATTATTGGGTACTTTTCTGACTGAACATTGCTTACAAATGTGCCAATGTTCTACGGTTACCATTGGACCGGTTTTCGCGGTTTGAGGCTATTGACAAATTACAATATATGTGATATATTAATCATGCATAATTAATCATGTATTATTAAACATGATTATGGAGATGCTAAATGAAATACGGAAAATGGATTAAAAAATGGAAAGTTAGCGGTGATGATAGGTTCTATACTGTAAGCCTATCCGAGCTGGGTATCTATGGTTGTAATTGTAGTAGCTGGATTTATCGCAGGGAAACCTGCCGGCATATCCGAGCGGTCAAAGCTAAAATAGTGGTTTAGCAACAGTATTGTGCAGCAAAATAGACCTGGAACGGGGTATTGTTGCGACAGACTACCCGGTATGCCGAGGACCGGTTGGGAACAAGGGGAATGATCTGCCATAGCTCAATTCAATGACCGGTTGAAGTTCATATAGTTTACAAGATGAGTAGTGAATCAATAAGGCGAATGGAGTGTATCGATTTTGATGGTGTGTGTCTAAACGAAGTAGGCAAGAAAGGAGACTATAAATAGGTAACAAAAGAGGCAAATGGAAATAGAAAGATGTAATTGAAAGCTATTCTGTATTCGACTGTCAGGAAGACAAAGGTATAAAAGAAGGAGGTACAACAACATGTTCTGGAAAAAGAAGCAAGTTTTAGCCGTCTCCGCTGTGGCACGCACATCATTCAAACCTTCCGCTGGATTAATACTCCCAGCAACCAGAGAGACTGTTCATCCACAGCCAAAGGTCGTTAAACTACCCGGGCCAAAAGATATACCAGAGCTGGCTGGAAGGTATCTGGTAGTTGAAAAGAAAAGGGACCCGGACTGGGTATGGCACCTTAAAGCGGTAATACGCAAGAATGACAGAGGTAAAAAAGTCTTTGATGTCAGGATTTTTAATGAAGCACAGGTAGCAGAAAAACGGGTTAAAGTTAAAGACTGGACTACATTCGATGAGCATCCTGATTTGATACTCTATGAGGGCTGGTTTGACAAAGATTCAATGAGGGCGGAACTGCATGAGAAGAAGGCAAGGTAAGCAAGACTGCCACATACCAGAACCAGACCTATTAGAGTAAAAATTTCATAGGTTTCCCTGTGAAAGGAGGTGAATCTTCATGGTTATGAAGCCGGGACAGCCAGGCAAGCCGGGTACCGGGCCAGCCAAGCCGGGAAGCGGTCCTGCTAAGCCGGGTCATCCCACCAGGAGGTAGGATTAAAGGGCGTCTCGAACCCCCTGGTGAGACCAGTTAGGTTCTGATGTATAATGTGCGTCAGAACCTAACTCATTTTCTTTATTAATAAACCATCTCATGTCACACACGTCATCACCATCAGATAGAGAGTGTTTTCTCTGATATTTGCCGCCTTCAACAAGATGTTCGGCTGCGGCATAATCGAAGGTACACCAGGTTTTTCTGAACAAAGTCATTTCTTCCTGCCCGAATTGTTTATAGAAGTCAAAAACCGGACATGAATAAATGTCCATACAATACACGTTTTTATCTTTGTAAAACTCTATTTTATAACCTGGTTTACCGTAGGGATACTTCATCGCATCTTTCATACGCTTTTCCAGAAAGACCATCGGGTCCTTCGTCGTTAGCCTGACCAGCTTCATCCTCAGCGGATCAATTATTGGAATCAGGCCTTTAGCATTCACACGAGCTTGCCACATCATATCCCCGACTAAGGTCACAGCGTAATTACGAGCTATATTTTCTTTTACCAAAGCTCTGTATATGGCCAGATCTAATAATCCGCAATATTCATTTTGATAATTGCCGATACTATCAAGATCATTGAAGTAAGGCAGTAACTCTTTAATATTTAGATTAGCCTGAAAAATTATTCGTTCTATCTCTCTGGGCGTGAAGCGGCCATATTCTGGCATACCATCCCGTCTACATCTCGGTGCCAGTATTTGAATTATAGTTTTTTTCTTGGCTGCCCATGCTGTTTTTCGAATAATTTGTTTGATGAATAGTTTCAACATCGTCGGTCTCATTTCTATCATCCTCATGATAGTACTATTTTTCCTGCGTGTCACCTGTACGGGGTGACCGTTATCGTTTGTAGCTGGCTAGTTAGTCACCTGTGGGCAGATGACCCCTGGAAATTGTCAACTATGCGCTTGTTCATGGGGCTGCTTCACAAAGGCTTGACAGAGAGTATCTTAAGACTTTAACATAGTCACAATTATTCATATATGAACATATATGCTAAAACTTGTCTCACCCGATAACCCGGGTAGGGAAATTGAATGACTTCTACTGCTGTAGTAGTCGCCGAAATAACATCATTCCTCGCATTTCTGTTAAACGGCGCAATACTGTTTCTGGTCCTGTCACGGGGGAGGCAGAGGATATCATTACCTTTTCGCCGCCGTCCTCGCCTGCTTTGCCGTAGGGTGCCTCAGTGTATTTCTTGCTTTTATTAGAAGCAGCCACACCGCCGAATTTTTCGTCTATGTAGCTATAATGCAGGCAACTTCATTATTGAGTGTACCCTGCATCTACCACTTCACCTGCAGTTATCTCGAGCAGCCGAGGAAGAAGTCGATGGTTTTTATCTGGGTTTATACGGCAATTATCGCTATCGTTACCTCTTCCGGCATGGCTTTAGGGTTGGGGCCAGCAGAGCTCACCCACACTGGAACGGGCGTCAGTGTGGTGTTCCAGGGGGGTGTCATATTCCGTGTTTCTCACTTTATCTTTATTTTCATCCCCCTCGTTTTTATCTGGCTGGCATGCTGGTTCCTGTTTCGTGCCCGCAGACGGGAAACATCAACTCTGGCGCGACGCCATACGCTGTACATTTTTGTCAGCTTTCTGGTTATCTCCCTTATTTTACTTGTGATATTTCTTTTTCCCACCCGGATCGGTAGTGGTTGGCTCATACCTGTAACACACTCACTGGCCACAGCCGTTTTGGGTGCTTTGATTGGTATAGCCATTGTAAAGGAGCGGCTGCTCGATATCACCGTTATCATTAAGAAGACGACCATATACTCACTCTTGCTGGCGCTCGTCGTCTTCATCTTCAGCCTCTCCGAGCACCTGCTGGCCACGTATGTCGGTGAATTCTTCGGCGGACACTCCATATTCATTCATATCATCTCCGTAGCCGTAGTCATCGCCATACTCATGCCGGTCCGGCAGAGGGTGGAGCGCGCCATAGAACGTTTCTTTGCCAGCAAAAGGGTCGAGTTCTAGAAGCCTTTTTCATACGGATTTCACTTGTAGAAAAGAAAAGGGCACAGACCTGAAATCTGTGCCTCTCTAGTTCACTTGGTAGCCGGGATTGGATTTGAAGGTGAATGGAAGAGGGGTTGGCTAATAACTTGTTTCTTTATTCAGGTGTTTTGGGGGTCCGTTCGGCCTTGAACTTCCACCAGAAAGCGAGAACCAGTACTACTATCCCCGCGAGTGAGATGCAGGCGCGAAAAATGCCGATAGCCCCAAAAACCGAGGCGATGCTGGCACGGTCGGTTCCTGCTTCGACTAGCTTGAACATTATCCAGGGATTAAGACCCGCTACAGCCAATGTGACAAGAGAGCCAGCCAGCATCAAGCACGCACCGATGATGAGAAACGTCTCGGGCTTGCCACCATCCCTCACCATCCTCACAGAGAAGACAACAACGATAATCCAGGCCGCGGTATATAGCAGTGAAGGCAAAGTACTGAAAATCACCGTGGAGGCTTCCATTTCTAAGTTACGGCTTCTCCTTGCCCCGCATTATAGCATACCTGTGGTTCGGTTCAAATGCGAAAATAGCGGTATATAAGGAAAGGCCCCCGGTGGTTAAACCGAGGGCCCATTTCGATCTTGGTAGCCCAAGCTGTTCAATATATAACTCATTCTTAACCAATTCTCTATCGGTTTACCTAATTCAGCTACTTTAGCTTATTTCCCTATTTTGTTGCAATTCACGTACATACGAAATTGGTATAACAGGTAAAAACAGGTAAACAGGTGAAACAATCTCTGGGAAAGCATAGCTATTGCCGAATAATATTAATGTTTCAATATCCAAACCCAACTATCATGACCTTTAACTTGTGTCCAGAGAGCTAACGATACTCCTTTTCCTATATTAGTGGAGGTTATGTAAGATTCAAGGGGAAAGAAAGGTAACAAACCAGGCGAATGTGCAATTGTACAATCCAAACTACTTTGCAATGTGGAACGGCATCGATTTACCTGACAGCATTAAAGCCTTGTTCAATAATATCTCTAAGCTCTTTTTCCGAAAAATAACCTTGTATTCCTGCTTTCTGGTGCAAATAGTCATACACCTCATCAGCATGTAGCTGATACGATTCTGTTAAACCTATCACGATGGTTGATAAATAGTTCTTTGAAGGCGGATTCAAGGTCTGGTTCACACTGTTTGTAATGGTTAAGATAGGAATACCTTCTTCCATCCCAGTATTAATTATTTGGTTATACCAGGATGCACCTTCCTGTTGCCTCACCTGCTCAAATTGTTCTTCAGTGATTTTCCACATCCTGGCTAATGTCCATTTCTCTGGATCTTCTTTGTCAAAACTAATAAAGGCAACGCCGCCCTGCCCCCAACTGGAGGATTTTCGTGCAAAATATAATCTGTAGGGTAATTCAATCGTCTTATCTTCTTGGGGCAAAGTTTTATCTGTGCATCCCTGTGCATAACTGCCTCCTAATTTATACTGTCCTCCTTTTATGTAACAAAAGAACCTTTCCCGGCAGAGATTTGAACCGTAACCGGCATACCAGACGTATTTTTTTATCTCAGGTTCCGGTGACATCGCTGGCTCAACTTGTGGAGATGCCGGCTTTTGGTCTGGTTCCCCGGTCAGGGTGTTACATGAGCCGGCTAACGTGGCAGTAACAATGAGTATTATACACAGCAGGATTACTATGATCGGTTTATATCTTTCGCAACCGCGCATTCAATATCATCTTTTCTTGTAGATAGTGACATAGGGGTAAGATGAATGGGCTACCGCCATGTAGCTGGAGTCATGGCTGAAGGCTATGTCATACGCATCGCCAGTGGGCAGTGTTGTCGGGTCATCCAGCTTGGTGAAGGTATCACCGCTGCGCTTGTAGATGATGACAAAGGGTCTGTTAATATGGGTTACCGCCATGTAGCTGGAATCGTGGCTGAAGGCTACTCCATTCCCAATTTCATCTGGTAGGGCTGTTGGGTCAGCCAGTTTGGTGAAGGTATCACCGCTGCGCTTGTAGATGGTGACACAGGGGCTCCGATAATGGGCTACTGCCATGTAGCTGGAATCGTGGCTGAAAGCTACGCTCTGGCTATCTCTAGCCGGCAGTGTTGCCGGGTCAGCCAGCTTGGTGAAGGTGTCACCGCTCCGCCTGTAGATGGTGACATAGGGGCTATTCCAATGGGCTACCGCCATGTAGCTGGAGTCGTGGCTGAAGGCTACGGCCTGCCCAGTGCCAGTGGGCAGTGTTGCCGGGTCAGCCAGCTTGGTGAAGGTATCGCCGCTGCGCTTGTAGATGGTGACATAGGGGCTAGTATCATGGGTTACCGCCATGTAGCTGGAGTCGTGGCTGAAGGCTATGCCCAAACCAGTGCCAGTAGGCAGGACTGCCGGGTCAGCCAGCTTGGTGAAGGTGTCGCCGCTGCGCTTGTAGATGGTGACATAGGGGCTATTCCAATGGGTTACCGCCATGTAGCTGGAGTTGTGGCTGAAGGCTACGCCACTCCCCTGGCCAGTAGGCAGGGCTGCCGGGTTAGCCAGCTTGGTGAACGTATCACCGCACATCCATGCTACATTCTTGAAATTATTGTCTTCGTTGCTTTCGGGTATTAAATTACTTCCATCAGCCTTTACCAGAACATTGTCCTGCAATTCGGAACATACATATGTATAATTGAAATATCTAACAGTGCCAGCTCCAGGAATTAGATCTGGTACCTTATCAGTTGCTACAGATCTTCCGTCGACTTGCAGATATGAAAAACTTTCGCTTGCCGGCACAAGACCCTGATTCAATATCTTATAGTAAATTTTAGATCCTTCCTTCCAGACATCAAGGATAACCAGATCAGGTTCAGGGATCGTACAACTCCAGGTCTCAATATGAACATTGTTGTTCTCGTTGATACCTTCGTCCACCCGATTCGTTGCGTCGGCACGCACCTCTATGGTATCCGATGTATCGGAACATGTGTATGAATAGAAGAGAAACGCTTGCTTGCTGAATTCTCCCGGATCAAGAGAACCAACACCATCGCTATCACAAAAAGTTCCATCAATGATAAGCTCTGTGGAACTTGTGTCAGCCCGTGCGCCACCCTGGTTCTTTATCATGTACTGAATCTTATCACCAAATTTCGAGAGATTAGTGATAATCAAATCAGGTAGTTGCGGTACCGGTGCGGTCCCACAATCCCATGTAACCGTTATTAAATTGTTATCCTCACCAGCGTCCCCTTCATCAACCGTGTTGTTTATATCCGCTTGCACCTCTATAGTATCCGAATCACCGGAACATGTATATGAATAGAGAAGGAACGCCTGATTAGTGCTGGCACCGGGAGTCAGAGAACCAATCCCGTCAATTGCTCTATCAACTCCATCAATAACCAACTTTGTAGAACTGCTGCCGGCAGGTGCGCCGCCCTGGTTCTTTATCGAGTAGCTGATGATATCGCCTGAACGTGTAATATCAGTGATAACCAGGTCGGGTTTGTCAGGTTCGGGTATAGGTCCAGATCCAGACACCATGACCACAGCTGTAGCGGTAACCGTACCCTCTGAGTTCGTTGCCGTAAGAGTGAAAATGGTACTACCAGGGGGGGACACTGCCCTGGTCCCTGTCAGGCTGACATCACCTATTCCCTGGTCAATGCTAACGTTAGTGGCATTATAAACATTCCACTGAAGCGTTGAGGAGTCGCCAGGCTCAATGTTTCCCGGGTTGGCAGTAAACGAATTAATAACGGGAGTTGATTCTATAGGCGAAGGAGGTATGGGGCGCCCAGTATACATCCACGCTGGCTCAGCATCATGAGCACTATTATTGCTGAGGTTGATCTGATTGCTGCCATCGGCGTTCATGACATAAATCTCACTGTTGCCGTCACGATCAGACATGAAGGCAATCTTCGTGTTATCCGGCGACCATGTCGGGAAATTGTCACGAGCGCTATTGTTGCTGAGGTTGGTCGGATTGCTGCCGTTGGCATTCATGGCATATATCTCGTAGTTGCCGTCACGATTCGACCTGAAGGCGATCTGATTGCCGTCCAACGACCATACCGGATAAGCGTCATCAGCACTATTCCTGCTGAGGTTGGTCTGATTGCTGCCATCGGCATTCATAACATAGATCTCGTAGTTGCCGTCACGATTCGACCTGAAGGCGATCTTCTTGCCATCGGGCGACCACGCCGGATATGCATCATTAGCACTATTGCGGCTAAGATTGGTCTGTTTGCTGCCATTGGCGTTCATGACGTAGATCTCCCAGTTGCCGTCACGGTAGGACCTGAAGGCGATTCTCGTGCCGTCCGGGGACCACGCCGGATATGTATCATCGGCACTATTGTTGCTGATGTTGGTCTGATTGCTGCCGTCGGCATTCATGACATAGATCTCCTGGTTGCCGTCACGATCAGACCTGAAGGCAATCTTCGTGTTATCCGGCGACCACACCGGCTCGCCATCATAAGCATTATTAACGGTAAGCCTGGTCTGATTGCTGCCGTCGGCGTTCATGACATAGATTTCTTCGTTGCCGTCACGATCGGACTTGAAGGCGATTTTTTTAGCGATTTGTCCACCAGTGGGGATTGACGGTCCTGAAACGAAAACCTGAGCCGTTGTCTGGGCCTTGCCCGCTTCATTCGTGGCGGTTAATGTAAAGATAGTATCCTGGGGAGGATGCACTGCTCTGCTGCCAGTTAAAGCTACAGAACCTATGCCGGGCTCTACAAGAACAGAAGTTGCGTTTGATACATTCCACGTTAGTGTGGCTGATTCGCCTTTATTTATGATCTCCGGGTTCGAAGAGAATGAAAGGATAACCGGTGAGGACGCCTCCGGAGCCGATGGCCTGCCGATGATAAGAAAGCCGATAAGTGAGCCAACCAGAACAACAGCTAACGGTATAGTTATCGCAAAGAACCTCTTGTTTAGCTCTATGCTCTTCATTTTCTTTTTCTTTATGCCTTTTGTCGGGCTCCTACGGCGTGTTGCCTGCGATGTTTTTTATGATGCTGTCTTTTCCCTCTCCCCGTTTTCTGCTTGTTGTGGCCATGCTCTTAATCTCCTACCATTGTAAGGATAGCTGCCAAACGTCTTTACTTGCTAATGGTATATCTACTCCTTCTTTTTCATTGTAAGCTCGAAGGCTTCTTTCGAGGAAAAGATCATCCAGTCTAACCGAACACTATATAAAAGGGTACTTTTAAAATGAATCGGTATCTCGTCGCAAGGTGTCAGTTCAATCACTCTGGTATATTCTATCCGCTTTATAGAAGCCCAGTCCGGCATGATCTTCCTTCCTAAGGCTTGTGGCCATCTTAAGTCGCCAGACGATTTCGCCTTTGGCGGTAACCTCAATTATCTCAGTTGAGCCTGTAATCAGGGTATTACCGTTGGGCAATCGGTTTACATCTCTTATCGGCCAGTTTTTCCTGTCAGATAGGGCGTATTGCCATACAATCTTACCGGTCTTTATATCAAATTCCGCTGCCAGATGAGGTCTATCTCGCCACTGTAATGCGGCAATAATATTGCCATTGGGTAGAAATTCTGGGTCGTGTTGGGAGCTGAAAACACCTTTACCATAGATGCCAACATTTGCCCCTTGTGGGTTAACCTCGACCACGAAGTTGAAATTCCGTGGGCTAATCAGCGTATTGCCGTTGGCTAACCTTGACACCGCATTAGTATGGGTCCAACCCTCGTCATTAATACTATTGTAGGGGGGTTTGTCAAAGTGGTCTTTAGCGTGCCATGTCCAGACAACCTTACCTTGCGGATTTACCTCCGTCACCTGGGCGTCGCTCTTCTGGTCACCGAAGCCAAAGACAAAGATGGTATTGCCATTCGGCAAGCGGTCGGCATCATGGTCAATTTTATCGGTTAAATATGACCACACAATCCTGCCACTGCGGTTGATCTCAAATACTCCCAAATTCCTTGAAATGTATAATACGTTTTTATTGGGCAAAGGTTCGGCCTCAATCTGGCGTTTTTGCGGCGCCAGATATTCCCAGACAATTTCACCCGACATATTTACCTCGATAATCCTGGGTCTTCCCCGAATATGATTGTCCGCGATAAATGTGGTACCATTGCAGGCTTTCTTCGGGTCGTAAATATCAACAATAATATCAGGGTCTACCCAGCTTTTTGGCTCCCTTTCAACTTGAGGTGCTGAGGGTGGTGGCTCCTGTATAGGAACTGGTGGCGTTGGTGTCGGCACAGGGGTAGGTGCGGATTCA
Source organism: uncultured Dehalococcoidales bacterium (assembly GCA_964596125.1). Classification (GTDB taxonomy): domain Bacteria; phylum Chloroflexota; class Dehalococcoidia; order GIF9; family UBA5629; genus CAZQRP01. The sequence goes on along the minus strand of CAZQRP010000006.1, from coordinate 19,365 downwards.
GTACAAGCGGCCAGAATCAAAACTATAACTAATAGGGCGGCAACCCAACAATTATTCATAATCACCTCCAGAACCGGCTTGTTAAAAAATTATATAATAGTAGAAGGACATTATCATTATATATCGTCTGAGGAGACTATATAATCCTCCTTGTTACCTCCTACTGGTGCGTCGCCTCATTTCAATATTGAGCTACGTATAAATATGCCTGTCCGCGATGTTTTTATGTAACACTCGGTGCGGTTGTTATTCAATCTCGTCCATTACGATGATTTCTACATCAACAGTGACACTGCCTTCGCCGATTCCATACCTCCTGCCAGTCATGTGGTAGGTGCATGGATAGTCCGGTATTATCCACCAGTCGGAGTATATGCCTAGCATATCGTGGTCATCACCGGTATCAGGGGTATCCTCATCCCATACCCCTACCTCGACGAACAGGAAAGGTCCGGGGAAGTAGTCTCTCAGAATGAGCTTACCTTCATCCGGCCATGAAACCCCGAATTTATCGCCATCATCCTTGTCTGTCGTGCCACTCTTGGGCATGCGTACGATATATTCATGCGGTAGCATTTTACTACTGGTTACCGTGCTGAATCCGTCGCAGACCCGGGCCCAGGCGAATATATCACCCTTGCCTTTGGGCCAGCTATCGCCGTCATCATGTATCGTTATAGGTTTTAACCGTACCTCTATCTGGCGACCCGGACTACAATGAATTTCACGAGGTGACTCGAAATAATCCAGTCGATAACGCACCCGCATATCGCCCGCGCGATAGGTATAATGTTGTTCGGTGCCAACAGCCGATGTATCGGCACCCCAGCCTTGAGCACGTGAGTAGCTCTTGATATGCGTACCGATATTCTCAGCCGAGCCGAGCCAGTCGGTAAAGGCTTTCCCCAGTTTTTCACCAATCATAGGATTCTCCACATCAGGAACAGGAGCCAGAGCAACAGCCACTGCAACATCCAGTATGTATCCTGCAATTCTCAGCGGATTAAATTCAACCCAGTTCGGAATATCGTCATTGTCCAGAACGACTACCGCTACCCCGAGGTTTTCTTCCATCTCATCCTCTTTAAGACAAAAAATCGGCTGGTTTATTGTTACGGTATCACCGGTATCGGCTTCATACCAGAGCCTGACCGGGAACTTGGTCAGTTGTTGTGTTTCGCCTGTTGATACGATAGACCATATCTGTATCTCCCCGCACCCGGTCGGATCCTTATCATTTAGGATGGTCACTGACTCAAGAGTGACCATTATATACCGCGGCAGCGCTGGCTCCTGTCCGCCTGGTGTCTTCCGAGGGATATCTGGCGTGGGCAGCGAGTCTGGGAACTTATGGGGTATTTTTTTTGTTGGTAAGTCCCGACCGGTTGGAAACGGTGGAATTGAACCCCCTCCAGTGGGGGAAGACTGGCATAACCATGAATCATAGTATCCATTATTCTCCTCGTTCATTTCCTTTATCAGGTTATTGCCATCGGCCACCACCAGGATATCATCCTGCGAGTCGGAACATGAATATGAATAGCCGAAACTACGTACGCTGCTTGCCCCGGGTCCCAGCGCGGGTACTGCGTCGGTTGCGACATCGCTTCCGTCAATCTGCAAAAGCGAGGTACTCGCACCGGCGGGCACCATGCCCTCGTTCTTTATAGTGTAGGTAACCATACCGCCTGAAAACGACATATCAGCTATGACCAGGTCGGGCCTCTCAGGTTCGGAAAGCACAACTACGGCTGTCGCTGTAACTGTACCTTCCGAGTTCGTTGCGGCAAGGGTGAAGGTTGTGCTCTCAGGGGGATATACTACTCTGGTCCCCGCCAGGCTCACGTCTCCTATTTCCGGGCTAATACTCACTCTACCGGCATCAGAGACATGCCACTGGAGAGTAGAGGAATCACCGGGATTAATGCTTCCCGGATTCGCGGCAAACAGATTAATAACGGGCTTTGGTCCCGCAGGCGGTGGAGTCACGATGACTCCTGCAGACGACCATGCCGGCTCGGCATCATCGGTACCATTCCGGCTGATGTTGGTCTGATTGCTGCCGTCGGCGCTCATGGCATAAATCTCACTGTTGCCGTCACGATCAGACATGAAGGCGATTTTCGTGCCATCGGGAGACCACGCTGGAAAATTGTCACGGGCATCATTGGGACATATATTGATCTGGTTGCTGCCATCGGCATTCATGACGTATATCTCGTAATTGCCGTCGCGGTTGGACCTGAAGGCGATTCTCGTGCCGTCAGGGGACCACGCCGGATACGCATCATCAGCACTATTGTTGCTGAGGTTGGTCTGGTTGCTGCCATCGGCATTCATGACGTATATCTCGTGGTTGCCGTCGCGGTTAGACCTGAAGGCGATTTTCGTGCCGTCAGGAGACCACGCCGGATACGCATCGTTGGCACTATTGTTGCTGAGGTTGAACTGATTTCCACCACCGGTGTCCATGACATAGATTTCCCAGTTGCCGTCGCGGTTGGACCTGAAGGCGATTCTCGTGCCGTCTGGGGACCATGCCGGATACGCATCATCAGCACTATTGTTGCTGAGGTTGGTGGGATTGCTCCCGTCGGCATCCATGACATAGATCTCCTCGTTGCCGTCACGTTTGGTCTTGAAAGCAATCTTTGTGTTATCCGGTGACCACGCCGGCTCACCGTCATAAGCACTATTATTGCTGACGTTGGTCTGGTTGCTGCCATCGGCATTCATAACATAGATCTCCTCGTTGCCGTCACGGTCCGACTTAAAGACGATTTTCCCCTCAACGCCCGCAAGGGTCCCGGAGAGAGGTGCCGACCCTGAAACAAATACCCGGGTTGTTGCCTGAGCACTGTCCCTTTCATTCGTGGCGGTTAAAGTATAGATAGCATCCTGGGGAGGACGCACTGCTCTGCTGCCAGTTAAAGCTACAGAACCTATGCCGGGCTCTACAACAACAGAAGTTGCGTTTGATACATTCCACGTTAGTGTGGCTGATTCGCCTTTATTTATGATCTCCGGGTTCGAAGAGAATGAAAGGATAACCGGTGAGGACGCCTCCGGAGCCGATGGCCTGCCGATGATAAGAAAGCCGATAAGTGAGCCAACCAGAACAACAGCTAACGGTATAGTTATCGCAAAGAACCTCTTGTTTAGCTCTATGCTCTTTATTTTCTTTTTCTTTATGCCTTTTGCCGGGCTCCTACGGCGTGTTGCCTGCGATGTTTTTTGTGATGCTGTTTTTCCCCTTCCCTTTCCCTCTCCCTGTTTTCTGCTTGTTGTGGCCATGCTCTTTATCTCCTATGTGTCTTTGTTGTGGCAGGTTAGCATCAAGATTGTTCATTGGTAAAAGCAGAGGCGGGCTTCATGAGGCAGCAGACCATAATTAAAACTGCAAGCAGCTTCACAATAACCAGAAATGGCATAATTAGCATTGTAATTCATCACCGCTGGATAAGAATTTAACTAAAACCTCCCGTTTCAATGTGAAACGAGACATCGTCCTCTATTACAGTTCCTGGAAAATTATAATACGACACTCATAAGTGGCTGTCAATATACTATTGCTATAAGTGATATAAGCGTTTAGAATGATACAGTATAAGGAGGGGGACGAGGGTGAAAAAACTGCTATTACCTATCTGTGCAGTGCTCTTACTGTTAACAACATTATCTGCCTGTGGTGGCACTGTTCGTCCATCACCCAGTCCATCACCCAGTCTATCGCCAATGATAAACTCTTTTACTGCCAGTCCAAGCAATATCGATGCAGGCAGTTCATCGACGCTCAGATGGGATGTTTCCAAGGCCAATTCTGTCTCTATTGACCAGGGATATGGAAGTGTAAGCCTCACAGGCACGAAAAGGGTATATCCTAGCAAAACCACCACTTACACTATAGCAGCGACCAGTGCAGAGGGTACAGTTACGGCTACCACTATTGTTACGGTAAGACAGCCTAACGTTTATATCAGGGTAGAATGTAACGAATTCAACCAGATGAGTAATATTAGCAGACAAATCGAGATGGGGGTTGGTGATTTATTGTCTGTAGTGCTATGTTCTAATCCCTCCACTGGACACTCATGGTCTGATTGTGCAAGTATCAGTGATCAATCTGTAATACAACAAGTCAGCTATGAATGTGGAATTCAAGGAGATGACGGTAATAAGATAGTAAAGGCCGAAGGGGTCAACTATGTACTGCCCCCAGGAGAACCAAGTGCACAAAGTTGGGTATTTAGGGCTATCAGAGAGGGAACGAGCACTATTAAGCTGGAATACAGGTCGTGGGCAGGTGGTTATGTGACAAAAACTTTTATTGTAACTGCTGTTGTTAATTAACATATGTAAAAATAATTTAAAAACCTTTTTTAAAAGTAGTGATGTGATAAGGTATCTGTTTCTGTTCATGCCGGGTTTAGTATTGACTGCTGGCTGGGTTGTTCGCGAAACTTTGCTTCTACACCCTGAATAACAACTGTAAACACCTTTGATGCCAGGCATTACAAGCCGAGCAACTTTTGAGCGTTCTTGTATCCCAACTTCTCAGCTGTCTCAGGCGTGAGTTGACCCATAAGCTTCCTGTAAATATTCACCCATTCAACATATTTGTCCCAGTGATCAAGAAAAACTGTGTCAACACCGAATAAAAAGCGGTCGCTATAGGTTTCATAAAGTTGCTTCCATTTTTCATAAAGAATGCAATCCTGACTGGCTATGGGGTTTTTCTCTTGCCCGTATTTAACATAAGGGTCCAGACCAGCTATGTCAAAGTATAGATTGGGGTGTTTACTCAGCAACGTTTGTATAGTATCCGGGTCAGCACGACCCTGGTGTGCCCAGATTACTATCGTCTCTCTATTATGTTCTATCGTTCTTTCCAGTGGTGGTATTGTTTTATCCTCAGCTTCGTGATGAATAAGTACCGGAACATGGTATCTTGCTGCCAGATCAACGATTTGCATCATGAGATGAGAATCAGCAGGGATGTCAAATCCTGAGACATTTCTTTCAGGGACTCCGTAATGTCTTAAAACAATCTCACCTAATCCTTTAAATTTTTCCTTTCTAAGTTGACTTTCAACGTGGTGAGGAAATGTTACATCCTGGTCATGACACCAGCGGCGATTCTGAAATCCAATAAACGGTATAATCCGGTCAGGAAATATTTCATAAAAGTTTAACACCATGGCGTCAGTAGCGCCCTGTCTCGGCATCAGGACCACCCGTGTTACGCGGGCTTTATCCAGACACGAAATAATCCTATCTATGGTTAAGTCTGGTATCGCATGGCTATGTACATCAATCAGGGTTCCCTCGTAAGGCGTGAACTCCGGTACTGATGGTAGAGGCTGCATAGGATTCGGTGATGGCGGCGCAGGAGAAGGTATAGGCATTGGTGTGGGTGTAGGGGTGGATGCCTGCTTACAAGCTATGATCAAGCTACTCAGTAGAAAGGCGATCCCGAAGAGCTGGATAAGGCACCATTTATATTTTTTCGTCATCACCTCGCCCTCTCTTTATTCACAATTAAGTGTTCATAGTAATTATACTGCGAGCCAAAGCATAAAGGGGTTGTGTATGCTTCAAGGGGGAAAAGGTAACAAACCAGGCGAATGTTCAGTTGATTAAACTGGACAGTTGTTGAGTACCGTTCCTCAAGAAAGCACAATGGCGCTATGTGTTTTTGTCCTGGATACCAAGAATCCTGGCGACCTTTCGTTTCACCTCCAATGGTACATCAATCTTTTCATACTTGTCCCATTCAACCTGGGGCTTGGTGGCGTCAATGCCTAATTTTGCCGTTCTAGTACGTGGCAGTGATGACTTTTCAAACTCGTCACTGCCAAGGGCGGAGGGATCAATGATGAATCCAGGTAGATCAGTCTTAATCGTTAAATCCTTTTCAGGTCGGACACGGGTTGCTAATGCCCAGGATATTTCATCTGGATTCAATACGTCAACATCTGTATCAACCACTACCACTATCTTGGAATAGGGAATGCCACTGCTAAAAAATAGTGCGTTTATAACCGCAGCTACATCCTCATCGGCATGCTTTTCAATTTGCACATAAACTACTCCAAAAGCAGGGCAATAAACCTGCCGCACCGCAGGTACAACATCCTGAAGCCAGACCAGGGTATCTATCTGGAATCGCGGAAACTGTAAGACTTTTTCCTCGGAGCCAAAGGGCACAAGTGCATGATATATTGGGTTTCTGCGATGGGTGATAGCCTTTATTATAGCTACTGGACTTTTGTAGGTCAGATAGTAACCTGTTGACTCACCAAAGGGGCCCTCATCTTCCCGCAGGCGTGGAATGATGTAACCTTCCAAGACGAACTCGGCATAGGCGGGAACCTCAATGTCCACAGATTTACATTTCACAAGCTTGATGGGTGACCTGGCCAGACCACCAGCAATATCGTACTTGTCTATTTCCGCAGCAGCAGATTGGGGGCTGGTAAAATACATCAGCGGATCTGCTCCTATTACTACGGCTATTTCTAGAGGTTTGTTTTGTTCTTCTGCTTTAGCCAGAAAGTCAGACAATGGGGGTGAAGCTAGTAATATACCTACGGTGTCCTTCGCCTTGACCTGAATGCGGTGAATACCTAATCCGCGAACTCCGGTTACGGGATCTTTAGCAACAACGAAGCCACAGGTAATATAAGGTCCGGCGTCCCTTTGGTGATGAGTCAACACTGGTATGGTTCCAGGGATGTCAATCCCACTATCGACTATAACGTCCTGTACGGGGCCACGTGCAATCAAGTGCGGCTTGATCGGCTTGTTCCTGCCCTCTAGGTAAGTCGCAGGAAGTTCTCCCTCCGTAACATCGAAAGCTAGAGCGAGTCGTCTGCGACTGCCTAGAATATTCCCGACTACAGGAATATCATAGCCCTTGACTTTATCCAGCAGCACTGCTTTCCCCTGCTTCTGTGCGATCATCTTTATTGCTGAAGCTGCTTCATATCGGGGTGAAAGTTCAGCGGTACTACGGACTAGCTCGCCACTGGTTTCTAATTCAGTTAAAAAGCTTCTGATATCAGGGAATTTCATTTTTTTATCCTCAATCTATTTCTCTGAGATGTACGGTTTGTGAGATGGATACATTATTACAAAGGAATACTAAATTGTTGGTTTATATCTTGTCAATCTGGGTATACCAATTGCTGAAGAATGTGCCAGCATACAAATTGTCATTTTGTTCGGCGTGTAGCCCTGTGTTTTAGGATATATCGATTTGTATGTAGACTATAGACATAGTCTAAACTAAGATGTTTTCAGTAATTTTCTGTCCTTCATTGTCTCTCGTTTTAACGTTAAAATTGCACCAGTTTTTATCTCAATGGGGTTGTTCACATAATGGGAAGGAATTTGGTGGTAAGACTCAGTGTGTATTTGGGATTCTTAAATACCACCGTCATGGGTGTCAAGGTATAGTCTGTTTGAAGGTAGTAAGCCGTAGGATTATCGAGTTCGCTTCTTCAGAACTCAACAGGCAGGATTACTGCCACACAATCGTTTGAGGCGGTATCTCGGGCATACGGATAAGCATATTGTTGATTAATTATAAAGAAGTAGTAAAATGGTGCTATGTAAAGATCGTATAGGTTAATAGTTGGAGGTTGGAAAATGCTCAAGCAAAATCTTGATAGAAAGAAAATAATAGCAGTACGTGACGTGTTTGAAAAAGAGGATAGAGATTTTACCCCCTGGTTAAATGAAAATCTAGATTTATTATCAAAAGAATTAAATTTAGATATTATTGATAGTAACATCGAAGAAGGTGTGGGTAGTTTCAAGTGCGATATAATCGCCAAAGATTCAGATTTAAATCGAACAATTATTATAGAAAATCAGTTCGGCATAACTGACCACGATCATCTAGGTAAAATCTTTACATATGGCGCTGGAAAAGATGCAAGTTTCATAGTTTGGATTGCCGAAAAATTCCGAGAAGAACATATAAAAACATTAGAGTGGCTAAATGAAAAAGTCGATCCTGAATCTGGCCTATCATTTTTTGGAATAGAAATTAGGCTAATTAAGATTGAAGAGTCTCCTCCTGCAGCAGATTTTATCGTTGTGGTTAAGCCTAATGATTGGGAACGAACTATTAAAATAGCTACTCAGCCAATAAGCGACACATCAAAAGGGTATTTGAAATTCTATTCAAATTTAGTAGATCAATACAGTAAAATTGACCAAAAGTGGCGTAGAGTCAAGCCACAAGCACAGAGTTGGCTAAGTTTTGGAGCAGGAAAAAGCGGGCTTTCATTTGAATGGTCTTTCAAAAGTAACAATAGAATTGCTATAGACTTATATATTGATACTGGCGATAAAAATGAAAATGAAAGAATATTCGAGGAGCTATACAAAGAAAAAGATAAAATTACAGCTGAAATAGAAGGATTAACTTGGGAAAAGTTGGAAGAAAAACGAGCATGTAGAGTAGCTATATATAAAGATATTAAAAACAATATCAGATCTCTTTCAGAAGAAGATTATCCACAAATAATAGATTGGGCAACAACAACAATGAAAAAATTTAGTCATACGTTATCGATGTATATAAAGAAGTTGTAAGCCTCTTCAGAACGGAACAGGCAGGATTACTGCCATCACGATCGTTGACGGTATCTCGGGCATTAAGGGGAGGAATAAGGAGTTCCTTATGATCTTACAATCGATTCTGCGTAAATTGTTTATAACAGGGATAATAGAATAGATGTTAGTAGTGAAAAATGATGGGACTATACGTGTGTATAACTTTTTTTATATAATTTTGACGATGATTTTAGAAAGCAATCCTCTTATGTGAATTCAATGTTATACAACAATTAACAAGATAGAGACATCATGAATTCAATTGCAGACTCAAATGCGTTCCGGGAGAGTGAACGGATGCTTCCCCAGCATCAAGCTTTTCTCACACTTTTACAAGCTCGGCTATCAAATCCGGCTGGATCCAAATGCTGCTGGCTTGATCTTGCTTGCGGACGTGGTCAAATAATAGGTACCCTTGATAGAAACCTCTCGCCTCAAGCCCGGTCACGTTTAGAGTATTGGGGATTCGATATTAACCAACAATTTGCGAGAGAGACGCGTAGAATCGCAGAAAATCTTGGATTAGCTACAGTTGATATAAAAGTAGGTGACCTTACACATTTTAACAAGTTATATGAACCAGCAAACCGATTTGACTTTATAACACTTACAAACACTGTCCATGAGGTTATGCCTTCAATTCTGGCTGCGCTTCTAGTTGACTCCGTACTTCGCCTTTGTGATACTGGAACTCTATTTATTTATGACATGGAACGAATTCAGCCTCCTGAGTTGGGAGCTATACCTTGGCGTAAAGATGAAGTGCGGTATATGATAAGGAACCTGCTTGATGCATTGGGAACTTCTGACTATGATCCTGAAGTCGGTCTCTGGGCACATCGCACATGCACTGCTTGGAATGTCCAGGTGCAATGGCAATATTTGGGTGTGGCTCGTGATCAAGCGAGTAAACGTCGAGATGACGCAATCAAACAGATGACCAACGCCATCATAGGCATTCTTAAAAACAAGTTGAATATGTGCCATAACTCTCTTGAGACGTTAACTGCTTATGGGGTAGAAACTATGGAGGAGCAGGAAGATAAGGAACGTTTGCTTTACGAGTTCTGGGCTATATACAGAGCATTGGAGGGAATAGAATGAAGGTCTTTGTGTCTCATTCGTTCCGAGACTATGATTTGGCAATGGCAATTGTTCGTGAGTTGATCAAGCATAATCATGATGTTGTTACAGGTATGGAGACGGTTAGCGGCAGAGATATTTTTACTTATATTACTACGCAAATTCATTCAGCTGATGCGGTTGTAGCAATCTTGTCAGAAAGTAATCCCAATGTGTACTATGAATTGGGTCTTGCCACTGGGGCTGGGAAACACGTTCTAATAGTTGCGCAACCAGATGAGAGACTAGCATTTGATCTGGCTGGCATACCTTATATACAGATTAGTGGGAATTACATGTTTGATGCCAGGTTAGTAGCAAGGAGGTTATCACAATTTCATGTAACTAAAAAGCATCAACCTCCGAAATATAAATCAGCAAACGAGGCATTGCAAGCTGCATATGCTGATCCCAGTTATCTTGAATCGATGAAATCGGCTGATTTTGAAAATCTTATAGCTAGCTTATTCTTGGAAAGTGGATACACCATTAGCCGTCATCACGGAATTGAGGAATTAGGTTACGATTTTTTATGTGCGTCTCCCATGCATAAAGGTGTTATCATGGTACAGATCAAGAAGATGAGTCGACAGAGTAGAGTGTCGGTGGAAGCTGTTCGGCAATTGCTGTCATACATGTCTTCTGCTGAAGTTGAGACAGGTATGATTATATCAACTTCTGAATACACGGCTGCTGCCCGTGCACTTGGGATGGCTAATTCCATCAAATTAATTACAATTAATGATCTTGTCGAAGCGAAATCCTATGAAGGACTACTCGGAATAAAGAAGCCAGAATAATAGCATCCATGAAATGGTGATTCTGAAGTAATTCTTCCCCAGCCAATAATTCCAAATTATTGTCTATATTCTACGAGCGGTGAAAAACTATACTCAATAGGTGTTACTAATAGAATCATAAGCATATGGGGCTATACCGTATTTTCATCTGTTGTATGGGGGATTCTTTATTAGTCATCTCACAGTCCCTTAACTGTAAGTAACTGTAAGATAGGATTCATTAATCTCACATACAATTTCTTTAAAATTATTAAGTGCTCCTATAATCGCCTTATATTTATAGATTTAACACCCCACTGCCAAACTTAAGAGCCTTTTACGACCATTTAGGACAGAAATACAGCTTCTAGAGCAGCTATATCTGATCGTACTAACCATACAACTCAGCTAAAGGTCCAAACCTACCATGCTCGTCCCTGATCTCATCCTGCTTCACTGAATGAGCGAGACAGAAGGTCGACATCATCTGAAAAGAAAAGGCCCGAAGCTGAATACTCCGAGCCTGATTTTTTATTGGTAGCGGGGGTTGGATTTGAACCAACGACCAAGGGCAACCATTTATGCTTCCTCATTGCTCACCTTTTTTGAAGACATGGCTTTGCGGAAAGAGCCAGAGCTGCCACCCACATCGCAAAGAAAACGTACAGGAAAGGAGCATACGGAGCCCAGAGTGCGATACCAAAACCCAGACCAATCCCACCGAAAACCAGGATTGAGAACCAGGCCCATCTCTCTGCTCTCCTAAGCGGAATTACGGCAACCATGGCTAACAATGCTAGGCCAATAAAGTGATATACCGCATAAAACGTAATTGCCATTGTCAGAACCGCTGACTCATTAGCAGTTGTTCCCATCATTTCTCCCCACTTTTGAGTGAAGTTTTCGGTTGCCGCAATGCCCCAGATGCCCTGAAATAAACCAAATGCTCCAATGATACACATCAAGATTGCTGCTGTATTCAACTTTTTCAATTTAATCACCCCTCTTTCGGATCTTGGACTATTATATATGATGATTTGACAACAGTATAGAAGTCACTACAGAAATTGCTATCTTAAATTTAAATCAAAGCGGGTAATTTAGAATAATATTTAAGTTACCTTATGAAATTCTCGCTAGATCAGATGATCATAATACACGTTGTCATGCGAAAGAATTTTGGGCTCTAATGCGGCTTTAAAAAATGGTAGCGGCAGTAGGATTTGGACCTACGACCTAGCGGTTAACCGCAGTTCTTTTGAAAATGAGAAGCCCCCGGTTTAGAAACCGAGGGCTTAGTTTATCTTGGTAGCGGGGGTTGGATTTGAACCTACGAGATGCCTTTTACTCCTCTTTCTTCTGTCGCTTCTGAGCCACCTCTTCCCCGAGTTTCTTGAGTTCTGCATCCGGCTGCAGCTTCGTCGCGCCGCCCTTCTTTGCCAGGTAGGCTGTGCCTGGTTTCCATTCCACCGCCATTGGTCGCAATGCTCTCTGCGTTAAAAGAGACACTTTCTGAACTGCTTTATAGACCAGGAAGCTGATTAGCCCTACAATGCCGACGAGCGGTAGAAAAATTATGAACACCAGACCCGCCAGAGGTCCTGCAAACACCGTCAGCACAGCGGGTACTTTCAAATAAGTCACATTATCGCCTCCAGGCAATCTGGGATTTTCATCGTAGAGCTGTACAAACTCCCACATTCTCGGGTTGAGATAGACACCCTTCGGGACCACCGTTCCACCTTTGTTCCATTTCATCGTCTTTTACCTCCTTTCTCTACGTTCACCTATATTATAAGGGGTAATGCCGGTTCCGGATATCGGTAGAACACCCGAAAGAACAGGGAAAAAAGACTGAGTGATGGTGGCAATATTGAGTAGCCCCGCAGGCAGAAACACTTAGATTGGTCTGCTCTTAAATGCGGTCTTGGTCTTGAATCAAGCTCTCGAAGTCGCTGACTCATGGATTCGTATCCACCAGCCCCTTACGGATTGCGTATTTGACAAGCTCAGTACGGTTGTGGAGTCCCAGCTTTTCCATCAGGTTGTTACGATGGGTCATAACCGTCTTGATACTCAAGTGAAGAATATCTCCTGCCTGCTGATTAGTATGTCCCTCGGCAAGCAGCTTTAAGACCTGTTTTTCCCGGTCACTCAAGCCGTCATACAGTGCTTCATCTCTACTGATATCCGGACGTTCCAGAAATCCTTTGATAACCTTGTCGGCAATAGCCGGGTCAACAAAAGACTTCCCATGGTATACAGAGCGGATGGCATTGACTAAATCGCTTCCGGCTGCTTTCTTGAGGACATAACCGGAGGCGCCGGATTTCAGTAAACGGTAAATGTACTCCGTATTTTCGTATTGAGTCAGCACTAAGACCTTGGTCTCCGGTCTCAGCTTGATGATTTCCAACACGGCTTCAAGCCCTCCCAGGCCTGGCATAGCGATATCCATTAGCACCACATCGGGGGCGAGCTTATTGACCTCTTCAATTGCTTCCTGCCCGTTAGCAGCTTCGCCTACCACCTCGATATCATTCTGGGATGCAAGAATCATTCGTATTCCTTCCCGCAGGATAGCGTGGTCATCAGCAATCAGGACCTTGATTTTCAGCATGCTACACCTCCTTATCCAAACTAACCTCAATGGCAACATATGTACCACCGCCGGGGCGCGTTGTTATCCTCAATTTGCCACCAATGAGAGCCATCCTTTCCTTCATACCGAGCAGCCCTACTCCCCGAATTTCATCAGGCTGAAGGCTGACAGTATTCAGGTCAAACCCTTTACCATCATCCTCTATTTCGATTTTAATCGCCGAAGGGGCAAACTCCACGGAGAGCACCACATTCTTAGCCTCGGCATGTTTGATAATATTGTTAATCGCTTCTTGGGTTACACGGAACAGGGCGATTTCTACCTGAGGCGGCAGTTTCCTCTCTACCCCGGTCACTTCAATGCGGGCTGCGATGCTCTCCGCACCCAGGCGGTTTTCGGCATACCACCGTATCGCAGAGAGAAGACCAAGGTCATCCAGTATCGAAGGACGCAAATCGAAAATAATCTTGTGAATGTTATCAATTGTCCGTAATGCCAGATTTTTAGCTTCAGTCAGCATATTTTTGGTGTCCCTGCTGGTAGCTGAAGCCGTCAGTGTCTCAAGCCTTATCACTGCGCTAACCAATGATTGGCTGGTCTCATCATGTAGCTCGCGAGCGATGCGTTTTCTTTCCTCCTCCTGCGCGGTTAGCACTTTCTGTAGAAGCCGCCCCCGGTCAGCTTCCTCGCGCTCAATTTCACGGTAGGATTCCTCAAGCTCTCGCGTCCTTTCTTCGACCTTAGCCTCAAGCTCCCGGTTCCACTGTTGAATCTCTTCGAGCGATTTCTTAAGGGCTAACCTCATTGAATCAAAGATCTGACCAAGCTCACCGATCTCATCCTTGCCCAGTTGAGGTGTAGGGTGGGAAAGGTCACCCCGGGAGACCTGCTGTACTGAAACCGAGAGCAGGCTAATAGGCCGTACCAGACTACGCGCCATACCCACTCCCAGGAAAAGCACTAGAAGCGTTGAGACAAGACCAAAGATAATAAATTGTTGCGTTATAGAGCGTACCGGGGCTAATGCTTCCTTTGACGACTGCCTGACTGTGACCGACCAGGGCGCCAGCGAAATATGGGCAGAATTTATTATCTCATTTTTTTCATCCTTATTACCATCTGTTCCATTATTTAATAACCGCCCGGTGTCACTGCTGGCTAGTATTACCCCATTACTATCGATGATATTGACATAACTCGATGTCCCCAGCTTCACCAGCCGGGTTATCTCCGTAAGTTTCCTTCCGTTCGGGTTAATCTGACCTCCGACAAGAGCAACTATTTTCCCTTCATTATTACGCAGAGGAGAGACGATTAACACTACTTCCTGCCCGCCCGGTTCGATGGCTATGGCATCCGAAATATATGGTCTTTTGTCTGTCAAGCTTCGCTGTACTGGTGGATATTGGCTGATATTCGCGTTAATTATGCTGCTCTGGTACGGTTCTGCCCAGAGCACGGTACCCTGCTCGTCGGTAATAAAGACGCCATCGAGAATCGAGCTAAGGTAGATGCTATGGAGAGCCCGCTTTTCCGGCTCTAAGTTATTGTCACTGATATCTACCCCTGAAGCTAACTGGATACTATCTAGGCGGGCTAAATTCTGCCCTAATATATAATCTAGATAGCTCGCGGTAGCCTCGGCAAGTGACTGACTCTCATGGAAGACCTGTTCCTTGCTCCACCGCGTCGCTAACCAGCCGGAGATAGCCAGGCCTGTGAGCATCAACAGTATACTGACCGTAACAAGGAGCAGAATTCTCCTACCGATGTTCGAACTAACAATAGAATTCATCTTGAAACCTCTGAGTAGGTTTCATAAAATTTAAGGCCATCCTCATGTTAAGTCAGGTCATGAATCATAGTCAAATAACCTAAAGACTGGGTCAACCAAACGTCTGACCGCATCCTTCAAACATTCCGCCAAAATTAAAGCTAGGTTGCTAAACTCAATAATGCATACTTCGAGCTAGACTCAGCAGCTCCTGTACCGGCTGTGTTGTCACCATGGTAAATAGAAAGTTGTTTGTTTTCCACTGTGCTCCGTTCATCAGCTGCCCATTTTCCCCCCCGCCGATAACCAGACTGCCGGCGCTATCTCCCACACTTATCGGCATCTCGTCCAGAACAGTCTCAATCCACGGCAATGACGGGGGCAAGGAACCATCTTTGGCAGTAGACTGCATTACTAATAGAACTTCGGTGTTTTGTTCAGAAGAGACAAACAGCGTTTCTACCTGAGATACTGATGAAATCTCTACCGTAATCCGTGCTGGGGGCCAGGACAGGTAGCTGGGGAAATAGGTTGGAATGACAATTTCAAAACCCAACGCTCTCTGTGCTTCCTCGAGCGTGTCATACTCCCGGACGCCGGGAAGAGCCTGGAGATGAGATGGCAGCATTCCCAGCAGAAAAAGTACTGCTGCAGTGATGCCAACCACCACAAGTATCGCCATCAACTCTTGCAAGTTCCTGATAAAATTTTTCATACTTACTATATTCCTTACAACTCAGACAACAAAAAATAGCAGTGCTCCTAGTGATACGGCGGTTGCCACCATGCGGAAAATATAATTGGGCATATTCCTCTCTTCTTCCGGATGTAAAGCAAGGTTCACTCTCTCTTTTAAGAGTTCCCCGCGTGCCCGGTCTTTCAGATTATTAGTCGGCAGCGATTGGGCTAGCTCCTGCGTTTCTGCAGGAGGAGAATACTGAATGACTTTGAGCAAGCCTGAAGCAAAGGGAAGAGGCTTCCTCGTAGCGGCAACTGCGATTTCATCGCAACGCTTTTCCAAATCGCTAATTATCCTGCGGAAAACGAGTAGAGCTACCGGGTTATAGAACATCAAGAACCTCAAAGCTAGGCTGGCCTGGTTAATCCCAGCTACTCCGCCGGTGAAATGGGCCAACTCATGGGCGACGACACCTTCCAACTCATCATCATCGAGCAGATCTATCAGTGAAGCTGATATGACCAGCGTCCTGAGGCCTGACGTGTGGATAACCGGCTCGTTGTCCGCCGAGAACAAAACCAGTGGCTGTGGCAGACCCTTTTCATCCGTCAGGCGCGCTATTACCTTTTCTAATCGTACGTTTTCTCCGGGAGAGAGCCGATGTAACGATGGGCGCTCGCCAAAATAGAACTTAACAAACGGAGCTGCTTCTTTGAAGAGAAAGAACAGGGCTGTTGCTGCCAGTATCCCGAGGAAAAGGTAACCCAGAAGAATTCCTCCCCCGAGTTTCAATATCAGCCATCGATTTGAGTCAAACAATGCAACATTCAGATGAAAATCCTCACCGAAGCGCGAGGGAGAAAGCAAGAAGAAAAAAGGTTGATAGAGGACGGGAAGGAGCAATGCCAGAAATCGGAATCTAATCTGGTGAAAAGATCTGCGAAAATGGTAGATACCAAGGATTGCTTCGATGACAACAGCGATTATCGTGGTATGGAGTACCGTCTGAGTAATATACTGTATGGTGCCAGAACTCAGAAATTCCATTGTTCCAGATCATTCAGCAGGTGGTGTTTCCAGAGTAAGTTCTTCCTCGTCGGGCCTGGTTTCGGTAAGAGTGGTGTATTCCAGGGGATGTTCCTCAATCAGCCGTTTTTTCGATATTTTACCGGTGAAGATACTGGTATCGGCAGGGAAGATACCAGGTCGCAATGTAACGTCGTAAAGATGCCAGATAACAATCACGATGACGGCAAGCACAGCTTCGTTACCATGGAACTCCTTGGCCGCAGGCACGACTTCTCCGGGAAGAAATTGCGCCGTCAAAACAGGGAAAATCAGGATGAGGCCGGAGATTATAAGAATGAATGAACCAAAAATTATCCCCCAGTATTCAAACTTCTGCCGGTAATCATAGCGGTCGAATTGAGGCTGCTTATCTACAAAGCCGAAACTGTAACGGAGTTCGTTAATAATATCACGCAAATCCTTGACGGTAGGTAGCATGGTAGGACGGGTGTGCTTAACAAATAAGCCGTAAAATGCGTAACTGAGATGATATACGATACCCAGTGTAAAAATAAGCGCGAAGATCCGGTGAATCAGACGTACATACTCGATTCCGCCAAGGCTGAGTATGACCCATTCAGCCCAGGGGACGGAATAGAACTTTTGAGCCAGCCCGGTTACAGATAAGACGATAAAGGTTACCATCAGGACAATGTGTTCGATACGCAGACTGAGGTTAAAACGGATAAAATATTCGTTCTTACCCTTATCGAGGATAGTCTCTTTGTCAGGTATTTTAGCAATTTCCATAGTAATCTCCCGCCTATCTACCGATTAGTTATTGTCCGCCACACATCAATCAGAATATGCGCCAGAAGCCCAACCGCGATAAATGGAATCATAACCCAGTAAAATCTTCGGACAATATACACTAGAGGAGCCTTTTCCAGCGTTGGCTCATAATGTGATAACCAGGCAGAAGGAAAGTCGCTGGTGGCATTAGGATGGCAGTTGCGGCAGACCTTAACCAGATTGGCTTTTATTGCCGGTGAGTTAGGAGAATCAATCGCCTGGATATCGTGGACACCGTGGCAGTCGGTGCATACCGCCTCCTTGACCCAGATGTCCTTTTTCTCCTTACCCGCCATCGCTATAGTCGCGCCATGGAAATCCTGAAGATAAGTTTTGACTACCTGGGTAGAGATACCATATTTCTGCATCAATTTTTCATTGCTGTGGCAATTGCTGCACAGGGTTACTGACTCGATCCGGAAGGAGGCGGTCCTGGGGTCCTGTATCGTGTGAGTCCGATGGCAATCGGTACAAACAGGGACGTCCAGATTTTGCTTTTGAATCAAAGCTTTGCCGTGGACGCTGTTAATATATTCCTGATAGAGCTCCTGATGGCACCGGGAACAGGTCTGGGAAATCTTGGCGCGCGGCTGGGACGGCACTGTTACATTATGAGCGCCGTGACAATCTGTGCAGACAGGGGCACTCTGCTCGCCGCTGGCCAGTATCTTGTAGTGGACACTATCCAGAGTCTTGGCATAATTATCGAAATGGCAATTCTTGCATGCTTCATAGAGTGCCAGGTTATATTCCCGAATACTGCTAATATTTCTCTTCGGGTGAGGATAACCCGTAATAGAGGTGTGACAGTCGGTACAGAGCAACTTGCCGCCGTGAATAGAACTCGAAAACTCGGCATTGTCAACATATAGCGAGAGTTTCTCTCCACTGGGCAGGTTCATACTAAGCCCGGTCTGCCCGTGACAGCTCAAACAACCTTCTTCACGTGCGGTAGGTGTCACAGTCGAATGGCAACTCAAGCAGGACTTTTCATCGAAAGTAGAGTGGTTTTGTGGAATGGGGTTTGCCCCCTGAGTACCGTGGCAGTTGAGGCACTGCTCCTGCCCGGCTAGTTTGTGAGGGATAGATGGGGCATCCTGGGCTTCAGTCCTGATAACATTTAGTGTGGTAAATGCCCCTATAGCCACTACCAGAAGTGCCAGTATTAGCCATCTGCGCGGAATCTTGGCACCATGCATTACAGGCATAAATCTTCACCGCTCTGTTCCGTGACAGACATTTTTTGGGTAGTAAAACTATATCTATAGTACCACAACCTATTTTTTCAATTCAATTCGTTGAGGAGACACTTTAGGCATTTCACGCAATATAACATAAGCATTTTGGCTGATGTTGAACTTATTTGCATGTTATAGAATTAATAAGTGGTAGAAGCGGTTTGTAAATGAAGATGAGCCTGGCTTACTTCCGCTCCTATCCGAAGAAAAAGACTGGGGCAAATAAATATGATCAGGTGAAATTATGGGACCGGCAACTCTTATCGGCTTAACTGTGATATTCCTGGCTGTCGTAGCAATTATGTTCTGGGGCGGCATAGGCGCACTGATACAGGTCAGCCGCTATATCTGGCATGTATTGATGGATATGTAAAAGGCAGGCCGTTTGCGACCTGCCTTTGTTGTTGTTCTTGGTAGCGGGGGTTGGATTTGAACCAACGACCTTCGGGTTATGAGCCCGACGAGCTACCACTGCTCCACCCCGCGTCGATGAATAGGTGTTTTGCGCTCAGCCTGATGTAAGTCAAAGACCTCGACCATTAGTACGGCTTAGCTGAACAGGTTGCCCTGCTTACACACGCCGCCTATCAAGCAAGTAGTCTACTTGCGGTCTTACTCCCGACCGAAATCGGGATGGGAGATCTCATCTTGGGGTGGGCTTCGCGCTTAGATGCTTTCAGCGCTTA